>CANFNV010000005.1 GCA_947448525.1 Flavobacteriaceae bacterium | reverse complement strand
CCTTGCAAATCTTTTAAAAACCTTTTTTAAAAGTATTTTTTAAAACATTGACATTCTGTAGTTTGTTTCATAAAGTTTTTTTGCTTAAAAGAAATTTGTAGTCAAATAATCAACTATATTCCATAAATCTTAACAAATACAACCTATTAATCCAAAACCTATATAATAAAAAAAAGAGAGAAAATGAAAAGAAATTTCGCGACGCATTATTTTTTATTCAATTGTTTTGCTAAATTTTCCCAATAGGTGTTTAGCTCGTCTATATCTGCTGGAAATACTGCTTTTTGTTCAACTAAACGACCATTGGAAAAAGCCCTAAACAATATAGTTTCTATTAAAAAGTCTTCGTTATTTTCAAAAGGTTGGTATTTTTCTTTTAGGTTGATATCAAAAAGGCGGGCTGCATTGTTGGACCAAAATGCTTTCCAACCACTTTTATAGTCTTTAATTAAATCAAAAGTTGAGACTCCGGTTTGTCGATAAATTAACTTGACTAATATCTGTCCTTGTTTGCGCGATAGTTTTTTTAATTTTTCTTTGAATTCATTATCCATAAAATCTTCCACAATTTTAAAATACATCCTTTTTTCTTTTTTGGATTTTAATTTGTTCATGTTATTGTTCAGCAACGAAAGTCTATCGGATGCAATTTTAGCAAAAGGATACACCTTATAAACCCTGTTTTGAAGCAGAAGAAATTGTTTTTGTGCTTCAGGATCTAACTTTACTTTGGAAATAACTACTTCTTCTAACAAAGTTGTATCCATTTTTATGGTATCCAATTCTTTTAATTCGATTTCTTTATCACTTTGAGAATCTGTAATAACCTGTCCGAATGAAGATAGCGTTATAAAAAAAACTAAAACTAAAATAGTGTACTTTGGCATTGCTAATAAATTTAGTGTAAAAATATAGAATATCCTTAACAAGTGTAATGCCAAATTTATAATTTAGCAAAAAAAAATATGGCAACAAAATCAATACTTACAAAATCATCGATTTCATTTTTAGAAAAATATTTAAACAATCCCTCTCCTACAGGTTATGAAGCCAATGGTCAAAAAATATGGATGAATTATTTAAAACCTTATGTTGACACTTTTATCACAGACACCTATGGAAGTGCAGTTGGGGTAATCAATCCTGATGCTAAATTTCGAGTGGTAATTGAAGGCCATTCGGATGAAATTTCTTGGTATGTTAATTATATTACCGATAATGGACTAATTTATGTAATACGAAATGGGGGTGCTGATCATCAAATTGCTCCTTCAAAGCGAGTAAACATTCATACAAAAAAGGGAATTGTTAAAGGCGTTTTTGGGTGGCCGGCTATCCATACAAGAAATCGCGGAAAAGAAGAAGCAGCAACGATTCACAATATTTTTATTGATTGCGGATGTGCTACAAAAGAAGAAGTAGAAGCGCTTGGTGTGCATGTGGGGTGTGTAATTACCTATCCGGATGAGTTCATGATTTTGAATGAAAATAAATTTGTTTGTAGAGCCATAGATAATAGAATGGGTGGTTTTATGATTGCAGAAGTAGCAAGGCTACTTAAAGAAAATAAAAAAAAATTGCCTTTTGGTTTATACATAGTTAATTCGGTACAGGAAGAAATTGGACTTCGCGGCGCAGAAATGATAACACAAACCATAAAACCAAATGTAGCTATAGTTACTGATGTTTGCCACGATACTACTACTCCAATGATTGATAAAAAAATTGAAGGCGATTTACAAATGGGTAAAGGACCTGTAATTGCCTATGCACCGGCGACTCAAAATATTCTTCGTGAATTGATTGTTACAACTGCAGAAGAAAATAAAATTCCGTTTCAGCGTCACGCAACCTCAAGAGTAACTGGTACCGACACAGATGCTTTTGCTTACAGTAATGGTGGCGTTGCCTCAGCATTAATTTCGCTTTCTTTAAGATACATGCATACCACAGTGGAAATGGTGCACCGTGAAGACGTTGAAAATGTAATCAAATTGATATACGAAAGTTTATTGAAAATAGAAGATAATCACAACTTCTCCTACTTTAACTAAGATGAAAAAGTCCCAAAACTAAATTGCTTTGGGACTTTCTTTAACTTACCTGTTTCTCAAATATTCTAAAACATTGTTTTCTATTCGTTCATTTATTTTAGAAATATCGGCTTTAACAAATTTGTCCCCCAATATATTTTCAAACAATTCAATATAACGTTCTGAAACCGATTCAATATATTCATCAGTCATGTTCGGAATTTGCTGACCATCTTTACCTTGAAATCCATTTTCAATTAACCATCGACGCACAAATTCTTTAGACAATTGCTTTTGTTCTTCATTATTATCTTGACGTTCTTGATATCTATCTAAATAAAAATAGCGTGAAGAATCGGGAGTGTGAATTTCATCAATAAGCACAATTTCACCTTCTTTAGTTTTTCCAAATTCGTATTTAGTATCTACTAAAATTAATCCGCGGTTGGCAGCAATTTCGGTTCCTCGTTGATACAAAGCACGGGTATATTGTTCTAAAATCAAATAATCTTTTTCAGTTACAATTCCTTTCGCTAAAATGGCTTCACGAGAAATATCTTCGTCGTGTGAACCGTTATCTGCTTTGGTAGTTGAAGTGATTATTGGCGTAGTAAATTTATCATTTTCTTTTAAACCTTCCTCCATAATGACACCACAAATCAATCGTTTCCCAAGAGCATATTCGCGAGCCGCATGACCCGATAAATATCCTCGAATGACCATTTCGACTTTAAAAGGTTCGCATAAATGCCCGACAGCCACATTTGGATCTGGTGATGCCATTAACCAATTAGGGACAATATCTTGTGTAAGCTCCATAAATTTGGTAGCTATTTGATTTAGAATTTGACCTTTGTAAGGAATTCCTTTTGGCAATACCACATCAAACGCAGACAGTCTATCGGTGGCAACCATAACTAAAAGTTCATCGTTGATGTTATATACTTCTCGTACTTTTCCTCGATAAACAGATTTTTGATTGGGAAAATTAAAATTAGTTGTAGTTATTGTATTCATTATAGTAATTGTATTGTTGTATTTGGCAAAAATAGTTTGTTTTCAACACAAATACAATTTTTTTATTGGCTTAAAACGTATCTTTTTATTAGTCTATCAAACAACCTATATCCGAGAAATCTCCTGATATTTTTCATTAATTTAGCATCAAATCCGATAGCGTATTTCTGAAATCCTTTTGATGGATTTTCTGCAATTTTATATATTTTTTCAAGAATTGAAATTGATAAATTATGGTTTTCAGATGTTTTTCTACTCATAATTCTGTCAACACATTTCATCATTTTGTTGTAAGAATCGATAGTCGATTCCTGACTTTTAGTTACATTTTTTTGAAAATTAGAAGGTACATTTCCGAATTGTACTGTGGCCACACTAATATTAAAATCAGATAATTCATAAGCCATACATTCAGAAAAGCTTTCTACAGCTTGTTTTGTGGGATGATAAAAACTGCCTAATGGCAAATTTACTAGACCCGCAATAGAGGTTATATTGATAAATTGACCTTTGTTTTGTTGACGAAAACACGGAATAAAAGCTCGGCAAACTTTAACAACACCAAGCCAATTGATTTTAACGATAGCATCAATTTTATCATCTTCAGATAATTCTACAAAACTACGGTAACCAACACCAGCATTGTTAACAACCACATCTATAGATTTGTAATCATTTAAAATTGCCTCTTTTGCTTTATCAATACTTTCTAATGAAGTTACATCAAGCTCGTAAGTTTTAATATTTGGATATCCTTCAAAAACAGTAGCTTCTTTAATGCAAATCATTGTTGCAATAACACTCCAACCTTTTTTAGAAAAATAAATTGCAATTTCTTTTCCGAGGCCACTAGATGCACCCGTTATAAGTATAGTTTTGATATTATTGGTGTTTTATTGTTTTCAAATCTAAAGTTTTTTAAAACCAAAACCAAAGAATGACCAAAATTTGTAAAATTATTATTGGATGTAATTTCCTTTAATTTGAAGTTTTAAATTTTCTAAAACCGCAAATCCTTTAGCTTCAATTGCATTTATTTCCTCCCAATCTTCTGTTTTATTTTCATTAAAAAAAACAATTTTAACAGAATTATCAACAATTGAAATGCTTCTAATTTTTGATATCGGAATTTTATATCGATTTCCAATTTCCCGTTTCATATATGCAAATACTCCAAGACCTAATAAAATAATACTAAACGGAATTGAACCTGATTTAGATTTTGAAAGTATCAATGCAACTAAACAAAAAATTATAAAAAGAAAAATATAAATTTTAAGACTTTTATAGTTGTTTTTTTTTATTGATTTTGACGATTTCTCCAATAATTCTTTAGTTTCAGACCAATTACCCGAATTAGTCAAAAATAAATTTTCGTCGTTTATGTTTACAAAGCCATTGGCGTATTTGAAGTATTCTTTCATTAGTTTAATTTAAAATTTTAAAATCTAAATATCTAATTAAAAATTAATCATTATTTTCAATCTGTTTGTAGGCATCAATAACCTTTTTAACCAATCGATGTCTAACAATATCTTTGTCATCAAGGTAGATTATTCCGATTCCTTCTATATCTTTCAAAACCAAAATGGCTTCTTTCAATCCTGAGATAGTTCTTCTTGGTAAATCTACTTGTCCTGGGTCGCCCGTAATAATAAACTTAGCATTTTTACCCATACGAGTCAAAAACATTTTCATTTGCGAATGAGTAGTATTTTGCGCTTCATCCAAAATCACAAAAGCATTATCCAATGTTCGTCCGCGCATAAAAGCCAAAGGGGCTATTTGAATAATTCCTTTCAGAATATAATCTTCAAGCGTTTGAGGAGGTAACATATCGCGTAAAGCATCATACAAAGGTTGCATGTAAGGATCTAGTTTTTCTTTCATATCCCCTGGAAGAAATCCTAAATTTTCTCCGGCTTCAACCGCTGGACGAGTTAATACAATTCGCTTGACTTGTTTTTCTTTCAATGCTTTTACTGCAAGAGCAACTCCGGTATACGTTTTACCAGTTCCGGCTGGTCCCACTGCAAAAACCATATCATTTTTAAAAACTGCCTCAACCAATTTATGCTGGTTTGGCGTCATTGCTTTAATCAATTTCCCTCCAATTCCATGAACCAAAATCTTATCCTGGTCAGGCATGCGCTGTTCTTCTTGTGAATTACTTTGAATTACGCGTTCAATAACATTGGAATCTATATTGTTGTATCGCGTAAAATGAAGCATCAATCTATTGAATCGGTTTTCAAATTCATCCAATTCTGCTTTTTCGCCAAATGCCTTGAGTGTTGTGCCACGCGCAACAATTTTCAACTTCGGATAGTACTTTTTAATCGTTTCAAGATGAGTGTCTTGTGCTCCCCAAAATTCTTTAGGAGCGATGTCGTGTAATTCAATGATACGTTCGTTCAAATGGATGAGTTTTTTAATTATTTTTTTACTAATTATTAGTAACTTTGCAATCATTTCAAATTTAAGAATTAGACCGATACAATTCGCATTTAGTTATAAACAATTTTATGTCAATAATTACCCTTACTACCGATTACGGACTTAAAGACCACTTTGTTGGCGCTTTGAAGGGGAAAATTTTATCGCAACATAAAGAAGCTGTGATAGTTGACATTTCGCACAATGTTGATGCTTTCAACATCAGTGAAGCAAGTTATATAATTGATGCTGCCTTTAATAACTTCCCAAAAGGAACCGTTCACATTATAGGCATCGATATTGAATTAAAAGAAAATAATCAGCATATTGCTATAGAATGGAATAATCATTTTTTTATCGCTGCTGATAATGGAATTTTGAGCATGTTGATTCAAAAAATTAAACCTCAAAAAATAGTTACAATCAATATTCATGACCGATTATTACCAGAAGCTACAGATATGGATGTTTTTGTAACAGTTGCCATTCATATTGCCAAAGGCGGTTCGCTAAATGTAATTGGTAAAGAGATTAAACAATTGAAAGAAGTTACCGAATTACAACCAGTGATTGCTTCCGATTTGAATTCGATTAAAGGATATGTAGTTTATATTGATCATTTTGGAAATGCTGTTACCAATATTTCTAAAAAAACATTTGCCGAAATCGCTAAAGGAAGACCCTATGAGGTAACTTTTAAAAGCAGAAAAGTAAAAACAATTTTTAGTAAATATTCTGATATTGAAGTTGCAGATAAAAATTCTTCAACCACCGCAGGGAAACATTTAGCCATTTTTAATGAAGCAGAGTTTCTTGAAATCGGGATTTACAAAAGTAATCCAAAAACGGGCTCGGCATCTTCTCTTCTAGGATTGCGGTATCGGGATTTTGTAATGATTAATTTTAATAATTAAATCATGTTGGTTAGAATAGTAAAATTATCGTTTCACAAAGAAAATATTCCGGTTTTTCTGGAAAATTTTGAATTAATGAAAAATCATATACGAAATGCACCCGGAAATCGTTTATTAGAATTGTATCAAGACATAATAAATCCGTGTATTTTCTTTACTTATAGTTATTGGGAAACCAAAGATGATTTAGAAAATTATAGAAAATCGGCTTTATTTGATGAAGTATGGACATTTACCAAAAAATTATTCAATGACAAACCCGAAGCATGGAGTGTTAGTAAATTAGTGAGTTTAGAATAATTGTCAGTTATTAGTTATCAGTTATCCGTTTTAAAAATAGACAACAAACATCAGACAAAGGACAAAAGACAAAAAAAATATGAAATCAATACTAATAAGAGAAATAAAATCCTTTTTTGGCTCACCAATTGGGTATTTAGTTATCGCCATTTTTCTTTTACTCAATGGTTTATTTCTTTGGGTTTTTGAAGGAGAATATAACATTTTAAATAGCGGTTTTGCCGATTTATCGCCTTTTTTCACCATCGCTCCATGGATTTTAATTTTTTTAATTCCAGCGGTAACAATGCGGAGTTTTTCGGATGAAAAGAAACAAGGAACAATCGAATTATTATTGACTAAACCAATTTCTATTTGGGAAATTGTTATTGGAAAATTCTTCGGAGCTTTTCTATTAATAATATTAGCAATTATTCCAACATTCATTTATGTTTATGTGATTTATAGATTAGGAATACCCGAAGGCAATATCGATATGGGAAGCACGATGGGTTCTTATTTCGGCTTATTATTTTTAATTGCCAGTTACACTGCTGTAGGAATCTTTACTTCAACATTATCAGAAAATCAAATAGTAGCTTTTATCGTTTCCGTTTTCTTGTGTTTTGTTCTGTATTTTGGATTTCATGGTGTGGCGTCACAATTTAAGGATTGGCAAGAATTAATTTCCTTTTTCGGAATGGATTATCATTTTAAAAGTATGGGTCGAGGAGTCATTGACACGCGTGATGTCACGTATTTTGTGAGTGTTGCCCTAGTATTTTTATCGCTGACAGTTTATAAATTAAAATCGTTTAAATCGTAATGGAAAATAAGAAAGCCAATTTAAAAAATCTACTTACTATCATTGGGATTTTGATGGTTTTGAATTTTGCAGGAAATTTCTTTTTCAAAAGATTTGATTTAACTGCTGACCAACGTTATACGCTTTCCGAAGCTTCTATAACAATTATAAAAGAAGTAAAAGAACCAATGTATGTTGATGTTTTTTTGGAAGGAAATTTTCCAGGAGAATTCAAAAAATTACAAACAGAAACCCAACAATTATTAGAGGAATTTAAAGCGTATAACCCAAATATTATTTTTCAATTTGTTAATCCATTAGAAAAAGATGAGGAACGTGAAAAGATTATGCAATCCTTTTATGAAAGAGGTTTAACACCTTTAAATGTTACTATGGATGAAAAAGGAAAACAAACGCAAGAAGTTGTTTTTCCTTGGGCAGTAGTAACTTACGGAAACAAAAGCACCAAAGTTCCATTGTTAAAAAACATGATGGGCGCATCAACGGCACAAAAAGTAGTAAGTTCAGTACAACATTTAGAATATGCTTTTGCCAACGCATTCCATACGGTTTCGAAAACACGTGAGAAAAAAATTGCAATTATTAAAGGAAACGGTGAATTGGAGGACCGAAGTATAGCCGATTTTTTAAAGTCCGTTCGGGAGAATTATTATATCGGACCTTTTACCTTAGATTCAGTTGCCAAAGATCCAAATAATACTTTACAAGCGCTAAAAAAATATGATTTAATCGTGATTGCAAAACCAACGCAGACGTTTACTGATGAAGAAAAAGAAGTACTTGACCAGTTTATAATTAATGGTGGAAAAACGCTTTGGCTCGTTGATCAAGTAAATATGGAAATGGACAGTTTGATGGAAACTGGTGAGAATCTCGCTTACCCTAGAGATTTGAATTTGAACGACATGTTTTTTAAATATGGTGTACGTATCCAACCTGACTTAATAAAAGATGTTATGGCTACCCCTATTTCGTTGGCTACTGGGCAACAAGGAAGTGCTACACAATATACCAAATTTCCTTGGTTATTTTCTCCAATGATATATCCAGTAGAGACTGCTGAAAAATCAAAAATGAGTCCGATAGTTACTAACTTAGATGGAATTAAATTTGAATTTACCAATCCGATTGAAGTGCTGAAAAACGATATAAAAAAAACCGTTTTATTGCATAGCTCCCCTTATTCAAAATCGGTTGGAACTCCTACCGAAGTAAAATTAAAAATGGTGGACGAACGACCAGACCAAAAAGAATTTACAGGAAAAGGAAATCTTCCGGTGGCGGTTTTAATGGAAGGTAAATTTCATTCGGTATTTCAAAACAGAGTTTTACCGTTTAAAGAAAGTGGCTTCGATCCTATTGGAAAAGATAATAAAATGATTGTCATTTCGGATGGTGATGTAATTAAAAATCAACTGGACAAGAACTTTCAACCACTAGAATTAGGTTTCGATAAATGGACTAATAATCTCTATGCCAACAAAGAATTCATGATGAATTGTGTGAATTATTTATTAGATGACAACGGACTTATTAACATCCGAAGTAAAGAAGTGGACTTGCCTATTCTGGATACTCAGAAGGTAGCAGAAGAATATACTTTTTCACAAATTATAACTGTCGGAGTTCCAATAGGAATTTTGATACTGTTTGGATTATGCTTTAGTTTCTTGAGAAAAAGGAAATATAGTAACTAATGTTAATAAATATCTTTTTAAAATTGAGTTCTTTAAGATATATTTGTAAAATAATTTAAGATGAAATGCCTCAAGACAAGATTTGTTTTTGAGAAATATTTATAAGCCATTGCATCTTCCAATAAAAAATTAAATAAAATTACGGATGAAATTTATTGTATCAAGCTCGTATTTATTAAAACAACTACAGGTTTTAGGTAGTGTTATTAACAGTAGTAATACATTACCAATTCTAGACAACTTTTTATTTGAACTCGATAAAAAATCATTAACTGTTTCTTCTTCTGATTTGGAAACAACGATGTCGGCTACATTAGAAATTGAATCTACCGATAAAGGAAGTGTTGCTGTTCCTGCAAAATTGTTATTAGACATTCTAAAAACATTCCCAGAGCAACCTTTGACTTTCACTGTTGAAGAAAACAGCACAATAGAAATCAGTTCAAACTCGGGGAAATATGCGATTGCCTATGCACCTGGAGAAGAATTTCCAAAGTCAGTTATATTAGAAGATTCATCCTCTACCTTAGTTCCTGCTGAAGTATTAGCAACCGCTATTAGCAAAACCATTTTTGCTGCCGGAAACGATGATTTGCGACCTGTTATGTCTGGGGTTTTCTTTCAATTTTCACCGGAAGGATTGATTTTTGTAGCAACAGATGCCCACAAATTAGTAAAATATGCTCGAACTGATGTAAAAGCATCTCAAGTAGCTGATTTTATTATGCCAAAGAAACCTTTAAATATTTTAAAAAGTATTTTAGGCGCTTCTGATGCTGAAGTTAAAATTGATTATAATGACGCAAATGCAACGTTCTCATTTGAAAATTACCTATTGACTTGTAGATTAATTGATGGGAAATATCCAAATTATGAAGCGGTTATTCCAAAAGAAAACCCAAATAAATTATTGATTGATAGAACACAATTTTTCAGTTCTGTTCGTCGTGTTGCTATTTTTTCTAACAAAACTACCCATCAAATTCGTTTGAAAATAGCGGGTGCAGAATTAAATATTTCTGCAGAGGATATTGATTATTCAAACAAAGCAGAGGAAAGGTTGACCTGTGATTACCAAGGTGATGATATGCAAATAGGCTTTAACTCAAGATTTTTATTAGAAATGTTAAGTAATTTACAATCGGACGAAATTCAATTGGAAATGTCTATGCCTAATCGTGCTGGAATCCTAACCCCTGTTGATGGTCTTGATGATGGAGAAACCGTTACAATGCTTGTAATGCCGGTTATGCTTAACAACTAAAACAGATTGTTCACATAAAAAAAACGTCTTGTTAACTACAAGACGTTTTTTTTATGTGAACAATCTAAATATTTTAATTTTGATTCATTAAATAATTAAAATACAAACATAGCTCTTTCACTCATCATTTCATTAACTTGGTTAGCTACCTCTTCAATTATAGATTCATCTTTATGATTCATTATCACTTTATCAATTAGATTTACTATTACTTCCATATCTTCTTCTAACAATCCTCGAGTAGTAATTGCTGGGGTACCAACTCGAATTCCTGAAGTAACAAAAGGAGATTTATCATCAAATGGAACCATGTTTTTATTAACGGTAATTTCCGCTTTTACTAAAGCATTTTCGGCCTCTTTACCGGTAATATTTTTATTTCTTAAATCTATCAACATCATATGATTATCAGTTCCTCCAGAAATTAAATGATACCCTCTTCTGTTAAATGCTTCTGCCATTGCTTTGGCATTTTTCTGAACTTGCATGGCGTATCTGAAAAATTCATCGGTTAAACATTCTCCAAAAGCAACTGCTTTCGCTGCGATAATATGCATTAACGGACCCCCTTGATTACCCGGGAAAACTGCTAAATCCATTAAAGACGACATCATTCTAACTTCACCTTTTGGAGTAGTCAATCCCCATGGATTTTTAAAATCTTTACCCATCATAATCATTCCGCCTCGAGGTCCACGTAACGTTTTGTGAGTTGTAGTTGTTACAATATGACAATGCGGAATTGGGTCGTTCATTAATCCTTTAGCAATTAATCCTGCTGGGTGCGAAATATCAGCCAATAATAATGCTCCAACACTATCGGCAATTTCTCTAAAACGCTTAAAATCCATATCACGACAATAAGCAGATGCTCCAGCAATAATTAATTTTGGTTGTTCTTTTGTAGCAATTTCTTGTATTTTATCATAATCAAATTGACCCGTTTCTTGCTCAACTCCATAGAAACTTGGAGTATATATTTTTCCGGAAAAATTTACTGGAGACCCGTGCGTTAAATGACCTCCATGAGATAAATCAAATCCTAAAATTTTATCCCCAGGATGCAAACAAGCTGCAAAAACTGCTGTATTAGCTTGCGAACCCGAATGCGGTTGCACATTCACATATTCGGCTCCAAATAACGCTTTGGCTCTATCTATTGCTATTTGTTCAACAACATCTACGACCTCACATCCACCATAATATCGTTTTCCTGGATATCCTTCTGCATATTTATTAGTTAAACAGGAACCTGCCGCTTCCATTACTTGGTCACTCACAAAATTTTCAGAGGCAATTAGCTCTATTCCATGTATTTGTCTGTCCTGTTCGTCAAGAATTAAATCGAAAATTTGTTCGTCGCGTTGCATTATTTATGATTTTTTGTTATAACTTTTCAAAATTACGAAATATGTTTGTCAAATAAATTCTAAATGATATATTTGATTACATTTTTTTCAACAACAAATCAACAAAATAATATGCCTAATACAGCTAACTTTTCAAATAGAAAATCATGGATAAACGTTCCAGTAAATAGTGATTTTCCAATTCAAAATATTCCGTTCGGGGTTTTTTTAACTAAAGAGGATGTAATAACTATTGGAACTCGAATTGGTGATAGTGCTATAGATATGGGAGCATTGCAGCAATTAGGATATTTTGAAGGAATAGAACTCACTGATGACATCTTTATGCAAGATACCCTGAATGACTTTATTTCAGATGGGAAAAAAACATGGCGATTGGTACGAAATCGTTTAGCCGATTTATTTGATGTAAATAATCCAAAATTAAGAGATAATAATGAACATCGAGATATTATAATTTTCAGCATTAATGAAATTGAAATGCTACTACCCATTCAAATTGGTGATTATACGGATTTTTATTCCAGTAAAGAACATGCCACTAATGTTGGAAAAATGTTTCGTGATCCAGCCAACGCATTGTTACCCAATTGGCTTCATATTCCAGTCGGTTATCATGGAAGAAGTTCGAGCATTATCCCATCTGGAATTCCTATTCACCGCCCTATGGGTCAAACCCTTCCAAATGGAGAAAACACTCCGGTTTTTGGTCCTTCCAGATTAGTAGATTTTGAATTAGAAACAGCTTTTATTACAACTGATGCCAATATATTGGGAGAGAACATTCCAATTAATGAAGCAGAAGATTATATTTTTGGGATGGTACTTCTTAATGATTGGAGTGCTCGAGACATTCAAAAATGGGAATATGTTCCATTAGGGCCTTTTTTAGCTAAAAACTTTGCTTCTTCTATTTCACCTTGGATTGTAACTATGGATGCTTTAGAAGCATTTAGGGTTAAAGGTCCAAAACAGGAACCTACACCGCTTCCATATTTACAACAAAAAGGAAAACATGCCTATGATATTAATCTTGAAGTCTATATTGAGCCTGAAAATTCAACTCCTTCTTTGGTGTCGAAATCAAATTTTAAGTATATGTATTGGTCTATGAGCCAACAATTGACACATCATACCTCAAATGGATGTCGTGTAAATTCGGGAGACATGATGGGTTCAGGAACTATTTCGGGACCTACAGAAGATAGTTTTGGGTCGATGTTAGAATTAACGTGGGGTGGCCAAAAGCCCATCAAATTAAATGATGGTTCGGAACGCAAATTCATAAACGATAATGATAGTGTAATTATGAAAGGATATTGTCAAAACAGCTCCGTTAGAATAGGTTTTGGGGAAGTTTCTAGTAAACTTTTACCGCCGTATGTTAGAAAATAACTCAATTTTTGAACTATATTTATAAAAATCGATTCAAATCTTCTGCAGTAATATTGCTGTGAGAGGCATCATAAATACATTTCCCTTTACTAATTAAAAGTAATTGTGGAGATTGGTGTTCTACTTCAAATTGTATCGCTATTTCATTTGAAACATTACGATGGTTTAGTAAATCTAAAAAACAAAGTGAAATTTTATCTTCCAAATTATAATCATTTTCAAATTGTTTCAATGCAAATCGACTAATACTGCATCGTGTACTGTGCTTAAAAATTAATACCGGTTTTTCATTTGACAATTCTACAATCTCATTCAATTGCCCTAAATCGGTTAATGCAATCCAATTCAGTTTTGAAACTAAAATATGTTCTTCCGAACTACCGAAAATATTTTTAAATAAACTCATGTTTTGTCATTTATTAAGTCTCTGTCGTAACTTTAATAGTATTTTTTTTTAATATAGTCCTTTCGACCAAATATAAATAATGCAATATTAATTGTTAAATCGTTTTTCAAATATCGGCAATAAAAACTAATTATAAAATCTTAAAAAAAACAGCACCAAAAATTTTTGGTACTGTTTAATTTATCTGTTTTTATATAATAATCTCGATCGAGTATTTAGGCCTAGTTAAATTACTGTTTTTTAACTTTAGTAAATTCAAAACTTTGACCACTAACGTTTAATGTAAAACCATCTTTAGCTGCATTAAACTGAATAGATAATCCAGCTTGATCCATACTAAACTTTCCGTTTCCTTTATCTTCCAATGGAACCGATGGTTGTCCCTGGGTATTAATAACCAAACTATCATCTTCAACGGTGAAATTAATTTTAATTGGAATTTTAACACTAGAGAAGTCACCAACATAACCGTCAAGACCAACAGCTTTTTCTACTCCATTTTTAGCAGCTGTCCAAACATTATTTTCATCATTAATGTCAGGAAAAACATTGTCAGGGTCTAATGTAACCGTATCTAATTCTTCTTTAGTATCTACTTTAAAAGTCCAAGTTTTATTTCTTTGCCAAATTTCAACGGGCAACGATTTTCTAGAAACAACTCCACTTTTGGTTTTAATTTCGACTACAAGGGGCATTACCATTTTATCAAGATTTTCAACTGTAATTAAAACTCCGTTTTTAGCGTCACCTTTATCATATTTAACTTTTACAATTCCTTGATCTAAACTCCAATTATTCATAAACCAACTTCTCCAAAACCATCCTAAATCTTCACCTGCCACATTTTCAATAGTTCTAAAAAAATCATCTGGCATTGGATGTTTAAAAGCCCATCGTTCCGTATAAGTTCTGAATGCTTTATCAAAACGATCTTGCCCAAGAACTTGATTACGTAACATATCTAAACCAGAACCAGGCTTGAAATAAGCTAAAATTCCAAGATTTGCTTCTTTTAAATTATCTGGGGCAGCCATAACAGGTTCCATTTCTGGATTAGTCAACATGCTTGAAGATTGGTGCATATTTGGTGTTTTTTGTTCATACTCACCATTGTTAAAATCTTTAGAACTAATTCCATTAATAAATGTATTAAAACCTTCATCCATCCAAGCAAACAAACGCTCATTTGAACCCACAATCATTGGATACCAACCGTGGCCAAATTCGTGATCTGTTACGCCCCAAAGTTCTTCTCCTTTAGATTTAAAATCACAAAAAACAATCCCTGGATATTCCATTCCGCCTTCATTACCTGCAACATTGGTAGCCGCTGGATAAGGAAATTCAAACCATCTTTTAGAATAATTTTCTATTGAAGTTTTAGTATATTCTGTAGCTCTACCCCAAGCCGCTTGTCCGTCTGCTTCAATTGGATAAGTAGAAATTGCAATTGATTTTTTACCACTTGGCAAATTAATTCTAGCAGCATCAACAATAAAAGCCGCAGAAGAAGCCCAAGAAACATCACGAGCATTTTTAATTTTAAATTTCCAAGTTAAGGTGCTTTTTCCTGCTGGACGTGAAGACGGGTTAGTAACCTCTTCTGCAGTACGAATCATAACTGTTTTATCACTGTTTTTTGCTGTTGCCCAACGTTTTTGTTGTTCTGCAGTGTACACTTCCGTTGGATTTTGCAAATCACCAGAACAAACCACAATATGACTTGCTGGAGCAGTAATTGCCACATCAAAATCACCATATTCTAAATAAAATTCACCTGCTCCCAAATAAGGTCTTGTATTCCAACCTAATACATCGTCATAAACGCACATTCTAGGATACCATTGAGCAATTGTAAAAATTTTGCCGTTTTTAGTATCAACAACTCCCATTCTATCAGATCCATAATCTGGAGAAACGAATGAAAATTCAATTTTAAGTTTTACGGTAGATCCATTTCCAGATAAATCTTGCGGAAGATTAACTTGCATACGAGTATCAACTAAGGTAAATGTTGCTTCTTTTTCAACTAATTTTCCTGCAGCCGATGAAACAACCTTAACCGATTTAATGTTGAATCCTCCATCAAAATCTTGACCTTTAGCTCCGTTTCTACTTCCTTTTAAAGGTATGATCGCATTTCCGCGGGAATCTTTTTTAAATAAATTTTGATCTACATTCATCCATAAAAATCCTAATTTATCTGGACTGTTATTGGTATATGTCAAAATTTCAGAACCAATTATTTCTTTGGTTTGATCATTTAATGTAGCAGTTAATAAATAATCGGCTCTATTTTGCCAATATTTAGCACCAGGTTGACCACTTGCAGAACGAGTTTCCGTAGCGTTTTTGGTATAAAAATTATTAGCAAACGTCTCATTATAGTTATAATTTGAGGTTGGCTTGGCTTCTTGAGCAAAAACAGAAGAAACTCCAAAAAATAAAGCACTTAGTGAAAAGGATTTTAGAAGAATGTTTTTCATAAATTTAAAAGTTTAATTATGTAGCAAATAAAAGAAAAAATTGCTTTTGATTGTTCAAAAGCATAATATTAGTAGTAAAAAAAGTTTTTTGTTACGCCGATTTAAAAATTCTATTAATAGGAATTACATTTCCTTGCTTTAAAATCACTCGATGATCGGTTAAACCCCAAACGGTAGTTTCAACCACTTTTTTAGAATTATTGTCTTCAAAGTAAATTTTAATCTTAGAATGTTCTAAATTTCCTAATGAAAGTGCTCGATTTAAATCGTTAAATCGTTGATTTTTTTCTGAAACATCGTTCAAAACATCTACTTTTGGAAAAGATAATTCTGCAATCTTTTCTTTTTCTATTAATTCAAAATTGGTTTCCATAAGATTTATTTTTTATTGATTATTTATAAGGATAAAAATATTTATGAGGATTAATAAAATTAATAAATATATTTACCCAAAGTAATTTTTAACCTTAATTTTTTCTTAATTGATGCCTGTAACAATTTCAAATTCAAAATTATCAGCACATATTAATTACATAGGAGCCGAATTATTCTCTTTAAAATCGAAAGAAAACAATCAAGAATATATTTGGGAAGGAAATCCTGATTTCTGGGGAAAACATTCGCCAATATTATTTCCTATTGTAGGCACTTTAAAAAATAATTCTTATACTTATAACGGTAAACAATTTCAATTATTGCGACACGGATTGGCTAGAAACCTAAATTTTAGCTTAATTTATAACACTGAAAAGCAAGCGATTTTTAGTTTACAATCATCTGAAGGTACTAAACAAGCTTTTCCATTTGAATTTGAATTGCAACTAACTTACACCCTATTTGATACTAAATTAGAGATAAAATACACTGTAATCAATAACGATAAAGTAGATATACCCTTTTCAATTGGAGCACATCCAGCGTTTGCATTACCAAATAATTTTCAAAATTATGCATTAGAATTTAATCAACAGGAAACACTAACTTGTTTTACATTAGAAAATGATTTAATTTCCGATAACAATTTTGAAGTGGTATTAGTTAATAAGATACTTCCATTAACCTACTCGAAATTTGAAAAAGACGCTTTGATTTTTAAAACCTTACAAACAAGAGCCATTACAATTTTAGAAAAAAATAAACCTCTTCTAAAAGTAGTTTTTGATGATTTTAAAAACTTGGGGATTTGGACAAAAGTGGATGCGCCTTTTATTTGCATTGAACCTTGGTTGGGTTATTCGGATACTATTTATACCACTGGAAACATTTTGGAGAAAGAGGGCATACAAATTGTTAAAGAAAATACTAAATATGAATGCCTATTTTCAATTGAAATTTTATAAATAAAAAAACAAATGCTAGAAATTAATTTTCATCCATTTAAAAATTTAGAAACCGAGCGTCTTTTGTTGAGAAGAGTTTCGGACTCTGATGTTGCTGAAATTTTGGAACTTCGTGGCAGCAGAGAAACAATGCAATTTATTCCTCGTCCTTTATTAAAAACCAAAGAAGAGGCATTGACACATTTTAGAATGATTGAAGATAAAATTGAAAACAACCAAGGCATCAATTGGGCTATTACTTTAAAAGGATACCCGAAACTTATTGGAATTATTGGGCATTATAGAATTCAACCTGAAAACCACCGTTGTGAAATTGGTTATATGATTTTACCCCAATATAACGGAAAAGGAATTGTGACCGAAGCCATTAAAGTAGTTTTGGAATATGGATTTGAAGATTTGCAAATGCACTCTATTGAAGCAGTAATCGATCCCAAAAACCTTGCGTCAGAGCGTGTTTTACAAAAAAATGGCTTTGTAAAAGAAGCGCATATACTTGAGAATGAACTGTGGAATGGCAAATTTTGGGATACGGTAATTTATTCAATTTTAAAAAGAAATTTCAAAAAATAATTAAAGGTGTTTATTTAATTTTAGTAAGGTTTTAATGTATAATTGTTCAACCTTTTTTCTGGCCCATTCCGTTTTTCGTAAAAATGTCAAGCTCGACTTTACACTTGGATTTTCTTTAAAACACTTTATATTTATTCGTTCACCTAAATTTTCAAATCCATAAATTACTTCCAATTGTTCCACCATTTTTTGAAGTGTAATTCCGTGTAATGGATTATTTGATTTATTGTTTTCCATAAAGACAAAGATACTATTTTTCTATAACTAGATTACAAATCAAAATCTTGTTTTGATTTCACTTTTTGCTTCGTTATTTTGTTACTATATTTGCATAGTTATGATTAAAGCAGCCAATATTTTAAACAAAAAAGCAAAATTCGATTATGAGATTATCGAAACTTATTCTGCTGGAATCGTTTTAACTGGAACAGAGATTAAATCGATTCGATTAGGAAAAGCAAATATTACCGAGAGTTTTTGTGAGTTTAATGATAATGGCGAACTTTTTGCTATCAACATGTCTATAGAAGAATACGCTTACGGAAATCAATTTAATCACAAAGCTAGAAGTGAACGAAAACTTTTACTAAACAAAAGAGAGCTGAAATCGTTAGGTAAAAGTGTTGAAACAAAAGGATTGACCATTGTGCCACTGAGATTATTAACGAATGAAAAAGGACTTGCAAAACTCGAAATAGGTTTAGCCCGAGGTAAAAAAACATACGATAAAAGAGAATCACTAAAAGAAAATGATACCAAACGAGATTTGGCTCGAATTAAAAAAGAATTCAATTAAAAGATAAAATTGTTTTTTTTTACCAATTTTATGACTAAATTTGTCATGACAATTTTTATCTTATTAGATGTAATGAAAACTTTATTAAAAAATGCGAGAGAACAAAAAGGAATCAAAACCCGTGAATTAGCACAAATTATAGGAATTGATCAAGCTTTGATTAGTAAATTCGAAAGTGGAACCAGAAAACCAACACGAGAGCAAATAGCAAAACTTGCTCAAGTATTAGATCTAGATTACGAAACTTTAATGGTTTCTTGGTTGAAAGAAAGAATCTTATATGAAATAGGTAATGAAGAATTTTCTTTAAAGGCCCTAAACTTGGTGCAAGAAGAAATTGAAAGCAATTATAAATCAAGAAAATTATTAATTTCAAAAAATCTTCAAAATATTTTAGACGAAATTGATAGTTTAAAATCAAAGTTGGATAATTTTCGTCAGTTTGATAGTTTTAGAATTGTGCAAGCACTAGAACTAGAATACACCTTTGAAAGCAATAGAATAGAGGGAAATACATTAACTCTTCGAGAAACAGATTTGGTTATTAATGAAGGATTAACTATTTCTGGAAAAAGCATGCGAGAACATTTGGAAGCTATTAATCATGTTGAAGCTATAGCGTATATTAAACAATTACTGGAACGTAACTTTCCTCTAAATGAAAGAGAGCTTTTATCGGTTCACAACTTAATATTAAGAGGTATTATTCCAGAAGATGCTGGTCGCTATAGAAAAGTGCAAGTTATGATTAAAGGAAGTAGTCATATGCCTCCGCAACCATTCATAATTCTAAAAGAAATGGAAAATTATTTTTTTTGGTTTGAAGAAAATAAAGCAAAATTACATCCAGTTGTTTTAGCTGCAGAAATGCACGAACGTTTAGTGACTATTCATCCATTTATTGATGGAAATGGTAGAACTTCAAGATTAATTATGAATTTAATTTTATTACAAAACGGATACGTTATTGCTAATATAAAAGGGGATTATGAAACTAGAATGAAGTATTATCAAACATTAGAAAAAGCTCAAACATCTGCAAACAAAGAAGATTTCTTGTTTTTTGTTGCTCAAATAGAAAAAGATTGTCTAGAGCGCTATTTAAGTATAATAAGTCAATCGAAACCCACTTAATGTGGGTTTTTGTTTAATTCTTATTTTCCAATAATGGAACGAATTTAAAATCCCCAAATTCATGTTTTTCAAATTGGGTTTCGTTTTTACGAATAAGCATCGTCATAATTTGTTCTTTTTCACCTACAGGAATGACTAATCTTCCTCCTATTTTAAGTTGTGCCATGAGTGGTTTCGGAATAATTGGAGCACCTGCTGTGACAATAATGCTATCAAATGGCGCATGATTTGGCAACCCTTTATAACCATCTCCAAACGACAAATGTTTTGGCCTGATTCCTAATTTTGGCAATAATAAAGAAGTTGTTTTAAATAATTCATTTTGACGTTCAACTGAATAAACTTTGGCGCCCAAAAGACAAAGAACTGCGGTTTGATATCCACTTCCCGTACCGATTTCTAAAATTTTTTGATCTTTTTTAACTTCTAACAATTGACTTTGAAAAGCTACTGTATATGGTTGAGAAATAGTTTGACCTGCTCCGATTGGGAATGCTTTATCTTGATATGCAAAATCTTCAAAACTAGAATTTAAAAATAAATGTCTTGGAATTTGTTTTATAGTCTCCAAAACATTTTTATCAATAATACCTCTATCTTCAAGCTGTTTAGCTAGCTGATTTCTGAGTCCTTGATGTTTATTTGTATCTTTCAATTTAGGCCCGTATTTATTTTGTAAAAATAGAAAACAAATTACCAATTATCAATTACCAATTATCAATTAATTACTATTTTTGATAAAATTTTATTTTATGCTTAAAGTTGGCGTTTTAGGTGCTGGTCATCTTGGGAAAATACATTTACGATTGTTAAATCAATCTGAAAAATATGAATTAGTAGGTTTTTATGATGAAAATCAAGAAAATGCTGCGAAAATTGCTTCTGAATTTGGGTACAAACAATTTGAAACTATTGCTAAATTAATTCATGCTGTTGATGTAATTGACATTGTAACTCCTACACTCTCTCATTATAAATGTGCTAAAGTTTCTATCAAAAGTGGTAAACATGTTTTTATTGAAAAACCAATTGCAACAACAGTTGAAGAAGCTCAAGAAATCATTGCATTAGCAAAAGAATATAATGTGAAAGGTCAAGTTGGACATGTGGAACGATTTAATCCAGCGTTCATAGCAGTCAAGCACATGATAGAAAATCCAATGTTTATTGAAACGCATCGACTCGCCGAATTCAACCCCCGCGGTACGGATGTTCCTGTAGTTTTAGATTTAATGATTCACGATATTGATGCTATTTTAAGTGTTGTAAAATCAAAAGTGAAAGCCGTTCACGCCAGCGGAGTTTCAGTATTAAGTCAGTCGCCAGATATTGCTAATGCACGAATTGAATTTGAAAACGGTTGCGTTGCCAACATTACTTCTAGTAGAATTTCGATGAAAAATATGCGTAAGTCCCGTTTCTTCCAGAAAGATGCCTACATTTCTGTAGATTATTTAGATAAAATTTGTGAAGTTGTAAAAATGAAAGAAGCACCAGAAGTTCCAGGTGATTTTGATATGATTTTACAAAATGCTGAAGGTGAAAAGAAACAAATTTATTTTGCCAATCCTGATGTTGCTCCAAACAATGCCATTTTGGATGAATTAGAAACTTTTGCAGATGCAATTGTAAACAATACTACTCCAATTGTAACTTTAGAAGATGGAACCGAAGCTTTGAGAGTGGCTTATATGATTATTGATTCAATGAATGAAAAATAAAAAAAATAAACAAACATAATGAAAACGATAGCAGTAATTGGCGCAGGAACCATGGGCAATGGAATTGCTCACACCTTTGCTCAAAGCGGTTTTACCGTAAAATTAATCGATGTTTCTGAAAAATCTTTAGAAAAAGGAATGGCTACTATTGCCTCAAACCTTGACCGAATGGTTTCAAAAGGAACTATTACCGAAGAAGATAAACATAAGACCATCGGAAAAATAATCACTTACACAGACCTAAAAGATGGCGTTGTGGGGACCGATTTGGTGGTAGAAGCGGCAACTGAAAACGTAACTTTAAAACTGAATATCTTCAAACAATTGAGTGAAAGTTGCGACCATAATGTAATTTTGGCTACCAATACTTCATCGATATCAATAACTCAAATTGCAGCACAAGTAGTTCATCCAGAACGAGTTATTGGAATGCATTTTATGAATCCGGTTCCAATTATGAAATTGGTTGAAATCATACGTGGTTACAATACTTCGGATGAAGTTACTGAAATCATCATGAATTTATCTTTAAAACTAGGCAAAACGCCAACAGAAGTTAATGATTATCCTGGATTTGTAGCCAACAGAATTTTAATGCCGATGATTAATGAATCCATCGAAACATTATATAACGGCGTTGCTGGTGTTGAAGAAATTGATACAGTAATGAAACTAGGAATGGCACATCCTATGGGACCTTTACAATTAGCAGATTTCATTGGATTAGACGTTTGTCTTTCCATCTTAAACGTAATGTATGACGGATTCAAAAACCCAAAATATGCTCCTTGTCCCCTTTTAGTCAATATGGTAATGGCTGGAAAAATTGGAGTGAAATCGGGTGAAGGTTTCTACGATTATTCGGAAAGTAAAAAAGCAGAAAAAGTTTCTAAACAATATAGTAAATAGTAAAAAGTGATTAGTAAATAGTCTTGGCAAAAAAGCTAATTACTATTCACTAATTACTAATCACTCAAAAAAATGTCAAAAATAATCCCATTCAAAGCCGTTCGTCCCACTCCTGATAAAGTAGCATTAGTAACTTGTCGCAATTATGATGATTACTCGCCAGCGGAATTGGCTTCGTGGTTGGATTTCAATCCGTATTCGTTCTTGCATGTCATTAATCCTGCTTATGTGCATTCGCAAAAGATTACTTTAGACAAGCGTTTCAAAGGTGTCGCTCACAAATATCAAGATTTTAAGAATGAAGGAATATTCATTGAAGATGAAAAACCAGCTTTCTTTTTGTATGAAATTCAAACCAAAAATCAATCATTCACCGGAATTGTAGCCGGAATTTCAATTGAAGACTATAAAAATAATGTCATCAAAAAACACGAAGACACGTTGCAATACCGTGTCGAATATTTCAAGGATTATTTACAACAAACTGGTTTTAATACGGAACCGGTTTTGATTACATATCCAGATAATTTAGAATTGAATAATTGGATTTCCGTAAAGAAAAAAGACCAAGCAATTTATCATTTTGCTACGACTAATAAAGAAAAACATACGCTTTGGAAAATTGATTCCAATATAGAAATAAGTTGGTTGGAAAAACAATTTGAGAACATTCCCGAATTATATATAGCTGATGGTCACCACCGTTCAGCTTCTGCAGAGTTATTATATGATGAAAACAACTATTTAAATAATCAAAATCTGAATTATTTTATGAGTTTTTTGATTGCAGAAAGTAATGTCAAAATTTATGAATTCAATCGAATTATTCGGGATTTGAATGGTCATTCTAAAGAAGACTTTATTTTAAAATTATCGGAACATTTCATCATTAAATCCAAAGAACAAGAATTATGGAAACCGCAAGATAAATTTGAGTTTGGAATGTATTTAGACGGCAGTTTTTATGCGCTTTTTTACAAAGTCAATTACAATAGCAACTTCAAAAATCAAAATTCAATATTGTCAAATTTAGATGCTCAAATTTTGTATGAAAAAGTGTTACAACCTATTTTAGGAATAGAAGATTTACGAAACGACGAACGCATAGAATACATTCCTGGAAAACAATCGATTCTAACCATTAAAGAATTAGTCGATGAAGGTGAATTTGAAGTCGGATTTATGTTATTTCCAATTGATATTTCAGAGATTATAGCATTAGCAGATAATAACTTGATTATGCCACCAAAAAGTACTTATATCGAACCCAAATTTCGAAGTGGTTTATTGGTTTATGAGTTATAAGTTATTAAGTACGAAATATTAAAGAGATTTAAACTGTATACTAAAATATGAACACTTTTAAAAATGTCTATAACAAACAATTTACTCCAAATAAAATCTCAACTTCCTAATCAAGTTACCTTGATAGCGGTTTCTAAGACTAAACCTATCGCCGATTTGATGGAAGTTTACAACGCAGGTCAACGTATTTTCGGTGAAAATAAAATCCAAGAAATGACGGATAAATGGGAACAATTGCCCAAAGACATACAATGGCACATGATTGGACATGTTCAAACTAATAAAATCAAATATATGGCAGCCTATGTGAGTTTGATACATGGAGTTGATAGCTTAAAATTATTAGAAGAAATCAATAAACAAGCAATAAAACATCATCGTATTATTGATTGTTTACTTCAGGTTTACATTGCTAAAGAAGAAAGTAAATTTGGATTGGATGAACAAGATTTAATCGAGATATTAAATTCCGAAGAATTCAAACAATTGAAAAATATAAAAATTGTTGGCTTAATGGGAATGGCAACTTTCACAGAACATCAAAACCAAATTAAAAAGGAATTTCAAAATTTGAAAAGAATTTTTGATAAATTACAAAACCAACCTGCAACCTATAACTTACAACCAACAACATTATCGATGGGCATGTCTGGAGATTATAAACTAGCCATTGAATCTGGAAGCACTATGGTTCGAATTGGAAGTAGTATCTTTGGGACAAGATAATCAATTGCAATGTCAATATCAATTGCAAAATTCAATAAATAAAAAATGGACAACGAGAATACTATTTTTAGTGAAAAGATATTTAATTTTGAAGATAGACTTGTTCGTTTTGCTGGAGAATGTATTTTGTTTACAAGAAATTTGAATAAAACCTATGAAAATGAATATTATAAAAATCAATTAATTAGATCTTCTGGAAGTTCATCGCTTAATTTCGGTGAAGCTCAAGGTACAATTAGTGATAAAGATTTTGTTTTTAAAGTAGGTTTAGTAGTTAAAGAATTAAAGGAATCTCGAAATTCTTTAAAAATATTAGATTATATAAAAGAAGGTGACGAAAATATAAGAACCCTACTTTTGAATGAAGTTGAAGAGTTAATTGCAATTTCTTCAAAAATGATAATTAATAAAAAATAATCTTTCAATATCAATTTCGATAACAATTACAAAATTCAATTTCTTAAATTTTTAGGATTGGTTTTTGAAATTGAAATTGATTTTTGAAATTGATTTTTGAAATTTATATTGACATTGAAAATGTACGCAATTCTAGACATAGAAACCACTGGAGGTCAATTCAATGAAGAAGGGATTACCGAAATCGCCATTTATAAATTTAATGGGCATGAGGTCGTGGATCAATTCATCAGTTTGGTCAATCCAGAAAAGGAAATTCAACCGTTTGTAGTTAAATTGACCGGAATCAATAATGCGATGTTGCGCAGTGCTCCAAAATTTTATGAAGTAGCCAAACGGATTATTGAAATCACTCAAGATTGTATTGTAGTAGCTCATAATTCCTCTTTTGATTATCGAATTTTAAGAACTGAATTCAATAGATTAGGTTATGATTTTATTCGACCAACGCTTTGTACGGTTGAATTATCAAAAAAACTAATTCCGGGTATGGAATCGTATAGCTTAGGAAAATTAGTCCGATCATTAGGAATTCCAGTTACTGATAGACATAGAGCTAGTGGAGATGCATTAGCAACAGTTAAATTATTTAAATTATTACTTTCAAAAGATATTGAAAAAGAACTATTAATTAGTTCTATAAAAGTAGAAATAAAAAGTGGATTGGTTCCAAAACTTCTTGATATTGTAGAGAGTTTACCTACTAAAACAGGAATTTATTACATCCATAATGAAAAAGGTGATTTAATTTACATCGGGAAAAGTAAAAACATTAAAAAAAGAGTCAACCAACATTTTACGGGTAAAACTAATAAATGTAAAAAGATCCAATTGGAAGTTTTTGCCGTAACTTTTGAAGAAACTGGAAGTGAATTGATTGCACTTCTGAAAGAAAGTGAAGAAATTAAAATCAATAAACCCATTTATAATAGGGCGCAACGTAAAAGTATTTTTCAGTATGCTTTATATGATAATGTAGATGAAAACGGGTACATCAGTATAAAAATCCAAAAGGCAGATGGTCGAAAAAAAGAGATTACCGCATTTACTTCTTTGCAGGAAGGAAAAAATGCGCTTTTCAGAATTACAGATAGATACAATTTGTGTCAGAAAATTAATGGGTTGTATGAAACACAAAACGGTTGTTTTCAATATAAAATTAAAGAATGTAATGGTGCGTGTTTAGGAATCGAATCTACCGAAAATTACAACGAGCGTGTGGAGGAATTTATAAATGAAATGATGTTTGAAAACAACAATATGATTGTAATAGATCGAGGCCGTAAAATTGATGAGCGAAGTGCTGTATTGATTGAAAATGGAATATATAAAGGATATTGTTTTTATGAATTGAATTATCAAATTACGACTATTGACATTTTGAAAAACATCTTAATTGCGATGCAAAATAATCGTGATACCCGACAAATAATTCAGAATTATTTGAGAAAAAATAAAGTGATAAAGATTGTGAAGTTTTAAAAGGATAATAGAATATATAAAATAGATTTTTGAATTATTTAATAACCATCATCGGACCAACTGCTATAGGAAAAACCTCCTTAAGCATTGCATTGGCAAAACATTTCGATTGTGATATAATATCTTGCGACAGCCGTCAATTTTATAAGGAAATGAAAATTGGTACTGCTGTTCCAACAAAAAAAGAGTTGGCAATTGCTCCCCATCATTTTATTCAAAACAAATCCATTTTCGAAAACTATTCTGTAGGCGATTTCGAAAAAGAAGCCTTAGCAAAATTGGACAAATTGTTTTTGAAAAATACTATTCAAATTATGGTTGGGGGTTCGGGTTTGTATGTGGATGCTGTTCTAAAAGGAATCGATACATTTCCTGAAATTGATTCAAAATTCCGAGAAGAAGTGCGTCTGAATTATGAAAAAAAAGGATTGAAACATCTTCAAAATCAGTTGAAAGAACTGGATTTAGAATATTATGAATTTATAGCTAATACCAATCCGCAAACCTTTCAAAATCCGCAACGAATGATGCGATTCATAGAAGTTTGCCTTGGAACAAAAAAACCTTATTCCTCTTTTTTAAATAAAGAAAAAAATAGAAGAAACTTCACTCCTATTATTATTGGTTTAGAAACAAAAAGAGAAATGATGTATGACCGAATCAACCAACGTGTTGAACTTATGATCAATGAAGGATTATTGACTGAAGCCGAAAAACTAGTTCCAAACAAAAAATTAAATGCACTTCAAACGGTTGGATACAGAGAACTGTTTGATTATTTAGAAGGAAAAACGACCTTAGATTATGCTATCGAAGAAATAAAAAAAAACACAAGACGATTTGCCAAACGACAATTAACTTGGTTTAAACGATCGGAAAACACAATCTGGTTTGATTACTTATTAGATAGAATGGAAATCATAAACTTCATTAAAAATAAAATAAGAAACACAGATTTAAAAAAATTAGAGAAATTTTAATATTTTTTAAATTTCTCTGATCTATGTTCCAAAAATATTAATAAAAATGCCTATATCAGCAAACTTCACTTCTATTTTATCCAAAAATTGGGAAATTAATTTTCTTCAATGTTATCCTAATGGGTATTTGAAATACACAGAATTGTGCAATCTTTTTCAGTTAACTGCTGCAAAGCATTCGGAAGTTGGCGGAATTAGTTTTAGTGATATGCAAAAATTCAATCAAGCATGGGTTTTAAGTAAAATGAGAGTAGAAATATATAGTTTACCCCAATGGAAGGATGTAGTAACTGTGAAAACCTGGATAAAATCATTGGAAAATTCACGATCCGTTCGCTGTTTAGAATTGTATATTGGGACTAATAAAATTGCAGGTTGCGAAACTTTTTGGGCTGTTATCAATACGCAAACACGAAGACCTGAAACTTTTGCTTTACCAAACGAACATTTTAAAAAATATCCCAATCATAATGCTACTGAAAAAAGTTTTTCAAAAATAGACATTCAAAAAGATTTTGAAATTCATAAAAAACGAATTGTCCAATTATCCGATTTAGACATTGTAAATCATGCTAATAGCGTAAAGTATATTGAATGGTGTTTGGATGGTTTGGATTCAAGAATTCTACTAGAACAAAACTTAAAGGCTCTTGAAATGAATTACATGAAAGAAGTTTCGCTAAATGAACTGGTAGAAATAAATCAATTTAAAAACACCTTTACTATAACCAAAGAAGGTAAAACATGTTTTGCCTTAGAACTCGAACTGAAGAAAAAAATCATAAATGATTTTGAATAGATTACCCTATTTAAAGATACCGATCTACAAATATTTTTTGGTGGTGGTTTTGATGTCCAATAATAATAAATCCTATTGCTCTAACAGACATTGGATTTTCGGATGCTGTTCCTACTCGGAACAATTCCTCCTCTTTGAATGATTTATACAATAAAATAGTTGAATGTCTAAGTGCAGAAAATTCCGTTAACAACTCCATAATACTTCTTTGAGATCCGTTAGCTTCATCCACATAATGGTTTTCTTCAAAACCAGGTAACTCCGATTTATCGTTTCTTGCAAAACGCAATGCTCTGTATGCAAAAATTCGTTCGGTGTCAATAATGTGCTGAATAATGTCTTTAATCGTCCATTTTCCTCCGGCATATCGGTAATCAAATTTATCCATTGGAATGGCTTGCACAAACTTGATGAAACGGTGTAAGGATATTTCAAGCTCTTCTACTAATGTAAATTCTTCAGAAACTTGGGCTATATAATTTCCATAATAGGAGGCGAATTCGGTGGAGTGGAGTTGCGATGGTCTCATTTGTTTTGATAATTTATTTTATTTGCAAAAAGACTGGAGACTCTTCGCAATTAGGGTTTTAAAATTTAAAGTAAAGAAAAACACTATAAAAAATATGATATTTAAACAATACATTCTGATTTAAACGTTCTATTTTTAAGAAGTGCGTACATAGTAATAAATTGAAATAAATATACTAAAAAACCTCAAGAAATACTTGAGGTTCGAATTAGTTGTGTTTTAATACAAATATTAAATATCTTTAAAAATGGTATGCATCAAACGTTTTTTATCGTTGATACTTTCCTCAAGCGAAATCATCGTTTCTGTTCTGTAAACTCCTTCAATATCATCAATCATAAAGATTACATCTTTAGCATGTTTGGTGTCTTTAGCACGTATTTTACAAAAAATATTGAATTTACCAGTTGTAATATGAGCTACAGTTACAAACGGAATTTCGCTTATTCTTTCTAAAACAAATTTTGTCTGTGAAGTGTTATTTAAGAAAACGCCCACATAAGCAATAAAAGAGTATCCTAATTTTTCATAATCCAATGTCAACGAAGAACCAGTTACTATTCCTGCATCTTCCATTTTCTTTACTCTTACATGAACCGTTCCAGCTGAAATTAAGAGTTTTTTGGCAATATCTGTAAAAGGTATCCTTGTATTATCTATAAGCATATCAAGAATTTGGTGATCTACTTCATCTAAACGAAACTTACTCATAATTATTAATTTTTATTGTTGTTGTATTTGTTAGTTGTTGAGGTTATAAAAATAATAAAAACTATTTAAAAAAAGTTAATATTATGCTATTTTTTTAATCCATTAACAAAATAATTGTCTTTTCCTATGTTAAAGTCTGCTTTTTGATTGATTTTCGGAAAAGCAGCTTTTTCGTCAAAATACATCATCTTATGAGCATTGAATTGAATGTGGCCCAATTTTCCTTTTAATTCTCCTATTTCAGCTATGTAAGCATTGAATTGGATTTTTCCATCAACAAGTTCTTCTTTGTATTGAGCAGCAAAATTCGATATTATTTCTTTACCATCATAATTTATTTTAACATTTTTATAAATAAAATCATAAAAAACGATTTTATTTTGCGGAATTTGCAAATAAATAGCGATTTTATTATCAACTATATCGTTTTCGTAAATACTTCTCAATCCAGAAAGCAAAGCAATAAAAATCATCTTTCGAGAAAATTCTCTATAATAATCATTTTGATAATGGCCTGCTTCAAATAGTATTGTTGGAACACCTAAGGACATAAAGGTGTCTCCAATACAATTAATATTAAATCCATCGTCAAAACGCCCCACTTGATTGGGAATATGTTTTTGTAATTCGTAGTTCATAGCCACAATTACATTCATAGCTCGAGTTCGAACTTTATTCACCTCCCTATTTTCATTATATGATGGCGCTAAAAAAGAAACTGTTGCAGCATTTCCTGAATCGCCTGCACCAAAAATAGTGCGTTGATCATGAAGATTGTAACAAAAATCTGGTTTGAATTCCGTAAATATTTGGTGCAACAATTGACTTTCGGGTTGCGATAAATCAACCGAATCACGATTTAAATCAACGCTATTTGCATTTTCTCGGGTATAAAGTTCGGCGCCATCAGGATTAACCATTGGAAGAAAGCAAAAAGTAAATTCCTGAAGTAACTTTGCACCTATTGCATCATTTGAATGAATACAATTAAAAAAATCAAATAAAGCTTTGGTTGTAGTACTTTCATTTCCATGCATTTGCGACCACATAAAAATTCTAGTTTGTCCAGTTCCAATGGTATATTTATAAATGGGTTTACCTAAAACGGACTTACCTATAATTTCTTTTGGAAGTTTCTCTAAAAGTGGCTCAATATCAACCAGAGTGATGTAACGCCCGAAAAGAGAATTGGCTTTATACTGTTTATGTAATTTTATATAATCCATAGTGATTTAATATTATACTTGAAATCCTCTTTCTGGAATTTTACCTTTAACACCTTTAAAAAACGGCAAAATAAACTTCATATCGGCTTCATAATTTCCGGTTGGAGTAAAGGGTTTTCCTATTTTAACTTCTTTTTTTTCGTAATCAAATGCTACTGGAACAATAGGAACATCGGCTTTTAGAGCGATATAATAAAATCCGGTTCGCAATTCGGCTACTTTTTTTCGAGTCCCTTCAGGAGATATTGATAATCGAAACGTTTCCTTTTTTGCAAAAACTTCAGCGGTAGCATCTACTGTATTTTTGCCACCGCTTCTGTCGATTGGCGCTCCTCCTACTGCTCTAAAATAATATCCAAAAGGAAATGTAAACAATTCCTTTTTACCCACAAAATTAATTTCAATATCCATGATTCCTCTGACTAATAGCGCAATAAAAAAATCTAAATTACTGGTGTGTGGAATTACAATTACAACACATTTTTTAACATAAATATCTAAACTCCCTATTAGTTTCCAACCCAATATAGTAACAAAAATAAATTTGTAAAGTTGTTTCTTCATCTGAAATATTTTGTGTAAATTTAGCATTAATCTATTATTTTTGAGAAAATTTATTTATGCTTGCCAAATTATTTAGTTATTTCATTCCAATAAATGTTTTTAAGAAGAATTCAGTCTTGAGTAAATCATTGGAAGTTTCATGGAATAATGGCGAATTGGTTTTGGATAGTAAAAATACCAATTATTCGTATGGAAGTTTGCAACGCATTTTAAGAAAAGGGTTGAAATACATCGGTTTTGATAGAATAAAAAAGTTTGAAAGCATTTTGATTCTGGGTGTTGCTGGCGGAAGTGTGATAAAAACATTGGTGGAAGAAGTAAAATTTAAAGGTCAAATAACGGGTATTGAAATTGATGAAGAAATCGTTGAAATTGCCAATAAATACTTCAAATTAAGTGAAATAAAAAATCTTGATTTGATTATAGATGATGCTTTTGAATTTGTTTTAAAAACCAAAGAAAAATATGATTTAATCATAATCGATATTTTTCAAGATACTACAATGCCCAATTTCTTGTTTGAAGATTTTTTTATAAATAGAGTAAATTATCTATTAAAAAGAGACGGATTTATTTTATTTAATACAATGGTAATTAATGAGAGAGAAAGAGTTAGAAATTTAGATTATAAAAAGAAATTTAATGGTGATTTCTCTTTGCGAATGTATCCAAAAGTGGAAGTTCATAATGAATTATTCACTATTAAGAAACTTGCATAACTAAATTTCAAATCATCTTTCTAGCTTTCTCTAAATCTTCTAACGTATCAATTCCGATTCCAATATGACCGGTTTCAACCATTTTGATTCGTTTTCCGAATTCCAAATAGCGAAGTTGCTCTAATTTTTCGGATGCTTCTAATGATTTCATAGGTAATGAATAGAAATCTAATAGTGCTTGTTTGCGGAAAGCATAAATTCCGATATGTTGAAAATAACGAACACCCACATTCTTTTCTCTTGGATAGGGAATAACTGAACGGGAAAAATACAAAGCAAATCCGTTTTGATCGACTACAACTTTTACATTATTTGGGTTATTAATATCATTCTCATTTGTAAATTCCTTCATTAATGAAGCCAAATCAATTTTATTCTCTTTATCATTTTTAAAAACTTCGATGACTTTTTCAAGAGGATCTTTATTGATAAAGGGCTCGTCTCCTTGAATATTAACCACAATGTCAACATCTAAATATGATACAGCTTCGGCAATTCGATCACTGCCCGATTCATGCTCTTTAATTGACATAATTGCTTTTCCTCCGTTGGATATAATCTCATCATAAATCAAATTGGAATCGGTAACAACAAAAACATCATTAAATAAATGGGTTTTTTTTGCCGCTTCATACGTGCGGAGAATTACTGTTTTTCCTCCTAAATCCTGCATCAATTTAGCAGGAAAACGTGTGGAGGCATAACGAGCTGGAATAACGGCAATGACTTTCATATCCTATTTCTTTATTCAACAAATATATCAAATGTTTTAAGTTTTTTAATTAAGAAGAAATTCGTTCTATTTTCCATAAAAAATTATCTTCCAACTGGTATCGAATTCTGTCGTGAAGCCGATTCGGGCGTCCTTGCCAAAATTCTACTTCAACAGGTTTTACCAAAAACCCTCCCCAATGTTTGGGCCTTTTGATTTCTTTGCCAGAATATTCTTGTTCCAATAACTTTAGATTCGTTTCTAGATATTCTCTATTTGGAATTACTTCACTTTGTGGCGAAACTATCGCTCCGAGTTTACTTCCGTCGGGACGAGAATCAAAATAATTATCGGAAATTGTTTCTAATGTTTTTTCAGCAATTCCTTTTATAATAACTTGTCGTTCCAAATTGGTCCAAAAGAATGATACGCAAACATTTGGATTGTTGGCAATAGCTTTTCCTTTTTCGGAATTGTAATTGGTATAGAAAATAAACCCTTCTTCGTTGAACTTTTTAAGCAATACGACTCTAGATTTCGGAAAACCATCTAAACCAATTGTGGCGAGAGTCATGGCATTGACCTCATCTACTCCGCCAAAATTTTCTGTTTCGTGAAACCATTTATGAAATAAATTGATTGGATCTTCGGGAATATTGTTTTCTAGAAGTTCGCTTTTATCGTACGATTTTCTGTAGTCACCTAAGTCTTTCATTGTAATTTATTTGTTTACAAAGTTCGTGAAGTTTTTGAGAAGTTTACACAAAATTAAAACGGATTTTCTTGTAGCCCCGTTTGATGGGAAAAACCTTTGCTTTTTTGGCAAAGTTTTGGAAGGAAAGCGGGAATTTGGAATACGAATAAATACTAAGCCATTCGCTTCAATTTCTATTAATCCATTTCAAATTCTTTACCATCATCTGCTAAATGCACGTTGGCAAAAATAATTTCGGCTTCTTGTTTAAAAAGTTGAATAGTGCTATATCGTGTAGAATAATGGCCGAGAATTAGATTTTTAACCTTAGCTTTTTGTGCAATAGTTGCTGCTTGTTTTGCTGTTGAATGCATGGTTCGCTCTGAAAGATGGTCTTCGCTTTCTAGAAATGTGCTTTCATGATAGAGATAATCAACATTTTCAATTAATGGAATTATAGATTCGTTATACATGGTATCGCTGCAATAAGCATAACTTTTGGCTGTTTGTGGATCAAAACTAAGTTCAGAATTAGGTATTATTCTTCCGTCATCTAATTTGACGTCGCCGCCATATTTTATTTTGTTAAAATATACTTTATCAATATTGTAATTTTCAACCGCTTCAATATTGAGTTTGCGTTCGGTATTTTTTTCTTTAAATAAAAATCCGTTGGTATAGATGCGATGGTGTAATGGAATGGTTTTTACAATCACTTTTTCATCTTCATATATAGTTTCAGATGATTTGGATTCTAACTCATGAAAGCACAAGTTATATCCCGAATAAGAACCGGAAGCGCGCAACTGTATCAATATGATTTCTTTAATTCCTTTGGGACCATAAACATGTAAGTCTGTTTCTCGATTTAGCAGCATGAAAGTAGAAATTAATCCTATTAATCCGTAAAAATGATCGCCATGAAGATGCGATATGAAAATATGGTTGATTTTAGAAAATTTGACTTTGCTTTTGCGCAATTGCACTTGGGTTCCTTCGGCACAATCAATAAGAAACACCTGGTTTTTAATTTCTAAAATTTGTGAGGTTGGGTTAGAAAAAGTGCGAGGAGTTGCAGCATAACAGCCCAGTATGGTTAGTTTCATTTTGGAGTTGAGAAGTTAATGAATTATGCCAAGCGCATTAATTAATCTGTTTTATCGTTTTCTATTTTACCCAATTTGATTGTTTTGATGACAAGATAAATTAGTAGTCCGATGTTAAGAGCTAACTTAAAATAATCAAATTCGTTTGTTTTTATACTTTTTATGAGTCTACTTGTCAGCAAAAAAGTCATCAGAAACAAGACAGCTATGTATAAGTATAATGTAGTTTTGTTATTTAATTTCATGGGGTTTAATTAAAATCCTAAATCGCGTTCAATTTCTTCCATTTCGATAATATCGTGTGCTTCTTGAATAGAAGGCACAACAGTTAATTGGGTTGGGATAGCGTTAAAATCAATAGCACTTGCAACCAAGACAAAGGATTTTTTTCCATTTTTATGGGTTTTAGATAAATCGGAAAATAATTTAATATCTTTTATTTCTACATTTTTATCGTGGGTAACATCTATAATTAAATTTTGATTTTTAAATGTAGTATGTTCGTGGGTAAGTTTATTAATGAAATTTTGAATGTTCCCCTGGGTATCTTTAATAATGGTGATAGTGCCTTTTTTTTCTACTTTCATTATTGTTTTATTTTAGATGCCAATAAATAAATTACAGCCATTCTAATAGCAACTCCATTTTCAACTTGATCAAGAATTACTGATTGTTGAGAATCGGCAACATCTGAAGTGATTTCTATCCCACGATTTATTGGACCTGGATGCATGATAACAATTTCTTTATCTAGTGAATCCAATAGCGTTTTGTCAACTCCATATTGTTGTGCATATTCTCGTGTTGATGGAAAATAATTCACATCCATTCGTTCGTTTTGCACGCGAAGCATGTTTGCAACATCGCACCATTCAAGTGCTTTTCTTAAATTGGGTTCTACTTGAACACCAAGACTTTCAATATACTTTGGAATTAGCGTTTTGGGTCCGCAAACTTTTACCTCAGCACCTTGCATTTGCAAGGCAAATATATTAGAAAGCGCTACTCTTGAATGTAAAATATCACCTACAATTACTACTTTCTTACCTCTTACTTCACCCAATTTTTCTTTGATTGAAAAGCTGTCCAATAAAGCTTGTGTTGGGTGTTCGTGGGCGCCATCTCCAGCATTTATAATACTTGCATTTACATTTTGTGAAAGAAAATAAGCCGAGCCAGGATTGGCATGACGCATAACAACCATATCTACTTTCATTGAAAGAATATTGTTTACAGTATCAATAAGTGTTTCTCCTTTTTTAACCGAAGATTGTGCTGCAGAAAAACTTATAACATCTGCAGATAGTCTTTTTTGAGCTAATTCAAATGATAATTTAGTCCGCGTACTGTTCTCAAAAAAAATATTGGCTATGGTGATATCTCGTAAAGAAGGGACTTTTTTTATGGGGCGATTGATCACTTCTTTAAAATAATCAGCCGTTTCAAAAATCAAATCGATGTCTTCCTTAACAAGATATTTTATACCTAATAAATGGTTTACACTTAATTCTTTCATTTATTGTTGTGTATTGTGTTATAACTAACTAATTCATTATTAAAAAAACAGCATCCTCCCCTTCATTTTCTTGCCAACAAACTTTTACTTTTTCGTTATTAATAGCATCTACTTGTCTTCCTCTGTAATCGGGCTGAATAGGTAAATGCCTGCTAAATCGTCTGTCAATTAGCGTTAATAATTCTACTTCTGATGGTCGCCCAAATGATTGAATTGCAGTTAAAGCCGCGTTAATACTTCTACCTGTGAATAAAACATCATCAATAAACACGACTTTTTTATTTTCTACTAAAAAATCAATTTGAGTAATATTGGCTTCCAATGGTTTTTCGCCTCTACGGAAGTCATCTCTAAAAAAAGTGATGTCTAAAAACCCTAGCTGTATGTTCTTAACGTGATACTCTGTCTCTAAAATGTGTTTTATTCTTTGGGCAAGAAACTTTCCGCGAGGTTGTAACCCAATTAAAACAGTAGAAGAAAAATCAAGATGTTTCTCGATTAACTGACAGGCCAAACGATGCAGAATAATATTGACTTCTTTTGCTGTGAGTAATATTTTTTGACTCATAATGAAGTTTGGAATTGGTGTGTAAAAGTAAATAAAATTATTGAAATTTGTAAAAAAAATCCCTCTACAATTAAGTAAAGGGATTTGGATTATCAAAATATTATCTATTATTTATTAATCCAATCAACAATTGAAGCATCGGTTGGTAGAACTTGTGGTAAAATTACTTTTTCTAATTCACCTTTTTCGTTGATTAAATATTTCTGAAAATTCCATTCTACTTCACTGTCTTGCAAACCGTTTTTAGATTTTTGAGTTAAAAATTTATAAACAGAGCACATATCAGTGCCTTTTACAGAAACTTTACTCATCATTGGAAATGAAACCCCATAATTAAGCTGACAAAATGAGGCAATTTCTTTATCAGTCCCTGGCTCTTGTGAAGCAAAATTATTAGCTGGAAACCCAATAATTACAAAATTTTTACTTTTATATTTATTATAAATTGCTTCTAAATCTTTATATTGTGGTGTCAATCCGCATTTTGAAGCCGTATTAACTACTAGTAATTTCTTTCCATTTAAGGAAGATAAGTCAAAATCCTTTCCATTTAAATCTTTAACTTTAAATTGGTAAATAGTTTCTTTAGTCATAGTTTCGGGCTGTTTTACTTCTGTTTGTATATTTTCTGGTATGTCTTGAGCTTGATTTTTACAGCTACTTAAAAGACAAATACCACCTAAAAAGAACATTATTTTTTTCATTTAATTAGTTTTAATAATATTTATCAAAGTTATTCAAAAATTAAATTTTTATAGTTTTATATGTTATAATTTAATGACTACCTTCTACTTCAATGGCATCAATATCTATGTTTTGCTTTTTCAATATTCTTTTTACTAAAACTGCAAAAAGTGTTAAATATCCAAAACAAATAACTGGAATAATATAGGATTGGTGGATTCCGATAATATCGGATAATTTTCCTTGTAAAGGAGGAATAATACCACCCCCAAGAATCATCATAACCAAAAATGCAGCGCCTTGAGAAGTATATTTTCCTAAACCAATAATGGATAAACTAAAAATTGCTGGCCACATAATACTACAAGCCAAACCACCTGCTAAGAAAGCATAAATTGCTATCATTCCTGAAGTGAATAATCCTACTAACATTGCAATTATTCCGAAACTTCCAAAAATCATCAAAGTTTTAGCTGGTTTATCTTTACTTAAAAAGAAGGCTCCAATTTGAATTAAAACACAAAAAACATAGTAATAAAGGGGTTTCATGTCTTTTCCTGAAAGAATATTAACTCCCAAAATAATTCCGAAAGCAATCAACGGAATAACTATTAATGCTAAGGTTTTATTGGTGCCTTTCAAATTAAAAACACTAATGGCTCCAGCCCAACGACCAATCATTAATCCGCCCCAATACATTGAAATGTAGGGCGCAATTTCGGATGATTGTAAACTACCAAAATCTTTTAAATTTAAAAGACTACCTAAATTACTTCCAATGGCAACTTCAACTCCAACGTAGGTAAATATTGCCAACATTCCCAATACCAATTGAGGGTATTGCATTGCGCCCCAACCTTCTGCTTTTTTCTTGGCAGATGAATAAGATACTAACAAACCGACAATTACAACTAACAATGCTCCTGCCAACCAACCCATTCTATATTTTTCTAAAGGTGCTTTTATAGCTGAAATTTGATTGGTTTGTGGTTTTATTTTATCTTGAAAAGTGAGTATGTCTTTTTCAATTGAAGTTATTTTAGCTTGTTTTTGGAGTGTTGTAATTTTTTCATCGTGTTTTATTGTCAAGATTTCCTCATTTAAAGAAACTATCCTTTTGGATGTAGGTTCGATATTTTTCTCAATGGCAACAATTTTTTTAGCATCAACTGAATTATAACTTGAAAAAACGGGACTAAACATGACTACTAACAATCCTGTCATTATTAATAGTGAACGGAGCGCTTTATTGGCTTTTTCTATGGGCTCATTAGCAATGCCACTAGGTACTTTTTTTGAAAAATAAAACAATGCTGCTGATGCTACAAAAAGCAATCCAACTCCAACATACAACAGAACGACTTTACTTAATTCTAAATGTTTGATTTGATCTTCAGAAACTGATTTTGCAGTGCCAAATAAAGCTAATGCTACTACTATTGGACCAATAGTTGTTCCGAAAGAGTTAATTCCACCACCTAAATTTACTCTACTTGTACCCGTTTTTGGATCTCCCAATAAGATTGCAAACGGATTAGCAGCGGTTTGTTGTAGCGAAAAACCAAGTGCCATAATAAATAATCCTGAAAGCATTCCGGCATATAAATTAGCTTCCACTGCTACAATCATTGCTACTGCTCCAAGTGCAGAAAACAATAAACCATAAACAATACTTTTTTTGTATCCCCATTTTCCAACAATATCACTTCCATTATAGTTTCCGAAAGCAAATAATAACAAAGCACCCACGTAATAAGCGGTGTAAAATGCAAAATCAACCAATTGAGATTGAAATTGATCTAATGAAAAATAACTTTTACAAAACGGAATAAAAATACTATTGCCAGCTGCAATAAATCCCCAAAAAAAGAATACAGTTATTAGAGTATATAATGCAGGATAATTAGTTTTTTGTTGATTTAAATTCATAAGTGGGTTTTTAGGTTGGTTTGTTTTTTAGATAATTATTGAACTGTATTAAATTCCAGCTACCGCTTTAATCTCCTCTATTATTCTAATAGCCAAGTTCTCCGCCAATTCTTGAGAAGCAGCTTCGGTATAAATTCTAATAATGGGTTCGGTATTGGATTTTCTTAAATGAACCCAATTTTCTGCAAAATCAATTTTCACTCCATCAATGGTATTGATTTCTTCATTTTTATATTTTTCAGTCATGGCTACTAAAATGGCATCGACATCAATTTGAGGAGTCAATTCAATTTTATTTTTACTCATATAATATTGAGGATAACTCGCTCTTAATTCGGCAACAGTTCTATCTAAGCTCGCTAAATGAGTTAAAAACAATGCCACTCCTACCAAACTATCGCGACCATAATGCAATTCTGGATAAATAATGCCGCCATTTCCTTCGCCACCAATAATGGAATTGGTTGATTTCATTAAAGCAACAACATTAACTTCGCCAACAGCACTCGCATGATAGTTAGTGTTGTGTTTGTTTGTTATATCTCTAAGAGCGCGAGACGAACTCATATTGGAAACTGTATTTCCTGGGGTTTTGCTCAACACATAATCGGCACATGCTACTAACGTATATTCTTCGCCAAACATTTCGCCGTCATTAGAAATAAAAGCCAGTCGATCTACATCTGGATCTACAACAATTCCGAAATCGGCTTCTTCTTCTAAAACCAATTTACAAATAGCTCCCAAATGTTCTTTTAATGGTTCTGGATTGTGCGGAAAATGTCCGTTAGGTTCGCAGAATAATTTAACACACTCTACCCCCATTTGTTCGAGCAGTTTCGGAATGATAATTCCTCCAGATGAATTTACACCGTCAACCACCACTTTAAATTTTCTTTTTGCAACCAATTCTGCATCCACCAATGGCAAATTCAGTACCTCATCAATATGAATATCCATATAGGCATCATTTACCGTGATTTCTCCCAACGAATCCACATCCGAAAAATCAAACGCTTCCAATTCGGCAATTTCTAGAATCATTTCTCCATCTTTACCACTTAGAAATTCTCCTTTAGCGTTTAATAATTTCAAAGCGTTCCATTGTTTTGGATTATGAGAAGCTGTTATAATAATCCCGCCATCTGCTTTTTCTAAAGGCACCGCAATTTCAACCGTAGGTGTAGTGGAAAGTCCTAAATCTATAACGTCAATTCCTAAACCAAGCAAGGTATTTATCACTAAATTATGAATCATTGGCCCCGAAATACGTGCATCTCTACCAATAACTACTTTTAGCTTTCTTTCATCTTCCAACTTGTCGCTTCCTTTTTTTAGAAACGTTCCATAAGCAGAAGCAAATTTTACAGCATCTACAGGCGTTAAATTATCGCCTACTTTGCCTCCAATGGTTCCGCGAATTCCTGATATTGATTTTATTAAAGTCATTTGAATATGCAATTTTAGATATGCAAATATAAAAAGGTTCAAAGAAGCAAAGTAGTAAAGTAGTAAAGTTTTTTTTAATATTTTTTTTAATATTTTTTTTGAACTTTGTATCTTTGAAACGCTTCAACTCAAAAGAATGAATTTCCTTGCCCACATTTATCTTTCTGGAAACAATAATTTACTAAAAATAGGAAACTTTATGGCGGATGGTATTCATGGAAATCGCTATTTAGACTATCCCGGTGAGTTGCGAAAAGGCATTATGTTGCATCGTTATATTGATACTTTTACTGATGCGCATCCTATTTACAGGAAAAGCAAACACCGATTGCATGAAAAATACGGACATTACTCGGGTGTAATTATGGACATTGTTTACGATCATTTTCTGGCTAAAAACTGGTCTAAATATTCTAATGAAAGTTTGGAAGTTTATGCCGATAGTTTTTATAAATTACTAAAGGACAACTACAATATTCTTACCGAAAGAACTCACAAGATAATTCCTTATATGATAAACGGCAATTGGCTACTGAGTTATGCTTCACTAGAAGGTTTGGAAATGATTTTATTCCAAATGAATTACCAAACCAAACACCAAACCAACATGCAAGAAGCTGTTGAAGAAGTAAAACAATTTTATATTGAATTTGAAGAGGAATTCACACTATTTTTCGAAGAATTGAAAAAATATTGTGAAGATAAAATTAACGATAATTGCTTAGGAACAAATTTCTAAATTAGTTCTTAATGAATGTAATACTTTAAATTACTCGCTCGTTTTTTTTTATGCTATAAATATAAAACACTATTTTTGCAAATACCAATATCAAAAATAGAATGCCCAATCGTAAATCGGTTTCACTACAACTTTTATTTAGAAAACTCGCTCGGAATTTTGAATCGATTGTTTTTTTATGCAAACAACTGTTGTCGGAACGAAATTTTATTTATTTATCTTGTGTTTTGGTTGGAATTTCCTGCGCTTTAGCTGTTATTGTTTTAAAAAGTTTTGCGCATAACGTCTTTGTTTTTGCTAATTATGTAAATGGTTTTTTAAAATTTCCGTTCTTTTCTATTCTTCTGCCAATAATAGGAATTCTACTTACAGTTTTTGTAATCCGAAGGGTTTTAAATGGCAAATTAGAAAAAGGAAGCTCCAAAATATTGTATGCCGTTGCCAAAAAAGGCGGTATAATTCCAAAAAAACAAATGTATGCCCAAATCATAACAAGCTCGCTTACTGTTGGATTGGGAGGCTCTGCCGGATTGGAAAGTCCGATTGTAATTACGGGCGCAGCTTTTGGTTCTAATTTTGCTCAAAAATATAAACTGTCTCAAAAAGATAGAATTTTACTTCTTGCTTGTGGTGTTGCGGCCGGAATTGGAGCTGCTTTTAATGCACCTATCGCTGGTGTTCTTTTTGCGGTGGAAGTCATTTTGACCGATGTGAGTATTTCTGCTTTTATTCCAATAATCATATCGGGAGCAACAGGAGCTTTGGTTTCAAAAGTTATTTTAAGTCAAGATGTGCTCATGAGCTTTAAAAATGTTCAGGAATTCAATTACCACAACACTCTTTATTATATTATCCTCGGAATTCTTGCCGGATTTGTTTCGGTTTATCATGCCAGAAATTTCAGAAAAATAGACTCTTTTTTCAATAAATTAAAAATGGGTGTTTATAAGAAAGCCCTTTTTGGAGCAAGTATTCTAGCGCTATTAATTTTTGTTTTTCCGGTACTTTTTGGTGAAGGTTATGAAAGTATTAAAATATTATCTACCTCCAATCCTGAAAATTTATTAAACCATACTTTCCTTGAAGATTACAAAAACAAATCTTGGATCTTACTTGTTTTTGTTGGAATCATTGTGCTATTAAAATCCTTTGCCACTGGATTAACTTTGGGTTCTGGTGGTAATGGTGGCAACTTTGCTCCATCGCTTTTTGTGGGTTCCTATTTGGGTTTTTTTGTAGCAAAATTTATGGACATAACCCACATCAATACGCATTTACCTGTAACCAATTTTGCAATTGTTGGGATGGCCGGAATTCTGAGCGGCTTGTTTCATGCGCCTTTAACTGCTATTTTTTTGATTGGTGAAATTACAGGCGGTTATGATCTAATGGTGCCGTTGATGATTGTATCGTCTATAAGCTATGCAGTTTCTAAGCAATTTGAAAAACATTCTATGGATGTAAAAGCACTTGCAGATAAAGGAGAGGTTTTTACTAGTGATAAAGACAAAAATATTTTACAAAGCATTGATTTTCTTAAGCTTGTTGAAACCGAAGTAGTTTCAATTTCAGAAGAAAAATCACTTCAAAATTTAGTAGAACATTTGGCAACTTCGAGCCAGCATTTAATTCCTGTTTTAGATGAAAAAAACAAACTTATTGGCGTTGTAGATTTTGAAATTGTTCGCCCCATAATTTTTAATTCCTTCCGAATAAAGTTCACAATGGTCAAGGAAGTAATGTCGCAGCCCAAAATAATCATCCACCATGATGATGGAATGGAAATAATTATGGAAAAGTTTGAAACTACTCACGAAACACTATTGCCCGTTACTAAAAACGGGAAGTTTTTTGGATTAATATCTAAGATTACAATTCTTGAGGCTTATCGAGAGAAATTAAAAGAAATGGTTATTGAGTAGTGTCTTCGAGATAGATTAATTTTATTTCTAGAACAAAACAAAATCAAAAATCTTTAACAAATTCTTCTACACTGACTTAATATATTTTGTGGTTAAAATTGTACTTTTGCGTTTTAATAAAAAATATGCTAGATAACGAGAATACTATTGAAGTAATTGGCGCTCGCGTTCACAACCTCAAGAACATTGATATAACCATTCCGAGAGAACAATTGGTAGTGATTACGGGACTTTCGGGCTCGGGAAAATCATCTTTGGCTTTTGACACTATTTATGCCGAAGGACAACGTCGTTACATTGAAACGTTTTCGGCATATGCACGTCAATTCCTTGGTGGATTGGAACGTCCCGATGTAGATAAAATTGATGGACTTTCACCAGTCATTGCAATTGAGCAAAAAACCACTAGTAAATCGCCTCGTTCAACTGTTGGAACCATTACAGAAATTTACGACTTTCTGCGTTTACTTTTTGCTCGTGCCGGTGAAGCGTATAGTTATAACACTGGCGAAAAAATGGTTTCGTATTCTGATGAGCAAATTAAAAACCTTATTATAGAGAATTTTCTTGGAAAACGCATCAATATTTTAGCACCAATAATTCGAGCCAGAAAAGGACATTATGCTGAATTATTTCAACAAATTGCCAAACAAGGGTTTGTAAAAGTTCGTGTCAACGGCAAAATTATTGACATAACAACCGGAATGAAACTCGACCGTTATAAAACCCACGATATCGAAATTGTAATTGATAGATTGCAAGTTGAAAATGACGATGATACCAACAAACGGCTATCGGATAGCATCAAAACGGCTATGTATCATGGTGAAGACGTAATGATGGTTATTGAGCACGAAACTGACGAAGTGCGTTTCTTTAGTAGAACCTTGATGTGTCCTACTTCGGGAATTTCGTATCAAAATCCGGAACCCAATTTATTTTCGTTCAATTCACCCAAAGGTGCTTGCGAACATTGTAACGGTTTGGGGATTGTAAACGAAATCAACATCAAGAAAATTATTCCCAATCCAAAATTATCGATCAATAAAGGCGGATTCGCTCCGTTGGGTGAATACAAAAGTTCTTGGATGTTCAAACAATTAGAGCTTATTGGAGAGAAATACAATTTCAAATTGACTGATGCTATCGAAACCATTTCGGAAGAAGCAATGGAAATGATTTTGAACGGTGGCAACGATAAATTTGCTGTGGTTTCTAAAGCTGCTGGAGTGACCAAAGAATATAAAATTGATTTTGAAGGAATTTCAAAGTTTATTAAAAACCAATTTGATGAGAGCAATTCGACTTCTATAAAACGTTGGGCAAAAGACTTTATGGACGAAATAAATTGTCCGGTTTGTGATGGTTCTCGTTTGAAAAAAGAATCGCTTTTCTTTAAAATAAATGATAAAAATATTGCCGATTTGTCGGTTATGGATATTTCAGAATTGATCGTTTGGTTCAAAGAATTGCCTAAAGAATTATCGGAAAAACAAAAAACTATTGCCGCTGAAATTTTAAAAGAAATCAACGATCGATTGCAGTTTTTAATGGATGTTGGGTTGAATTATTTGTCGTTAAGTCGAAGTTCGAAGTCACTTTCGGGAGGTGAAGCACAACGCATACGTTTAGCTACACAAATTGGTTCGCAATTGGTGGGTGTGCTTTATATCTTAGATGAACCCAGTATTGGATTGCACCAACGCGACAACGAGCGACTTATAAATTCGTTAAAGAACCTCCGTGATATTGGCAACTCGGTTTTGGTTGTAGAGCATGACAAAGACATGATTGAATGTGCTGATTATGTAATTGACATTGGACCAAAAGCAGGAAAATTTGGGGGAAACATCATCAGCAAAGGAACACCCGCTGAATTATTGAAAGAACATACCTTAACGGCTCAATATTTGAACGGTGAATTGAAAATTGAAGTACCCAAAAAACGTCGTGAAGGCAATGGTAAATCGATAAAATTATCGGGGGCAACTGGTAATAATTTAAAAAATATCACTGTAGAATTTCCTTTAGGAAAACTCATTTGTGTAACTGGAGTTTCAGGAAGTGGTAAATCGACGTTGATTAACGAAACGCTCTACCCTATTTTGAACGCGCATATTTTTAATGGCGTTAAAAAACCACAACCATACAAAAAAATTGAAGGTCTAGAACATATTGACAAAGTCATTGATATTGACCAGAGCCCAATTGGTCGAACGCCACGATCCAATCCAGCAACTTACACCGATGTTTTTTCAGAGGTTAGAAGTTTGTTCACGATGACGCCCGAAGCTATGATTCGCGGGTATAAAGCCGGACGTTTTAGTTTTAATGTTGCAGGTGGCCGATGCGAAACCTGTGAAGGTTCAGGGGTAAGAACCATTGAAATGAGTTTCTTGCCCGATGTGTATGTGGAATGTGAAACCTGTCAAGGAAAACGGTTTAATAGAGAAACTTTGGAAATAAGATATAAAGGAAAATCGATATCCGATGTATTGAACATGACGGTAGATGAGGCAGTACATTTCTTTGAAATGATTCCGAAAATACATCGAAAATTAAAAACCATTCAAGATGTTGGATTGGGTTATATTACCCTAGGACAACAAAGTACAACCCTTTCAGGTGGTGAAGCGCAACGCATTAAGTTGGCTGCCGAATTATCAAAAAAAGATACCGGTAATACGTTTTATATCATGGACGAACCCACTACTGGCTTGCATTTTGAAGACATACGCGTGTTGATGGATGTCATTAATAAATTGGTAGATAAAGGAAATTCGGTATTGATTATCGAGCATAATTTGGATGTGATTAAACTAGCCGATTTCATCATAGACGTAGGAATGGAAGGCGGAAATGGAGGTGGCGAAATTATCTGCAAAGGAACTCCTGAAGAAATTGTGAAGAATAAGAAAAGTTATACGGCGCAGTTTTTGAAAAAAGAATTACTTTAGCACGTTTGATTAAAATATAAAACGATTATGGTATTAAACGATTACGAAAACGAAGATAGTAAAATACACGATAAATTAAAACAAAAAACGTGGAACGAGGTTAGAACCAATGATTCTTGGGCAATATTTAAAATTATGTCGGAGTTTGTGAATGGTTATGAATCGATGGCTCGAATTGGACCTTGTGTGTCCATTTTCGGTTCAGCTCGAACTAAACCCGAAGATAGATATTATGAATTAGCCGAACGCATTGCTTACAAAATAAGTAAAGCAGGTTATGGAGTTATAACAGGTGGAGGACCCGGAATTATGGAAGCGGGAAACAAAGGCGCACACAGAGGCGAAGGAACTTCTGTAGGTTTGAATATTGAATTGCCTTTTGAACAACACTATAACCCCTATATTGATAAAGACAAAAACTTGAATTTTGACTACTTCTTTGTACGCAAAGTAATGTTTGTAAAATACTCCCAGGGATTTGTTGTAATGCCAGGAGGTTTTGGTACTTTAGACGAACTGTTTGAAGCCGTAACATTGATTCAAACTAAGAAAATTGGTAAATTCCCAATTATTTTAGTGGGAACTGAATATTGGTCAGGACTTTTGGAGTGGATTAAAAATGTGATGATTGAGAAGCAAAAAAATGCCAATCCAGAAGATATGAATTTGATTAAATTGGTCGATACCGAAGATGAAGTGGTGGAAGCTTTAGACACGTTCTATAAAAAATACAATTTAAGTCCGAACTTCTAAATGAAATTAAAAATATAAAATTCCAAATTCCGATTAGTGTGCTTTGGAATTTATTTTTTGTTTTTTGAATATTATGATCTCCTATGTTTTTCAACTCATTGCATTTTGCCCTATTCCTGCCAATCGTTTTCCTGCTGTATTGGTTTGTTGGGTATAAATCGAAAATAAATCAGAATTACATTTTGATTTTAGCGAGTTATTATTTTTACTCTTGTTGGGATTGGAGGTTCTTGTTCTTATTGGTTTTTTCAACTTTATTGGATTATGTATCTGCTATTCAAATAGAAAAGAGACAAACTACAAGAGAACGAAAAATGTGGCTATGGGCTTGTATTACAATCAATTTAGGATTTCTTGGGGTATTCAAATACTATAACTTTTTTGCTCAATCTTTTGCGGAAATGGCACATTCATTTGGATTTACGGCAAGTCCATTTTTACTGAAGTTAATTCTTCCGGTTGGAATTTCGTTTTATACGTTTCACGGACTTTCATATATCATTGATATTTACTATAAACGCATCAAATCGGAACGAAACTTTGTAGATTATTCCTTATTTGTTAGCTATTTTCCGTTATTAGTAGCTGGTCCCATCGAACGTGCAACGCACTTATTACCACAACTAAAAATCAGACGGAAATTTAATTTCAATAAAGCCCAAGAAGGTATTTATCAAATAGTTTGGGGATTGGTCAAAAAAGTGGTGATTGCCGATTCGTGTTCCATTTATGCCAACGAAATCTTTAATCATTACACCACCCTAAATTCATTATCCTTAATTTTGGGAGCTATCTACTTTGCGTTCCAGATTTATGGTGACTTTTCTGGCTATTCTGATATTGCATTGGGTGCCTCTAAATTATTTGGAATTGATTTATTGAGAAACTTCAACTACCCCTATTTTTCAAGAGATATTGCCGAGTTTTGGCGCAGATGGCACATTTCACTTTCGTCATGGTTTCGAGATTATTTATACATTCCATTGGGAGGAAGCAAAGGCAATAAATTGTTTCAAGTACGAAATACATTCTTAATATTTTTAGTTAGTGGTTTTTGGCACGGCGCCAATTGGAACTATATCGCTTGGGGATTTATCAATGCGTTGTATTTTCTTCCGCTGCTTTTACGAAATCGAAATCGAAAAAATATAGACGATTTCAAATTAGGTTTTAATTTTGATTCTTTTACAACCCTTGCCAACATTCTTATGACTTTTTCTATAACCTGTTTCGCTTGGATTTTCTTTAGAGCAAAAACCATAACCGATGCGTTACTTTACATTAAAAGGATGTTAACCAATTTACATTTTAATGAAGAATATTTTCGCATTGAGCGTTACAGTCACAACTTGATTCCATTAGTACTCGTTTTCGTAGTAGTAGAATGGAACAACCGACATAAAATTGAACCGATTTCAGGAAAATACAGTTGGTTTATGTTAAGCTTATGTCTTGCAGCTATTATAGCATTGGGCGTATTTTCTGATTACAAAGAATTTATTTATTTTCAATTCTAATGAAGAAGTTTGTAGTATTTTTAGCAAAAAGTTTAGCCATTCTCATTTTGACAATGGTGTTGCTTGATGTGATTTATACCGTTGTTTATATGCAATCGAATTCGAGAAGTAAAATAGATTATTTATACAATTCGAAGGATAAAAATTATGATGTGGTATTTTTAGGTTCGTCGAGGGTTAACAATCATTTTGTTCCCAGAATATTCAACGAACAAGGTTATAAAACATTCAACTTTGGAATTACTCGCTCGCGTTTGGAAGAATCGGCATTGATGCTAAAAATGATGGTCGAACGCAACTATAAAATCAAAACTTTAGTCCTTCAAGTCGATTTGAACATCAATACCAACGACCATTCGGAAGCTATACGTTCGTTGTTTATGCCATATTTGCATTCCTCAAAAACCATTCGTGATTTTTATAGAACCATTCCCGAATACAACCAATTGCTTTACATTCCGTTTTATAGATACATGCATTATGATGCGCGTATAGGTTTTAGAGAATTATTTTATGCTGCTGTTCATAAACGAACTAATGCATTAGAAAATGACGGATTTCATCCGTTATTGACAAACAAAAGACCTATGGTTCCCGCCGATTTATCAAAGTATTATCCGAAACGAAATAAAGGATATGAAGAAATCAAAGCCATTTGTAAAAAGAACCATATTCAACTCATTGCAATGACAACACCTATGTGCACCGAAACCATCAATAGAGATTATTTCAATCACCTGAATGAGGTTTATCCTGAAATTCGTAGATTTGAAAATGCGGTAACCGAAGACAACTATTTTTCTACTTGCGGCCACATGAATAATGATGGTGCAGTTGAATTTACAAAAATAGTTTTTAAGACACTATTTAAACCCAAAATGACTCCTTGAAAAAGATAACTTACTTACTTTTATTAATCAGCTTTGCATCGCAAGCGCAACATCATTCTAAAATGATTGTGGAAGTTGATAATGAAAAAAAAGTGTTACAAATACAACAAGAACTCATCTATTTCAATCAATCCGAAGACACCTTATCGAGTATTGTTTTAAATGATTGGAACAACGCCTATTCTGATAAAAACACCCCTTTAGGCAAACGATTTTCAGATGAATTTGTGCGCAGTTTTCATTTGGCAACCGAAAAAGAACGTGGAAATACCAATTCGATTACCATCGTTGACAATTCAAAATCGGTAGTAACTTGGAAACGTCCAGAAGGTTTTCCTGATTTGATTGAATTGCAACTTAAAAACAAACTATCACCTGGACAAAAAACCACTTTTATTTTATCGTATTTAGTAAAAGTTCCTGACGAGAAATTTACCAAATACGGATACAATAGCATGGGAGAAATTGCTTTAAAAGATTGGTTTCTTACTCCTGCAATTTATAAAAACAAGCAATTTATAAAATACAATAATCTAAATATTGATGATGCTCCCAATGCCCTGTCCAATATTGATTTACAAATCACCATTACAAAAGGATTCCAAGTAATTTGTGATTTGCCGTTACTCAATAATAAAAATAATACATTTTATTATTCAGGAAAAAATCAATTAGCTGTTAATCTTTATATAAACAAAAAAAATTCATTTTCAATCTATAAAAACAATCAACTAAATGTAACGTCAAACATTGAAGATAAGCGAGTAGATGAAATTAGCAAAGCCCTAATAATAGATAAAGTAGTTAATTACGTGGCGGAAAATTTGGGAAAATATCCAAATTCTGAAATTATTATTTCCGAATTGGATTATGAGCAAAATCCTTTTTATGGACTAAATCAATTACCTCAATTTATTCGACCCTTTCCAGATGATTTTATTTTCGAATTAAAGTTTTTAAAGACGTATTTGAATAACTATTTAAAATCTACTTTACAATTAGATCCTCGAAAAGACAATTGGATTTTTGACGCCATTCAAATCTATTACATGATGAAATACATCGACTTGTATTATCCCGATGCAAAGATGATGGGGTCTATTGCAAACTATAAATTAGTCAAAGGGTATAACATGGTATCATCAAATTTCAATGAACAATACAGTTATTTTTATTTGCTAATGGCTCGAAAAAATATTGACCAGTCCTTAGGAAATCCAAAAAACACATTGATAAAATTCAATGAAAAAATTGCTTCAAAATACAGAGCTGGATTAAGCTTTAAATACCTATCAGAATACATTGGTGAAGAAAATTTAAAGAAAAGTATCAAAGAATTTATATCTTTTTCGAATACCAATTTAACGGATACAAATAGATTGGAATCGATCATCCAATCCAATACTTCAAAAAAGACCGATTGGTTTTTCAATACTATTATCAATTCGAGAAAAATTATAGACTATAAATTTGATGCTGTTACCAAAACAAAAGACAGTATTTCATTGAGATTTAAAAACAAAACGGGAGTACATGTTCCAATTCCAATTTATGGAATTAAGAATAAACAAATTGTTTTTAAACAGTGGATTGACGATGTAAAAACAGATAGTACCTATACTTTTAAAAGACAGGATGCTGATAAAATTGTAATTAATTATAAAAATGAGGTTCCAGAATACAATCTAAGAAACAATTGGAAATCATTAAAATCGTTTAGTTTAAATAGCAAACCCATCAAATTCAATTTCTTAAAGGATTTGGAAAACCCAAATTTCATTCAGATTTTGTATGTTCCGACTTTAGAATATAATATTTATGACGGATTTATTCCCGGCATGCGATTTCACAACAAAACCATTTTAGATAAGCCATTTACTTTTGATGCAACCCCTTCCTTTTCTTCAAAAACAAACTCATTGTCTGGACGATTTTCCTTAGCCGTAAATCAATATAATCGGGATAGTAATTTGTACTCTATTCGGTATGGTTTGAGTGGTGAAAATTACCATTATTCTCCTGATGCGTATTACAAAAAGATCAATCCGTTTGTGATTTTTAGATTTAGAGAAAATGATTATCGAGATAATCACTACAAAAACTTAATTTTCAAACAAGTCTATGTTAATAGAGAAGCTAGTGAATTTGTAAAAAGTACCCAAGATGGGAATTATTCTGTTTTTAATGTGCGTTACACTAATTCTAGAACAGAAATCACCAAACATTTTAGCTATTCAAATGATTTACAATTGTCGTCAAAATTTGGTAAAGCAGCTGCAACGATAGGTTTTAGAAGACTTTTTGATGATAATCGGCAAGTGAATCTGAGATTGTATGCAGGTATGTTTATTTATAATAAAACAGAATCCAATTACTTCAGTTTTGCGCTTGATAGACCGACAGATTATCTATTTGATTACAACTATTTTGGTCGATCAGAGAGTACGGGATTGTTTAGTCAAGAATTTGTTCAGGCAGAAGGTGGGTTCAAATCAAAATTACCCAATCCATTTGCTAATCAATGGATTACAACTGCTAATGGCAGTTTTAATATTTGGAATTGGATTGAAGTTTATGGAGATTTAGGATTCCTTAAAAACAAGCAACAGGATGCGCGTTTTATTTATGATAATGGTATTCGCCTAAATTTAGTAACCGATTATTTTGAGTTGTATTTTCCAGTTTACTCCAACAATGGTTGGGAAGTTTCACAGCCAAAATATGCAGAAAAAATACGATTTATTGTAGCTTTTTCACCGCAATCCTTGGTAGGATTATTTACTCGAAAATGGTTTTAATTCTCAGAATTATATTTTATTATTTAAATATTCATCAGTTATTTTTATTTATTTATGAATAAATCACATTAAAAACATTATTTTTTGAATTATTGTTATCAATACTTAATTTATATTTTTATCAAAGAATAAAAATTATTCCTACTTTTTCATTAAATTTGTTTCATAAAGAAATTCTTTCTCAAATATGACCGAAACACAAACCAAAGTCGAAATTACTTTTAATGATTTTAAAGCCGAAGTTTTAAACGATTATAAAATTGGAACTATAAGTCGTGAATGCAGCTTACTAGGAAGACGCGAAGTGCTTACTGGGAAAGCCAAATTCGGAATTTTTGGTGATGGAAAAGAAGTGCCCCAATTGGCCTTAGCCAAAGCATTTAAAAATGGTGATTTCCGTTCGGGATACTATAGAGATCAAACTTTTATGATGGCAATTGGCGCCTTGACTATTGAGCAATTCTTTGCAGGATTGTATGGCCACACCGATATTAATTTTGATCCTATGAGTGCTGGTCGCCAAATGGGAGGTCACTTTGCAACTCATTCGCTTGATGAAAAAGGAAATTGGAATGACTTAACTAAACAAAAAAATTCAAGTGCCGATATTTCACCTACTGCTGGGCAAATGCCTCGTTTATTAGGTTTAGCACAAGCTTCAAAAATATATAGAAATGTATCTGGAATCCACCAAACTAATTTTTCTAAAAACGGTAATGAAATTGCTTGGGGAACTATTGGAAATGCTTCCACATCTGAAGGATTGTTTTTTGAAACCATTAATGCGGCTGGTGTATTACAAGTACCAATGGTAATGAGTGTTTGGGATGATGAATATGGAATATCCGTTCACGCTAAACATCAAACTACCAAAGAAAACATATCTGAAATTTTAAAAGGATTTCAACGCGATGAAAACAATAATGGGTACGAAATTCTAACGGTAAAAGGTTGGGATTATCCAACTTTAGTATCAACTTACGAGCAAGCTGCTGTAATTGCAAGAAAAGAACATGTTCCGGTTTTAATTCATGTTAGAGAACTCACACAACCGCAAGGTCATTCGACTTCTGGAAGTCATGAGCGTTATAAAAATACGGAGCGTTTAGCTTGGGAGGCGGAATTTGACTGTTTAATACAAATGCGCTTTTGGTTAATTGAAAATAATTTAGCCACTACTGAAGAGCTGGACGAAATTGACAATCAAGCTAAAAAAGACGTTCTTGAAGGTAAAAAATCAGCTTGGACCGCTTTTGTAACTCCAATGAAAGAAGAACAAAAAGAATTAATTAATTTACTAAATTCTATTGCTTCTTTTAGTGAAAACAAAATTTTTATTGATAAAATTAGTTCCGATTTGGAATCTATCAAAGAACCTATTCGTAAAGATATTTTGACTTCGGCTCGCAAAGTATTACGAATGATATTAAATGAAAGCAATAAGCATGAATTAGCTACATGGATTAATAATTATACTACTAAAATTCAACCTAAATTCAGTTCTCATTTATTTTCTGAATCGGATAAAAATGTTATGAATTTTAAAGAAGTAGTTCCAACGTATGATAATTCTGAAGAAGAGGTTGATGCTCGTTTGGTTTTGAGAGATAATTTTGACGCACTTTTTACTAAATATCCTGAAACCTTAATATTTGGAGAAGATTCGGGAGCTATTGGTGATGTAAATCAGGGATTAGAAGGAATGCAAGAGAAATATGGAGAGCTAAGAGTTGCCGATGTGGGTATTCGAGAAGCTACTATTATTGGACAAGGAATTGGAATGGCTATGAGAGGTTTGCGTCCAATTGCAGAAATTCAATATTTAGATTATTTGTTGTATGCTATTCAAATCATGAGTGATGATTTGGCAACCTTGCAATACAGAACGGCAGGAAGACAAAAAGCACCACTAATTATACGAACTCGTGGACATCGTTTAGAAGGCGTATGGCATTCGGGTTCACCTATGGGAATGATTATCAATGCTATTCGTGGAATTCACGTATTAGTACCAAGAAATATGACCAAAGCGGCAGGATTTTACAATACTTTATTAGAAAAAGATGAGCCTGCATTAGTAATCGAATGTTTGAATGGGTATCGATTAAAAGAAAAAATGCCAACTAATTTAGGGGAATTTAAAACACCAATTGGGGTTGTAGAAACCATTAAAGCAGGAAGTGATATTACTTTGGTTTCTTATGGTTCAACATTACGATTAGTAGAACAAGCTGCTAAAGAATTGGAAAACTATGGAATCAGTGCTGAAATCATTGATATACAATCGTTATTGCCGTTTGATAAGAGTCATGATATTGTGAAGAGTATTATTAAAACCAATCGCTTATTGGTTATTGATGAAGATGTTCCTGGTGGAGCAAGCGCTTATATTTTACAAGAAATTTTAGAAGTTCAAAAGGGGTATCAATACCTAGATAGTGCACCGCAAACTTTAGCTTCTAAACCTCACCGACCAGCTTATGGAACCGATGGCGATTATTTTTCTAAACCTTCAATAGAAGATATTTTTGAAAAAGTATATGGAATAATGCACGAAGCAAATCCTAATAAATATAATAATTTGTATTAATTTTACTTTTAAAATTAACAAGAAAAGGTTTAATAGCAAAATTAGGAGTTTTCCTTAATCATTTTTAGAAAATCATTTTCAGATATAATAGCAATTTCCAATTGATTTGCTTTTTCCAATTTGGCAGGTCCCATATTATCACCAGCGATAACAAAATTTGTTTTTGCAGATATAGAGCTTCCTACTTTTCCACCATTATCTTCGATTGCTTTCTTCAAATCGTCACGAGAAAATAGTTCAAAAACTCCAGAAACAACAAATGTTTGTCCAAAAAGTTTGTTGGAAGCATAAGGATTGTATTTTTCAATAATTTCAAATTGAACCCCAAATTGTTTCAATCGTTCAATGATAATTTTATTGTTATTATTTTCAAAAAACTCAATTACGCTTTGTGCAATTCGTTCCCCAATTTCATCAACTAATACTAAATCCATCAGTGATGCTTGGCTCAAAGCTTCTATATTTTTGTAATGTTTAGCAATTTTTTTAGCAACTGTTTCTCCTACGAAGCGAATTCCTAGTGCGAATAAAACTCTCTCGAACGGAATATCTTTAGATTTTTCAATTCCGTTAACCAAATTTTCAGCACTTTTTTGTGCCATTCGTTCTAGAGGAATTACTTGATCAATGGTCAGTTCATATAAATCAGAATAATCTTTGACTAATCCATTAGAATACAATAATGCGACCGTTTCTCCACCCAAGCCTTCAATATCCATAGCTTTTCTGGAAATAAAATGTTGAATTCGACCTATGATTTGAGGTGGACAACCATAAAAATTAGGACAATAATGTTGTGCTTCGCCTTCTTTTCTTGTTAATTTGGTATTACATTCCGGGCAATGGGATATGTATTGCGTTGCTTTAGCTTGATTCCCTCTTTTGGCAACTCCAATAATCTTAGGAATTATTTCACCACCTTTTTCCACAAAAACTTCATCACCCACTCGAATATCTAACTTTTCCATTTGATCGGCATTGTGCAAAGAAGCTCTTTTTACAATAGTTCCTGCCAATTGAACGGGCTCTAAATTAGCCACAGGTGTAATGGCACCCGTTCGCCCCACTTGATATGAAATGGAATTTAATGTGGTTGTAACTTGTTCTGATTTGAATTTATAAGCAATAGCCCAACGAGGAGATTTTGCGGTATACCCTAATTCATTTTGGTGATTGAAATCATTTACTTTAATTACCACACCATCCGTTTCATAAGGCAAATCGTGTCGATGAGTATCCCAGTAATTAATAAATTCAAAAACTTCAACTAAATTTGCCGCTAATCTCGATTGTGAAGGAACTTTAAAACCCCAATTTCTTGCAGTTTGTAAACCCTCATATTGGGAGTTGAATGGCAAACTAGTCCCAATAATAAAATACAACAAACAATCCAACGGACGTTTGGCGACTTCGGCACTATCTTGTAACTTTAAACTGCCAGATGCGGTATTTCTTGGATTCGAATAAGGTAACTCACCAATCTCAATCAATTCCTGGTTCATCTTTTCAAATCCTTCTAAGGGAAGAATAATTTCGCCACGAATATCAAATTTTGAAGGAAAGTTTCCGTTTAGTTGTAACGGAATTGATTTTATAGTTTTAATGTTATTGGTGACATCGTCTCCTTGAAAACCATCACCACGAGTTACTGCTTTGGATAATTTTCCATTTTCATAAGTTATGGAAATAGACGCACCATCGTATTTCAATTCACAGGTATATTGCAAACCAACATTTCCTAAAACTTTTTGAATTTTAACTTCCCAATCTTGTAAATCTTCTTTAGAATACGAATTATCTAACGAATACATTCTGTTATCATGAACGACAGTTTGGAAATTTTTAGTAATTGTACCACCAACTCGTTGTGTAGGAGAATTTTCATCAAAATATTCGGGGTTTTTAGCTTCAATATCTTGAAGATGTTTCAACTTTTGGTCAAATTCAAAATCAGAAATCGAAGGTTGATCCAGCACGTAGTAGTTGTGATTGTGTAGGTTAAGTTCTTCGCGTAAATCTTGAATAGTTTTTTGAATGTCCATAAAATAGAAATAGCTAAATTAGTTTGTTTTGAGTACTAAAATAACCATTATTTTTGAATGATGAAATTTTATGCTTGAAGAATAGTATTTATCTGAAGATACAGTTGGCCGTCACTTAAAATTGTACCTTGAGTAATCAAATCGAATATCGCATCATTGCGTTCTTTATCATAATCTTTTTTACCTACATGAATCTCAACAGTATCTGTAAATAAATTATCACTTAACCATTGCAAACCCCCACTAGTTAAAAAATCAACTTCTGGAACCAATGATTTTAACACCATTGATTGTATAAAATCATTTTGACAATGAAACAAGAAAATATGATTTTTAGAAAAGTGTTCTAAAAATTGGGCATTGGTTAAAACGCCTTCCCAAATTAAATCGGAAAATACATCTAGTTCTTGATCGGTAACTTCGGGTTTATTGGTTTTAATTTCGTCCCATTCATTTTTATCAATAGATTGTGAAGCTAAGAAATTAGCAAATTCTAGATGCAATGCTTCAAATTGTTCTTTGGTTAGTCTTTTGTATTTCATAATTATTTGCTACTAAGGCACAAAGTCACTAAGTCTAATTATTTACTATTTCTATTTTTCATCAAAGCACTAAGAGTACAAATTTTATTGTGTTTAATCTTAAAAAAATCATTGAGTCTTTTAGTCTTCTTGGAAATGTAAAAAAAAATCCCGACTTTCATCGGGATTTAGAATATTTGTTGGTAATATTAAACCTCAGCTAAAATTTCATACGGTAATTCCACAATTACATCTCTGTGTAATCTGACAGATGCGGTATATTTTCCTGTTCTTTTTACAGTACCACTAGTGATGAATTTTCTATCAATAGTTTGTCCTGCTTTTTCTATAGCTGCAGCAATATCAATATTGGTTACAGAACCAAATAATTTTTCACCACCTGCTTTTGAAGTAATTTTAATTTCTAAAGCTCTTAATGCATCAGCAATTTTGTTAGCATCAGCAACAATTTTAGCTTCTTTGTGAGCTTTTTGCTTTAGGTTTTCAGCTAATACTTTCTTTGCAGAAGGTGTAGCCAATTGAGCAAATCCTTGTGGGATTAAGAAATTACGACCATAACCAGCTTTAACTGATACAATATCGTCTTTAAATCCTACATTTTGAACGTCTTGTTTTAATATAAGTTCCATGTTGTTGTCCTTATTATAGAAGTTAGGTTCCCTTTTTTGAGAAACCAACAACTGTTGATTTTAAATTATTTTAATAAATCGGCCACGTATGGCATTAAAGCTAAGTGGCGTGCTCTTTTAACGGCAACAGACACTTTTCTTTGGAATTTTAATGAAGTTCCAGTTAATCTACGTGGTAAAATTTTACCCTGCTCATTAACGAATTTCAATAAGAAATCTCCATCTTTATAATCAATATATTTGATTCCAGATTTTTTGAAACGACAATACTTTTTAGTTTTGTTTGTTTCGATGTTCAAAGGCGTTAAATATCTAATATCTCCGTCTTTTTTTCCTGAAGCTGATTGTTGTAATGTTGCCATGATTAAGCTTTTGCTACTTTAAGTTTTTCTCTTCTTCTTTCTGCCCAAGATATTGCGTGTTTATCTAAACTTACAGTTAAGAAACGCATAATTCTTTCGTCACGTCTAAATTCAGTTTCAAAAGCAATTAATACTTCTGGAGCAACTTGGAATTCAAACAAATGGTAAAAACCACTTTTTTTGTTTTGGATTTCGTAAGCTAATTTTTTTAAGCCCCAATCCTCTTTTGATACCATCTTAGCTCCTCTACTTGTAAGAAAATCTTCAAATTTGCTTACTGTTTCCTTTACCTGAACTTCAGATAAAACGGGATTTAAGATGAAAACAGTTTCGTAATGATTCATAATAAATATTTTTTTAATTATATAAAATTGGGTGCAAATGTAATAATAAAAAATAGTTAAATAACCACATCCAACTAAAAATTGTTAAAACCAAAAAAAATACTGCTTAAAAGCAAAAAAAATCGATAAACGTTATTTTTATTTAAAAAAGTAGTATATTTGGTCACCCCCAATTTTTAATACCGCTGAATCATGAAATTAAATTGCGTAATAGTTGACGACAGTTCATTACAGAGAATGGTTATTACAAAATTAGTAAACAATCATACTAATCTAAACTTAGTGGGAGATTTTTCTAATGCAATTGAAGCAAAAAATTGCATGATAGTTCACAATATTGATCTTATTTTCTTGGATATTGAAATGCCTGTAATCAATGGGTTTGATTTTATTGATGGTTTAAAAGTAAAACCACAAGTTATTTTCATTACTTCTAAAGCAGAATATGCCTTAAGAGCATTTGATTATGACGCTACAGACTACCTGCAAAAACCCATTCAATTAGAGCGTTTTAATGCATCGGTTAAGAGAGCAGTTGATTCTCATATGTTGAAACGTGAAAATCAAGAAGAAGAAGGAGAACACATATTCATTAAAAGTAATTTAAAAAAACTCAAAGTTTATACCAATAGAATTAAATGGATAGAGGCATACGGTGATTATGTAAAAGTAGTTACTGAAGAAGATACTAACCTTGTGCTTTCTACAATGAAATCTTTTGAAAAAGACTTATCTAATGAACGATTTATTAGAGTTCATAAATCATACATCATAAATATCGACAAAGTTGAACGCTTCAATAGTAAGTTTGCAGAAATAGGCGTAACTAAAATTCCATTGAGTCGAAACAAAAAAGAAGATTTAATAAAAGCGTTATCAATCTCTTAATAAAAATCTACGTTTACAGTTACTTTTATAGCTCTATATTGCGGAATTACTTCAAAACTGTTTAATATTTTCTGAATGGTTTTTTTTGTATTTAAAATAGAATAATCCTGAGGAATTTTAATCATAATTGTTCTAATATATTCATTACGAATTCTATTAATCCCTGGTTCTTCGGGACCAAGAACGGGTATTTTTAGATTTTGTTGTATCACTTGATATAGCCAAACCGACCCCTCTTTCAATTTGTCAAAATCTTTATGTTTTAATGTTAATTTAATTAAACGATAATACGGTGGGTATTTATAAATTTTACGTTCGTACAGTTGCTCATTAAACATCCCTTCATATTCATTATTTGTAACTTGCTGAATTACATTATGATTAACATTGTAGGTTTGAATAATTACTTTACCCATTTTATCAGAACGACCCGCTCTTCCTGAAACCTGAGTCATCATCTGAAAACTGCGTTCGTAAGCTCTAAAGTCAGGATGATACAACATATTGTCAGCATTCATGATTCCTACTAAAGAAACGTTATCAAAATCCAAACCTTTGGCAAGCATTTGGGTGCCAACCAAAATATCAATTTCTCTATTTTTAAAACTATCAATTAATCTTTCAAAACTATACTTTCCACGCGTAGTATCTTGATCCATTCGTTTGATATTTTTGGTTGGAAATAACGCTGCTAATTCCAATTCAATTTGTTCGGTTCCAAAACCTTTTGCAGAGATATCTACGCTAGAACAAACGTGGCAATTGGCTGGTTTTGCAATAGAATAACCACAATAATGACAACGCAATTGGTTTTTAAATTTATGATAGGTCAAACTCACATTGCAACTAGTGCACTGTGGAACATGCCCACAGGTCATGCATTCTAAAATGGGGGAAAATCCGCGTCGGTTTTGAAATAAAATTACCTGTTCGCCTAATGTCAAAGCTTCGATAATTGCTTCTATTAACGTCAAACTAAAATGTCCGTTCATTCGCTTTTTGAAATAATTTTCTTTCAAATCTACCAATTCAACTTCGGGTAAAGGTGCTTTTCCAAATCGTTCTGATATAGAAATCATTCCAAATTTTCCAGATTGCGCATTAAAGTAAGTTTCAATACTTGGCGTTGCTGAACCTAACAAAACTTTTGCTTTTTGAGATTGAGCCAAAACAATCGCTGCATCACGAGCATGATATCTTGGCGCAGGATCTTGTTGCTTAAACGTCTGCTCGTGTTCTTCATCAATAATTATTAATCCCAAATTGGAGAAAGGTAAAAACAACGACGACCTCGCTCCTATTACAATTTTGGCTTTTTCAGAACGTTCTAAAACTTGATTCCAAACTTCAACTCGTTCGTTATTGGAATATTTTGAATGAAAAACAGCCACTTGATTTCCAAAATAGGCTGTTAAACGAGAAACTAGTTGTGTTGTAAGTGCGATTTCGGGTAACAAATACAAGACTTGTTTGCCTAGATCTATATATTCTTCAATTAACTTAGTATAGATTTCGGTTTTTCCAGAGGAAGTTACTCCATGAAGCAACGAAACTTCTTTATTCACAAAACTATCTTTTATTTCAATAAAAGCCTTTTTTTGCGCTTCACTTAAAGTTAAGTTACTTTCTACTTTATTTTTATCAAAATTGACCCTATCTTCTTGTGTGTAATACTCTTCAAAAATATTTTTATCAATTAAAGCTTTTACTATTGTGGAAGAAACTTGAGAAATTTCGGTTAATTGTTTTACCGAAATTGGCTTTTTCTCTTTTGCATTCCATTGAAAATAATGCATTAGTAATTCTTTTTGCTTTGCACCTTTTAAAGAATCTAATAAAGTCATCAAACTTATATCTGACGAATATTCATCCTGCAGACGAATGAATCGAATCAATTTTGGTTTGTATTCTTCTTGAAGTTCTTCTTGAAGCGTAAGCACATTTTTTTTGAGTAATTTTTGAACTACCGGAAAAATATTTTTCTTATTCAGAATCGCCATAACATCTTGAACTTTCAACGAACTTTGATATTGCAACGCTTCAAGAATCAAAAATTCATCATCGGATAAATTAGTTTGTTCAATAGTAATCTCTTTCTTTTGAGAAATAATGGTCTCACTTTCTAAAATAAATGCTGAAGGCATAGCGCCTCGAAAAACATCACCAATAGCGCACATATAATAAGATGCAATCCATTGCCAATGTTGTAATTGAAATTCATTTACAACAGGATTTTCATCTAAAATTTGATGAATTTCTTTGGCTTCATATAGTGTTGGTGGATTTTGATGACAATTTAAAACCAAACCCGTGTATATTTTACTTTTACCAAATGGCACAGCAACTCGCATTCCAGATTTAATATAATTAAACTCAGCTTCAGAAACACTGTAGGTGAACGTTTTGGGTAATGAAAGCGGTAAAATTACTTCAATAAAATACATTTATTTTTAATAATTAAGAGAATTGAATATAGATGAAGGAGCAAAAAACGAACTAATCGATAACGCGGCACCAATATTGTGTGCGTCCAAAAAGTGAAATTCCAATATATCCCCGCACTTTTAAAGTATCATTACCTATGAGATTAATATAACAATTGTAAAGTTTTCCGTTTTTTGGATCTAAAATTTTTCCTCCGTTATATTCATTACCATCTTTGGTTAATCCTTTGATAAAAGTCAAGCCCATAATTGGTTTGTCTTTATCGGAACCCTGACATAATTTACATTTTTTAAAACGATTTTCAGTTTTTAATATATTAATAATTCTACCATAAATTTTTCCATTAATCTCATAAATTCCTACAATTCCATTTTCTTTTCCGGTTTCATCATCTACTGTTTTCCATTTTCCGATAACAGATTGTGAAAAAGAAAACTGGGTGATTGATACAATTAGAACTACGAGTAATTTTTTATAATTCATATATCGGCCTATTTATATCATTATTATTTTGTTCTTGTATTCGCAAACGATTAATAGTGGCATTCAATTCAAATCCTAAAAGCAATATCATGCTGTTAATCCAAATAAAAAACATTACAATTAATAAAGTACCTATCGAGCCATATAATTCATTGTATTTAGAAAACTTTACTACCCAAATCCCAAAGAAATAGGATGTTATTATTGTCAATACTGTAGTAAATACAGAACCAATTGATATCAATGAACGCTTTCTTTCTTCTTTAGTTCCAAACTTAAACAAAATAGATGTTGTAATCAAAATCATCACAATTACAAAAGCATATCTTCCCATCTCAATGAGCGGAATTTTCTCTGATAAAACGTCTTGAATCTTAGTTTTCTGAATGAATACTTCAAATATTACAATCGCTGCTACAGTTATTATCAAAATAAAAGAAAGAACAATAGATAAAGCTAAAGCAATTAAATATTGACTAATGTATTTTCTTTTCAAAGTAACATGGTGCGAATTTTCAAATCCACCAAGAATAGCGTTTACTCCATTTGCCATTAGAAAAATGGCTATAAAAAAACCAGTAGAAAGTAATCCAGAATGACTGTTGTGCAAAATATCATTTAAAATTTTTGAAACCGCATCAAATGTTGTTGGTGGTAAACTTTGATGAACAAAAACCATAAAATCATCTTGAAAACCTTTTAATGGAATATAAGGAATCAAATTCAAAATAAATAACGCAAAAGGAAATAATGCCATAAAAAAACTGAAAGCAATTGCCGCAGCCCGATAGGAAACGGCGCCTTCAACGATTCCAATAATATACAATTCTAACAAATCATATAACGACAAACCATGCAGCCAAGGCAATTTTATCGACTTGCTTAAAATAACCAATTGTTTGATAATTGGAATTTTATCTAATTTATTTTCAATTTCAATACTCATATTTTTTATGCCAAAAAGACACTAAGTTTTTTTTTAATTATAAGGCTTTTAAACTCAAATCCATGTTGTAAACCGAATGCGTTAATGCTCCAGAGGAAATATAATTCACACCACATTCTGCATATTGTCGAATAGTATTTTCATTGATATTTCCGGACGATTCTGTCAAACATTTATCACCAATTAGAGCAACAGCTGTTTTAGTATCGTCAAAATTAAAATTATCAATCAAGATTCTATAAATACCATCTGATTGTATAATTTCTTTTATTTCATCAAGGTTTCTAGCTTCAACAATGATTTTTAACTCTTTATTATTAGCTTTTAAATACTCTTTAGTTTTGGTAATAGCTTTCGTAATTCCACCTGCAAAATCAATATGATTGTCCTTTAGCATAATCATATCGTACAAGGCAAAACGATGATTTTCGCCACATCCAATTTTGACTGCCCATTTTTCGCAAGCACGAAAACCTGGAGTTGTTTTTCTAGTATCGAGCACTTTAGTTTCTGTTCCTTCTAATAAATCAACATATTGCTTGGTTTTAGTTGCTATGGCACTCATTCTTTGCAACGAATTCAACACCAAACGTTCGGCTCTTAGAATAGATTGGGAACTTCCGGAAACGTGAAAAACTACATCGCCATGTTTTACAACCGAACCATCTTCCATAAACGTTTCCATTTTCAAATCAGCATCCACATACTGGAAAATCATTTTAGCAAATGCCACTCCTGCAATAATTCCGTTATCTTTTACCAACAATTTTGCTTTTCCTTGCGCAGTTAAAGGAATGCAGGCTAATGAAGAATGATCGCCATCGCCAACATCTTCTCTGATGGCGTTTTGTATAATTAATTGGAGTTCGTTTTGAAATTGTGCTTCTGAAATCATATTCAATATTTGAACTGCTAAAATACTTAAAAATGTTGATTTGTGATAGGATATAAATTTGAAATTAAAATAAAAACTTAAATAATATTTATTACATTTACCTAGTAGGAATTTTAAAAAACCAAAATCATGGCAAAAAGTCAAGACGCAAAGAAATCCGTTAAAAAAGAACCTCTTAAAACGGCTAAAGAGAAAAAAGAAGAAAAAAGAGTTAAGAAAAATACTCCTAAAAGAGATTGATTTTTTAAATTTAAAGGCACAAAAATTATTATTTTAGTGCTTTATTTTTAGTTATTTTCATCAGGAAATATCTTTCCAGGATTTAGAATATTATTAGGGTCAAAAACATATTTAATACGTTCCATAAGTTCGAGATGCACTTTGGGAAAAGCAATAGGCATAAAGTTTTTTTGCACAAAACCAATGCCGTGTTCGCCTGAAAGTGTTCCTTTTAAGGCAACGGTTAATTTAAATATTTCGCGAATTCCTTTAGGTACTTCGGTATACCAATTTTCGTCAGACAAGTCGCCTTTTATGATGTTTACATGTAAGTTTCCATCGCCTGCATGCCCGTAACAAACCGATTGAAATCCGTACTTAGTTCCTATTTTTTTAATTCCTATCAATAATTCGGGCAGCACATATCTTGGTACTACGGTATCTTCTTCTTTATAAATAGAATTCGATTTTACGGCTTCGGCTACCGAGCGACGCATTTTCCACAACGCATTTTTTTGGTCTTCAGTATCGGCAAATAAAACCTCGTCAATTTCAAACTGCTCTACAACTCCTAATATTTTTTCGGCTTCGAGCATTAATATTTCAGGGTAATTGCCATCGACTTCAATCAGCAAATGGGCTTGAACTGGGTCGGATACCTTTATATTGATGTTGTCATTGTATTTCAATGTCCAATCAATGGCATCGCGTTCCATAAACTCTAAAGCACTTGGCACGATTCCGGCTCTAAAAATAGCAGAAACGGCTTCACACGCTTGGCTAGATTGAAAAAAAGGAACCAACATCAATACATTATGCGAATTTTGAGGGAGCAGCTTTAATACAATTTTGGTAATAACGCCTAGCGTTCCTTCGCTTCCTACCATTAACTGCGTTAGATTGTATCCTGTGGAATTTTTTAACGTATTTGCGCCCGTCCATATGATTTCACCATTAGGCAATACCACTTCTAAATTGAGAACATAATCCTTGGTAACACCATATTTTACGGCACGTGCACCACCAGAATTTTCGGCTACGTTACCTCCTATCCAACAACTTCCTTGACTGCTCGGATCTACTGGATAAAACAATCCCTTTTCGGCAACGGCTTGGCGCAATACTTGAGTGATTACTGCTGGTTCAGCAATAACTTGCAGGTTTTGTTCGTCGATTTCTATAATTTTATTGAGACGTTCCATCGACAATCCGATACCTTGATATATGGACAAAGCGCCACCACTCAAACCCGTTCTGGCTCCAATGGGTGTGGTTGGAATTTTATATTCGTTGGCTACTTTTAGAATTTCAGATATCTCATGAGCGTTGGCTGGTTTTACTACAACACTTGGTGGAAAAACATAATCTTCAGTTTCGTCGTGACCATAGTGATTACGAGTTTCTTGGTCTGTGAAAATATAAGATTCTCCTACAATATTTTTTAGTGCCAATAGTATTTTGGATGATAAAACCATTTTATTATTGTTTAAAATTTATTACTTTTACAAAAAGCAATTCGATTGAGTAAAAGTATAAAAAAATCGGCACTTTCAGAAATTCTTGGCGTAGAACAACCTAAAACGTTAAGTAGTGTTGTGGCAAGTCAAATTCAGCAATTCCGAAGAAAACAACCTTCGGTAGAAGAATTAATTGCAAAAATTTTGAATGGAGATAAAACTGCTTTAAGTCGTGCTATTACTTTGGTGGAAAGCACCAATACCGAACATTTAGAGAAAGCTAATACTATTATACAAGCGTGTTTGCCACATGCTAATAAATCAATTCGTATAGGAATTACTGGTGTTCCTGGTGTTGGAAAAAGTACGTTTATTGAAACTTTTGGAACACATTTAACCGATTTAGGAAAGAAAGTAGCAGTATTGGCCGTTGACCCAAGTAGTACCATTTCTCACGGCAGTATTTTGGGGGATAAAACCCGAATGGAGGAATTAGTCAAAGATCAAAATGCTTTTATTCGTCCGAGTGCTTCGGGAGAAACCCTTGGTGGTGTGGCACGAAAAACTCGGGAAACCATTATTTTATGTGAAGCTGCCGGTTTTGATACGATTATTATTGAAACGGTGGGTGTGGGTCAAAGCGAAACTGCGGTGCACAGCATGGTGGATTTCTTTTTGTTATTGAAAATTTCGGGAGCTGGAGATGAATTGCAGGGCATTAAAAGAGGCATCATGGAAATGGCTGATGCTATTGTGATTAACAAAGCTGATGGCGATAACATCAATAAAGCGAAATTAGCAAAAACCGAATTCAAAAGAGCGTTACATTTATTTCCGGCAAAAAAATCGGGTTGGACTCCTACTGCGGCTACTTGCAGTTCCTATACTAAAGAAGGAATTCCAGAAGTTTGGAATACGATTTCAGCTTATTTGGAATTGGTCAAAGACAATCAGTATTTTGAATCCAAACGAAAAGATCAGAACCAATTTTGGATGATAGAAACGATTAATGAGCAATTGAAATCGAATTTTTATAGTCATCCTGAAATTATTAAATTAATGGAAATAAACAAAAAAGCCGTGCAAAATGATGAAATTTCACCATTTGCGGCAGCTATTATTTTGTTGGAAAAGTATTTTAAATAGTTCGTTACTCTTCGTAACCTTCCATTTCTTTGTCGTAGAATTCTCCGGCAAGTGTGATTAAATGTTCCATTTCCGATTCTAATTCGGTTTCGTCTTCTCCTTCTAGGTCTTCAAGAAATTCGACTTCATCATCTTTTAGATTGATAATAAAACGAGGAAAATCAAGGTGAATTACAAATATATCATCAGGAAAATCGGAGTTGTCGGCTAAAACAAATTTTGGTAGTTGCATGTTGTATTGATTTGGTTATTTATCAATTTGATTATTTGAACAAACTAAAAAACAAATTACCGAATAAACTTTTAAAAAAACTATTTATCAGACAAAATTACGGGTGCGCTTCCTTTGCCCATAAAAATAATCTTAGCATTATTGGAAGTGGCAATTTCTTTTTGAGCTTTAATTTGTTCGTATTGCAATTGTTTATCGGTTAAACCCGTTGAAATAATTCTTTGATAATCGGCAATACCTTGGGCTTCTACTCGTTTACGTTCGGCTTCTTGTTTTTCTTTTTGTAAAACGAAAGTCATTTTTTGCGCATCTTGTTCAGCATTGATTTTACTTTCAATAGTAGCTTTTACAGACGCCGGAAGGTTGATGTTTCGGATTAAAAGTTGCTCTAAAACCAAGCCTCTTTTTTTGAAATCGACTTCAATTGTTTTGAAAATTCTTTGTTGGAATTCGTTTCTTTTGGTAGAATATAAAGCTACTGCATCATAATAAACAGCATTGTCACGAATACGTGTACGCGTTACGGGACGCACTATTTTATCCGTATAATTTTCGCCAATTCCTTTCAGAATTTTTGGCGCGTCTTGCGGTACAATTCGGTAAAGAACTGTTAAATCAATTACTACTTCCAAACCGTCGTTGGATAATACTCGAATGGCATCATCTCCTTCTTGTGCTCCTTCGCCGTGGATGGCCGACATGGTGTAATTTTGTGTTTGAATATCAAAAACGGTAATATCCAATAGCGGATTCACCATATGCAAACCACTTTCTAAAACATCAGGTTCCACATTTCCATAAAGTGATTTTACGCCAACTTTCCCAGCATCTATTTGTTTGAACATAGAACTTAATAACCCGAGAGCAATTATTAAAAAGCCAATGATTCGGATTGTTCCAGAGAATTTTGAAAAGGGATTGGAATTGTCTTTTAAAGAAAAACCAATAATAACAAGAACCACTCCAATAATAATTAATAGTATCATTTTTTTTTACATATTTAATTGTACACTAGTTATACGTATAAGAATTATATTAGTTACAGAAATTTATTAAAATAATTTTTAGTGGTTTTCTTTAATTAATTTTTTAGTCAAAGAATGAAATCTAATAAATAGAAAAAGTGCCGCAGCAGTTAAACCTGCAAGTAATCCTATCCAAACTCCAACAGCTTTCAAATTAGTATATTCGCCCAAATAATACGATATTGGAAATCCAATTACCCAATAAGCAACAAATGTAATATACATTGGAATTTTAACATCTTGTAATCCGCGTAATGCCCCCAATACAACCACTTGAATACCGTCTGAAATTTGAAAGATTGCGGCTACTAAAAGTAATTTTGCCGCAATAGTAACCACCTCTTGATTGACTAAAAATTGAGACGAATCATTCATATCTAAAAATAATGGTGGTACAATTTGATGTACTATTACGAATAGCAAAGCAAAAACAATTTCAATTGAAATGGCTAATAGAAAAATGGATCGCGCAATTATCACTAAATTCTTGTAATCTTGTAATCCCTTTTGATTGCTTACTCGAATCATTGAAACTACACTTAATCCCATGGCAAACATAAACGTCATCGAAGCCAAACTTAAAGCTATTTGATTGGCTGCCTGACTTGTTTTTCCGATGTTTCCGCACAACCAAATTCCGGCTGTAAATAAAACCACTTCAAACAGCATTTGCATTGCCGAAGGAACTCCTAAATAAACAATCTTACTAATCGTTTCTTTTTTAATTTCATTAAAACTAAAATTACGGAAGTATTGTTTTAATCGTTCTTGTTTTGATAAAATAATATGCATAAAAACAAGCATCGCAATTCTAGAAATTACAGTCCCCAATGCCGCGCCAATGATTCCCATTTTAGGAAAAATCCAAAGGCCATAAATTAAACAATAATTGATAATAACATGAAGAATATTGGCCATAACTATAGCATACATGGAGTATTTTGTCATGGAAAGTCCGTCGGCAAATTGCTTATAACCTTGATAAATTATAAGTGGTACCAATGAAAAACCGACCCAATCCAAATAAGGTTTAGCTAATACAATAACTTCTTTGGGTTGGTGCAATAATTCCATTAATGGTTTTCCTAAAACGATGAGAACAAATAGTGCAAAACCTAGAATAACACATAAAAACAATCCGTTATGAAACGCTAAACGAATTTTGTTCGTATTATTTTCAGCATCTGCTTCGCCTACAATTGGAGTAATAGCGGTAGAAAAACCAATTCCGAGCGACAGCGCAATAAAAATCATACTATTACCCAAAGAAACTGCCGCCAGTTCGGTAGAGCCCAGTTTTCCAACCATAATATTATCAACAATACCTATTAGAGTATGACCCAACATACCAAGAATAACCGGATAAGCTAATCGTAAGTTATAAGAGAACTCTTTAGTGTATTGTGATAAATTCATTTTCATCAAATTATTTGCAAAAATAGCTTATTAAACTTAAAAATTTATTTTTATTGAGTTTGTTGAAACCAAATTTATAAAACCCGACATATAAAAATTTTCATTTATTAATAACCTCTATTTTTCAATTTCTCTTAAACTTTCCATTTTCTTGTGTGCCAAAAATCCTTTGATATCTTCAAAATGCTCTTTAACACGTTTGTTACCAAATTCAAATACTTTGGTTGCCAGTCCGTCAAGAAAATCCCTATCATGAGAAACTAAAATTAAGGTTCCGTCAAAATCACGCAAAGCATCTTTTATGATGTCTTTAGTCTTCATATCCAAGTGATTGGATGGCTCATCTAAAATCAATAAATTAACTGGTTCCAACAATAATTTAATCATAGCCAAACGCGTTTTTTCTCCACCCGAAAGCACTTTTACTTTTTTTGTTGTATCATCGCCATGAAACATAAAGGCACCCAAAATATTTTTTATCTGAGTTCTAACTTCCCCAACGGCAATGTTATCTATGGTTTCAAAAATAGTAGCATTTTCATCTAATAATGCTGCTTGATTTTGAGCAAAATAACCAATCTGAGCATTATGTCCCACTTCAACAGAACCATTATTGATTTCAATTTCTTTCATGATGGCTTTAATCATAGTTGATTTTCCTTCGCCATTTTTGCCTACAAAAGCTACTTTATCACCACGTTCAATTACAATATTGGCATCTTTAAAAATCAAATGATTTCCATACGATTTTTCTAAATCTTTAACAATTACGGGGTATTGTCCGGATCTAATCGATGCTGGAAACTTTAATTTTAAAGCCGAATTATCGATTTCATCAACTTCGATAGGAACAATTTTTTCTAACATTCTAACACGCGATTGTACCGCATCGGTTTTAGAAAATGTACCTCGAAATCGATCAATAAATGCCTGATTATCTGCTATATATTTTTGTTGTTCGTCGTAAGCTTTTTGCTGATGAACTCTTCGGTCTTTTCGCAATTCTAAATAGTGGGAATACTTGGCTTTGTAGTCATAAATTCTTCCCATAGTAACCTCTATAGTTCTATTGGTGATATTATCAACAAACGTTCTATCGTGGGAAATTACCATAACGGCTTTTGCCTGATTGATTAAAAAATCCTCCAACCACTCAATACTATCCATGTCGAGATGATTGGTTGGCTCATCCAGTAAAATTAAATCGGGTTTGGTCAATAATATTTTGGCTAATTCAATTCGCATTCTCCAACCTCCTGAAAATTCTTTGGTTGGACGATTGAAATCGTCTCTTTCAAATCCTAGACCTTTTAGAATTTTTTCTACCTCAGCTTCATAATTAACCTCTTCTATGGAATAATATTTTTCGGACAATTCTGAAACTTTTTCAATCAATTTCATATAATCGTCACTTTCATAATCGGTTCGTATAGTCAATTGTTCATTGATAGCGTCGATTTCTTTTTTCATATTCAAAATCGTAGCAAAAGCTTTGGAAGTCTCTTCTAGAACGGTGCAATTGTCTTCGGTCAATAAATGCTGTGGTAAATAAGCAACAACTGCATCACTGGGAGTCGAAATAGAACCACGAGAAGGCTTACTTGCTCCCGCAACAATTTTTAATAGGGTGGATTTTCCTGCACCATTTTTACCCATAAGGGCAATTTTATCGGTTTCATTGATAGCAAAAGTTACTTCACTAAAAAGAGTAGTGCCACCAAATTCAACAGCAATATCGTTAACTGTAATCATGTTTATAAAGTTGGAAGTTAGAAGTTGGAAGACAAAAGCTTCCATCGCCTTTTTTAAAAGGTGCAAAGATAGATTAATTAGATAATTTTGAATAGACTTTAGTCTATAAAATTCATATAACTATCATTTTTTTTAAGTTAAAAAAACTAAAAAAGTATTAGAATAAGATTCTGTTTAAAAATTGCAAAACAAAAAATAATTTTACAAACTCAATCGAAATTCCTCAATTACAGGATTGGCTTTACCAAAATCGGTTTCTTGAATAAACAATTCTACCGCTTTTGGAGTTTGAATACTTGGCAATACATTAGCTTGATTGTTATTTCTAATTACTACACTGATGTTTGATTCTTCCAATCTTTCTTTTAAAGTTACTGCTAAAATTTCTTCTCCTGAAAATATTTTGATTAAGCCCATTTTAAATTGTTGTTAATGTATTGTTGTAAATTGTATTGTTGTAAGAGCATTTCAACTTTAGTTTATGCTAAGTGTTGACGAAGTATTCGGTTTTAACTGAATGCTGATAACTACTCCTATTCTTCCATTTCGAAGAAAAGCGGTTCAATCATAATTTTTTCAGCTAAACTTTCAACTCTTTCTGTAATTTCGGTACAAAAGAAAATACGTTGCGTTTTTTCAACACTAGCCGAAAGTCTCAAAATTGTAGCATCCAATCGGTTTCTAAAAAGAACATCGGCATCATCTACTACAAACATTTTTATAGTATTTATATTAAATCCTGCAGAAGAAAAAAGTGCATTGATTCGGTTTGGAGTACCAATAAGAATGTCCAATCCCAATGAAATTATATTTTTATCATAATCGATATCGCCTTTGTCATGCGACCCAAAAATACTTAAATCGGTGTAATTGCCATATTTTAAAAACAGTTCTTCCATTTCGAGTACTTTCTCCTTGGTTTCAACAATAATTAAAGCTCGAGTACTTTCATCTTTAGTTTTTTCTAATCGTTGTATCACATTCAGAACAATAGTTGTAGTTTTTCCTGTTCCTTTAGGTGATTGAATTACGGCATCGGCACCACTTTTAATCGTTGAAAAGGTATCTTGCTGCATTTCATTGGCTTCAATTAATTCGTTTTCAATTAAGGCCTGTTGCAGGTTTGGGTTTATTTTTTTTAATTGCATTTTTTATATTTCACAGATTTTCACAGAGAAAAAGAGAACCATAGCGTTTTTTTAACCCTTTAATTATTAAGTATACTTTGTATAATTCATTACTTGCTTGCGAACAACTTCACATCCAATTCAGAAATTTCGGTTCCTCCCAATATAATCAAGCGCTCTACGACGTTTCTTAATTCGCGAATATTACCAGTCCAATCGTATTCTTGTAATAACTTAATAGCTGCTTTTGAAAATAATTTTAGCGAATTTCCCTGTTCTTCGGCAATTTTGGATGCAAAATATTCTATCAGCAAAGGTATATCATCTCGGCGGTCATTCAAAGCGGGGACCTTAATTAATATTACAGCCAATCGATGATACAAATCCTCACGAAAACGTCCCTCTTCAATTTCTTTTTTCAAGTCTTTATTGGTTGCTGCAACCACACGCACATTGACTTTTATATCTTTATCGGCCCCGACTCTTTGAATCAAACTTTCTTGTAGAGCACGTAATACTTTGGCTTGAGCCGCCAAACTCATATCGCCAATTTCATCGAGAAAAATAGTTCCGCCATCTGCAGCTTCAAATTTACCAGCACGGTCTTTAACAGCCGATGTAAAAGCTCCTTTCACATGACCAAACAATTCACTTTCAATTAATTCGGAGGGTATTGCAGCACAATTGACTTCAATAATTGGAGCATTAGCTCGTTCGCTTTTTTCGTGTAATTGATGAGCAACAAGTTCTTTTCCAGTTCCGTTTGGACCCGTTATTAATACGCGAGCATCCGTTTGAGCCACTTTCTCAATCATCTGCTTAATGTGATTGATAGGTTCTGAATTTCCTATCATCTCATAATTCTTACTGACTTTTTTCTTCAGAATTTTATTTTCAACTACCAGTTGTTTCTTGTCTAAAGCATTACGAACAGTGTTCAAAAGTCGGTTTAAATCGGGTGGTTTTGAAATATAATCAAAAGCACCCAAGCGCATCGTATTGATTGCAGTTTCCATGTCGCCATGCCCAGAAATCATAACCATTGGAATTTCAGGTTTAATTTTCTTAACCGCTTCTAGAAGTTCCTCGCCATCCATTTTTGGCATTTTAATATCGCACAATACTAAATCATAATCGGTGGCTTTAATTTTTTCAAATCCTTGAACACCGTCTTCCGCTTCATCAACTATATAAGTATCATTTTCTTCAGAGAGTATTTTAGTTAATACCCTTCTGATAGATGCTTCGTCTTCTATGATTAGTATTTTGGACATTTATTTGGTTATATGTTATTAGATTGTATGTAGTGTGCTCTATGTTGTAACTTTACAAAAATACAAAGGGTTTTTTAATTAAGCCGCTATATAATGAAAATTGTATAAATAGTTTTGTTCTGAATATTGGGCATAAAGAAGGGACTTATAGCAACCGGGTGATTCATAAAAAAACCACATTGCTTAGATGTGGCTTTAGTTTTAATTTTATTGCGGGCATGGATTAAAAATCCAAGCTGTCTGGGTGGGAGGTTAATTGGAAGTTATTGCTTTATCAATTTCTTGACTAGCGTATCGGTATCAGTTTTTAATTTGATAAAATAAACCCCTGAAGACAACTCTTTTGTTTCGATTCTAGAATTATTAGAATTAATTTTTTCTGATTTACACATTATTCCGATTTCATTATAAATCGCTAGTTCCACATCCCTAGAATAATCATTAGCTAATCGAATATTTAAATAATCATAGGAAGGATTTGGATAAATACTAAAATCAAATTTTTCAAAATTCGTATTGGATAGTTGAACGCTACTGTAAACTGCTTGTGTATTAAATTCTGAATTGATAATTAAAGACTTTGCACCACCTTGCAATTCTGTAATAGTGTAGGTAAAATTACTAATTGTAGCTGGATTTCCATCCAAGTGGTTTAGAAATGGAAAATATTTACTATTTTCATAGGCATCTGTGACAGAGTTAGTACACCAGCACAAACAATACATAAAATTGGTTGCCGAAAAATTTGTTGTATTATTTTCAAAAGTGACATTGGCAGATAAATTTAAACAAGCATGCGCATTGAGTATTTGAGGGTCAAAACTAATTCCCATGTCGTTGGTTGGCGGAAGATTATTTACGCCATTGTCAATAATATTGGTTAGATACCAGTAATTATCAAAAATACGAGGATCTTGCGAAAAGCAAAAGTTTGAAAGAGCTAATAAAATTATTAGACATATTTTTTTCATGATTTTTTGATTGATTTTCAAATCGTTAACTTTACAAACGTACAAAATTATTTTATATAACCCTGATGCAAAGGAAAATCCTCGCGTGCGAGATTTAGAAAAGCAGCAGGAATTACCATTGCCGATAAAGCCTAAACCATTCGCTTCAATTAATTAATACTTAAGCCACTTATAGAGTTCTTTCCAGGTTGGTTTTTTGCCGTACATTAATATTCCGACACGGTAAATTTTGGAAGCAAACCAAACTACTCCGAGAAACGTAACAAACAACAATGTCATTGAAAGTAAAATTTGCCATAACGGCACTCCAAACGGAATTCGCATCATCATGACAATTGGGGAGGTTAACGGTATCATGGAAAATATGGTCGCAATGGTGCCGTGGGGATCGTTCATCACAGTGAAAAAACCGATATAAACTCCTAAAATTAAAGGCATAATAATAGGTAGGAGAAATTGTTGGGAGTCGGTTTCGTTATCAACTGCTGCGCCAATGGAAGCATAGAATGAACTGTATAAAAAGTAACCACCAATGAAATAAATAATGAACGAAATTAAGATTGTAGCAATTGGAAGATTCCACAATTCTTTTATATACATTGGGATTTCGCTTCCTAAACCTTTTTGAGCCATCTGAATGGCTTGTTGTGTTTGCACACCAGAATTGGCTCCCATTTGTACCCCAAAAACAGAAGACAATATAAACATAGCAGATATTCCGAGGATTGCCCATATTAAAAATTGAAGTATTCCAGCCAATGAAGTTCCGATGATTTTCCCCATCATCAATTGAAAAGGTTTCACCGATGAAATAATGACTTCAATAATACGCGAAGTTTTTTCTTCAATCACACTGCGCATTACCATATTTCCGTACAAAATAATAAACATCATAATAAGGTATCCAAAAGCGCCACCAATAATAATTTTTATTTCGTTTAGTCCTTTCAGAGCAGTTTCACCAGATGCTTTTTCTAAATGTATTGCTACATCGGCTTTAGCATTATTGATTTTTAAAGTATCTAAACCAACTTTTTGAAAATTTTCGGAGGTTATTTTTTTAGCAATTACATCTTCTATACCTTCAACAAACATAACGCCCGGACTATCATTTGAAATGTATTGTATCTTTTTTTGAAGAGTATTATTATTGGTGTCTTTTGGAATAACCAACAATCCTTCATAGCTTTCCCTTACAATGCTGTCTTTCAAAATTTTTAAATCAACTTTCGAAAAATCAACATATTTGAATTCTTCATCGCTTTTAAATTCATTGACAAATCGACCGGTTTCATCGTGAATAGCAATCGTTTTTAAATCGGCTTTCATTTGACTTAAATAACCCACAAAAATGGCAATTCCAACAAACAATAACGGACTTAAAAACGTCATTATGATAAATGATTTATTGCGGACTTTGGCAATAAATTCTCTTCTTATTATTAGTGCTAATTTGCTCATTTAAAAAGTTTAGAAGGTTGATGAGTTTAGTAGTTTAGGTTTGCTACTCGGTTACTGTTTTAATAAAAATATCATTTACACTTGGAATTTTTTCCATAAAATGGGTCAATTGTCCTCTAGAAATTAAAATATTCAATAATTCATTTGGGGTTGAAGATCCTAAATTGATTTCTAATTTCAATTCGTCGTTTAAGGATTTGAAATGGGTTGGAGAAAGTGTGAATTTTTGAGATAAATCATGCAGCAATCCTTCCACATTTTCACTCAAAATTCCAACTTCATAACTATTTGTTCTAAACTGCTTTTTAACATCGGTCAATTTTCCTTCAATTAATTTGTTGGATTTATGAATTAAAGCAATATAATCGCACATTTCTTCCACACTTTCCATTCGGTGTGTAGAAAAAATTACCGAAGTTCCCTGTTTGTTTAGTTCAATGATTTCATCTTTAATTAAATTGGCGTTAACAGGATCAAAACCTGAAAAAGGTTCGTCAAGAATTAATAATTTAGGTTTGTGTAAAACAGTTACTACAAACTGGATTTTTTGTGCCATTCCTTTCGAAAGTTCTTCGATTTTTTTGTTCCACCAACCCTGAATTTCTAATTTGTCAAACCAATAATTCAATTGAATTTTAGCATCATTTTTGGACAATCCTTTAAGTTGGGCTAAATACAAACATTGCTCACCAACTTTCATTGATTTGTACAACCCGCGTTCTTCGGGCATATATCCAATATATATTACATCGTCAGGTTTTAGAATGGCTCCATCAAGAATTATTTCACCACTATCGGGCAGAGTAATTTGATTGATGATTCTAATTAAAGATGTTTTTCCTGCGCCATTAGGGCCTAATAACCCATATATACTTCCTTTGGGAACCGAAAGAGAAACTTGGTTTAATGCTGTATAATCTCCGTATTTCTTGTCAACTTTATTTACTTCAAGTATGTTACTCATAAATTATTATTAATTTGAATATCAAAAATCAATTGCAATCTCAATTAAAAATTATTAATCTAAATCATAATATTAAAAGTGCATTTAATTTTAAAATTATAATTGATATTGTCGTTGTAAAAGTACTGAATTTGTATAGACCTGAATAGTTTTGTTACAAAAAACCCATCCTTATTTTGACATAAGGATGGGAAAAATTTTATAAAAAAAATAAATTACCTGTTTCCAAGTAAAATCCAAATGTAATTAAAATTTAGAACTACGAAAACATATCTTTAACTTTTTCGAAAAAAGATTTATCCGTTTTTTCTGGATTTGGAATAAAATTTTCGTCAGCTACTGAACTTTCAAAAAATTGACGTTGTTCTTTTGTTAATGTTTTAGGTGTCCAAACATTAACGTGAACCAATAAATCACCACTTCCGTAACTATTTAAACTCGGAATTCCCTTGCCTTTAAGTCTAAGAATTTTACCCGATTGGATTCCTTCTTCTAGTTTAATTCTCACTTTTCCGTTTACTGCTTCAATATCTTTAGAGACACCCAATGCGGCTTCGGGAAAACTAATATATAAATCGAAATGAAGATTTTCACCTTCACGTTTTAAAAATTCGTGTTCCAATTCTTCAATAGCTACAATTAAATCTCCTGGCACACCATTTCCAGGTGCATCATTTCCTTTACCCGAAACTTTTAATTGCATTCCGTCAACAACACCTGCAGGAATTTTAATAGAAACTGTTTCGTCTTCCATTATCATTCCTTGAGCATCTGCATTTGCGGGCTTACTATCAATGGTTTGACCCGAACCACCACAAGTTGGACACGTAGTTGCTGTTTGCATTCTACCTAATATGGTATTAGTAACTCTTAAAACCTGTCCTTGTCCGTTGCAAGCCGAACAAGTTCTATATTTTACGCCTTGTGCCTGGGATTTTCTTTTTACTTTAACTTTTTTCTCCACACCATTAGCGATTTCTTCTAAAGTTAATTTGACTTTAATTCGCAGATTACTTCCTTTAACACGTCGTTGACCACCAGAATTTCCGCCAAAACCGCCAAACCCACCTCCGCCAAAAATATCACCAAATTGGCTAAAAATATCATCCATATTCATGTGACTTCCTCCGAAACCACCACCTCCACTAGCACCATCAAATGCTTGATGACCGTATTGGTCGTATTTGGCTTTCTTTTGAGGATCACTCAATACTTCATAGGCCTCAGCAGCTTTTTTAAAATTTTCTTCTGCAGCAGCATCACCTGGGTTTTTATCAGGATGAAATTCAATTGCTTTTTTTCGATACGCCTTTTTAATTTCAGCTTCGTTAGCAGATTTTGTAATACCTAATATTTCGTAAAAATCTTTTTTCATTGTCTATGTTATATAAATTAGACGTGATGAATCACGCCTTTACGAATAATTATTGTCCAATTACAACCTTTGGAAAACGGATAATTTTATCGCCAAGTTTATATCCTTTTTCAAGAACATCAACTATTTTTCCTTTTAACTTATCATTTGGTGCAGGAATTTGGGTAATAGCTTCTGCGTAGTCCGCATTAAAAGCATCTCCTGCACGTACTTCAACCTCTTCTAATCCTTTGGAAACTAATGTTGATTTAAGTTTCTCATGAATTAATTCGACTCCTTTTAATAAAAGTTGATCTTCTGATTTTGAAATTTCAATAATTGCTCGGTCAAAATCGTCAAGAACTGGCAAAATGGCTTGAAGCACTTCTTGATTGGCAGTTTTAAACAACTCAATTCTTTCTTTTGAAGTCCTTCTTTTGTAATTTTCAAATTCAGCAAATAGTCGTAAAAATTTATCTCTTTCATTTGTCAATTCCGCTTCCATTTTTTGTTCTGAAGTTAATTCTTCTTCATTATCTAAATGGATATTAGAGATATCTTGTTGATTTTCATCCAATTGATTTGTTGCTTCAACTTCGTTTTCAAGAATTTCTTTATCCGTATTTTCAGTACTCATTTTGCTATTATTTTTAAAAATATTTTTGATTTTCATTTCAGGTTTAAATTCCGAATAATTGTTTGCAAAAGTACTGCCATTTCTTTTAAAATGTCAAATTGTCACATGATATTACTTAAAGTTTAGAAAGAAATTACAAATTCTCAAGCTTTTAAACATAAAAATCAAATTCCCATAATGCAACAAAAAAACATTGCACAGCTGCAAAGTAAATTTATCGGTAGTGATACTTTTAAAAAACTTTAATATAATTTTAAGACTATTATGTTTTAGTTATAAGTACATTTGAATTATAAAAGGTTACAATTGGTCGAAAGACAAGACAATTCATTTATGAAAAAAGTTCCAGCGATAACTGGAACTTTTTTTATTTTATGATGTTTTGAAGTGCTTCTTCTGCCAGAGGAAATTTAAATTTAAATCCGAGTTCGAGGGCCCTTTTTGGGAGAATTTTTTTGTTATTAAACAGCAAAATACTCATTTCACCTAAAATTAATTTCATTACAAATTGAGGAGTATTTGGAAGAAACAAAGGTCTTTTTAAATGCTTTGCAATGGCTTTAGTAAGCTCTTGATTGGAGATTGAATTTGGAGCAACTGCATTTATAATTCCTTCTATTTGATTTTGAATTACAAAATAATACAAATTTGCAACATCGGCTAAATGAATCCAAGATTGCATTTGTTTTCCTGAACCAAAGGCAGAACCAACAAACATTTTAATTGGTTTAATCATTTCTATAAGGGCGCCTCCTTTTTCTGAAAACACCACTCCAGTTCTGAGTTTGGTCACTTTCAAATGTAACAAGTGAAATTGGTCGGCACTTTCCTCCCATTTTACAACTACGTTTCCTAAAAAAGTATGATCAATTTGAGTTGAAGATTCGTTGTAAACAGCAGCATAACTATCGGGGTAAATTGCGGTTCCAGATGCTGAAACAAAATGCTTGACTTGATTTGTCCTTTTTTTTAATAAATTGAATAGTAAATTGGCTGATAAAACACGACTTTCAATCAATTCTTGTTTGTAAGAATATGTCCATCTTTTTGAGATAGATGCCCCAGCCAAATGAACAATTACATCGACACCCTCAATGCAATTCTCATCAATTTTTCCTTCTTCAGGATTCCAATAAAAACCACAATAATTGGCTTTATTTTTAATTTTTAAAGGAGAAGTAGTTAAATAATGAACAATATGGTTGTTTTTTAAAAACAATGTTGACAACTCTTGTCCTATCAATCCAGTTGCACCTGTAATTAGTACCTTCATATTCTTTTTAATTCAAAATTACGATGAAAATTATAAAGTGAACATTAATTTATTTTTAAAAAAAAGCAGACCTATAAGCCGGATTCTGTCATCAATAAAGATGCCTTATCATTTATCTAGACTTGTAATTACTCACAAGTTCCATCTTTCTACCCTTCGACAACAGACGAGTCATCTTTAAATGTCGATATACTTGAAATTTCACCGCATAGAGTTTACCTGGTTTCACTACAGCATTATCTGTACATACTTTCTGTTGCACTAGTCCTTTTTTGATTACTCAAAACGACGGATGTTATCCGCTATGCTACTCTTTGGTGTCCGGACTTTCCTCTTTATTCCGAAATTAATTCAAAATAAAGCGATAAGGCGGTCTGCATTGCAAAGGTAAACAATTAGGAATTAGGAATCGTAAATTGCAAATTGAATTGCTAATTCATAATTTGGAATTCGTAATTATTCAATCTATATTTGTAATCCAATTAAATTTCATGGAACAATTTGTAGTATCAGCTCGAAAGTATCGTCCACAAACATTTAAAGATGTTGTTGGACAACAGTCCATCACCAATACTTTATTGAATGCTATTGAGACTAATCACTTGGCATCTGCTTTATTATTTACAGGTCCGAGAGGTGTTGGTAAAACTACTTGTGCACGAATTTTAGCTCGTAAAATTAACCAACCTGGTTATGACGATCCAAATGAAGATTTTACCTTTAATGTTTTTGAATTGGATGCTGCTTCAAACAATTCTGTAGATGACATCCGCAGTTTGATTGACCAAGTTCGAATACCACCTCAAACAGGAAAGTATAAAGTATATATTATTGATGAGGTTCACATGTTATCTTCAGCGGCTTTCAATGCTTTCTTGAAAACACTAGAAGAACCTCCAAAACATGCGATTTTTATATTAGCAACAACCGAAAAGCATAAAATAATTCCAACAATTTTGTCACGTTGTCAAATATTTGATTTCAAACGTATTACCGTTAAAGATGCTAAAGAACACTTGGCAGAAGTTGCGCAAAGTCAAGGCATACAATTTGAAGACGATGCTTTGCACATTATTGCGCAGAAAGCTGATGGTGCGATGCGCGATGCTCTTTCTATTTTTGATCGTGTCGTTTCTTATTGCGGAACTAATTTAACCCGACAAGCAGTTACAGAGAATTTAAATGTGCTCGATTATGAAACCTACGTTAAGGTGACCGATTTAATTTTGGAAAATAATATCCCACAAATTTTGGTCGCTTATAATGATATTTTAGCAAAAGGATTTGACGGACATCATTTTATTTCAGGTTTGGCTTCTCATTTTAGGGACTTATTGGTTTGTAAAAATCCTGCAACTTTAGTTTTACTTGAAGTTGGTGAACAAGCACAAAAATTATATGGTGAACAAGCACAAAAATGCAATCAAGATTTCTTGTTGAAAGGAATTGAAATTGCCAATGATTGTGATTTAAAATTCAAGGTCTCACAAAATCAACGCCTACTGGTTGAATTAACGCTAATGCGAATGTGCTCTATCAACTTTGATGGAGAAAAAAAAAAGTTGCGTTTATAATTCCACCCACCTATTTCAGAAACAACAGTTATTCCATTGTTGAAACTCAAATTTCTAAAATAGAACTTCCTCTATCCGATGAACCTAAAATTGAAATTACCGCTTCTTTGCTTAATGAAGAAGTAACAGAAATTATAACTACCTCTATCAAAAAATCAGAAAGTGTAGTTGATTCAGAAGGTGGAGCAAAAAATATTTCAAATAACACTACAAAAGTGTCGGCTTTATCGTTGTCGAGTATTCGTGCTAAAAAAGAACTTATTGAATCTCAAAAAGGAGTTGTAAAAGAACAAACAAGTCTACCTACAGAAACTTTTACACTAACTGAAATGCTTGAATTTTGGTTTAAATATGCCCAACGATTGAACGATAAAGGACATATGATTATGGCGTCGCTTTTACGAATTAGCGATCCTAAATTAGAAGGTTTTAAAATTATATATGAATTACCGAACGAAGGATCTAAAATTGATTTTGAGAAAGAAAAAAATGAACTTTTAGGATATTTAAAAGGTCATTTGCACAATCACGACATCAGTATTGAAGTTGTTGTGAATGAAAAAATTAAAAGTAAAACGGCCTTTACAGCTCAAGATAAATACAACAGACTTAATGAAATTAATCCGAATTTAGAAGTATTGAAAAAAATATTTGATTTGGAGATTTAGCCAAACCACGAACAACTAGTATCGTTTATGTATTGCTGAAATCAAAATAATATTGAACAAAAAATATAATATTTTGTCTTTTAAAAAAAGTTAAAAATTTGTAAAACCGTTTTCTTAAAAAAAATCTCTTTTTAAATTTGTAATGAATTTAAAAACAACAAATCATATTAATACTAATAAATTATGTTAAGAAACAGCACTTTATGGAACTTTACATTGGCAATTGCTTGTACTTTAATATTTCAATTTAAATCTTTTTCTCAAACAAATAAATTTTTACTTTCGGATAATAACTCTCATAAAGACGATGTCATTATGACTTGGAATAAAAACACTCCTGAAAGTGAAATGAAAGACGATATCAAAGCGTTGTCTGAAAAGGGCATAACTATTAAATATGAGAATATAAAAAGAAATTCAAAAGAAGAAATCAACAGCATCAGAGTGGAATATTATGACAGAAAAGGGAATAAAGGTTCTTTAGAATACAACAATCAAAAGCCAATTACTACTATTAAATTCTTCAAAAAAGGAGACGAAATTGGTTTTGGAGAACCAGAAGAACGCAATAATTCACTTGCTGGAAATGATTTTATAAATAGCTTTAGTAATCCTCAAGACCTTTTAAAACAATTTCAATTGGAAGAAGGAGGCAAAGGAGTTCAGTCATTTAGTTTTAGTTTCCCTGATGAAAGTGAAAAATTTGGGCAATCAAAATCAAAAATAATGATTAAAAAAGATGGAAAAAAACCATTAGTTATTGAAGATGGAATAGTAACCGAAGGAGGCGATGATTATTCACTAGAAGAACTAGAAAAAATTAAAAGTGAAAACAAAATTGAAGGATTTAATAATAACGATAATAATTCTGATAGTTTTGATTTGAGAAGTCAAGAAGGATTGGAAAAATATAAAAAGCAGATGCAAAAATTGCAAGGACAAGTTAATAAATTAACCCCTGAAAAAGAAGGATTTCAAGATTCCAAATCCGACTTTGAACAAACAAAAAAAGAGATGTTGAAAGCAAAAGAGGAAATGATTAAAACCAGAGAAGAACTTGAGAAAGCCAAAAAAGAGGTTGAAAATTCAAAATCTAAATTAAAAACTAAAAAAGCATAACCAACAAAGACCGTTCTTTAATGGTCTTTTTTTTTAATGTGGTTTAAGTAAATCCAAACTGAGTTTCTTAACTATATTAAATAAATTTTTGTTAATAAAATTGTATATGTAAGCTTTTAAAAAAAATACTCGCCACCTTTGAATTTTAGATTATTATTCAAAGCTTTATCCATGAGAAAATATACCGTTAAAATTGAAAAAAGATTTGAAAATATAACTGCAATAGTAACAAAAATATTAGGAAGTTCCATCACATTTCTAATAGCACTTTGCCTGGTAATTTACTGGTGGTCAACCAATTTGTTTTCGTCAAATAATTGCCATCAAAATATTGGCGATATTATTTTTGGAATTACATTTTTGAGTTTGTTTATTATTCAAAAATCATTTAATAGGTATTCTATTTTAATCAATTTAAAGCTAAATGAATTAGTTTCTTCAAACACAGAAGCAAATAACTCGGTTTTGAATACGCAAAAAAAAACTGAAAGTGAAATTACAGAATTGGTAAAGGAATATATTGATGAAGAAGTTGAAGAAATTGAAAATTTTATAGTTCAAAATAAATAAAATGAAAAAAATACTTATTTTTATTGCCTTTTTTTTATTAATACTACCCACAAAAACATTTGCTTGGGGAGAAAAAGGACATGAATTAGTTGCTGAAATAGCATTTAAACAATTAAATAAAAAAACCAGAAAACTAGTTTTAAGTTATCTTGACGGGATGAGTATTGAACAAGCAGCCAATTGGATGGATGATATCAAAAAAGATCATTCCTATGATAAATTAAAATCTTTACATTATGTAAATTTTGATAAAAATACAACTGTAAAGGACACGTGTTGCGATAACATTATTAATACTTTAACAACTGTATTAAAAGATTTAAAGCACTATAAAGATTTCTCAAAAGACGAAGTTAAAACAAAATTATGCTATTTATTTCATTTAATAGGCGATTTGCACCAACCTCTTCATGTTGGCTATGCCAGTGACAAAGGCGGAAACTCATTTCAAGTAAATTTTAATGGAAAAAGAACCAATTTACACGGATTATTTGACTACGGAATTATTGAAAACAAAGGATTGAGCTTGAAAAATTGTTTAAAAAATAAAATATATTCTGACGTAGAATTAACAGAATTAAACTCAGGCTCTATTGTTGATTGGGCAAAGGAATCAAGACATTTTTTAAATAAAATATATGCAACAACCAATCCAGTAGATGAAAAATATGTAGAACTTAACTATACATTAATTAAAAATCAAATTCAAAAAGCGGGATTGCGATTGGCAAATATTCTAAAAAGTAATTTTGAAGAATAATTTACTAATTCTAAGTAAGCACTACCTGATAGTGTCACAAAACGTATTATTAATATCAAATAAAAATTATTTATTCTCTGGAAATGCAACTTCACCTTCCCAATTCATAAACCCCCCTTCAAGGTTATAGGTGTTTTCAAAACCCATTTGATTCATTATGCCGCATGCTTGTGCACTTCTTCCCCCAGCTTTGCAATAAACATAATAGTTTTTAGTTTTATCTAATTCTTCTAATCTATAAATAAACCCTTGACCTTTATAAATATCGTTTAAAATTGCATTAGGTATGATTCCTTCATTCCATTCTTCCTCTGTTCTAACATCAAGAATTACGGCGTTTGTTTCAGCTTCAAGGTTCAATGCCCAATCGTGTTGAGATAAATTCATCGTTTGTATTTTTTTCAAAAATAACAAATCTGAATTATCAATCGATATTTATTTTAAAAAATCTTAACAAAATAATAACACACATTTGTATATACAAATGAAAATATATAATACATTTGTACCTACAAATATCATAAATTAAATTATGAGAATTGAAGAAATCATTAAATTAAATACAGCCATGGATGATGCCAAAAAGGTCCTCTTAAATTTAATGTACACTCAAAACGTAATTGCAGATAAATTTAACGAACTTCTAAAACCTCATGATTTATCAAGCGAACAATATAATGTATTACGAATTTTAAGAGGTCAAAAAGGTTTTCCGGCAAATATGTGTTTGATTCAGGAGCGCATGATTGCCAAAAACAGCAACACTACCCGATTGATTGATAAATTGCTTTTAAAAGAATTGGTAACACGAGAAGTTTGCCCAGAAAATAGAAGAAAAATAGAAGTTCAAATCACCAAAAAGGGAATAGATTTATTAGAAGAATTAGACCCCAAAGTAGTTGCACACGAAAAAGAATTTTCAAATAATTTAAGTTCTCAAGAAATAGAACAATTAAACAATTTGTTAGAAAAATACAGAATCCTTTAACAACAATAATCAATAAAATTATGAGTCAATTTAACGAAAACGCAAAATGGCGTTATGCAACCAAAAAATTTGATACTACTAAAAAAGTATCTGACAACGATTTAGCAACACTTAAAGAAGCAATTCAACTTTCTGCTTCTTCATTCGGGTTGCAATTATATAGAGTCATTATAGTTGAAAATCCAGAAATAAGAGCGCAGTTACAACCAGCATCTTGGGGACAAACTCAAATTGTAGATGCTTCTCATTTACTAGTTTTTGCGAATCAAACAAAATTTAATGATACTGATGTTGATGCTTATATAAGCAATGCTACCAAAACTAGAAATTTACCTGAAGGATCATTATCTGGATTTGGAGATTACATGAAAGGTGCTTTAGCCAATATTCCTGAAGAAGTGAGACCAACTTGGACAGCTAAGCAAACGTATATTGCGTTAGGAAATCTTATGAATGCTGCTGCTGAATTAAAAATTGATGTAACTCCAATGGAGGGTTTTATTCCGGCTCAGTACAACGAAATTTTAGGTTTAGACAAATTAAATCTAAACGCTGCATTGGTTGCTGCTGTGGGTTACCGTCATACAGAAGATAACACACAACATTATGCAAAAGTTAGAAAATCAAACGAAGATTTATTCCTTACATTATAATCAAACAATTTAATACATAAATAAAAAATGAAAAATTTTAAAACAATTACAATAGCATTATTAGTAGCAGTTTCAACAATTGCATCAGCACAAGTTAAAAAGGTAGACGCATCAAAAAGTACCATAACTTGGATTGGAAAAAAAGTTGCAGGTCAACACAATGGCACTGTCGCTTTAAAAGAAGGATCTTTAGTTTTTAAAGGAAATACGTTAACCGGTGGAAACTTTACAGTTGATATGACAACATTAACTGGAACGGATATAACTGGAGATTACTTAGCTAAATTAAATGGTCACTTGAAATCAGAAGATTTCTTTGGTACTGAAAAACACCCAACATCTAAATTAGTTTTCAAAAAAATTGCATCTAAAGGAAAGGGTGTTTATACAGTAACTGCCGATTTAACAGTTAAAGAGGTAACGGCACCAGTAACTTTTGACATCACTGTTAAAGAAAATAATGCTACAACTACTTTTAAAATTGACAGAACTAAATACGATATTAAATTTCATTCTAAATCATTAATTGAAACACTTAAAGACCAAGTCATTGATGATGAATTTGAATTAACTGTTTCTCTAAAGTTCACATAATTAGTAAATTAATTGGGATATACAACCTTAGAGAGCCATCTTTAAGGTTTTTTTATACCCCTTAAAAACTAACTTATGATTATATTTGTGAGATGAAAAAAATTGTAATCATCGATAACTACGATAGTTTTACGTTCAACTTAGTCCATTATCTTGAAGAATTGGATTGTGAGGTCATCGTACATCGTAATGATGAATTTGAGCTTGAAGAACTAAAATCATTTGATAATATAATATTATCTCCTGGACCTGGTATACCTTCTCAATATGGACTATTAATTGATGTAATAAAAACCTATGCTTCCACTAAAAAAATACTCGGAATATGTCTTGGACTTCAAGCAATTGGCGAAGTGTTTGGCGGGAAATTAATAAATTTAGAAACTGTTTTTCATGGAGTTGCTACTAAAATCACATTAACTGTTGACGACGAAACACTATTCACTAATCTTCCAAAATCATTTCAAGCGGGACGCTACCATTCTTGGGTCATCGATAAAGAAGATTTTCCAAATGATTTAGAGATTACTTCAATTGCAGAAAAAGGAGAAATAATGTCTGTTAGGCACAAAAAATACAATTTAAAAGGCGTACAATTTCATCCAGAAAGCATCTTAACACCACACGGGAAAACAATTTTATCCAATTGGATAAACGAATAAATCTGAAAAAGAAATTATTACAAATAAAAAAAATAGTTTTAAATATACCTAAAAAAAAACTTTAATTAAAACAATTTATTATTCTGAATGTAAATAATTTAAAAAAAATGTATAGACAATATCTATTACATATTTAGGGTTAATTTTGTGTTAATTTTAAATTAAACAATTGTTTAAATTAAACAATTGTTTAACTTTGTAATCGACTCCAAACAAAATAATTAAAATGGAACTGAATGACAAACAGATAGAAATTCTTCACGTAGCCGAAAAGCTTTTTGCTGAAGAAGGATTTGATGGAGTATCGGTAAGAGAGATTGCGAAACTTGCTCATATTAATATCGCTATGATTTCTTATTATTTTGGTTCTAAAGAAAAACTATTGGAATCAATAGTCCTGCACCGAATTGGAGGCATGGGATTGCGTTTAGAAAACCTACTTAATGAAGATAAAGATCCTATTTCTAAAATGGATGAAATAATTAAATTTTATATCATTCAAGTAAACGCAAACAAACACATTCATCAAATCATTCAAAATGAAATTGCTAATAAAAAACGTGAAATCAACTTTGAATCTTTTACTGAATTAAAGAAAAACAATCTAAAGCTACTAGAAAGCATTGTAAAAGAAGGTCAAGAAAAAGGGCAATTTAAAACCAATATTAATGTAGCTCTTTTGCCTCCAATGATTATTGGTTCCTTTTTATATTTCAATATGAACAAAGTCTTATATGCCGACTTATTTGGTTTAAAATCCGAAGAAGACTTCGAAAACTACATCAAAAACGAACTTACACAACACATTCAAAAAACTGTAAAAGCGCTACTTACCTATGAAAAATATTAAAATAGTACTCCCTTTTTTATTTTTTGGAATAATCGCAAGTTATTCTCAGGAAAGAAAAAAAATGTCGCTAAAAGAAGCTGTCGAACTTGTAATAAGCAGCAGTAATGAAGCTATTCTCGCTAATACAAAAGTAGCCACTTCTAAATTGGAATTGGAAACCATGAAAAACAATCAATATCCAAACGCAAAAATTTCTGGACAATACCTGCATTTAACAGGGGCAAATGTAACATCACATTTAGGTGGTTCGGGCGGCGGATTGGATGTCAGTCAGTTAATGATTGGTCAAGCTTCTGTCTCAATGCCAATTTTTAGTGGATTTAAACTTAAAAACAGTATTGCCGCTTCTGAAAATGTATATAAATCCCAAACTTTGACAGCTTCGCATACCAAAGAACAATTGGCTCTTGAAACAGTGGAATTGTTCGCGTCCCTTTACAAGTCGCAAGAAATGGTTAAACTTTTTCAAGAAAATTTAAAAAGTGCGCAGCAACGAACCAAAGATTTTTCAGCTATGGTTGAAAATGGATTGTTGGCAAAAAATGATTTATTGAAATCACAGCTTCAAGAATCTAACATCCAACTTTCATTAGACAATGCTATTAAAAATGTGAATATTGTTAATTACCAACTGCTAACTCTTTTGCATTTATCCGAAAATACGATTATCGACATTGATATTGATACCATAAAAAATGACATGGCTAAAAATCAGTTAATTTCAACAAACGGGCAGCGAAATGATTTAGACGCATTGACCTTTCAACAAAAAGCTATGGAAGCTGGAATTAAAATTGCAAAAGCCGGGTATTATCCATCAATATCTTTTTCAGGTGGATATATTGCCCTAGATTTAAAAAACACCCTAACCGTTACAAATGCTATGAACTTTGGCGCAGGAATCAATTACGATGTAGCTTCCTTATTTAAAAACAAGAAAGAAGTAGAATTAGCCAAAAGCAAAGCAGAACAAACCACTAAAGCTATTGCTATATTAACAGACAAAATAAAAGAAGAAACACAAGAAGCGCAAGAAAACTACACTCTTTCTTTAAAACAAACCAAAGTATATGAATTGGCCGTTGAACAATCCAATGAAAATTTCAAAATCGTAAAAGACAAATATGACAACAATTTAGCAAATACCAACGACTTATTGGAAGCCGATGTACAACAATTACAAAGCAAAATCAACTTAGCGTTATCGCAAGCTGATATTGCCTTAAAATATTATCAATTGCAATTTGCATCAGGAAAATTAATCAACTCATTCAACTTATCTACTAAATAATAGCACCATGGAAAAGACTCAAACTAATAAAAAATTTATATTCATTTTTGCAACTTTAATCCTTTTGGGAGGAAGCTATGGCATTTATAAATACCTGCACTCATTATCTCACGAATCGACAGACGATGCTCAAATTGAGAAAAATATGAACCCAATTATTCCAAGAGTAGCCGGATATGTTACCAAAGTATATGTAAAAGACAATGACTTTGTAAAAAAGGGAGATACTTTATTCACTATTGATGATAAAGATTATTTGGCACGAGTTGAAGAAGCAAATGCGGCATTGGTTTCTGCAGAAGGAAGTTATGAAGCTTCAAAAGCGGATATTGGAACTGCTCAAGCAAACGTTTCTGTTTCCGATGCCAATATTCAATCAGCGGGTGGTAGCATAGAAACTGCAAAAATAAGATTGAATCGTGCCTCAAATGATTTTGAACGTTATGCTAATTTGTACAAAAACCGTACGATTACAAAACAACAATTTGAACAAGCCGAAGCGGCCAAACTAGAAGCGCAAAGTCAATTACGAATTCTTCAAGAACAACAAAAAGCCAGTACTTTTCAAAAAAATGTAGCTTCTGCAAGAACCACTGTTTCCAACAAACAAGCAGAAGTTGCCTTATCAAACATCAAACGCGCTCAAGCGGTTTTGAAAGCTGCAAAATTAAATTTAGAGTATACCATTGTTACAGCAGTAATTGACGGACAAGTTTCCAAAATTTCCATTCAACCGGGTCAATTTCTTCAACCCGGACAATCCTTATTTTACATCATTAACAATTCGGAAGCATGGGTAATAGCAAATTTTAAAGAAACACAATTGAACAAAATGATTGTCGGGCAAAAAGTAACCTTAAAAGTAGATGCCTATCCAGATACCGAATTCAATGGAACCGTGGCTAGTTTCTCTCCCGCAACGGGAGCGCGATTCTCGATTTTACCTCCAGACAATGCTACTGGGAATTTTGTGAAAACCATTCAACGACTTCCCGTTAAAATTTCAATAGACGCAACCAATGACAATGAAAAAATTAAATTATTACGACCTGGAATGAATGTTGACGTGGATGTTCATATAAAGTAATCTTAAATATCTAAATTCTTATATCAAAATGGTACAAGCAGACGATTTGGTAGAATACGGCTTTAGAAGGGTTATTATTACAATAACTGCAGTAATGTGTGCTTTATTGGAAATTGTTGATACAACCATTGTAAATGTAGCATTAACCAATATGCGCGGCAGTCTTGGTGCTACACTAACCGATGTTGCTTGGGTAATTACTGCATATGCTATTGCCAACGTAATTGTAATTCCGATGACGAGTTGGTTGTCGCAACAATTTGGAAGACGAAATTACTTTGCCGTATCAATCATACTATTTACAACAGCATCTTTTCTTTGTGGAAATGCAACAAATATTTGGGAATTAGTTGCCTTTAGATTTATTCAAGGACTTGGTGGAGGAGCTTTATTGGTCACCGCACAAACTATTATCACCGAAAGCTATCCTATTGCAAAACGAGGAATGGCTCAAGCAATATATGGTATGGGTGTAATTGTTGGGCCTACATTAGGTCCTCCTTTGGGTGGTTATATTGTAGATCATGCATCGTGGCCTTTTATTTTTTATATCAATATTCCCATCGGAATTATTGCAACCATTTTAACCTTAACTTTTGTTAAAAGTCCAAAATATGGTGAAAAACTAAAAGTCAATCAAGTGGATTGGTTGGGAATTTTGTTTTTAATCTGTTTCATTGGTTCGCTGCAGTTTGTTTTAGAACACGGACAACAAGACGATTGGTTCAATGACAAATTGATTGTGACTTTGAGCGTGGTATCACTATTTGGCCTTTTAGCTTTCATTTGGAGAGAGATGACTTATAAACATCCAATAGTAAATCTAAATGTATTAAAAGACAGCAACTTACGTATTGGTATTTTGATGTCGTTTATTTTAGGATTTGGTCTATATGGTTCTACATTAGTAATACCTATTTACACACAATCAATTTTAGGATGGACTGCCACTGATGCTGGATTGTTATTAATTCCAGGTTCAATAACCACTGCTATCATGATGCCGTTTATTGGTAAAATGATTCAAAAAGGAGTGCCGCAAGGATATATGGTGGCTGTAGGATTTTTAGCATTCTTCTTGTTTACTTTTTGGATGCGAAATGCAATGACTCCAGATACAGGTAAAGAACATTTCTATTGGCCGCTAATATTAAGAGGAATTGGGCTGGGTTTATTATTCGTTCCTATAACTACATTATCGCTTTCTACCCTCAAAGGAAAAAATATTGGCGAAGGTGCTGCGTTTACAGGAATGATGCGTCAACTTGGTGGATCTTTCGGAATTGCAATTATCACGACATATATTACACGATTGACTCAAAAGCATCGTGTAGATTTAATTCCGCATTTGGACAGTACACGATTAGAAGTACAACAACGTATTATTATACTTCAAAGAGGTTTTATGTCGAAAGGTTTTAGTGAAAATGAAGCAATAAAAAAGGCGCACCAAGTTTTAGAATACTCCGTTTTAAGACAAAGCACGGTAATGTCATACATGGATATATTTATGTATTTAGGAGTCGTATTTTTATGTTGTATTCCAATTATTCTTTTAATTAAAAGAGGTAAAACTAAAATAAATCCTGCCGATTCCATGCATTAAAACTTAGGTTAAATAATTGGTGACTCCAAAATCTTCCGAAACTATTTCAGAGTTATTTTTAGATTATAAGTTATCAACAATTTACTTATCGAATGAATTAATTATTATATTTGACTGAAATAAAGTAATTTATTAATTTACTGCTTATTTATCATGGGAATTTTTAACAAATCGGACAAAAAAATTATTGCCGAACTTTGCAAAAAAAGCGAAGATATCAGCAATGAAATCACTAATGAAATTGATGAATTATTAGTGGAATTAAAATCCGACTACGAAGAAAACAAAACTGTTGTTAGCGAATTTGGTGATTTTGTAAACGAACTGAAAACAAAATTAACTCCTGATGATGCTGAGAAATTACTAGAATTTACCTCTAAATTGACCAAAGTAAAACGTTGTGCTAGAAAAGGTGTCGAAGCGGTCAGAGAAATTGCTCGGGACCAACGCAAAGCAACTCGGGAAACAATTAGAGAATATCAAGAATATTTACACGTATAACTACCTAGTGAAAACTAAGGTATTTCCTTGACTTAAATTAGCGTCAAAAGCATATCCTTCGTAATTGAATCCTTTTAAATCATTAATGGTTTCGGCATTTGTTTCAATAATATATCGTACCATCATACCTCTTGCTTTTTTTGCAAAAAAGCTTATCATTTTTAATTTTCCATCTTTATAATCTTTGAATTCTGGTGTAATTATTGGAACTTTAAGTTTCTTAGTATCTACAGCATCAAAATACTCGTTACTGGCTAAATTTAGAAATAATTCGCCTGTCTCGAGTTCCGAATTTAGTTGTTTGGTGAGTATTGGCCTCCAAAATTCATAAAGGTTTTTATTTTTTCCTATCGCTAATTTAGTTCCCATTTCCAATCGATAGGGCTGCATTAAATCTAGTGGTTTTAACAAACCATAAAATCCCGAGAGAATTCTAAGTTTACGTTGCAAAATAGTGATTTGTTCTTCCGAAAGCGAATAAGCATCTAAACCAATATAAACGTCTCCACTAAAAGCATAAATGGCCGGTCGAGCATTTTCAATTGAAATTTCAGCCACATTCCGTTCTTGATTACGTTGCCAATTCAAATCGGCTAACTTATCAGAAATAGCCATTAACTCCATCAATTGTTTAGGCTTCTTTTTCTTCAAAATTGTATCTATTGTTATGGATTGTTTAACAAAATCATATTCAGAATATAATTTTATTGGCAACTGACTTTCAAAGTCTAAAGATTTGGCTGGAGATAGTACAATTTTCATAGTTTATTATTACTGTTTTCAAAAATACAAATTCCTTTTACAGTATACAAGAAACCTTTTTTTTGAAAACAAAATCTTTTCAACAAATCGCAATTCATAATTCGTTTTTCTAATTTAAATTTTACCTTTGAACTTTCAAAAAATTAGAATCATGGTTTATAAATTCAGAGTTATTCTCGATGCCGAAGAAGATGTTTTTAGAGACATTGCTATTCTTCAAGACAATACTTTAGAGGATTTACACAATGCAATCGTTAATGCTTTTGGCTTTGACGGACTAGAAGTTGCGTCATTTTATACTTGTGATGATATTTGGAATCAAGAGGATGAAATTCCAATGTTTGATTCGGGTGATGTTCTAGGGGAAAACAAAATCATGAGCGACTATCAATTAGCGGATATACTGGATTCTGACAATACCAAAATAATCTACGTCTACGACTTCATTAATATGTGGACATTCTTAGTAGAATTAGCCGCGTTTGAAGATTCGGTAGAAATTGGAATGGTATATCCAAACTTATTGTTTTCTCACGGAGAGATGCCAGCCGAAGCTATGGAAAAACATTTTGTAGCCGATTTTGATGAAGAAGAAAGTTACAATGAATTTGAAGACGATTTAGACGAAGACGATCTCGATGCTTTTGGAAGCGATGATAGTTATGAAGATTATGGCTTTGAAGAGAATTGGAATTAGAAAAAAATTTAAGATTATGTAATTTGGTTTAAATTGTTTTAAGGCTACCATTAAAAGATTTGAAAATATAGAAATTTGGATAGATTCAAGAAGACTATTAAAAGAAATAATCTTAATTAGCAAAATAACTGAATTAAAAAAAGACTTAAAACTCAAAGACTAAGTTAAAGGTTAATAAGAATCTGAAATGGACAATATTGCTGAAGGATTTGATAGAAATGTAAATGTGTAGAATTCTGTCAATTTTTATCAATTTCAAAAGGGAATGTTGGAGAAACCCGTCCTCAATTATGTAGAGTTTTCGACAATGATTACATAGATCAACAAAAATTAAATAACCTAGTTTCTGAGTATGAAAAGCTCAGTATTAAAATACACAATTTCATAAGCTACTTAAATATAAATGATTTCAAAGGAACAAAGTATGTAAACTCCTAAACAATTAATTTAAAAACCATTAAACTACTTTAAACCTTTAAATAAACTCAAAAAATGATCAACCTTTTCAATACTCACATAGAATCTTTATCCATCCATAGAGTTGGTAACAAAAGCCGTAACGAAGCCCTTTTTTTATCTGAAAATCAATACGGTTTGAATGATGAAATTGTTCCGTTATTGAAAGAATATTTCTTTAAATCGTTTCGTGAAAAAGAAGAAAACTACTTTCAATTTGCGCACGAAGTGGATTTAGAATACAACGATATGTTCAATTTGGCTTCAGAGATTTTCATGAATCCTACTTCAGTGCACGAGGTTTCCAAAAAGATAACCCACCATCTTTTTGAACAATCCAACCATCCGCATATTAAGAATGGGGAAGTTTATGTCGCCTATTTAACCAATGTTTCTATAGACAACACTATTGTGGATGCCGTTGGGGTTTTCAAAAGTGAGTTGCGCACCGATTTCCTTCAATTTGAAGAAAATGGCAGTAATTTAGAAATGATTCTTCAGGAGGGAATTAACCTTAATAAATTGGATAAAGGGTGCATCATTTTCAACCACAAAAAAGAAGAAGGTTTTAAAATATTAACCATTGACAGCAACCGTTACGATGCCAAATATTGGTTGGAGCATTTTCTTTCTGTAGATGCTTTTCAGGATGAAAATTTCATGACTAAAAAATATTTAAAATTTTGTCAAGAGTTTGCAAAAGAAGTCGTATTTCCTGCCGAGGATAAAAAACAAGAAGTGATGTTTATGAATCGTGCCGTTAACCATTTTGCTAAAAATGATAACTTTGAAGAAACTGCTTTCTTGAATGAAGTCATGGACAATCCCGATTTGATTCCAGAATTTAAAAGCTACAAAGCCGATAGAGGTGAAAAATACAGTATTGAAGATGTGACTTCTTTTCCTATAGCCAATGCAGCGGTTTCGGACGCCCGAAAATCAATTAAAAATGTCATTAACTTAGATACCCATATTCAAATAAAATTGGATTTCATTAATCCCGAAAGTGCCGAAAAATTTGTAGAAAAAGGATGGGATGAAGAAAAACAAATGTATTATTATTTGGTGTATTTTAATAAAGAACAGAAGTCGTAATTGTTAAAGTTCCCTTTTTTATGACATACAATTAAATCCTCAAAAGATCAAATCAATTGAGGATTTTTGTTTTGTTAAAGAGTTAGGTTTTAAATTTGTAAAGATTATCTTTATGACAAAGAAAAAAAATACAAAATTGCGCAATACAATCTACTTATTTTTACTTCTTATCAGTTGTCCAATTTTGACAGCTCAAAAACCGGTACCTTCCAAATCGGATACCGTTTATAAAAAAATAGAAGAATTTTCTAAACACAAAAAATTCTTTAAATTCATGCATCACATTATTTTTAAAGATGTTGAAGAAGATGAAGTTGTTATTCCAAAAATAAGAAAGACAAAGGGAATTACTCCAATTCAAAAATCATTCAATAAATACAATTGCTCTATAATTAGAAAAATCAATATTGAAACCTTAGACCCCTTTGGTTATTCTGTTGAAAATGAAAAGGAAAAACCCGAAAAATGGATTGAAAAATCGGGAAATTTACTACACACAAAATCTAAGAATTGGACAATTCGTAATTTGCTTCTTTTTAAGAAAAACGAACAACTCGACTCTTTATTAGTAAATGAATCAGAACGTTTAATACGAAGTCAACGTTACGTTAGGAGTGTTAACATAAAGCTCGTACCTATTGAAAATAGCGTCGATTCGGTAGATGTTTCTGTGCGAGTTTTAGATACTTGGAGTCTTATTCCAACAGGAGCATTTTCTAGTGACAAAGCCAATCTTGATTTAACGGATCATAATTTCTTTGGATTAGGTCACGATTACGAATTAAATTACATTAAAAGTTTTAACAACAGTACCTCCAATTCATTTGCTTACGATACGAGATACACCATACCTAATTTTAAAAATACGTTTATAAATACTTCCGTTTCATTAAAAAATGACTTGTTTAACAACACCAACAAAACGGTGCGAATGGAACGCTTGTTTTATTCGACGGTTACGCGGTGGGCGGGCGGAATGTATTATGATTTCAGCGCATACGCACAATCATTGCCCGATAGTAATGGGCTATTAGCGTCTCAAAATTTCAAAACAAAAACCTATCAATTTTGGGGAGCTCGATCGTTTACAATTTTTGGAAAACAAACTGAATTAGGGCGAACTACTAATTTAATTATTGCCACTGGATTCAACAACGTAATGTATTTGAAAAAGCCCGATATTGCCTACGACCCTATTCAAATATCAAGTTCTAATAAAACAGTTTTAGCAACCATTGGAATTTCGAGTCAGAAATTTTATCAAGATAAATACCTGTTTCGATTTGGTAATATTGAAGACATTCCTTACGGAAAAGTGTTTTCGTTAACAACAGGTGAAGAAACAAAAAATAAAATAACAAGGGCCTATCTCGGCGGGCGTTTCTCTTATGGAAATTATTTTGATTTTGGTTATTTGCAAGGAAGTTTAGAAGCTGGAACTTTCTTTAATAACGAAACTACTGAACAAACTACTTTTAAAATCGAAGCCAATTATTTTACTAAATTATTTCCAATTGGAAGCTGGAGTTTCCGACAATTTATAAAACCAGTTCTCGTTATTGGAACCAACCGTTTGAACAGTTTAAAAGATAAATTAAATCTGGTTGACATCAATGGAATTCCTGGTTTTAATAGTTCCCCACTTCTTGGAACTAAAAAATTAATTACTACTTTTCAAACCCAATCCTACAATCAAAAAAGTTGGTACGGATTTAACTTTAGTCCGTTTATGAATTTCACATTAGGTTTATTGGATGATGGAAGTCACACTTTTTTTAACAACAAAGTATATTCACAAATTGGTTTGGGTGTATTAGTTAACAACCATTATTTAGTATTCAATAGTTTTCAGTTTTCATTATCCTATTATCCATCAATGCCTATTGACGGAAACAGCTTAATTAAAACCAATGCGTTTCAAAACTCGTATATCGATTTTCATGATTTCAAAATTGGGCAACCTTATGTGCTACCATATCAGTAAGGAACTGGTTAATGATTTAGGTATTAGAGTGAATTTCCTTTTTATTCTTCAATAAAATACCCTTTACGAAAATAAGTCACATAGATAACCCCACTCCTACTAAAATCTTTCACTAGTCATTTTTTCGCTACTAATTCACAGTTTTTTTAATCAGTGTGACCGCGCAGGAGCAGAATTACTCCAAAACAATTTTAGTTTTTTTTTAATATAATTGACTTTTTTTTAATTATTAAATAGCTAAATTTCATAAAATAGTCTTTATTTCTTATTAATTTAACACTTTTATTGTTTAATATTTATATATTTTTTTAGCAAAAAATAAAAAAAAACTTCAAAAAATGAAAAGTTGTTAATAAAAATCAAAAGTTGTTGTTAAAACCATAAAAATGATTTTAAAATCAAAAAAACAAGAAAAAGGTATTGTGTAAGTGTTTTTGATTAAATAACTTTATAAAAAACAATACGATAAAAATGGAAGATATCGTGCTGCATTAAATTTTATTATTTTATAATAAAAAAAGTTTAATCTATTTTAAATATTAAAGAGGTAAAAAAAAGACTTACCATCTCAAAGTGACAAAGAAAGAATGAATTTCATTTATTTTAGAGGTTTGTTATTAAATGAAATTGTGGCTAAACCAACCAAAAAAATGCAGCCCTAACTTTTTTATTGTTTTCGAAGACAAAAGAAAGGACTGCAAACAATCTAATAATTTACAAATATATGAAAAAAGCAATCTTCGACTTAATTGCTCTACATTATTTATTATTTCGTGTGATAACGAAACAGATATTCAACCTACATAACACAAACTTCAATTTAAATTTTATTAAAACCCAGACTTATCTGGCAGTTAGCGGTCATTCTATGGACGACCAACAAACACAGACATTAAACTTAAAAACAAAATAAAATGGCTTTAATACCACCAATGTATATTGACTGTGTTGTCGCAATCGGCACAATAGTCAACGGAGAACAAAAATGGATTGGAACAGGATTTCTGTTTGGCGACCTTTTTGAAAAAACCGAAGATGGAAGCAACAACTATGTTGTATATCTCGTGACCAACAAGCACGTATTAAATAATCTTGACCTTATATTAGTTAGGTTCAATCCTCAAACAGGACAATCAGCAAAGGACTATCCAGCACCGCTTAAAGACAAAGACGGAAAATTACTTTGGACGGGGCATTCAGATGCCGAAATTGATGTTGCTGTTTTACCTGTAAACATCAACAATGTTTTAGCTGAAGGTATGAAATGTAGTTTCTTTCAGTCAGACAAACACATTGCGGATGTAAATGAATTGCAAGTTAGAGAAACAAGTGAGGGCGACTCTGTTTTCGTTATGGGCTTTCCTATGGGTATTGTTGCAGTTGACAGACAACACGTATTTGTTAGAGGTGGAGTAATTGCAAGAATTAAAGACTTGTTTGAAAATCGAAGTAAGGATTTTGTGGTTGACGCATTTGTGTTTCCAGGTAACAGCGGAGGACCAGTTCTTTCAAAACCTGAAATTGTAAGTATTCAAGGAACAAAATCTTCCAACCAATCCAGTTTAATTGGGATAATTAAAAGTTACATTCCATACTCAGACGTTGCAATAAGCCAACAGACAAATAGACCACGAATAATATTTGAAGAAAATACGGGACTTTCAAAAGCCGAACCTGTTGACCACATCATTGCGACTATAGAAGAAGCAAAAAAGAAAAACGTAACGACTTGAGATTTACGGACGACATAAAGGAAGAAGAACGAACCGCTAACAGCACATTGGCAATAGGCGGGATTTCGTACTCCGCAGACAATTTAGTGGTAGCCGAAAGTTTTGTGCTCCACATAAAGTTCAGTGGTAAAAATCCCGCCCATCGCCAATCTGCAAAACGTTGGTGGCAAGGCTAACAGACCGTAACCAAAATGACAGAACAAATGACAAGTGAAAAACATTTAGATTAATTACAATCGATAATTACTCGACACAACTCGAATTCATTTATGTTGAAAGGTTGGACTATTACATTACTTTCAGCATTATTAGCTTTGTCAGGTGCAATTAAAGAACCAAATATTTCATTAATTGCGTTAATGCCAATTATAATATTTTGGTGTTTAGACGCATTTTATCTTTCGAATGAAAGATGTTTTATAGACTTGTTCAATAGTTCAACAACAGGACATTATAAAATCCCCAAAAAGGAGACATTTAAAAAAGGATTTAACCCAACTGATGATAATTCAGAAGCAGGACAAATTAAAAACTTAGATATGAATTTTACGAAGTTTAAAATTTGGACTGACAATAATTGGTGGACAGTAATAAGAAGCAAAACAATTTTATGGTTTTATTTTCCACTATGCTTAATAACAATTGGCATTTGGTTGTTTCAAATTAATTGTAGTTCATTTAAGACAAAACCTATTGAAATTAATGCCAACATTAAACCAAACACATTTGAATTAAACTCAAATCCAACAATAATCAATCAAATTGACACTCACAAAGACACATTAAAAAAACAATAAATGTAATGGCAAGAAAAACTTTTATTTCCTATAAATATAGTGAAGCACAAAAATTAAGAGATGATATTTTAGAAAAATTAGGCGATGATGCAAAATTTTATCAAGGTGAAACAGGAGACTCACCTGATTTAACAGACACCACAACCGAAAATATCAAGAAAAATTTAAAAGATATGATGTACAATACTTCGGTTACAATCGTAATTATTTCACCAAATATCAAAAGTAGCAAATGGATAGATTGGGAATTGGAATATTGTTTAAAAGAAATCACTCGAAAAGAAAGAACATCATATACAAATGGAATAGTTGCAGTAATTCAAAAAGTAGATGGCGGATATGGTTGGTTTAAATCTTTAAATCAGCAATTAGACGGATGTACTACTTCCTCTTATTCCTCACATTTAGTTTATGATATTATAAACAACAACAGATTTAATCAAGAGCCAAAAGTATATTCTTGCGACAAGTGCAAATGTGTTACAGAAGCAACAGCTTCTTATATTTCTTATATTGACGAAGACACTTTTTTAAACGACCCAAACAAATACATTGAAATTGCATTTGACAAAAGTGAGAATTATAAAAACTACAATTTGACAAAACAAAGGTAAAATATGATTTTACAGAAGAAGAAATGAAATTGCTAAACTCTCAAGATGTCAAACCATCAGAAATTATAAATCTTTCAGAGTCTAGTAACACTAACAAAATGGTTTTTATTACTTTTTTAGTATCTGCTTGTAGTGGAGACCCGTGGGATTTTGGTGGCTCTATTTGTGGCTTTTATGAAGTTACTTTTGAAATGTGGATTGATGAAGGTGGCGGTGGCGGTGGTGGAACTGGAAATTCTGGAGGCACAGAAGGTGGTGGCGGCTCTGGAGTAGGAGGAGGAGGTTCTTCTTCATGCTCAACAAGTGGTTCTAATGAATTTCCTATTCTCACAACTCCAGTTCATGGAATACAACCCGTAAACCATATTGCAAGATTGAACGAAATAACCGCTATTCCAGATACAGCAAAACCACAAAATGTTTTTAGAAACAAAATATTTCAGTATATTTTTGGTTTAGACAACGCCACAAATGAAAATGGCGTAGAGTATAGAAGAGGTCCTACTACAAATGGAGTTCCATCTTATTACCCAGTTAACCCTATTGCAACTGGTTATGATTATACCGCATTTGGTAATCCCGCATTAAATACAGTTTTATACATTCATTTTCATCACAATCATTCTCAAACAAATGCTACAGGTAGTGAAACCCTATTAAGTCCTATATTTAGTGATGGTGACTTTTTACAGTTTGCAAAAAGCTATACACAATTGACTGATTTAAACTCTCCTGAAAGAAAAAATTTTACATCAATAATGGTTTCTAAAAATGGATTATATGCTATGCGTGTGGGAGATGCTGAACAATTATTAGCTTTTAAGGATTGGCTTTCTGATCCAATTAATAAAAATAGTTTTATAAATAGATTTAAAAAAAATGTTATTGAAAAAGCAAAAACAAAAGCAGCAGAAATTTTCAATTCTCAAGGTGGTGGAACACAAGCGCAATTAGATGCTATAACAGCCCAACAATTTGAAAAATGGTTTATTCGATTTATTCAAAATTTTAATGAGGATACAGGAAATATGGGTATCTATTTTTTTAAAGGAACAATACATCAAGGTCAAGTTACTTGGACACAAATTGCAAATTAATTATTAAATTTAAAAAAAATGAAAAATATATTTTATATTATAGCTGTCTTTTTAGTTGTGAATTTAAAAACATATTCGCAAGAAATAATTCCAATTGAAAATGAATTTGATACAGATGACGATCGAGGATATTTTAAAGATGTCAACGGCGTTTTAGACAAGTTTACAGGTGAATGGGAATTTACTGATGCAACTCATTATTTTAAAATTAAATTCTACAAAATAGAGTACGTAAACTACCCTAGTTGGAATGGAAATTATATATTTGATGAATTACGATCATTTATGCTTTACAAAGAATTGCAAGGAGGTAATTGGGTTACTATTTACAACACTTATCCTGCATCTTATTCTGCAACAGATTTAGCTAATCAAAATTTTAATAATTTTACTAGTATACGTGGAAATACCACATGGCATAATGATAATAAAGTCACTTTATTTTATTATGAACCTTCTCCTACTTGCAGTAGAATAAACGAACAAGAATTAATTTTAATATATTCGTCTTCATCAGGTAGTCCACAGCTAAATTGGCAACTTGGTTCTATTAATGGTTCTTCAATTGTAGAACCATGTTCTTTAGAAACTGGAAACCCAATTTATCAATACAAAATACCAAATCAAATGACATTGAATAAATTATAGTTTTTAAAGGGATATTTTATAAATTTTAAAATGTCCCTTTATTTCAAAAATAAAATCTTAAAAAAACCTCTTGCAACACACGTTTGTAGCAATTGGGGCAAAAGGCTCAATTTAAAGTTTGTCTTGTACTTTCAAAGTTCAGTCTTTTACCGAAAGGAAAGTAAATATTTAACCCCAACTGCTACAAGCGTGGGAACGTTACTTCAAAATCTGAGCCGCATGGGCTTTGGTTTTCACATCGGTAATGACGTCTTCAATAATGCCGTTTTCATCAATGATGAAAGTGCATCTGTGAATTCCGTCGTATTCTTTTCCCATGAATTTTTTTGGACCCCAAACTCCAAAAGCTTGAATAACCGACTTCTCTTCATCGGCAAGTAACGGATATTGAAAACTAAATTTCTCTTTGAATTTTAATTGTGCTTTTTCACTATCAGCACTTACACCAAGAATTGCATAATTACCCGCTTGAAATCGTTCGAAATTGTCTCTTAAATCGCATGCTTCGGCAGTGCAACCGGGTGTGTTTGCTTTTGGATAAAAGAAAACAACTAATCTTTTTCCTTTATAATCTGCCAAAGTATGAACGATTCCGTCTTGGTCTTTTCCCGAAAATTGGGGTGCTTTGTCGCCTTTTTTTAATGTTGTCATTTTGAATAGTAGATTTTAGATATTAAATGTATTATATTTGAATTGTCCTTTAAATTGACTTATTTTACAATTCAAAATTAGTTAAAAATGACCAAAAAAGAGCGTGCAACGTTTGTTATAAATACGTTAAAAGATTTTTATCCTGAAATTCCAATTCCGTTAGACCATAAAGACCCATATACGTTATTGATCGCTGTTTTGCTTTCGGCGCAATGCACCGATGTTCGAGTAAACCAAATTACCCCTATTCTATTTGCAAAAGCTGATAATCCGTATGACATGATTAAAATGAGCATTGAAGAAATTAAAAATATCATCAGACCTTGTGGGTTATCTCCTATGAAATCTAGAGGAATTCATGGTTTATCACACATTTTAATTGATAAATACCATGGCGAGGTGCCGCAAAGTTTTGAAGCTCTGGAGGCATTACCGGCAGTTGGACATAAAACAGCGAGTGTCGTTATGAGTCAGGCATTTGGTGTTCCTGCATTTCCAGTTGATACCCACATTCACCGATTGATGTATCGTTGGAATTTATCAAATGGTAAAAATGTAGTTCAAACTGAAAAAGATGCCAAAGCTATTTTTCCAGAAAAATTATGGAATAAGTTGCATTTGCAAATCATCTGGTATGGAAGAGAATATTCTCCGGCACGAGGTTGGGATATCAACAAAGACATCATCACCAAAACCATTGGAAGAAAAGCTATTTTGAAAGAATTGGATTAAGAAATATCCCGATAATAACCGGGATATTTCTTAATTAGCAATGAATTCGAAGTTTATACCACCCATTTTAACGATATTCAAAGCTTTTGAATACTTAAGTAAGAAACTAATGGTTTCTTTTTTTGGAAGTAATTTAGAAGTTGCTAATGCGTTTTTAGAGTAAAGTTTTGCCATAGTATATTTTAAATTATATACCTATAACGCTTTATCAAACTCTTTATTGTTTAATCGGTTAAAATAATTTGATTTTTTTCAATTACTTTTCTCAAGTTTAATAACGCATAGCGCATTCTCCCTAATGCCGTGTTGATGCTAACCCCTGTTATCTCAGCAATTTCGTTGAAACTATAATCTTGATAAATACGCATGGTTAGAACTTCCCTTTGGTCATCTGGCAATTCCTTGATGATTTTTTGTAAATCTTGTTCAATCAATTCGCTAATAATTCTTTTTTCTACATTAGGAGAAGTTTCTTGCAAAACAGAAAAGATAGAAAATTCGTCCGTTTCTCTTAGCATGGGCATTTTCTGATTTTTTCTGTAGTGATCCATAATTAGATTATGAGAAATTCGCATTACCCATGGTAAAAACTTACCTTCTTCGTTATAGCAATTAGACTTTAAAGTCTTAATAACTTTCATGAAAGTATCTTGAAAAATATCGTCAGCTAAATCACGGTCGTTTATTTTAGAATAAATAAATCCATAAATTTTGGACTGATGTCTGTTAATTAATATAACTAATGCGTTTTCATCGCCAGCTATATAATTCTTTACCAATAAAGCATCTGGAAATTGAGTAGTAGCCATAAAATTACCTTTTAGTTTAAGTTAAAAAACGAGATTTTTCTAAAAAAGTAATTTTAATGTATAGGCGACTGTTAAAGTTAAATTAAATTATAGACAAATATAATATAATATTTTCTTTACAAACAAATAAAACTTTAAAATTTAACATTTTTCATGTAAATTAGTCTTGTTTTGCTTGAAAAATAAAGTATTATCTCTAATTTATTTGATTATTATTTTTTTGGTGCATTTCTCTTTTCCCGAATAAGCAGAAATTAAATAAATTCCTTTAGCTAATTTGGAAACATCAATTTTGTCGGTATTTTCAGTAGTTTTCAAAACCATATTTCCTATAAGATTGTAGATTTCAACCTTATCAATTGCTACATTAGAATAAATAGAAACAAAATCATTAGCCGGATTAGAAAAGTAAAAATCATTTAATTCAGAAATGGAATCAACACTTAAGGCGCAGGTATTACCCACTACATAAGAAAAATATTTGGTAACAGACATTCCGCCAGCATAAGCAAATTTAACGGCGTAATTGATTGTAGAACCGACAGTTTGTCCAGTAATTGTTTTAGTAAAAATATTTCCCGTAACGTTTGTCATCTGTACTTCTGAAAAAGGACTTTGTTTCCACAAATAGGCCACAACTCCTACTCTATCAGTATCTAATAATTCAAAAGTTATTTTAACATCGGTGCCTGTAGTTTGAAATCCATAGCGATAACCCGTTGAAAAAGTACCTTGAGAAGGAACTGTTGAAGTGCCTAAACATTCGGTGTTTACAGTAGGAATTGCCGGTGTGGTCGCATTAAGAATAATTGGGTTATTGGTACAATTATTCCCAGACAAATCACTTGCTGCAATTGAAAAAACATAATTGGTGCTTGGAGATAATCCGTTAATTACAACCGATTTTTGAACTCCGGCGGTACCTGCAAAAGAAATTGTTGTAGCACCATAAGTGATGTTATAAGCAATAGTACTCGAATTATCATTGGCATTTAGCAATAACTCAATCGAATTGTAGGTAACTGCTCCAATACTAGCCGTAAAATTTGTAGGTGCCTGAGTATCTACAAGCGTGTTTTGATAAACTCGAACATAATCAACTAACATCGAACTTTGGGTATAATTTGGATTGATTGTTCCAACAGTTCCACCCATCGCAATATCTAATAATATATATTGCTCTTTATCAAATGGCCAGGTAGTAGCGTCTTTAACAGCGGGATTGTAGGTGTAAAATACTACCCCATCAAGAAGGAAAGACATTTCAAATGGCGACCAATTCAGAGAATAAACATGGTAATTATTGGCTAAATCAGAGGCGTTGATGCCACCATTATTTACAGAACCCCCAAAAGAAGAAGGCGTATGTAAAGTACTTTGAATATAATTACTAGATTGTGATGGAAAAATTCCATGCTCCATAATATCGGTTTCACCACATGCAGGCCAATCAGTTGTTCCATAAGTTGCAGCGAAATAGCCACCTGGTTCATTTACATTTTTACCCAACATCCAAATAGCTGGCCAAGTACCCGCATCTAAAGGTAACTTTGCACGAACATCAACTCGTCCGTATTTAAAAGCAAATTTAGAATTCAAACGTGCTGAAGTATATTCTTTTGTTATTCCTTGGTCGGTATAAAGTTCTTTTTTGGCAACTATATTCAAATATCCATTATCAACATAGGAGTTGGAAACTTGGTTTGTGTAATGTTGCACTTCATTGTTAAACCAATTTCCTCCTGCTGGCAATTGAGTTTGGTGAAACCAATTACTAGAATTTACTGCTCCGTTGGTAGTGAACTCGTCAGACCAAACCAAATTATTGTAGGTTACATCAACCTGAGCAAACCCAAATTGACAGCATAGAAAAAAGGAAAACATGATTTTGTAAAATGCACTATTTTTCATATTTGGATTTATTTTATTATTAATTAAATTTTGTAGTGGTTAAAAATCTTACTTGTATGAAGATTTAGTTTCCTTTTAAAGCCAAAAGTTCATCTTTAATCTCTTTTGCTTTGTCTTCAGTTAAATCATAATTTCTCATAACCCACATCGCTATTAAAGTTCCCATAATTGGTATTCCAGAGAAAAAGAGTCTTAGACCAGTAATTGCGACGTCGGTTTGCGTTGGTGAACTTGGATCAAACCCTACAGAAGACATAATAACTCCTGTTAATAATCCAGCAATGGCGAAACCAAATTTTACCATCCACCAATATATAGCACCAAAAATCCCTTCTCTTCTTTTTCCAGAAGTGAGTTCATCCATGTCGCAAACATCTGCTGTCATAGACATCATTAAAGTAAAAAGACTTCCAATACCAAAAGAGAAAAATGGTAAAGCAAACAAAAACATATAAGGTTTACCTGGAATAAAAAGAAACCAAAGTAAAATGTATCCTAAAACTGATATGCCTTGACATAACAAAAAGGCATCTCTTTTTCCCATTTTTTTTGAAATAACTGCCACTATCGGAATTACAATAAAAGTGGTTGCTAAGGCACCAATACATCCAAAAAGTGTAGGCCAAATACCAGCATCGGCAGCATTTCCATTAAAAAGGTAATAAACAACAATAAAAAAAGTAAAACCCGCTACGGTGTTAAACGCATTGAATATCAAAAATGTAGCGATACAAAGTTTTCGAAAAGGTTTGTTTACAAAAGCTTCTTTGAAACTTTCAAAAATTTCTTTTAAACTACCACCAATAGTATTAAATGTTAAAGGTGAAAAACTTTCTTCATTAACAGTTGATTTACTTTTAATGAAAATAGCGGGTATCATTGCTAAAATCATACAGGAAATCCCTACCCAAACCGCCAAAGTTCTAGTAGCAGTATCGGCATTTGGAAACCATTTTGGATCATACATAATTACCCAAAACCAAGGAGCAATTACCCATGCCCATTGGCCAATCCATTGTGAAATAGCCATAATACTTGTTCGTTCATGAAAGTCGTCACTCATTTCATATCCCATTGCTACATAAGGAACACTAAAAACAGAAAGTCCAATGTAAAAAATAAAAGACCATAACAGAAAATACCAAAAGTTATAATCGATGCCATTTTCGCGATGCAATTGCCACATTACAACAAACGAAATTCCCATAATTATGGCACCCACAAATACATATTGTCTTCTTCTTCCCCAAACAGAACGAGTATTATCAGTTATAAAACCCATAATTGGATCGATAAATGCATCAAATATTCTTGGTAAGAAAAATAACATTCCCCACATCCAAGCAGGAAATTTTAAATCTTCAACAAGCACTACCATAAAAATTCCTAAAGCAGCGGGAAACATTTGATTGGCTAACATTCCCAGTCCAAATGCAATTTTTTGCCCCATAGGAATCTTATCTGTTGAAATTAAATTTTTTGACATAATTGAAAAGTATTTCTATCTAATAACCACTGTTTGCAAAGCACTTGCATTAATGGAAATAATTTTTGTTTGATTAGTTAATTTTATTTCTAGGTTTTGTTTTTTTTCTGTAGGGTTGAATACTACCAATACTATGGATCCGTCTGGATTTTTAACAGCTGTTGCTAATACCTCTTTATTATCGATTTTACACCCAATTTTCAATGCACCTGGACGCATGAATTTACTAAAGTGCGACATGACATAATACAAAGGAGTTAAATAAACTTCGTCTTTATCAGTATCAACGATAACTGGAGCTACACACCAATTTTTAAACCAATTCGGACCGCCTTTAGTGTCTAAAACCATATTCCAGTCTACCCAACCGTCAACCCAATTGTTTAAACATCCGATAATATCTACTGCATAACGATTAACAGGAGCATATTTTGGGTGTAAATATTTTTCTTTTTCTGATGCCCAATCCCAACCCCAATCGGTGGCTTCTTTTTTCCAATACCAGGCATCATCTTGCCAGTGGGGCACTTCAGAATCTACACATGCTTCTGTTTGAATTAGATATTTATGGGGTGCTTTTTTGTGAGCATATTGTAAATCTTCTGGAAAAACTTCATAGGTACTTTCATACCAATGAATGGCTGTTCCCGAATAATAGTTTGAAGATTTCTCCTCTTTATACATTTCATTTACCCATTCTTTTATTCCAGCTCTATTTTGGTCGTAACCTAGAATTTTAATATCTGATTTACCTTCTTTTTTCAATGTTGGACCTAAATTATTTTGAACAAAGTTGGTCATTTCTTGAGGCGAATACAGCATGCTTTCCCAATTATTTCCGTTGCCGTGAGGTTCGTTTTCAACTGTTATTCCCCAAATATCAATTCCTTCTTTTTTATAAGCATCAATGTATTTTGAAAAATACAATGCCCATGTATCGTAATATTCGTGTAATAATTTTCCACCCACCCAATTTTTATTGTCCTTCATCCATGGTGGAGAAGTCCAAGGGGATGCAATGATTTTAAATCCTTCTTTGGATATCGCTTTGGCTTCTAAAATCATAGGAATCAGGTTGTTTTTTTTATCTTCATCGATAGAAAAATGATCTAAATTTTTGTCGCCATCCACAAGATCATAAGCATAATGTTTCAGAGAAAAATCACAAGAATTAATATGAGTTCTAGTCAATGAATAATTGGCTCCGTCTTCACCGAAATAGGCGTTCATTATCTTTTTACGATTTGATTCGCTTAATTTAGTAACTAAAAAGGCAGATGATTCGGTAAAAGCGCCACCAAAACCAGTTATTGTTTGGTATTGCTCTTCTGGATTTAATGTTATAAGTATTGAAGAGGAATTATTAGAAAAATTGGTTATCTGTTTTAAAGAACTTCCGTTTGCCGAAGTTTCATATACTTGCACATTCATTTCTCTGGTGCTTCCGCAACTCAATAATGATAATAAAACACAAATTACCAATAGTTTAAAAAAGATTTTAATAAGATATTTTTTTTTCATAAATTAATTTTTAATTTTAATTAATCTTGGAACTTTAACATCTTGCCATAAAGCTTTTTCATTGCCTTTGTATGTTTTTGTGATTGGTTTTCCGTTTCGAGTTAAACCTTTGAAAACGCCTTTGTCAATTTTATCCCAAAGCGCAAATTTGGCTTGGTTTTGCAAATTGATCAATCCGAAATGATTTTCATACCCATTGGGATTTGTGCCATCTTTCCAACTTTCATCAAAAGCTTCAAAATAAAAACAAGTAATTTTTTCTTTGTTAGACCATTCGCGCATCAATTTATAATATTGAGCTACCTTGTATTCATCGGCTGCATTAGAACCTTCAACTCCATAATATATATCATCAATACTAGTCCAACCCGTCTCCCCAATTTCAATTGGTTTAGTGACACCTATCGACTTCATGTATTTCACTACACCATTATATTGCGAGATAGCATAATCTCTGGCTCTCAATAGTGCCTTATCTATTTTCATTTTATCGGATAGATTTGCTTCATTTTCTTTAATTCCCCATATTTCTGGAAAGAAACGTTCGTCATGAATTGGATAAGTATGCATTGAAATATAATCAACTACTTTTATTAATTTATTTAGGTCTTCCGTGTGATATTGAGCATCACCTCCCCCCCATGACAGATAATTGTCAGAGCTTGTAATCCAAATATTTTTGGGTAATTTACCTTGTTTTTTTAACTCTTGTAAATGATTGACCCATTTTAAAATTATAGCGGGAGTCACATAATAACTGGTTGCCCATTTAACCATTGCTTCATTTCCGACAGAGATAATCTTAATAATCTCAGGATATTGATTGGATAATTCAACCGCTTTTTGAATTTCAATGGTATTGCGTTGACTTTCTTCATCATGAATAGGAGCAATTTCGGTCCAAGCATTTTTGCAATCAATCCAGGCACCCAACATCACATACATTTCAAATTTTGGATTCTCCTTTTTTAATTCAGTGATAGCTTTTAACACATTTAATATTTCTTCATGATGCAGATTATAGGTTCTGATTATTTTAATATTTAAAGCGGATAGAATTTTCAAATCCTCCTTAACTTCAAATACTGTTGGCTCCACATCTCTAGTATTTGTTCGGTAGCCACCATAGCAAATACCCTGATATTTGGGATTTCCTAAAATCATTTTGGCGGTTACATCTTTTGAATTTTGCGCATAAATAGTCACATTATCAAAAGATAGTAGCAGAATTAATAGTATGTAATATTTTTTTTTCATTACGGTATTAAACCCTCATCGATTGATACTTTAATTTTCACTATTTCAGCGGTTCGTAAAAATATTTTTTGACTATTTTCTAAATCCAATTCTAAAGAATCCAATCGTTGAATAGTTCCGTTTTTGTAAAACAACTCCATTTGATTGGAGGTTGATTTTGTATAGATAATTGGAACTTGACAATAAGTAAATGCCAAACTGTCTTTTTCTAATACGATTTTGTTTTTTGAACCTTCAACATTAATAAAAACCACTTCTTGACCTTGAGTCAAAAACTCATTTTTGTCTAAAATAAAAGGCTGGAATTGAAGTTTTCCTTCGTTTATTTTTACGCCCAATTCTCCAATTCGAGTCAAAATATCTTCTTTAACCTGACCCGTCATTCCTGGTTGTTGTGCCTTTCTGAACAGTGGTGTATGGGAGTACGGATCTGTTGGAAATGCACCATAAACTGATGGTGATTTGTGTATACCAATTCCTTTTCCAATTTCTTGATAATGTGATAGTAAACCTTTAATTACAGTAGCATCCTCATTAGCATTAATGGCTTTAATACAAACTTCTTGAACAGCAACATGCAATTTAGAAACCATGTGCCAATAGATAGAACCTAATCCTTCATAACCATAAAATGTTCCAGAACGTCCAGTAAAAGCTTTGTGATTAAACACCTCTTCAAAAATTTGCGAAATTACAGATCCCTCGTTTTCAACTAAAATTTTATAGTCATCACTTGATTTAAGTTGTTCTAAAGCTGTATTTAAGTCATTCGCATTATGGAAATTACCATTAAAATGATAATTGCCTTTGATGTCTTGATTGAGTATTGTAAAATTTTTATTTTGAAGTAATTTATTTAACAATAAAGAATGTTGCACTTTATACTTAGGTAAAATATTTTTTTCTAAAAACTTCGGTAATTGTTTATTTGGATATAAAATATAGCTATTTTGATCTGCTCTATACAAGTCACTATTTCGTAAACTATTTAAGATTTCTAGAGTTTCATTTGCTCCTAAAAACCCAGAACTAATAGCAGCCACTTGACCTTCTAACATTTCTGAAAGATGTGAAATGGAAACTTCATCTTCTGTAGAAGACATTAAATTATAAGCATGATATAACTTATCTTCTCGTTGATTGGCTTTAATAGAATGCTCAATAAAATCAATACTTATTTGAGTGAAATTTTTCAGACCCTCCATCGAATGAGTTCGTTTTTTACCCCAAAATCCACTGTTGTATATTTGAATTCGATATTCAGAAGCTGCTTTTCCAAGTGCATCCATTATTTTTTTTCTTTCTTGATTGTTGATGGAGCCTTCAAGTAAAGGTTTGAATTGTATTAAATTTTCCCTAATAGCATGATAGAATTCTACCATTTCATTAGAAATTTTGATGGTTTCTTGATTGGAATTTTCCAGTAATTTTTGGAAAAATTTCAAGAATCGGTGCAAATAATAGAGTGTTACCATTGAAACACCATTACCCACTAAAGCGTTATTCGCATCGTTCCATTCGGGTCTTTGTGTATTCATCCAAATTCCTGCTTCTGGAATAAAGTTGGACATTTTGGACAGTACTGTGGCTAATATTTTTTCAATAAAATTTACGTGATAAATGGAGTCATTATTATCTCGTAATAAAGTACCATCGGCTCCGATATGTTCGCGACGTATGTTGATTTTCTTCTCCCAATTGTGGCTGTATTCAATAGTATCTTTGGGATTATTTAAAATATCTTGATACGATTTAATAGTATATGGAACAGCAGCATACACAAAACAATCCTTATCAAAATAAGAGTCTAATTTTCCAGGAGCATATTTTTCAACAAACTCTAGGAATTTTAATAAATAAATAATCTGATGATCGCCCCAATATCCAATATACGACCAAGGATTATCAGGTTCAATAGCTTCCCAATCGAAACCGTCTTTAGTCACTCTATACGGATTGTAACCGTCAAATGTAGAAGCATTCAAAAATTTAAAAATCATACCCTCCATAAATTCGGGATAGGAATAAGCTAATGCTTCCCAATTTTGAAAAATATCGCGCCAATTTCCTTGATAATCTAATATTTTGGAACCGTCAATTTCACTTCGTGTGTTAATTGAAAATTTATTCCATGGACGACTTGGATCTCCGTGTCGTCTACTGAATTTAAGCGGCAAGTATTCTGTTGCTAAACGAATTAAATCAACATCATCAATCTTAGAAAGTCTCTCTTTTAATTTGGAATAAGTAAATATCTCTGTTAAATTATTCAAGAATGACCTATTCTTTTCGAAAATTTCTTTATTTGCTTTTTGTAAGTAACTAGAAAAATCATTTTTTTCAATTTGATAATTATGATCAAAAATTCCACCGCGCATGATATTGAACAACACATTAGAAAAATGACGTGTATCTTTACGTTTATCAGCCGTAAATTGCAATCCGTCTGCGGTTGCATTTAGCGCAATTAAATTTTTCTTCCCTAATTCAACATCATCATTTAATTGATTTTCAAGCGATTCATCATTCAAAATACGATCACAAAGTGCTACAACTTGCGCTTGATTCTGATTTACATTAGCAATAATTTTCCAACTTTTAGAAGTATTTTGAACTAAAATAATATCGGTTGAAACAAAATAGGCACCTTTTTCCCCTTTTATATCTAATTCAGGTTGCAGTTTTTGATTTTTTCTAAAAGCTGCAATTTGCTGTGAAGAAAGTAAATAAGTAGGATTATTCAATCCCAAAGACCAAGCGATATTTGCTTTTAACGCTTCACTTGGTTCGGCTTTGTCAACAATAATGGCGCTTAATGCAAAAATTCCCAAGCCGCTTTGCGAATCAATTTCACTTCTTTTATAGGCATCAACTAAATTACTCGTTGTTGCTTGCAAGTCACTACTTACCCCATGAGGCATAATATTTTGAATTCCATCAAGTAATGTAATTTGGTAATCCTTTTCGGAATTATTTGTGATTTTAGATTTTTTTATAAATCCGAATTCATTGCTGGAGTTCCATTCGTATTGAAATGAAATTTGAAAATCATTTTGAACTTCTTCAAAGATGATTTTGTTTCCATAGATATTTTTGTAAATATTTCGGGTTAGAGAATATTGATCATTAAATCGTTCTGAAAAAGGTTCCCAAAAATGAATTTGATTATCGTGATTGATTTTAAAAATAGACTTACTTCCAGTGATATCGGCGAACTCCGTTATTTTATCATCAGTATAATATGGGAAAAGTGCGTATTCTGCATTTTTTCTTCCAGCTGTAAGACCCCCATTACTTGAAATAAACATCCAATGATTGGAATCACTAACGATACTCATAAAAAATGGACGCATACAATCATTGTTGGATATTTTATAAAATTCCTCTCCTTCAATTTCTATAAAATCCATTGAAATGGTTTTGTCATTTTTATTTTGTTCCATTTTTTCAATGATGCTTGAACTTTCACTCATGATTTTTTAATATTCTTTTTCATTTATAAAAATATTAAAATTAGACTTCTAGAATGTGTAAAAGTCTAATTTTACTATTTTGAAACTATCACTAATTTATTGGTAAACCCTAACGTAATCAACTAACATTGTTTGCGGGAAAACAGTTTGACTGTTTGGTGAACCAGGAAGATTTCCACCAACAGCAAGATTCAGAATTATGTAAAAAGGATGATTAAAAACCCAATCTCCAGTTACATCTTTAGGAGTAATTTGGTTATACAATACATTATCCACATAATAGTTAATATAATTTTCTCCCCATTCAATTCCAAAAAGATGAAAATCAGTATCGAATCGATCGTTAGTTAAAGTATAAATTTTAGAAATAGCATTTGCTCCTGAGTAACCAGGTCCATGAACAGTTCCAAACATTGAAGTGGGATTGTTACCAAGATATTCCATAATATCTACTTCTCCACATTGTGGCCAAGAAACAGATTCAGAATTAGCACCAAGCATCCAAAAAGCTGGCCATAATCCTTTACCCCAAGGCATTTTGATACGAGCTTCAATTCTACCATATTGTCGTTCAAACTTCCCTTTTGTTAAAATTCGTGCAGATGTATAGGAGGAACCCATGTAGGATTCTTTGAGAGCGGTAATTTTAAGCATACCATCCTCTACCTTAATATTTTGTGGTCTATCAGTATAATATTCTAACTCATTGTTTCCCCAACCGTTAATTCCAGTTCCTGTATCATAACCCCATAAAGCATTATTAGGAGCACCAACAACATCGAACTCATCTTGCATAACCAACTGATTCATAGTGGTTACGGTTTGTTTTTCATTGGTTGAACAACTAAAAAGTAAGAACATTGTTCCAATTAATAATAGATTTGATTTAATATATTTATTCATTTTCATTTTTTTTATTTATTTAGTTATAAAAATAGATATTGTCAACGTACACATTTGAAATACTTGACACATTATTAACTGTACTATCAAAAACGATTTGTGCAAGATGTAATTTATTTGGCAATCCGGTGAAATTTGATAAGTTGATATCGATACTTTTCCAAGTGCCTGAAACAAAACTAGACCCTGAAAAAGATACAGCACTGGATGTCAAATCGGAATTTGCTCCTGTTCCTCCAAAAGTACCATCGGCACCAAAATCTATGATTTTAACTTTAAAACTTGCAGATGGACTTATTGTATTTGGAACAAAAACATCTAAATGCATAAAAGTCATAGAACTAGCATTAATTGTTGGTGAGGAAAATTCAATTCCAACAAAATTAAAATTTTGATAATTTAGAATATTATTTCCATTAACAGCAAAATCCGCAGACGTTGTTGTTTGATAGGGAGCCCAATAACCATTTGTATAATTTACAGGAACATTTGTGTAAGCATTACTGAAAATAGAAATTACATTTGCTGCAGGTTTTGTTGGTGTTGGAGGTTGTAAAAAAACACCTAAAGAATTTATTGTTAGTGAACCTAAGGCTTGAATTCCAGCTAAAGTAGCTCTAATAACTGAAGTCCCCGGGCCGACAATTGAAACTTCACCCTTCTCATTTACTGTTGCTACATTTATATTTGATGAAGTAAATGTATAATAACCTGGAGCAACTGAAATGGTTTGATTTAAACCAGAAGCCATATTAAAAGTATCCGTTAAACCAGTTAACGTAATAGATGAACCAATGAAAGTTTGTTGATTAGTGTCAACACCACCCATTATAGCAGGAGTTGCATGAGCAATAGTTCCTAATTTTTCATATTTTACATTATCAATCCAAAAGGTATAACCTAAATTATTTTCAGGACCTTCAGAATACCAAAACAATCCTTTTTCTTGAATTAATTTTGAAGCATCTGGAATTGGAATAGTAACTTTTTGCCAATTGGTGCCAATACTAACATTAGACATTTCGACTTTATATTTATTCAAACCAAAATCAACACCAAAACCAACACTATTTAAAGAGGCTGCTTGCGAACCTTTAACCCAAAATGTAATAGCGTCAAAATCGGTTAGATTTCTGCCTGAGCCATCTATATATACTCCACCAGCGTATGCACCACTTGGATCACCATAACTGGGTACATCAAAACGCATGGAGGCAGTACCTTCATATTTTACTTCTTTATCAACAGTAAAAGCAGTGTATTTTGAACCCCCAAAAGCTCCATATCCTAATCCAGCACTAAATCCGTCAATAAATACTTCTCCGTTTTTAGAATAAGTAGATAATGTTGCATCATCTGACATATATCTTTGACAATTAACACTCATAAAATAAATTAATGCTAACAAAATGGAGTGTTTCAAATAATTAATTTTTAAATTTTTCATAGTATTATTTTTTGATGTTATTTTCCAATATTGATGTGAATGTACGTTCTAATTTCCCACTCAGAACCATTTCCAAATCCAACAGGACTTAGAATTGGTTGAGTTGCATATTGATTTGCCGTTAGATTTGGTGAAAATCTTGGAGAATATTGATTTAGTGAACGCCAAGTTCCCATGATACCTATTTTAGTATCAGGAAGTATAAACCAATTTGGTTTTCCAACTGAAGTTGATAAGTCTAGTGAGTATTGTAATGGGTATGTTAAGTTATAATCACGATGGTAATCATAAGGTCCCCAATCATTAAATTTAATAGCTCCAACTAATTTCACTTTATTTCTAATTAATCTTAAATCACCACCTAAACGTTCTATTAGTCGTGTATCACTTCCATTGGCTTGAGCATTACCAAAATAAAAATTAGCAATAAACCCGAAGTCAGGAGATAATTTTGAAACAATTCTTGTATTAGATTCCCATAAATCATGCGCTGGAGCAGATTTGTTAAAAGCAAATGCAGTTCGATCACTAAAAAATCCAATTGCGGCATCTTGAGTAGTTGGTAGATGTCGGTAAACAAAATCAGAACTAATTGCAAATTTAGCATCTTCTGCTCTATCATTATCCCACTCGTACATCCAAGTTGCAGGAGTTGGGTCGTAAGTAAGTAATAACTCACCAGCCACTGTTTCTCTATTCACTCTTACTACAAATGGATCAGTTTGAATATTTCTTAATCTACCTGGCGCATTAACGTCATTTGGCATGGCTGCAACTAATGGTTTTTGCCATAAAAAGTTAGGTGCTATTTGAAAATTACCTATATTATAAGTAATACCCGCTAAGAAATTAGTTTGATTTCCGCTTCCACTATCTTTTAATTTCCAACCTGTAAATGTTTTAGTATTATCAGCACCACCATTGGCAACTAATCCCATAATGGCTCCTTGCGTGTACATATTAAAACGTCCTTTTGAAAAGGTAATTTTTGCCTTACCACCCCAATTATCTTTGGTAGTAATTTTATCATCATATACTGTATAAACTCCATTTAACTCTTGAGCATATTGAAAAACTCTACCATTTAATGGTTGACCTCCCCAAATACCTCCTAATTCTAAACCAACATTTCCGATTTTTGATTTAAAATAAACTGTTGCTCTTCTTGTTTTTGGAAGTGGAATAGCAATAGACGTAGTAGCTGCACCTGCGTCGGCAATATCTTCATGATACACAATTGTTGCATCAATTATTCCAATTTTTCTATTGTATTTTAACAACGCCGCAGGATTAGCACCCCACCACAATTGCGGACCAAAAGCTGCTTTTAAGCCATTGATAGCTTTTTTACCGTCCATTTCAAAACCAGAAATTTCGCTGTTATACATGTCTAAATTAGAACCATAATTTGATTCTGGATATAATCCGAAGAAATCACCTTCGTATCCCCAGTGATAATGCCCTGTTCTATAAAATCCTCTCAAATCAAAGTACTTTTCATTCCAAGAATAAGAAGCTTTATAAACCTGAACTCTGTTAACATCACCAAATTCAACATTTCCTGTATTTGTATTTATTTTTTGAACTCTTCCTCTATTTTCATAAAAAATTTCATTTATTGGATTTTCTGCAACATGACCAAGAATGTTAACCTCTACATTGGCTTTCATATTAGGGGCTGGATTTCCCTCAACTCCAATGTAGTAAGATTCCATATGATCAAAACCTAATTTATTTGGATACGCTGATGAAGTTGTACTAGCAGTTGTTGGTGTGGTAATCAAACTTCCACCTGTATTGAATGTCGTATATTCTGCTCTTAATTTACTAATTTTCAACATTTCGGTATCATTAGAACCTAAAGCCGCTTTATCGCCACGTGCTTTTAAAACAGCTTCCATTAGTTGAATATTTTTAAAGTAATTTGTAATGCTTTCAGATGTTGTCCCTTTTTCATAAGGATTGATTTTGTGCGCTTCTTTCAATGCATAATAGGCAGCACGAGGATATAAATCATATAATCCTCTAGCATTTACTGGACCTTTAGCACATATTCCAAACCATTCTTCGTTCATGTTATTTTCACCCAATCTATAATCGGATTGATATCCACCATTTGACCAAGAAGCATTAGTATCATGAATATCTAAATTTTTAGTTTGACCAAATTTCCACCAACCATCACTAAATTGAAACGTAAAACCCCCTAAAGAATTTCCAGCTTTTCCAAGACCAGAGGCATTTTCATAAATCTCATTCCAGTTATTTACCATATAATAGGCTTGTGATTTTTGATCTTCGGCGTTATCAATTGCATTAAAAGCATCAGCACCAAATTCAGAAAATAACATTGGTTTGTTTAGTTTTTCTTTAACTTTTTGGAAAGCATCACCAAATGAAACGCCACGGTACATATTGGTTCCTAAAATATCAACATCTTTACATACGTCAGCAATAATATCTAAAAACAATAAGTCCCCATTACAAATTGCTATTGGATGTGAATTATCTGTTTTCTTCATTTCAATAACAGCATCATTAAATAGCTTGTACATTGTTTTTGCTCTGATAGTCGATTTTCTATCTTGCATTGGAATGTCTTCAGTTTCTGCTCCGTCCCAAAATAAACCGTAGTTGTTTTCGTTTCCTAACAAAAACAATAAAACTCCAGGTGTGTTTTTATACTCTTCTGCCAATGCTTTAGATTCCTTAAGCAAAATTTGTTGTGTATCTTGATTTGCATAATCGGTATTTGGAACCCATGTCCCATTTATTGTAAGTCCATATCGTCCGAAAGGATAATTAAGCATCGTATAAATACCATATTTTTCATAGATGTATGTAATCCATTTACCAGGAACGCCTGTATATTGTCTTATGGTATTTACCCCCATATTTTTCAACAAGCTCATTTCAGAATCAAGTGCTGCTTTTATCACATCATCCGATTGTTTCCATAAACTGTAGTTGTAATTAGTACCAATAGGGTCGTAAGCCCAATTCATACCATTAATCATAAAATCTTTATCGTTTACTTTGAGTTTAAATCCTGAATCAGATTTTTCAATTATAACTTTATTTTGTTGAGAATGCAGTGTAAAAGTGCAAAACCAAAAGGTTAATAAAAAAATAATTTTTTTCATTTTGTCTGCTTGTTTAAATTTTAATAAAATTGGATTGAGTTAATTTTTAAGAATTATAAAGATATTGTTTAGTATTGTTTATTAAACCAAACAAACCACAACAAAAAACATACATTTGATAAATTAATTGCATTTTTTTTAATAAACTATAAATAACAGTTATTTAAGTACAAAAAAAAATATGCTAAAAAAATTTTATGCAGTATTTATAACGTTATTGTTGTGGTGATGTATAGTGTATGGATTAATAAAACGTATTATCTAAAAAGAAAGTATATACTCAACCAAACCTTGCTCATGAGTTAATTCCATTTTTTTTCGCAAACGATATCGTTTTATTTCAATACTTCTAACAGAAATATTTAACAATGGTGCAATTTCTTTGGAAGACAAATTTAATCTTAAGTAGGCACAAAGACGTAAATCATTTGGAGTTAGTGATTGATGCGCCTGTTTGACTTTCTTTAAAAAGTCTTTATCCGCAGTATCAAATGCTTCTTTGAATACGTTCCATGTTTTATCGTCGGAGATATTTTTATTAATTGTAGTAATTACAGACTTAAGACTTCGTGTACTACCTTCTTCGTCTGATGTTTTCTTTAAATCCTCTTTTATTAAAGCCAACAGTTCATCTTTCTTTATTAAACTCATTGTTGATACTGCTAACTCTCTATTTTTAGTATCTACATCTTGAGAAAGTTGTTCGTTTTTAATTCTCATTAGCTCTTGATTGCTTTCCAATTCTTTTATTTCTAGCAACAAATTATTCTCTTCTATTAATTTTTCTCTTTGTGCTTGATAATAATTTTTATAAGACTTATTGATGTAATAAGCCATATAACAGGCTATTAAAAAATAAATTAACAAAGCAAAAATAGTAAAATACCAAGGTTTTGAAATTTTAAATGAATAAACAGATATATTTTCTGGCTGAGAATTGGCAACTTTTGCTCTTACTTTAAACACATAATTGCCTGATGGTAAATTTTTGAAATTAATCGTTGATTTTGAACTCCATTCACTCCATTCGTCTTGAAAACCCTCTAATAAATATTGATATTCCGCATTTATGTATTTGTTATATTCAGGCACAGTAAAATCTAAAGTAATATTGTTTTCGTCGTAATTAAAGTTTCCTGATTCACTAATTGAATAATTATTAATTTTCTGATTTAAAATATTATTGCTTACTTTAGTAATATAAACTTTATAATTTTTAAAACTTAAATCATTGATATTTATAGTATAATATCCGTTTGAGGTTCCGACAAGATATATAGATTTTGAAATTTGAGAGATGTTCTCAAATCCTAACAAAGAATTCGTTAAAGAGGCGGGAATTGGGATTGTATTCTGTTTTAGTTGGGAACTTAACTTACTTAAAGAAAAGTAATGAATATAATTTTTAGAAAAAAGCCATAATTTATTAGTCTCATCAATAATTATTTTTCCAGAAGTATATTCATCTTTTTCAAAAACAGAACTCAACGCAGCATCTTTATAAAACTTGAGTGTTTCTGAATTTAATTTAAAAATCCCCCCTTTGAAAGCATAGTAGATTTCACCATTAAATTTTACTAAGCTTGCATTTTTCCCTTTTGATGGACTTTTATATGCAACACTATTAATAACATTTTCTAGCGCAGGATTTATTTTTAATCTAAAAACACCTTTATATTCATGACTTACATAAATATTATTCATTTTGTCTATCTCAAAATAACGTGAAGAATAGTTAAAACCTTGAATAGCGTTTTTAAAAACCCACTGATTATTAATTTTTTGTAAGACAGAAATCCCATTATAATTTCCTTGAAGTAATAAGTCTTTACGATTAGGAACTATTGAAAACTTCCAGGTACCTGATTTGGAATAAATACATCTAGCAATTTCATTATCTATAATAAAAGTTCCCGAGTCATGGCCACAAAATAGCATTCCATCATATTTAAAAAGCGACCATACCTGCCCTTTTGTTCCACTTACAAGATGGAAATCATTATCACTATCAACGTTTTTACAAAACAAACCCTGATTGGTTCCAAAATACAATTTATTATTATAGAAAATTGAACTGTAAATTGTTCCTAGAACGCCTGCATTATCCGCATAACTCTTTACAGGAGATTGAAGATTTATACAATTAATTCCGTTATCGAGACCAATCCAAAGGTTTTTGTCTAAATCTTCAAATAAAGATAAAGCAGTATTATTGCTTAGCCCTTTGGTTTGATTGATATGATATTTAATTCCACCCCATTCATCTAAAATAAAAATTCCATTAGAAACCGAACCAACTGCAAAACTACCATCTGAGAGTTGTTGACTACTATAAATACTGCTTGACTCTAATTGAGAATCTGACTTTGTTACAAATTTTGTAAAACCAGAAGTATTAAGTTTGAAGAAACCTGCTAGTTGAGTTTGAATTAACAAACTATCATCTTTACCGTAAATCGCAATAATTTTATTATTTTTTGAGATTGCATTATTTGAAATTATCTTACTAACTCCATTTTCAATTTCATACAAACCCTCCTCTAAAACTTGATAATATATAGAATTATTTGTTTTGAATATCTTTGTTATACTATGATTTGGGGTTATTAGCTTTATAGAATTCGTTTTGGTATCATAGATATAAATTCTACTTAACGATTGAAAAACAATCCATTGATCATAATTTATAATATTCCAAAATTGCTCATCATCGAGCAACTTGCTTTTTATGGAATCAGAAAGTGAATAATATTTAAGTTGTCCGTTTGATTGTCTTTGCCAATAGCCAAAATTCATGTAACAACCCGAATATATCTTGTCTCCTACAACTTTTACAGAACGAATAATGCTTTCATTTGGAGAAGAAAATAATGTCCAAGTAGAACCATTAAATTCAAGTAATCCATCATTATTCGCAAAATATATAAACCTGTTTTTATCTTGAGAGATCATCCAATTTTGGTTACCCGCACCATAAAGAGTGGACGGATATTTCACAATAGGAGGCAATTCTTGAGAAAAACCCAAAACGCAAACAAATATAAAAATTGAAATAAATACTCTAGAATATTTTATTTTGAACATATACTATTTTTAAGCTAAAATATAATATAAAAATATAAAAAATGAATTTAATATAAAAAAACTTGTAATTAAAATCAAAAAAGCACGTTTTTAAAAAAAACGTGCTTTTGAAATAATAATGTAATTAATTATTCTTTAACAATTCTTGAGGTAGAAACGATTCCATTAACGGTTGCTTTTACAACATAAACTCCAACCTGAAGATCAGCAATATTCAACGAAACAGATTGATTGTTTGGCATTACTGCAATTACTTCCTGACCTAATAAATTAAATACTGAAACTTTTTGAATGTTCTCATGCGCTTCTATGGTAAAGTTAGTTTTAGCTGGATTTGGATACATTGCAATTTTTGAAGCTTCAAATGTAGAATTAGTTAATACTGTATTCTTGTGTAGGTATATGTTATCATACCAAACATGATCAACATTTGCAGTTGTGATACCAATTTGAGCCACGTCATTTCTAGCTAAACTATTAGTAATGACACCTCCAAGAGCAGTAATTGGCACATCAACTGAAACCCATTGATTAGCAACTAATTGCGGTATAGAACCTCCGTTAATGTTAACTTCTAAGGCCGAAGTTTCAGCGCTTCCACCGTTAAAATTAACAAGTTTAACATTGAAAACATCTCCTACTAAGTCAGTATCCGTAATGTAAAAATCAAAATGCAAGCGGGTAAAATCTGTTAAATTTTGTCTATTAGTTTGAAAATCAATACCATGACAAATAACACCTGTATTCTTTTTTAAAGTATTGTTTCCTGCGATTTGAACTTGAGTAGTCGCAGCTCCACCGCACCATCCTGCATCAAAATCAGTGACAGCAATATTTGTATATGCATCGCTATATATAGAAACAACATCAGCTGCAGGTCTTGCAGGAGGAGTTGGAGCAGGTACTAAAGGACTAACAATACATGCAGTACAAGAACCACCACAATCGACTCCGGTTTCATCACCATCTTGAACACCATTATTACAAGTATTTACAACTTGAACAACAGATACGTTATCAATAAATACATATCCTACAGCAGCGCCCATATCAAAAATTACCCTGTCAGGAACTGAATCGCCATAATTAATAGTGTATTGATAGGTAAATGTTTGAGGGGTTGGTGTTAATGTGGCAGTAGATGTTAACGCTACCCATGGAGCCGCATTCTGACCTAGACCAACAACCATAGTTCTAGAATTAGTAACTGTATCAGTAAAGGCATCAAACGTTAATAAGTACGTGCTACCGTTATTTAATAAAATGTTCTGACTTAAATTAACTTGATAAGCAGGACCAGGAGCAGTTACATTTGCCTGATTCACGAATACTCCAACACCTAAATCAACAACATTAGCTGCATTGTTGTACCATGGAGCTGCGGTTCCTGTTTGAAAATCACCATTGGTCACTAAATTTTGTGAAAAAGATAGTGAGCAAAACATTAATGATAAAAAGAAAGTAATTTTTTTCATAATAACTTATTTAAATAAATTTGTAAATTGTTTAAGTAAATATAAGAATTTTTGTTGGATATTAACTCTTTAATAATTATAAAGAAACTATACAAAATAAGAATTAGTTATTTTTAAATCAAAAAAATAAGAATTTAATAAATTTTAAAGGGTTTAACAGTATTTTCATTAAATCATTTTTTATTAAAAAAATTTAATTACAACGGAATAGTTGAGTTAATGTATAGGTAAATTTATTAAATTGAAATACAATAAAATTTAAAAAAAAACAATAATAATATTATTATTTGTATTAAAAAATCACTTGAAAACAATTTATTTCAAATAATACTATTGAATAGTTTAAGATATTACTTCACTATTACATCATAAGTTTTTGAATTCGACCCATCGTAAATTTTTACAAAATAAACACCACTATGGAGAGTATCCGTTTCAATAATTGAAAGTGTACTTCCTTGCAAAATTTTAGAGGTTTTGACTAATTTTCCAAGTTCATCAATAAGTTCTATTTTATAGTCTTTTTCAGCCATTTGTGTTTGTATTGCAATAAAATCTTGGGCTGGATTTGGTGCTATTACAACTTTAAATTCTTTATTTTCAAATAATTCATTAGAAAGTTGCGTATATATTGTTGTATCTGTTGGAATTGTAGTTGCTACATTGCAGTCAGCTCCAGGCGAACTAGAACACACGGTACCATAAAACGTTGGGCCTACAACGTAAGGATATGCGGAATTATAATTATCATTAATTGTTGCAAAATAACAATAAATACCGTTAGGATATTCAGGAGTTTTACAAATTCTACCATTATGTACATCTAAATAAGTTGGGTCATTTGGATGAGAAACAAATTCATAGTCTTCTCTAAAATAACCTAATGGATACGTTGTACTGACAGCTGGACCATTAGTTCTAGTTGTCATAACTCGTAATTGATAACTTGATTTCATTCGGGTAATTCCACCAGTTCCATCTGTATTTGCATAAGCATAAGCGCCATAAATTGGAAAACTGTCGTAGGCAAAACCTAATAAAGGAGAATGAACAGTGGGGTCAATAACATATAATCCATCAGATGGATAGGTTGTGCAAATTGTTGACAAGATATTTAAATCCAATATAAAGGCACTTGGATTTTGATGGTGATGATAATTACCATTTGCCGGATGCGCTTTTGCGCAATCAAAACCATTCATTTCAGCAGGAATTGCGTCTCTGTTCCATGCTTGAGTTGTACCAGGTCCTCCCGCACAAGGAGGATTTCCTGGGCCACCACACAGTGCATTGGTTGAACTGCTCCAGGCTACACCATCACGATAATCAAATAAAGCTACACCATTTTTAAATACTCCAATATTTCCTCCAGTAGTAGTAGAAAGAGTTCCTGTATTTTGAATTGGGTTTAATGAAAACTTAAATATTTTATTTTGCGCAGTTGCAATTGTTGGGTTTCCTTGAAAAGGTCCAGTAATATAAGCTGGAATTCCGGTAGCAGAAACATAAACATTTGTAGCATTGTATTGAACAGTTTGAACATTAGCTTGGACAGCATCTGATATTGGAGTTGAGTTTCCAGCAACATAATGTCTACCAGTTATTCCAGATGCATTTTGTAACCAACTTGTAATAACAGGATTGGTTTGCGCATTCAAAGTGAATGCCATAAATAAAATTAAAAATGTACTTGTTTTTTTCATGATAATTTTTTTAAATTAAACTCTTATTGATTTCTATATTAAATTATTCTTTAGGAAAACTGAATTTTGGGTTGAATAAAAATTCTTTATCTGTTAATGTCTTTAGAAATGAAATTACATCTTTTTTGTCATCATCGGATAATAAAATTGCCTTTTGCAATTCTTTTGCTACTGTTTTGCGTTGAACTCGTCCATTGGTATAAAAATCTAAAACTTCTTTTAATTTTTTAAATCTACCATCGTGCATATAGGGATAAGTAAACTCAATATTTCTTAATGTTGGTACTCTAAAGTTAAAACTGTCTTTTGGATTTAGAGTAATTTTTACCCTTCCATAATCCTTATAATCCGTATCCATTGGCAAACCGTTATCTGCAAAACTATCGTTGGTTAATAAAGGTTCGTTATGGCAACTCCCACAATTTCTTTTGAATAAATTATAGCCCTTTAGTTCTTGTTCGGTAAAGAAAATATCTTTTTCGTGACGCATAACTTTATCATACTTTGAATTATAGGTTACCAATGAAACTGTAAATTGTGTTAAAGCTTTCAACAATGATTTTGTTCTAACAATGCTATCGTCATATACATTATAAAATAACCCTTTGTATTTTTTAGAACGATTTAACTTTCCTAAAACGTTTACCAACGTATTGTCCATTTCTAGAGGATTCGTAATTGGATTAATAGACTGTGTTTCTAAACTAATCACTCCTCCATCCCAATGAAACAACTTTGTCCAAGCCAAATTAATAATTGGCATAGCATTGCGTGTTCCTATTCTCCCCTCAATACCGTGGCTTAGAGCATGATCGGTGTGTGCAAATCCGGTATATTGCAAATGACAACTAGCACAAGAAATAGTACTATCTCTTGAAAGTATAGGGTCATAAAATAATTTCCGCCCTAATTCAAATCCTTTATCCGTAACTTCATTCTTTTTAAAATCATACACTGGCTTTGGCCATCCTTTAGGAATGTAAAAATCTTGATAAAAATTACTATTTTCTGCTTTTCTTAATGAAAAAAAGCAAAAACTTAATGCTATAATTAATAATAGTACGATTAGATTATTTTTCATTTTTATTCATGGGATATGTCTATAAATCCTATATATTTCTATCTTGAATCATAAATTTCTTTAATAATGCTATCATTTATATGTTCTTAAATTCAACTATCTGAATACAAAAACTTCAATAATCTAGTTTTTTATAATCTTAAATACTTTCTTTTGTTCTATTACTTTTATAAAATAGGTTCCTTTAGACAAAAAAGAAAAGTCTTTAGAGGAAATATCACTTCCTTCAAAAATTTGCTCTCCATTTATAGAATACAATTCAAAAAAGGCATCAATTGGTATATTTTGTAATTGGATTTTAGATTCAAATGGATTTTCAATAACATATATTTCGTTTGTTGTATTTAAAAAGTAATCATTGTTTAAAGTGGTACAAGTTATACCGGTTCCTACTAAATTGGCCATTTCTGTACATAGATAATTGTAATTTGTAATATCTACAGAAGACATATTAGATAGCAATAAATCATTACTTTCATTGGGATTGATGGCTAAATTAAAAAATTTTTCACTTCCATTAGCAAACTTCAATAATTTATAGGTTGCATTTCTTATGGCTTTTCCATCAGAACTTAAAGGAGTAGTTCTAAAAACTTCTGTAAAAACCCAAGGTCTTGTTGATGTAGCGTTATTCAAAATTATGGGCAATAAACTATGGCTGTCAACAACAGTAGAAGGTATTTGAGCTTGCCAATTAGTATCTCCAAATAATTCTAAAATTGTGGCAAATATATCTGCTGTATGTACTTGTGCGTCACTTGTTCTATTGGGATTAACCACATCAGGTCCAGATATAATGAATGGAACTGTGACTCCTCCTTGATATATACTCCCTTTTGAAGGAGAACTTTGAGCAATTAAAGAATCATCGCCATTATCACCAATAAAAATAATATCGGTATTTGCCCAATTTCCGGAGGTCTGTAAATAATCAAAAAACCTACCAATTTCTGTATCCATTGCCTCTACCATAGCTTGAAAATAAGGTTTTGGATTTGCCGTAATATCTGCTTGGGTTCCAGACAAAGTTGTTGGCGCTATCAAATTTGAAGGTGGCAAGTGGTAGGGTGTATGTGGCGCATTAAACGCTAAATGTAAATAAAATGGTTTTGTTGGATTAACCGTATTTAAATTTGATATATATGAAATTGCGTTATTTACATTTTCGGTTGTTGCATAAGTAGTTGAATTAGAAACAACTCCATTGGTTACTTTTGTCCAATTGTTATATCCAATTGTTAATTGACCTGGCTGTCCTAAAGCTCCTGCAAGACATCCTTCATAATGATCAAATCCCAAAGTATTTGGATAATTATAGCCCGCAGCTGCAGCGGTAGTTACATGCCATTTTCCAATACAAGCTTTGGCAATCCCGTTTGGAGAATATAAATTCAATACTTTAGGTATAATATATTCTGAAAGACTTAATTTTGGATTGGCACCATCGACAACATCTCCAACACCTGTTCGAAAACTATATCTGCCCGTCAAAATTCCTGCTCTAGTAGGTGAACACAAGGGGTTTGACCAAGCATTATTAAAAACTACTCCATTGGGAATAAGGCGTCTTACATTAGTCAAATGTACCGTAATTGGAGCGTGGTCAGGGTAAATATCGCAATAATCCTTACCTAAATCATCAGCAATAATTAAAATTACATTACGTTGAGAATGAGAATAATTTGAAATTAAAATAACAGCAACTAATAAAAGCTTTTTCATAATTATTTAATTCATTTTTTGGGATTGTCCTCTAAAAAAGATTCTACAACCAAATGATTCTGATTTTGGGATAGTAACATTTTTACCTTGTAACAATTCATCTATAGCATCCATTAAAAAATGATGCTTTATTTTTTCAGGTTCTCCAGCATTATCATCAATTGCGCCTTGGTATTTTATTACAAACTTCCCCGCTTTGTTTTTCCAAATCACAAATGCTTGTGGCGTATGCGTTGCTTTGAATTCTTTAGCAATTTTTTGTTTTTTATCTTGCAAATAAGGGAATGAAAACTGATCTTTTTTTGCTTTTTTCTGCATTAATTTGAAAGATTCTTCTGCATAAGCCAAGGTATCCAT
>CANFNV010000004.1 GCA_947448525.1 Flavobacteriaceae bacterium | reverse complement strand
TTAGACGATGGACCAAGACAAACCAGTAATGTGTTTGAAAACGTGAGCTTGGGAGAACACATTATCACCGTTTGGGATAGTAAAGGCGGCATCGCTAGTAGTTGTGACCCGCTAGTGCTAACAGAGGTTCGAACCACAGATTACCCCCATTATTTTACGCCAAATGGAGACGATATAAACGATAATTGGAATATTGTAGGATTAGATAATACTGCAAAAATTTATATATTCGATAGATATGGAAAACTGATCAAACAAATCAGTCCACAGAGCAAAGGTTGGGACGGAACCTACAACGGAAACCTAATGCCTTCAACAGATTATTGGTTTACGGTAGATTATAGTGAAGCCCAAGCATACAAACAATTTAAAGCACACTTTTCATTAAAAAGATAGATTAAAAAAGGATTTTTAATGAAATCCTTTTTTATTAAGGGTTTTAAGTTTATTCTAGTATAAAAGTAACTGAAACATTTGCGGTTACATCAATTTCTCCTGATGCTAAAGTTTCATTTGGTGCTGAAACATCAGCCATGGAAGCCAACATAGTAGATTTATACATAGGTCTTGGAAAATAAGTTTGGGAAGTATCATTTATCAAAATAGCTTTTCCTATTTTTTGATTCAAAACAAAAACATAATCTTCAGCTTTATGTTTAGCATCTTTTATAGCTAACTTTCTAGCTTCTGATTTGTATTCTTCAATTTTCGAAGATTTAAACTCTACATTACTGATGTTATTGATTCCATTATCAACCAATCCAAGCATTAAACTATCGTATTTAGAAATATCTTTCAAATTAATTGTAATTGACTGCGAAGCCTGATAAAAGTATTTCTTCTTATCATAATCATAATTTCGATTCAAACTTACATTAATAGTCTGAAAATCAGCTATTGAAACACCGAGATTCTTAATATATTTTAAAACTTTATCAACAGTTTGGTCGTTATTTTTTTTAACTTCCATAGCATCGTTTCCTGTATTTTCAATTCCAAAATTTAGAATAACCAAATCGGGTTTAACACTAATTTTTCCTTCTCCAGAAATAGAAATTTGTGGCGCAGACTTTTGTTCTTGAGCTTGTGAAACAAAAGCAATCATTGTCATTAAAATTAAAAATAGTTTTTTCATATATTAGATTTATTGGATTTCAAAAATTATATTAATTAAAATTTTCCTTGTTTAGCCATAATAAATAAAATAACTATAGGAATTGCTAAGCCGATAACAATTAGTGGATTATCCATAAATAAATTTGGAACTTTGATTAGAGTAAAAACATATCCACCAATAGCTCCTCCAATATGAGCGGTATGTCCAATATTATCATTTTTAGCTTTCATACCATAAATTGAATAAAGTAGGTATAAAACACCAAAAATATAACCCGGTATATCTATTGGAATAAACATAATATTAATAGGTAAATTAGGCACCAATAAAATTGCTGAATAAATTACTCCAGTAACTGCTCCAGATGCGCCTACAGCACTATAACCATAATCATTTTTATGAAAATAAATGGTTAAAAAACTGCCAAAAACTAAACTTGCAACATATATAATTACAAAAGAAAAGGTTCCCAATAACTGAGTGACAACACCAGCGAATGAAAATAATGCGATCATGTTGAATGCTAAATGCGGAATATCTGCATGAAGAAAACCAGAAGTGATTATTCTATATTGTTCGCCAGAGCGAATACTTCCTATGTGAAATTGATACTTCCTTATAAATAATTGATCATCAAAACCTTTAATACTTACAATTACATTAAGAGCAATTATAATTAGTAACGCAATATTATATTCCATAAACTCATTTTTTAGGTAAAAATAAGAATTGTTCATTAGGTTTTGTTAAACCAAAGTTATAAAATTAACATAAAATGTATATTTGCATAAAAATACACGAATGCAATTTTTACTTTATATATTAATTTATCCTATTCTTTGGCTAATTTCGATTTTGCCGTTTCGATTACTTTATGCTTTTTCAGATTTTATTTATCTGATTGTATATTACGTTATAGGATACAGAAAAAAAACAGTCAGAGAAAATTTAGCTTTGGCACTGCCCGATCTTTCTGACAAAGAACGACTGGTAATAGAGAAAAAATCATTCCATTACCTGTGTGATATGTTTCTTGAAATGATAAAAACAATGACCATTTCTAAAAAAGAATTGAATAAAAGGTATGTTTTTACCAATATGGAAACTTACATAGAGTTAGAGAGAAAAGGGAAAAGTATTGCGTTAATGTGCGCACATTATGCTAGTTATGAATGGGCGGTTTCCATGAATCACCACATCAATTTTATTGGATATGGGATTTATAAAAAAATTGCCAATAAATATTTTGATAAATTAGTACGAGATATTCGTTCAAAATTCAAAGCAGTTTTAATAACTACTAAAGAAACTAAATCAACTATTGAAAACAATGCCAAAAATAATATTTTAGGGATTTATGGATTTGCTAGTGATCAAACTCCAAGACGGTCCGACAATTTATATTGGTATACTTTTATGGGAATTGAAACTCCTATTCATTTTGGTGCCGAAATGCTTGCTAAAAGATATAATATGAATGTGATTTTCTTGAAAGGAAAAAGAATTAAACGAGGTTATTATGAAGCATCATTTGAAATACTTTCAGAAGACGTAAAATCAATTCCAAATTATAAAATTTCTGAAGAGTTTATTCGTAGAGTTGAACAGCAAATCTATGAAGCTCCAGAGTTTTATTTATGGACACACAAACGATGGAAACATAAGAAATAATTGTGTTTTAGGATAATTATTAATTGTTAATTATACATTTTCTTTCTCAATTCTTGAACACCTTCATTATCTAAATATTCGTCAAATGTCATATAGCGATCAATAACTCCATTTGGGGTAATTTCAAGCACTCTATTGGCTACTGTTTGTGCGAATTCGTGATCATGAGTTGTAAACAATACGGACCCTTTAAAGTTTTTAAGTGAGTTATTAAAAGCCGTAATCGACTCCAAGTCTAAGTGATTTGTAGGTTCGTCTAGCATCAATACATTCGCTCGAATCATCATCATTCGAGACAACATACAACGCACTTTTTCTCCACCCGAAAGCACCGTACATTTTTTCAATGCTTCTTCTCCAGAAAAAATCATTTTACCTAAGAAACCTCGAACATATACTTCATCGCGCTCCTCCTCTGTTTTTACAAATTGACGCAACCAATCTACAAGATTCAAATCTCCATCAGTAAAAAACTGACTGTTATCATTAGGTAAATACGATTGATTTGTTGTAATTCCCCAACTAAATTCTCCTGAATCAGCTATTTTATTTCCATTTAAAATTTCATAAAAAGCTGACGTAGCACGAGAATCTTTAGAGAAAACTACTACTTTATCTCCTTTAGCCATATTCAAATCAACATTTTTAAACAACACTTCACCATCTACTGATGCGGCAAGATTTTGAACATGTAAAATTTGATCTCCAGCTTCTCTTTCAACATCAAATATAATAGCAGGATAACGACGGCTTGAGGGACGAATTTCATCTAAATTCAATTTATCAATCATTTTTTTACGAGATGTCGCCTGTTTGGATTTTGCCACATTCGCACTAAAACGACGAATAAACTCCTCCAATTCTGCTTTTTTCTCTTCAGCTTTCTTATTTTGTTGTGCTTTTTGTTTGGCTGCTAATTGACTGGATTCATACCAAAAGGTATAGTTACCAGAATAATGGTTAATTTTAGAAAAATCAATATCAGAAATATGTGTGCAAACAGAATCTAAAAAGTGTCTATCGTGAGAAACAACAATAACAGTGTTTTCATAATTTGCAAGGAAGTTTTCTAACCACGAAATAGTTTCAAAATCCAAATCATTGGTAGGTTCATCCATTACTAAAACATCGGGGTTTCCAAAAAGAGCTTGTGCTAATAAAACACGTACTTTCATCTTCCCTTCCATCTCGCTCATTAAATTGTAATGCATGTCGGCGGAAATTCCTAAATTAGATAGCATTGCACCCGCATTAGATTCGGCATTCCAACCATTCATTTCTTCAAATTGCACTTGCAGCTCTCCAATTCTATTGGCATTTTCATCCGTATAATCAGCATATAAAGCATCCATTTCTGATTTTACGGCAAACAAAACCTTGTTCCCCATCATTACAGTTTCTAAAACGGTATGTTCATCAAACATATTGTGATTTTGATTTAAAACCGACATTCGTTTTCCTGGCTCTAAAAATACTCGACCAGATGTTGGATCAATATCACCAGCAAGAATCTTTAAAAAAGTAGATTTTCCGGCACCATTAGCTCCAATGACACCATAACAATTGCCTTGCACAAAAGTGGTATTTACTTCATCAAATAATATTCTTTTACCAAATTGAACCGATAAGTTGGAAACTGTAAGCATAAAAATGAGTATAATTTAATTTGGTGCAAAAGTAATCAAAAGTGTTCGTAAATAGTGTTTAGAACTCCGTTTTTTTGACATGAAATTACTTCTTACTTTCTTCCTCTAGTGCTACTTTTAAACTCTCAACATTGGATAAAATTTTTATTATTTTTCCTTGCTTATTGATAATAAAATGAGTGGGGAACGCATTCAAATTCAATGTTTCGTTCATGTAAATTTTCATATCAGGGACAACCGAATATAAAAGTGTTTTTTTCGATAAAAATAATTTTAACTGTTCTGGAGAATCTTCGGCTAAACTTAAAAACAAGATGTCTTTTCGGTCATTATATTTTAAAACTAATTCATTAACATCTGGAAATTCTTTAATGCAAGCAGCACAATGAATGTACCAACATTTAATAACTATAATTTTATCTTTCATAGTTTCGTTGGAAATAATGGACCCATTCAAATCGGAAAAATGGAATTTCGGAAATCTATTTCCTTCCATTTTATAGTGTTCGTATTCATCGAAAGCCATCTGCATAATGGTCGCTTTTATGCTCGAGTCCGAATTAAATTGAATTTTATATAGTTTATAATAAATAATCGAATCATTTGATTGTAAACGAATTGGAATGAAATTGCCTAAAGTCAATTGATTTAAAAAAAAATCTTTTGATATCCTGTTTGAATTTTCATCTAAAGCAACAAAATCTAGCGAAAGCATAATCTTTTGAATTTGATAATTTTGCCAAGTTGAAAAGTCTTTTTGAATTGCAATTGCATTAACTTCTGGATTGTTGAATTGAGCATTAGCCGAAAATGTAATTAAAAACAACAATACAACGATATGCTTCATTAGAGAATATATTTAGTACCAAAATTACTTAATTAATTCAAATCTTATAGTAAAAAATATTTTATGTTTTCAACTTATAATTCATAAAAAAAACCAAAACTGTTTATTTAACTATTGCTTAACAAAATATTCAATATCATATAAATACATTTGTTTAAGATTAGTTTCCAATAAATGAAAGTATTTCCAATTGTAAAAAACTACTTGTTTTTTCTATTTATTCTATGTTTGATGAGTTCTTGTAAAAAAGAATTTTCAGGAGATAACTATGTGGCATATTTTGGTGGTGAAGTTGCTAACCCTACTAAAAATTATGTTCTTTTTTGCAAAAACAATATTGTAATTGATACTATTCCTCTAAATAAAAACAATACATTCTTTAAAAAATTTGATTCCCTTACACCAGGTTTATATACTTTTAAAAATGAACCCGAATACCAATATGTCTATTTTGAGAAGAATGACAGCATTAAAGTTCATATAGATTCTAAAGATTTTGATGAATCGATTATTTTTTGTGGGCGTGGAGATCAAAAAAATAATTTCTTAATGGATATGTATTTAAGAAATGAAAAAGACAAAAACAAAATGTTTGAAGTTTTTGACTACAATTTTGAAAAATTCAATACATATATCAATAAGATAAATAAAGAAAACAAAAAACTCTACACTTCAAAAAAAGAGGAAATAAAATGGAGTGATGATTTTGATTTGTATGCCAACGGAATTGTAAATTTTCCTCATTACACAAAAAAAGAAATTTATCCCGTTATTCATAAAATAAGAACTGGTGAAGATGTAAGCAATAAATTACCAAAAGATTATTATTCTTTTAGAAAAAATATCGATTTTAGCAACCCAGAATTAACCGAATTTTCTCCATTTATAATGTATCTTGACCATATGTTAAATAATGTAGGCGCAATAAATTATCATAATCATTTATCCGATTGTGATTTGGAATTGAAAATGAACATCAATAAATTAAACATTGCAGATACTTTAATTAAAAGCCAAAAAGTCAAGAACATTGTGCTTAATAATATTGCTTTCAAGTATTTGATGGAAGATCAAAATGTTGTAAACAACCAAGCGTTTTTAAAAGTATATCATAAATTTTCAACGGACACCACCAAAAAAAATGAAATCTTAAAAATTGGAAATGCTATTCAGTTACTAACTGAAGGAAAATTGCTTCCAGAAGTTCAGCTAGTTAATTCAAATGGTAAAACTATTTCTTCAAATGATATTATTTCTAAAAAAACCGTTTTGTTTTTTTGGTCTGAAAAACTAAATTCCCATTTATTGGCAGTTCATAAAAAAGTATTGTTTTTAAAACTCAACCATCCCGATTATAACTTCATTGCAATAAATTTGGACGATAATTTGGAACAATGGAAATCAGATTTGAATAAATACAATTTTGGTTCTATAAGAGAATTGAAATGTGCCAATTTTGAAGATATTAGAGCCAAATGGGCAATTACAAGAGTTCATCGAACCTTAATTATTAATTCTGATAAAACAATAAAAAATGGCTTTACAAATATGTTTGAAGTTAACTTCGAAGACGAATTAAAGTAGCTGGAAAAAATTATTGACATATAATAAAATCCGATTTTTATCATAAAAATCGGATTTATTATTTTTTAAAAATTAACTCGTTAACTCGTTAATCGTGCATACGGTTAAGTACTTTACTTATTTACTTATTTACTTATTCCCTTTCTCGAAATCTGCAATAAATTGAGCTAAACCGATATCAGTTAAAGGATGCTTTAACAAACCTAAAATAGCAGATAATGGCCCCGTCATAACATCAGCACCAATTTTGGCACAATTTACAATGTGCATTGTATGTCTTACTGAAGCGGCAAGAATTTGAGTTTCATATCCATAGTTGTCATAAATTTCTCTTATTTCTTGAATCAAGTTCAATCCATCGGTTGAAACATCATCTAATCTACCTATAAAAGGAGATACGAATGTTGCACCAGCTTTAGCAGCCAACAACGCTTGTCCTGCAGAGAAAACTAAGGTAACATTGGTTTTAATTCCTTTATCCGAAAAATATTTACATGCTTTAATTCCGTCTTTTGTCATTGGTAATTTCACGACGATTTGATCATGTAAATCAGCCAATTCTTCGCCTTCTTTAATCATTCCTTCATAATCGACAGCATTTACTTCGGCACTTACTTCTCCATCAGAAATGTTACAAATAGCAACATAATGTTTTAGGATGTTATTTTTTCCTGTAATGCCTTCTTTAGCCATCAATGAAGGATTGGTTGTAACGCCGTCTAGAATTCCGAGGGATTGTGCTTCTCTAATGTCGCTTAAGTTGGCCGTGTCGATAAAAAATTTCATAGTTTGTATGTTATAAGGTTGTGTTAATGTGTCAAAATTACAAATTTCATTGACAAAAATCAAAAGCAATTGAAAATTGACATTTAATATTGACTTTTGATATTTATATTTTATAATGGTTCATTAACATTTTTTCATAAAGCTTATCGGGAAGAATTCGCTTTAAAACAATTGAAAACTTTTGCATAAAAGCCCCAATTTTATAATGAATTTTGGGATTTGGAGTTTGAATAATCGCATATATTGCTGTAGCTATTTCAATAGGATTACTTCCAGAATCGACATGGGTATCCAATTCTTTAAGGGTTTTTCCATATGGAATTTCATAAGCAGAACCTTCAATAACAGGCGCATGAAAACGACCAGCAGCAATATTGGTAGCAAAATCTCCTGGGGCTACATTCGTAATATGAATTCCAAATGATTTTACTTCCATTCGTAAAGCTTCGGTTATTAATTCTAATGCACCTTTGGATGCCGAATAAATTCCTCGGTAAGGCAAGCCCATATAACCCGCAATTGAGGTTATATTGATTATTAATCCAGATTTTTGAATACGCATTTGCGGCAAAACGGATTTCATGACTTCAATTGGACCAAAAAGATTGGTTTCAAAATTATTTTGAATTTCATCTGTTGGAATTTCCTCAATAGGTCCCGTAATTCCTACACCTGCATTATTAATTACAACATCCACTCTGCCCGATTTCATTATAACTACTGCAATAGCTTCTTGAATACTTACTTTATTTCTAACATCTAAAGCAATCAATGGGAAAACCGAATTAGTAATACGTTCTGGATTTCTACTGCTTCCATAAACTACAAAACCTTTAGAATGAAGAAACTCTCCTATTGATTTACCTATTCCTGAAGATGCCCCGGTAATAAATACTACTTTACTCATTAATATTTTTTTATAAAAAAACTTTGCTACAACCCTCTACCCAATTAAATTTATTTTTTCAATTGACCATTTAAACTTTGGGTTGAAATATAAAGTTTAAAGATAAAAACTAAATCTAATTTTTGATGTCTTTTTTCTAAAAACTAAAATAATAATATCGGAAGTTGTTATAAAAAAAAATCCGAACCAAGTTCGGAAATAAAAAAAGGCAAGCGACCTACATCGCACCGCTCAACCACATACCTTTGCTATGTTCCCATCCTGGAGGATTTTGCAGGAGCTGGTCGTGTAGGACTTGCCGCAGCAAATATACAATCTTTTTATATTTTTGCAAGAAATTAACATCTTAAATAATACATTTGTATTTCTATAATTAACCTTTTTATAATGAGAAAATATAACACATTAACATTCATTTTATTAGCAACTCTATTGGTTATTAGTTGTAAAGACGAAAATTCATCTGAAAGTTTTTTTAAATTAAATGAGGATATTTTAAAGGCACAATATACCCCAAAAGAATCAATACAATTAGAAGTTTTAAATCCACAAAACAAAAAAATTGACAGTATTGTTTATTCAATAAATGATAAAAACGTTGGAACTATAAAAGGGGCAAACAAATTACTTTTTGATTGTAAAGATCAAAAATTGGGTTATCAAAATCTAAAAGCTAATATTTATTTTGAAGGAGAAAAAGAAGTTGATTCCTCTAGAGTAGAATTGATTTCAGATGTTACTCCCAAAGTTTTGAGTTATACTATCGTGAATACTTATCCTCATGACCACCAGGCATATACTGAAGGTTTAGAGTTTTATAAGGATACATTATATGAAGCCACTGGAAATGGTGCTGGAAATGATACTGGAATAAAAGGGGTTTCAAGCATGAGAAAAGTAGATTATAAAACAGGAAAAGTATTCAAAAAAGTGGAATATTCTGAAGAAATATTTGGGGAGGGAATATCGATTTTGAATGGTAAAATCTATCAATTAACTTACAAACAAAATGAATGCTATGTATATGATGTAAATACGTTCAAAAAATTGAAAACGCTACCCTATTACAAACCAATGGAAGGTTGGGGAATGACAAATGATGGAAAAAATTTATATTATGATGATGGTTCTGAAAAAATACATATTGTTAATCCAGAAAATATTCAACAAATTGATTATATTAATGTTTATTCTGGGAATTCAAAAATCCCAGCCATAAATGAATTGGAATGGGTTGACGGTAAAATTTATAGTAATATTTATACGAAAAATTTCATTATTGTAATTAATCCAAAAAATGGTGCTGTAGAAGCCCTGTTGGATCTATCTGATTTAGAAAAGAAGAGAACTAAATTAGCAGATGTTGATTATTTAAACGGAATTGCCTACAATCCAAAAACAAAGACCTTCTTTGTTACCGGAAAGAATTGGGATAAAATGTTTGAGATTAAAATAAACCAATAAATTATGCAAATAAAAAACCGAGTAATTTCTTACTCGGTTAGTATTAAAAAAAATATTTTAAAATTAATCTTTTTGAGATTTTACAGCAAGGTTATAAATAACTAAACCAAAACCAATTTTGTTAATTGCATCCGCGATGTTGTATGCTACATCAACATTACCTTTTCCAAGCATTGAAGTATACCATCCATCAGTACCCAACATGTATCCTAATGGGTAAATAGCCCAACCTACCAATACGAACCAACATAAAATTTTGTGTGACGCTAATACGTTTCCACCAGCAGCAGCAGCAAGTTTAGAAGCTTCTCCTAACCAGATTTCATATGCGATAGCAAAATAAGCTAATCCAGAAACTAATCCCCAAATCCATGCGTTTGCTGGATCTACAGCTTCTCCGAAATAACCTGTAACCAACATTACTAGAGAATAAATAATCATTTTCCACAATAATGAAGTTTTAGCTCCAGCTACTTTAAGAATTAAATAAAATTCAACACACATTAATGGCACTGTAAGAACCCAGTCCACATAACGGAAAAATGTTGGAGATTCTCCAAAACTAGCCCAATAATCTCTCATGTAGAAGTAATGAACTGCGGCAATAAATGTAATTAATCCCGAAACCAGTACGGACGTTCGCCACTTTTTATCAAACTGATTTAAAGAAAGAAAAAAGAATGCTGAAGCAGCCATCATAGCCATGCAACCAACAAAGAAAGTAAATCCTACATAATCAGTAGGCATCATTTTCGCAACTAGCGAAGGAAATAAAAGTAATTTTGTCATAATAAATAAATTTAAGTTATTTGTTTAATCAAATATAAAAAATACAAAACAATGAATATTATTTTGTTTAATTAATTTTTAATATATTTAATAAAAAAATAAATGTCTAAACTATATAAATTCGCAGTTTTATTTAGCTTTTTCGCACTTTGGATAAATGTATATTTTTCAAGAATGTCTCAACAAATTGCTGGATTTGTAGTAATTTTCTTATTCGGAATCTTGCATGGCGCAAACGATTTAGCTCTTTATAAAAAAATTGATATCCAAAATTCTAATCAATCTTTCAAAAAAATATTAATTTATTACATTTTGATAATTATTTTTGGTGTTTTGTTATTTTATAATATTCCTACATTAGCATTATTAGTATTTATAGTTTTTAGCAGTTATCATTTTGGAGAACAGCATTGGAGTTATTTAAAAGTTGAAGAAAAAAAGATTTCAAGTACAATTTTTCAAACTTTATATGGATTATTCATTTTTTCGTTGCTTTTTAGTTTTCATGATATTGAAGTAAAATTAATTGTTAGTCAGATAGTTAAACATTCAATAAGTCAACTAAATTTTGTAAGTACAACATTTTTTTTGGGTATTGCTACAATTCTATCGGCTATCAATTTGAGTAGAATTTCTTTGATTTTTAAAAGTCAAATACTAATTAACATCTTTTATCTTTTGGTTTTTGCTATAATTTTTAAAACCGCAGATTTAATTTGGGCTTTTGCAATTTACTTTGTTGTTTGGCACAGTATTCCATCGATCAAAGAGCAAATAAATTATTTGTATGGCGATTTTACAATTACAAATTTTATAATTTATTTCAAATCTGCTTTTATTTATTGGATTTCATCTTTGTTTGGAATTTTAATTCTATATTTTATTTTCCGAGATAAAGAACTATTTAACGCATTGTTTTTCTCATTTCTTGCCGCAATTACTTTTCCGCATACGCTAATTATAATAAAAATGCAAAATAATAAATAAAAAAACCGAGCAAGTTCCTATTCGATTAAATGTGGTTCTAAAAAACTAATTTGTTTGAATAGTATTAATTGTAAATTCATATTATAAATAAATTACAAATCACTCAAACACTCCCTGATAAGAACAAAAAAGCCAGACTAATGTCTGGCTTTAATTGGTAATAAAGTGATATAGTTACTTCTAGTCACCAGTTTGAATTGTATCAACAGGCATTTCTTGATACTCAGAATAATCAGCAGCAGCTGTATCTACAGCAACTGCCATTGTATCCACAGTAACTGCCGTTGAATCTGGAATAACATAAGCATTCGCTTCATTATTAACAGGTTGTGGAGCAGAAGTAATAGTAGTACTTACATTATTTGGGAAAATATCTTTTAATTTATTTAAGAAAGTACCAAATGAAGTAACTGATAAAAACATTAAACCAAATAAAAGTCCTAATGCTAATAAAGGTTGATTGGAATTAACAGCATTCATTCTTTTTATTTCTCCAACTAAAACATATTCATCATCTCCATCCACTGTTGAATAAATAGTATGATTTGTTCTTGCAAATAATGCTAAAGAGAACCCAAAAGATAAAGCTAATAGTAATGAAATCCAAATTGATGCAAATAACCAAGCTAAATAATTCGAATTGGATTCAGCACCGTTAAGTGATTTTGAATATCCAATCATATCATTATGATAGGACGCTATTTTTTTGGATCTAGCTAATAACAAAGTTGCTTTATCAACTTGTTTTTTTGCCAATACGCAATAATCTTCATTCGCAGGTGGAGCAGGAGCTACTGAAGGAGGAGTATCTGGACTTTGAGCTACAGGACTTGAAGCTTCATTACATACTTGACTTTTATAACTTTCTTTATTTGCAAGGTTAGTTTCCGCATTTTTAACCACTACATCTGCATTTGACTTATCATTTTCTAATGATTTATCAAAAAATACAGTTTGCTCAGGTCTATTAATGTTGATAGTTTTTGATTGCAAATCATTATATTTTCCATAGGCAGCAAATAATGAAACAAGCGGAGTAGCTAAAATAGGATCACTATGCGTACTGTAAACACTATTTAGATAATCTTTACCAGAAGTTAATAAAGCTATATGGCGTTTATTTTGAAAAGAAGCTTTGTCTTTGGTAAATAATTCCTCTAATTTTTGATCAGAAATTGAATCCGTGTTATACCAAACTGCATAATCAATAACAGAAGAATCTTTTTTTGCTGAATTTATTTCTCTATCATAGATTTTACTTGTTGTATTTTGTGTAATATTTACAATACTTGAAGTTAAATAGTAAGGAACTACAGCTAACATTATCATTGGAACTAAAGTTGCCAATAATGTTAATAAATACTGTAATCCTTTACTTTTAATATGATTCCATAAAGCCCCAGGGAATTCTTTCAATGTTCCTGAATAATTAGGACTAAACGAAGGCAATGCACTGAAAATAAACAATAATAATACAGCATTAAACAATATAAATAAAGAAGATATTAAAGTTCCACCTATTAGTAGTGAAGAAAAAGCATTAGAATAATTTGTAGTAGTTCCTAATTTAATTAAACGTGCTTCGATAACAAATAAAAGTCCGAAAAATCCAATTAATAAACCTAAATGTTTTAAATATTTTATTCGATGAGAATTATTGAAATCATTTCCTTGATTTCCATGCATCCAAGCAATTTCTGTTAAACAAATTCCAATTGGAAATAATGACAATAAGGCTGCAACATGAATACACCAATCACAACCAGAACTAGTTGCAAAAAATCTTCCCAAAAAAGATATTAAAAAGGTAAAAAATAAACCTGCTACCGCAACTTTATATTGCCCAATATTAAGACCATTTTTAAGTTGGTTAAAAGCTATTTTAATAATATTCCAAGGCCAAATGACCAAGTAATGCCAAGCCATTCGAACTATAAACCAAATACCAGGAATAAAAAATTCAGAATATATCCATTTAACTAATTTCAATCCCCATCCAATGGCTTCTCCAATAAACCAAATTCCTGTAGCAATAACATTAAACACAAATCCAAAAACAAGAGCAAGAGGAATTGTAAATTCCCAAAATCCATTTGATTTTCTAATATTATCCCTAATCTCATCTAGATTAAGTAATTTAGGTATCTGCCTTTCGAAGAGTTCCGAATAAACTCTGCCCATAAGGTAAAGACCCATCAGAACCGATAATGTACTTCCAAAAACTAATGTCAATTTTTCCATAATTTATTGTTTTAATATTGGTTAATAAATTGTTTCCCTACTCTTATGGATTTTCGGTTTCTCCCCGTTTTTACAGTGGTTTCTGAACTCCACTTAACTAATATTTCTTAAAAATTTAAGAATTGTTTAACAATATTAATTATAAAAAATAGATTTTATATTTTTTTATATAAATAATTATTAAAAATATAATTATGAATTTGTTAATAACTTTTTTTAGAACAAAAAAAAGCCAGACTATCACTAGTCTGGCTTAATTATTTGATTCTGAATTACATCAGAAAAAAATCATTATTTTACTTCTTCAAATTCTACATCTTGTGTATTATCTCCTCCTTGATTTTCAGCTTGTGGCTGAGCTTCTTGTGCTTGACTCGCTTCTCCTTGAGCATACATTGCTTCAGTAGCAGTTTTCCATGCAGCGTTTACATTATCCAACCCTTTTTGAATAGCTTCAATATCTTGCGATTGGTGTGCCATTCTTAATTCAGTTAGTGCATATTCGATACCTGTTTTGTGCTCGTCAGAAATTTTGTCACCCAACTCTTTCAATTGCGATTCCGTTTGAAAAATCAAACTATCAGCTTCATTTATTTTTTCGGCTCTTTCTCTTGCAATTTTATCAGCTCCAGCATTTGCTTCGGCGTCTTTTTTCATTTTCTCAATTTCATCTGCTGTTAATCCAGAAGATGCTTCAATACGAATGTCATGTGATTTTCCAGTTCCTTTATCAGTAGCAGAAACTTTAATGATACCATTTGCATCAATATCAAAAGTTACTTCAATTTGTGGGACTCCTCTTGGTGCTGGTGGAATTCCATCTAAGTGGAAACGACCAATTGTTTTGTTATCTACAGCCATAGTTCTTGCTCCTTGTAATACATGGATTTCAACAGATGGCTGAGAATCAGCAGCTGTAGAGAAAACTTGAGATTTTTTAGTTGGAATAGTCGTATTGGATTCAATCAAAATAGTCATTATTCCACCCATAGTTTCAATACCTAAAGATAGTGGCGTAACGTCAAGCAACAACACGTCTTTTACATCTCCAGATAAAACCCCTCCTTGAATAGCCGCTCCAATAGCAACAACTTCATCAGGATTAACTCCTTTAGATGCTTTTTTGCCAAAGAATTTTTCTACTTCATCAGCAATTCTTGGCATTCTTGTAGAACCTCCAACAAGAATTACTTCGTCAATATCAGATTTCGATAAACCTGCATCTTTTAAAGCTTTAGCAACTGGCTCCATTGAACGTTTTACCAAAGAATCAGACAATTGTTCAAATTTAGCTCTAGATAATTTTTTAACTAAGTGCTTTGGTCCTGAAGCAGTAGCTGTTACGTAAGGTAAATTGATTTCCGTTTCCGCAGAAGACGACAATTCAATTTTAGCTTTCTCAGCAGCTTCTTTAATTCTTTGTAATGACATTGGATCTAATCTCAAGTCTATACCTTCTTCAGCTTTAAACTCATCTGCCAACCAATCAATAATTGTTTGGTCGAAATCGTCTCCACCTAAATGCGTGTCACCATTGGTAGATAAAACTTCAAAAACACCATCACCCAATTCAAGGATAGAAATATCAAAAGTACCACCACCTAAATCGTAAACTGCAATTTTTTGATCTGTTCCTTTTTTATCTAATCCATAGGCTAATGCTGCAGCAGTTGGCTCATTAATAATTCTCATTACTTTTAGACCCGCAATTTCACCCGCTTCTTTAGTAGCTTGACGTTGTGCATCATTAAAGTAAGCAGGAACTGTAATAACTGCTTCTGTTACCGTTTGACCTAAATAGTCTTCAGCAGTTTTTTTCATTTTTTGAAGCGTCATTGCCGACAATTCTTGTGCCGTATACAAACGACCATCGATATCAACTCGTGGTGTGTTGTTGTCTCCTTTTACTACTGAATAAGGTACTCTTTTCGCTTCTTCTGTAGTTTCAGAAAAAGTATGTCCCATAAATCGCTTAATAGAACCAATCGTTTTAGTTGGATTAGTAACAGCTTGTCTTTTTGCAGGATCACCCACTTTAATTTCGCCACCTTCAACAAATGCAATAATTGATGGTGTCGTTCTTTTTCCTTCTGAATTAGGAATTACTACTGCTTCTTGTCCTTCCATTACAGAAACACAAGAGTTAGTTGTACCTAAATCAATTCCAATAATTTTTCCCATTTTTATATTTAATTAATTTTAGAAAATTCAATTTTTAAACTTGATTGTCAAAAAGCAAGGATTATGCCACATCAAAAAAAGTAATGAATTGTCAGTTTTGTAATTAATTGACAGCCATTTATATGACAAACTGACATTTTCAAGTTCAAAAAATACTATTTGAGAATAAAAAGATTATTTGTCAAATTATCAAAATCCTATTTATATGCGATAAAAAATATAAATTTTTCAGTTTTTGAATTATATTTGCGATACAAATTAAACATTTCTTATGGAAGAGTGTATCTCAGTTTTTGATATGTTGAAAATTGGTGTCGGACCTTCAAGTTCACATACACTAGGACCTTGGCGTGCTGCAGAACGATTTTTAGCCGAACTACGGGAAAATAATAAATTAGAGCTTGTCCAAAATATTAAAGTCAATTTATATGGCTCACTTTCATTAACTGGAAAAGGGCATGCAACCGATTTAGCCGTTATGTTAGGATTGTCTGGTCAAGACCCAGAATATATTGCCATTGAAAATATTGATAAACTAATTAGAGAAATTAAAGAAACCAGATTCATGAATTTGGGAAACGAAAGTACAATATCTTTTAATTCAGAAGACGATATTATTTTTAATAAAAAATTTCTTCCATTTCATGCAAACGCTTTAACTTTTAAAGCACATTTACTTGATACAACCAACTACACTTCCACCTTCTACTCTATTGGTGGTGGATTTGTAATTAAAGAAGAACGCAGCAATGCCAAAAAGAAAATGGCAATAAAATGCGCATTCCCCTATCCTACTCAAAATGCCAAAGATTTATTGGATTATTGTACCTCACTAAACAAAAAAATTTCGGAAGTGGTTTATGAAAATGAAATATCCATGCGATCTGAGCAAGAAATCAGCAAGGAATTAATACGAATTTGGAATACTATGTTAGAATGCATGTTCATTGGCTGTCATAGCGAAGGCATTCTTCCAGGTGGATTAAATGTTAGAAGAAGAGCTTTTGACATGCACCAAGGTTTGATTGGATTATCCAATTACAATTCCCCTCAAGAATGGCTCGAATGCATTCGTAAAACGGAAGTTAAATTTAGACAAATCTTAAAATGGGTTTCCTGTTTTGCGTTGGCAGTGAATGAGGTGAATGCCGCTTTAGGACGTGTGGTGACAGCACCAACCAACGGAAGTGCTGGAGTCATACCTGCGGTTTTGATGTATTATTTAACCATTGAAAATCATGATGCAGGAGAAAAAGAAATCAAACAATTCTTATTGGTTGCAGGAGAAATAGGAAGTATTTTCAAAAAAGGGTCCACCATTTCTGCGGCAATGGGCGGATGTCAAGCAGAAATTGGAGTATCCTCTGCTATGGCAGCAGCAGCGTTATGCGAAGTGATGGGTGGAACACCCGATCAAGTAGAAATGGCAGCCGAAATTGCAATGGAGCACCACCTTGGATTGACTTGTGACCCTATTGGGGGTTTGGTTCAAATTCCGTGTATTGAACGCAATACAATGGGAGCCATCAAAGCGATAAATGCTGCCGAATTGGCCATGGAAACTGATGCGAAAAACGCCAAAGTTCCTTTGGACAAAGTAGTTAATACCATGTGGAAAACCGCACAAGATATGAACTCTAAATATAAAGAAACTTCCGAAGGCGGATTGGCAATAGCGGTAAATGTTGCCGATTGTTAAAAAAATATTTCTCGAAAAGACGCACTATGAATACAGTTTATTTTAAAACTCATAACTACAACTTATCGTTGTAAAAAAATTAGAAGTTGCTGCACTTTCATTTCTTAAAAAAACTGTTTCTTTAGAATTGAATAACCTAGCTTCTGTTCTTATTTTCATTTTGGAATTTGGTAAGTAATCAAAATTAAGTGATATTCCAAAAGTTTTAAATTCCTTTGCACTTGCTATTACTACATTATTCAAATCTTGATAATACTCGCCTCTTACAGCAGTTTGCCATTGATAATTTATAGCATATTGGGTTATGAAAACTGGACTAAACCAATTAGAATAACCTTTGCCTTCAATATTTTTTTGCAATCCAAAATCAAATCCAGCTATAGATCTAAATTTATTTTTCCATTTAAAATCATAATACAAATTACTGAAATAGCGCGTTCGTAAATCGGTAGCAATTGATTCATCTCCTATGAATACACTCCAATTTAACATACTATTCCCTGAAGGTTTGTAAGCTATTTGTGAACCAAAACTAGGTAATGATTTTTTGTTTGATTTATTGATGCGTTGCCATCCGTTAGTTAGCAAAGTTGAAAAACTCCATTTTGAAAATGGACTATAATTGTATTTTACTCCTGTCATAAAGTAGGGAGAGTTTTCTCCTAATATAGAACGTGTTAGTGTTAAATTAGAAGAAGAGTTTGCAGTTTCAAAACCTATATAACTAGGCATTATTCCGGCCTCAATGGTTTGCTTTTTATCTTTATCTAAATACAACCCCAAGAATGCCTCACTAACATTTTTTATCTTCTCATTTGCATAATTATCTTCAACATACGTTCCCGAATGTAAAGCCAAACTTGCATAACCATTTTCAAAAGCCACTTTAGTTCGAAGCAATACAATGTTTATATTAAATTCATTTTGACGGTTGTAGTTATACATGAAAGATATTTTTTTTTCCGTATTCGAATTTTGAAAATCATTAGAATAAAAGGTTTCCATATAACCCGATACCGAAAACTTAACCTCTTTGCTTTCTTGAGAAAAAACAGAAGCAGAAATTAATAACATCAAGCAAAAAAACTTTATTAGTATTTTCATAAAATTAATATTACGATACAAAATTAACCATTTTTTCGGTGTAAAAGCACATTCAATGCTGGGGAATACACCATTGGATATTTTTCTATTTTAACATCGCTTTTATCCTTTCTAAATGCTTTTCTAATTTTGATAAAATAATTTTTCAATTCATTAACACAACAATACAAATAGGAATTACTACTTTTACAATCTTAAATCAATTATTATCACCCTGAACAAATTGTCGGGGTTAATTTTTTATATCCATGTCAGTAGCTAAAAAAGATTACAAAAGAATCACAACCAAATCATTAATTGAAATGAAAGCCAATGGCGAGAAGATTTCTATGCTTACAGCTTATGATTTTACCATGGCAAAGATTGTAGATACTGCTGGTGTTGATGTAATTCTTGTAGGGGATTCTGCAAGCAATGTTATGGCAGGTCACGAAACTACTTTGCCAATTACTTTAGATCAAATGATTTACCATGCAAGCAGTGTGGTTCGTGCCATTGAACGGGCTTTGGTTGTAGTGGATTTACCTTTTGGAAGTTACCAATCAGATCCTAAAGAAGCTCTACGTTCTTCTATTAGGATTATGAAAGAAAGTGGCGGACATGCAGTAAAATTAGAGGGCGGAAGTGAAATTAAAGACTCTATCAAAAAAATATTAAATGCAGGAATTCCGGTTATGGGACATTTGGGACTGACGCCACAATCTATATATAAATTTGGAACTTACACCGTTCGAGCCAAAGAAGATGCGGAAGCAGAAAAACTTATGGAAGATGCAAAATTGCTAGAAAAATTAGGATGCTTTGCTTTAGTATTGGAAAAAATTCCTGCACATCTAGCTGAAAAAGTAGCGCAAAGTATTTCGATTCCAGTAATTGGAATTGGCGCTGGTGGTGGTGTAGACGGACAAGTATTAGTAATCCATGATATGTTGGGAATGAACAACGAATTTAGTCCGCGATTTTTGCGTCGTTATTTGAATTTATATGAACAAATGACAAAAGCCATCGGAAATTATGTTGCCGATGTTAAAAGTCAAGATTTTCCAAATGCAAATGAGCAGTATTAATTTAGACTTCTTAGAATTTTGATTTTTAGACCCTATAGACTTTTAGACTTCTTAAAATTCAAGTGCAAAATTTTAATTGATCTTAATAATTCAGTTTAAAAAAAAATATCGCGGTTTTATCATAGTCGTTTTAGATGAATTAAAAGCTAAAAGGTCTAAAGAGTCTAATTAATCTAACAATCTAAATAAAAATGCATCAATTTAAAGAACTTTTAATTTGGAAAAAAAGTAGATCTTTTTGTTTTGAAATTTATTCTGTTACATCGTCTTTTCCAAGTGATGAAAAATTTGGAATAACAAATCAGTTAAGAAGAGCATCTGTTTCAATTCCATCAAATATTGCAGAAGGATCTTCACGAAATTCTAATAAGGATTTTGCAAGATTTCTTGAAATAGCAATTGGTTCTGCTTATGAAATTGAAACTCAATTATTAATTTCCTCCGATTTAGGTTTTTTAAAATTAGAACAGTTGGATATATTAATAATTCAACTCGAAGAAATAATTAAAATGATATCAAAATTTAGATCAACTTTAAAAATCTAAAAGGTCTAAAAATCTAAAATTCTAAGAAGTCTAAATGAAAATTCTTTCCAATAAATCCAACCTTCAAATTCTTCACGAAGACAATCATATTATAGTGATTAATAAACGCGTAGGAGATATTGTACAAGGTGATAAAACAGGAGACAAACCGCTTTCTGAAGTAGTTAAAGAATACCTCAAAGAAAAATACAATAAACCTGGAGAAGTATTTTTGGGCGTGGTACATCGATTGGATAGACCCACAACAGGAATTGTTGTTTTTGCTAAAACCTCAAAAGCACTAACTCGATTGAATGAATTATTCAGCAATAGACAAACCCAGAAAACCTATTGGGCAATTGTTAAAAACAAACCGCCAAAAAACGATGACAATCTCATTCATTTTCTAAAAAGAAATGAAAAAAATAATACTTCTAAAGCTTATTTAAAAGAAGTTTCCGAAAGCAAAAAAGCATCTTTAGACTATAAAATAATAAAAGAATTAAATCATTATTTTGGGTTAGAAATTAATCTTCATACTGGAAGACACCATCAAATAAGGGCACAATTACAGGCTATTGGTTGTCCAATAAAAGGGGATTTAAAATATGGTTTTGACCGCAGCAATCCTGATGGTGGTATTTATCTTCATGCCCGAAAATTAGTTTTCATTCACCCCGTTTCAAAAGAAGTACTAACTCTCGTTGCGCCAACACCAGACGATGCAGTTTGGAATGCCGTATAAAAAAAATTATTTTTGCTGCGTTTTAAATTTAGATTTCTTATATTTATACTTACAAACTAATTTTTTTACCAATGAAAAAACTACTTTTAATTACTTTAGCTGCAATATCTTTAAAAGGATTTTCACAAGATCATTTTGCTGGGTTGAGTACATCAAGTCGTGTTGGAATTTTAAATGGAATAATAAATCCTGCAGAATTCTCAAATTTGTCTAAAAAATTTGAAATTAATTTATACGGCGTTAGTTTTGATGTTACCAATAATCGAATTGGTTATAGCGATTTAACCTCTGGTAATAATTTGCAAGATTTAATTTTCAAAGGAAATGACCCTGTTAACCTTCGTTTTGACGGACAAATTATAGGACCTAGTGTGGCAATAAAATTACTTAAATGGGGATTTGCTATAACTACAAAAGCCAATATGAAATTTGATTTGATTGACATTGACCCCAACATTGGAAATGCCATTAACAATAATAATCCATCGGCTTTTTTAACAGTAATCAATAACAACTACAACCAAAGATTGATTGGAACTTCATATGGAGAAGTAGGATTTTCAGTGGCTCATCCGTTATTTGACAGCAACAAACATAGTTTAAGTGCGGGTGTAACTTTAAAATTTTTGTTTCCAGGTTCCTATTCGAATTTTGGATTGAATGGTCTTAATGGAAATATTACAACTACAGCAGGAGAATCATATTTGACAACCAATCAACCGGCCAATTTGAATATTGCTTATTCGGGAGGTTTGGCTAATAGTTTTTCAAATTTTAGTGATTATACAAAATCTATTTATGGGGGATTAAATGGCGTAGCTTCTGATATAGGTTTTACCTACAAATGGAAAGAGGGCGCAAATAAATATAAAATAAAAGTAGGTTTGGCTCTTAGAAATATCGGAAGTATGACTTATAAAGACAATAATAATGCTTCAACTAATTATACTTTTTCAACACAAGGACACGCTCCATTGAATTTGAATTTATTTAATAATATTAGTAATTTAGGTCAGGTAGAAACTATTTTGAACTCTAATGGCTATTTAACCAAAGTTGATGGACAAAAAGATTTCAAAGTCAATCTTCCTACTCTTTTTTCATTTTATAGTGATTTTAAAATTATTCCCAAAGTATACATCACGGGCTACATGCAGCGCAAATTGAAAAAAGATAATGAAAACGATCAAATAACGGCTTTGAATGTAATGACGATTACACCTCGGGTAAATCTTGGATTCTTTGAAACTTATGTTCCTATTTCGAACAATCAAATTTCTGGAACTACGATTGGATTTGGATTCCGATTGGGTGGATTTTATTTAGGTTCAAACTCTATCGTTTCTTCCCTATCAAACAACGGAAAACAAGTCGATTTCTATTCCGGTTTTAGATGGGCATTTCTATAGATATGGATTATAAAACTAACATGAACTACCGTAAAGAGTGTCTTAAAAAGCTTTTAAGCATACTAATTACTTATGAAGACAAAATTACAACTGCGCTTTACAAAGATTTTAAAAAACCTGAATTTGAAGCTGTTATAACAGAAACTAGTTATGTTATTACTGAATTAAAACGTACTATCCAAAAAATAGATAATTGGGCGAAACCAAAACGGGTGTTTCCATCCTTATTAAATTTCCCTTCAACCGATTATATTTTAAGTGAACCCTATGGGAAAGTTTTAATTATTGCCCCATGGAATTATCCTTTTCAACTGGTATTTTGTCCATTAATAGCTGCCGTTGCTGCTGGTAATCAGGTGGTAATTAAACCTTCCGAATTAACTACAAATACTTCCGAAATAATTAATGAAATTGTTTTAAAAGTATTTGACAAAAATCATGTAGAAGTTATTCAAGGTGGTATCGAGGTTTCACAACAATTGTTATCAAAACGTTGGGATTATATATTTTTTACAGGAAGTGTTGCTGTTGGAAAAATCGTTGCTAAAGCTGCTGCCGAATTCTTAACCCCCGTAACATTAGAACTTGGTGGAAAAAATCCATGTATAATTGATGAAAATTGCAACATAAAATTAACAGCAAAAAGAATTGTTTGGGGAAAATTCATTAACGCCGGTCAAACGTGCATTGCTCCTGATTACCTTTTGGTTAATTCAAAAATAAAAGCAAGATTAGTTGATGCTCTAAAAGTAGAAATTGTTTTAGCTTATGGCGAAAATCCAGAAATATCTCCCGACTATCCAAGAATTGTTAATCAAAAAAATTGGTCGAGAATTATTTCTTTTTTAGAAAAAGAATCAATTTTATTAGGTGGACAAACTAATAATGTAGATAATTACATCGCCCCAACGCTGCTAGACGAACCTGAATTAGATAGTTTAGTAATGCAAGATGAAATATTTGGGCCTATTTTGCCAATAATTAGCTTTCGTAGTGAAACTGAAATTGAAAACATCATTTCGAGATATGAAAAACCACTGTCTTTGTATGTGTTTTCAAAAAACAAGAAATGGGCAGAAGAAATCGTAAAAAAATATTCCTTTGGTGGCGGTTGTATTAACGACACTGTTATTCATTTTTCTAACAAACGCCTTCCATTTGGAGGGGTGGGTCATAGTGGGATTGGATCATATCATGGAAAATTAAGTTTCGATACTTTTTCGCATAAAAAAGCAATTGTCAAAAAGGGACTTTGGTTGGATTTACCTATGCGATATGCCCCCTACAAAGAAAAAATTAAAAAATTAAAAAAGGTATTGGATTGGTTGTAAATTAACTTTTTGTAAAACTATTTCTTTCTTGGATAAATTATTAAAATTCAACTCCAAAAAAATTATGACTTCAAAAGTAAAATCTACTAAACAAGTAATTTAGGCTTTCTTTTTGCATAAATTGCAATAAAATATATGATAATAAACAACAATCACTATGACAATCAATAAACTAATTCATTTGCATTTTATTTCTTTATATTTAACTGGAGTAATTATATTTATTGTTGTCATTTATAGAAAATTAAAAAACAAAAAAGGACCTAAAGAGCTTTCTAAAGAAAAATTTGAATCAACAATAATTGGTAAAATGGTTGAAACTACAGATGATATTAAAACGATGTTTAATATCTGGCCTTTTGTAAATAATTTGAAAAGAGTAAAAATTATAACCAAAAAAATTGATGAAAACCAACTAGTTTATAAAGCATATCGCGATACCATTAACAAGTTTGAACATATTCTTCTTACTACCGAAAAAGAGAATAATTTCATTGTTATTGTAGTTGATTTAACCAAAAAAAAAGCCAAAGGATATTACAAACTTGATTTAAAAAACGAATATAAATATAATTATATATCTCCATAAAATTATCCTTATTTAATTCATTTTAAATGAGGTTGATTATTAAAAGTAAAAAATCTAATTTTAGATTAGAAATCTTCAATAAAATACTTGAACTTTGTATGCTTTTTAACGTAAAAAAAATACGATCCAAAAGTAATTTTGTCAATGAAGAAAAAAATAGAAATACTTGCTCCTGCAAAAGATTTAATACATGGAATGGCAGCCATCAATAGTGGTGCCGATGCTGTATATATTGGCGCTCCCCAATTTGGAGCTCGTTCCAATGCCAATAATTCTATGGAAGATGTATCCGAATTAGTTAAATATGCTCATTTGTTTAACGCTCAAGTTTTTGTTGTTATCAATACCATTTTATTTGATAACGAATTAGAAACTTGTCGTAAAATGATTTTTGAATTGTATGAAATTGGCGTTGATGCACTTATAGTTCAAGATATGGCAATTCTGGAAATGGATTTACCTCCAATTGTATTACATGCTAGTACACAAGCCAATAATCGAGATGCTGATAAAATCAAATTCCTAAAAGATGCCGGAATTAAGCGGGTAGTATTGGCACGCGAATTGAATTTACATCAAATAAAAGACATTAGTGAAGCAACCGATGTGGAATTGGAATTCTTTGTTACCGGCGCTTTATGTGTATCATTCAGTGGCAATTGTTATATGAGTGTGGCAAATGGCGAACGTTCTGCAAATCGCGGTTCGTGTGCACAAAATTGCCGTTTGCCATACAATTTAATTGATGGAAATGGCAATACTTTAATCAAAAACAGCCATTTACTTTCTATTAAAGATTTTGATGTAACCGATCAAATTCCAAATTTAATTAAAGCTGGAATTTCATCATTTAAAATTGAAGGACGTTTGAAAGATATTGTTTATGTAAAAAATAATGTCTCGTTTTTACGTCAAAAATTAGATGCTTTTTTAAATCAAAACAGCGATAAATATACCAAAGCATCTTCAGGAAAATGCACTTATACATTTGATTCATCACTAGATAGAAGTTTCAATCGTGGTTACACCGATTATTTTGTAAACGAAAGACACCAATCTATTGGCTCTTGGGAAAGTCCAAAATCTAAAGGTCAATATATTGGAAAGTTGATTCAAACCCTTGGAAATTCCTATAAAATTGAAAACGGTGAATTATTAAATAATGGTGACGGATTGTGTTTCATAAATGAGAATAATGAAGCCGATGGAATTTATGTTAATAGAGCAGAAAATGGGTTTGTTTACCCTAATGTTTTGAAAGAAATCAAAAACGGTACTTTTATTTACAGAAATAATGACGCGGCTTTTATTAAAATTGTTGAACGCGAAGATAGTGCGGTTCGAAAAATAAGTACAACACTACTTTTATCTGAAAATGAAAACGGATTTGAATTAACGGCTACTGATGAAGACGAAAATGTGAGTAATGTTTCATTAATTCATCCTAAAGAGATTACAAAAAACAACCAATCTATAGAAGAAAATTTCAAAATAAACTTAGCAAAAACAGGATTTACACCTTATAATGCCGATAATATTACAATTGAATTTTCTCAAAATTGGTTTCTTCCAATTTCTAAAATCAATGAGATGAGAAGAACGGTATACGAACAATTATCTGAAATTCGATTGGCAAATTACCATCGTGAAGAACAGCAAATTGTAAAAACATCGCATCCCTATCCCGAAAGCGAATTAGATTTCACTTTTAATGTTGCTAATAAAGTAGCCCGAAAATTCTACGAAAGACATGGCGTAACCGAAATTGAACAGGCATTTGAATTGCAATGGGATCCGGGTAAATCTCGTGTGATGACTACTAAATATTGCATTAAATACGAATTAGAAAAATGTCCTAAATACCATAAAGACACTTTAGGAGAAAAAGTCAAAGAACCATTGATATTGAAGCAAGGCGAATTGGAATACAAACTAAAATTCAATTGCAAACCCTGCGAAATGGAAATTTGGGAAAAAGACGCCGAATTTGAAATAGAAGATGATTAATAAGATCTAAGAATGGTTAGTGATTTTTATAATAATATTATCATTTTTATATCTTTAACCCAACAAAAAAAAATAATCATGAATAAAAAAATAATTGTTTTCTTCAGTTTATTATTAGCCATAAATATTCAGGCACAATTAAAGACCTTTAGTTTAGATGAAGCGGTAATGCAACAAAATCGAGCGTTTAGAGCCGATAAACTTTTAGGGTTTCAATGGATTCCTAATACTGCTAAATATGTGTATTATACGGATGGAAATACAAAAATGATGGCGGCTTCAAATACCAACTCTATAGCTATAGAATTGGTAACTTTAACCGAAATTAATAGTGTTTTACAAACCAAATTAAAAAGTTTTTCAAGTTTGGAATGGATTGATGCCAATACGATTTTAATTTCCGAAGAAGGCAAATACTACAGTTTTTCTTTAACTTCAAAAACAGGAAAAGTGATCCATACAACTTCAGATGTTGCTGATAATCAAACTTACGATTCAAGTAAACAAAATTTGGCTTATACGGAAAAAAACAACTTGTATTTTTTCAACAAAAACAAAGAAAAAATAGCGGTTACTGCTGAAACTAACCAAGATGTTGTTTCTGGCCAATCAATTGCTCGAAATGAATTCGGAATCAAAAACGGAATTTTCTGGTCGCCAAGATCATCGTATCTGGCATTTTACCAAAAAGACCAATCCGAAGTGGCTGATTATCCTTTATTAGATATTACCGAAACTCCAGGTAAATTAATCAATTTAAAATACCCAATGATTGGGCAAAAATCGGAAAACCCAAAAGTTGGAATTTATAATATCTCTACAAAAAAAACGGTGTTCATTTCACCAAAAAGCGGTATTGCTGACGATTATTTAACCAATTTATCTTGGTCATCTGACGAAAAATATGTTTTGATTGCCGAATTAAATAGGGCGCAAAATGATATGAATTTAAATGTGTATGATGCAAATTCTGGTGCATTTATAAGAACCATTTTAAACGAGAAAAATCCAAATTGGGTTGAACCAGAACACAACGCGTTTTTTCCGAGTACAACTTCAAATAATTTTATTTGGTGCAGCGAAAAAGAGGGTTTCTTAAACTTATACTACTATTCTATTGAAGGAAAATTAATCAAACAATTAACTGCAAATAAGTTTCCTGTAAAAGAAATTATCGGTGCAAATCCAACTGGAACTGAAATTTATTTTAAAGCAACGGGAGAAAATCCAACAAATATGTTGGTGTATAAAGTCGATTTAAAAGGAAAACAAACGCTAATTACCAAAGACGAAGGTGTTCATAACGTTTCTGTATCAACCGATGGAAATTGGTTTTTTGACGAGTATTCCAATCATTCAACACCTTCAAAATCATTGTTATATGATAAAAAATTAAACGCTACTACTTTATTGGAAAGCAAAAACAAATACGATGACTACCAAATCGGGACAGCAGAAATCAAAACAATTAAAGCTGCCGATGGAACAACCGATTTATACACACGTTTAATAAAACCGAGCAATTTTGATCCTACCAAAAAATATCCCGTAATGGTATATGTTTATGGGGGTCCCCATGCGCAAATGATTACGAATTCATTTTTAGATGGTGCCAATTTATGGATGTATTGGATGGCGGAACAAGGATATTTGGTTTTTACCATTGATAATCGTGGTTCTAGTAATCGCGGATTTGCTTTTGAGAGTGTAATTCACGGACATCTGGGCGAGAATGAAATGAACGACCAATTGAAAGGTGTGGACTATTTAAAATCTTTACCTTACGTTGACGGAAATAGATTAGCAGTTCACGGTTGGAGTTATGGTGGATTCATGACAACTTCATTAATGTTGAGAAAACCAAACATCTTTAAAGTGGGCGTTGCTGGCGGACCCGTAACCGACTGGAAGTATTATGAAGTGATGTATGGAGAACGTTATATGGATACGCCTGCCGAAAACCAAAAAGGTTTTGACGAAGCTAGTACGTTGAACTATGTCAATAATTTAAAAGGGAAATTACTGTTAATTCACGGTACTAGTGACGATACGGTGGTAATGCAACAAAATTTTGCCTTAATCAAAAAATTTGTAGAAGCCGAAAAACAAGTAGATTTCTTTGCTTATCCAATGCACAAACACAATGTTTTAGGAAAAGACCGCGTGCATTTAATGACCAAAGTACTGAACTATATCATAGACAATAATAAATAGTTTTATTAGAAGCCATTCCTGCTTTACGTTGCAATCTTTTTATTGTTTTAGGAGTCTATACTTCATTAAGAACATTATCTCAAAACAATAAAAAGGATTTCCACTGCAATCAGGGCTAAATAAATCCCTAATTCTAAAACAAAATAAGTAGGAATTTGGGATTTTATTTTTTTAATTAACCAATTACGTTTTTTGCTTTTTCTTTTTTGCCGCTGGAAACAAGACATTATTTAAAATCAAACGAAATCCAGGCGAATTGGGATGTAAATCTAAAACAGTAGGGGCATCGCCTACTCTATGTTGATAATCTTCTGGATCGTGACCCCCATAAAAGGTAAAAAATCCCTTTCCTTTTTGTCCATGAATGTATCGTGCTTCGCCATTCAATTCATTTTCACCCAAAACCAATACATTTGATTTTATTAAATCTCTCTGAAAAGCTGTAGTTTGTCCCATAAAACCTTTGACTAATTGGGTGTGATTTTGACATAACATACTCGGAATAACATCCCATTTGGCTGAAAAATCCATTAAGGTAAAATAATCTTTTTCAAAAGGAATGTTTAATCGTTTTTCAGTCATATCAATATCAGAAAACTCATAATGATCGGGTTTTCTGTCAAGAATAAAATCTTTAAAAGCAAATGTTTTAGAGTAATCTATTTTAGATTGATAATTGGGTTCGCTGTCGTCACCGTCAAACATCGGTTCACAAATATCAACGCCTTCTGCAGAAAGAGCAATATCAAAACTATCAGTTGCCGAACACATGGCAAACATAAATCCACCACCAATTACAAAATCGCGTATTTTTTTGGCAACAGCCAACTTCTCTTCTGAAACTTTCGCATAACCCAATTTAGTGGCTAATGCTTCTGCTTCTTTCTTTTGATCAATATACCAAGGAGCATTCCTGTATCCTCCATAAAATTTACCATATTGACCAGAAAAATCTTCATGATGTAAATGCAACCAATCATATAAAATCAATTGATCACTTAAAACTTGCTCGTCATAAATGGGAGTAAACGGAATTTCTGCATAGTTTAAAACCATAGTAACAGCATCATCCCAAGGTTGTTTTCCGGGAGGAGTATAAACAGCAATCTTGGGAGCTTTTTCCAAAACAACGGTTTCCATATTTTGTGATGGACTGGATATTTCAGCTAATATGGATTCTTCTTCTGCATCAGATAAAATTTCGAAACTCACCCCTCGAATTTGACATTCTTTTCGAATTTCGGGAGCATCTGGCAATAAAAAAGAACCGCCTCGATAATTCAACAACCAGCTGGCTTTATATTTTTTATCCAAGCACCAGTAGGTAATTCCATACGCTTTTAAGTGGTTCTTTTGAATCGATTCATCCATCGGCAAAAGAATAAAACTTGCCCTAACCGAAAATGAAATAAGTAGTAAAAAAATAAATAAACTTTTTCTGAATTGCATTCTTATAAATTTTAACCCAAATATAGTCGTTTTATTTTAAAGAAAAAGCGAAAACACAGCATCGGGTAATTAAAACATCAAGTGATTAAAATGGAACATCGCTATCATCATTAGTAGAATTAAAGTTTCCAAATGCTTCATTTGCCGATGGAAGATTTTTAGTCATAAAAGGATTATCATCGTGATTCATTTTGGAGGGTAAATCATTATATCCACCACCATATTCCTCCAAATTATCAAACTTGCCAAGATTTCCGATAAATTTTAATCTAATATTTTCTAACGAACCATTTCTGTGCTTTGCAATAATAAATTCGGCTTGACCAGCTGTTGGTGAAGCATCTTCATCATCCCATTCTTCAATTTTATAATATTCCGGACGGTAAATAAACGATACTATATCGGCATCTTGTTCTATCGCTCCTGATTCACGAAGGTCAGAAAGTAATGGACGTTTACTAGAACCACGAGTTTCAACGGCACGAGATAATTGAGAAAGTGCAATTACTGGCACCTCTAATTCTTTGGCCAATGCCTTTAGGTTTCTTGAGATTGTTGAAATTTCTTGTTCCCTATTTCCGCCTCCCTTTCCGTTTCCACCAGCCGTCATTAATTGAAGATAATCTACAATTATTAATTTAATTCCGTGTTGAGATGCCAAACGTCTGGCTTTGGCACGTAAATCAAAAATAGAAAGCGACGGCGAGTCATCAATAAATAAGGGCGCTTTTTCTAAATCTTTTACTTTTACAGAAAGCTGTTCCCATTCGTGTTTTTCTAATTTTCCTGTACGAAGTTTTTCAGAAGACAAACCGGTTTCAGATGAAATCAAACGTGTAATCAACTGAACGGAAGACATCTCAAGAGAAAATAATGCTACGGGATGGCCAAAATCTATTGCGATATTTCGAGCCATTGAAAGTACAAAAGCTGTTTTTCCCATACCCGGTCTAGCGGCTATAATAATTAAGTCAGAGGGTTGCCAACCCGAAGTCAACTTATCTAATTTATCAAAACCAGATGCAATTCCAGATAATCCTTCTTTATTAGCAATTTCTTCAATACGTTTTTTGGCTTGATTAACTAAACTTTGAGCGGTTTCTGAACTTCGTTTGATATTTCCTTGAGTAACTTCATATAATCTTGATTCAGCTTTGTCTAACAGATCAAAAACATCTGTGGTTTCATCATACGATTCTTCAATTATTTCTGATGATATTCTAATTAAACTTCGCTGAATGAATTTCTGTAAAATAATACGAGAGTGAAACTCAATGTGTGCCGAAGATGAAATCTTTTGTGTCAGTTGAATTAAATAAAAATCCCCACCGGCTAAATCTAACTTAGCATTCTTTCTTAACTGCGAGGAAACTGTTAATAAATCAATAGGTTGAGAATCTGTGAATAATTGAAAAATGGCTTCAAATATATGCTTGTGTGCCTCTTTATAAAAGGCATCAGATTGTAAAATATCAATAACCTCATCAACTCCTTTTTTATCAATCATCATTGCCCCAAGAACTGCTTCCTCAAGATCGAGGGCTTGTGGCGGAAGCTTTCCTTTTTCGAGATTGATAATAGTAGTTTTATCAATTTTTATTGGGTTTATATTTCTAACATTTTCCATGTAGCGAAAGTAACTAATTCTTTAATTTTTATAACGTTTAGTTATTACAAAATTTTGTTTATAACTAATTGTTTTTTGTTAATAACCAAAAAAAAATCCGAAACTAAAGGGCTTCGGATTTTATACTTTTTTGTAAGAATTTACTCTTTATATTCGCCCATTTTACTGTATTTATTCATCCTTTGCATTATTAAATCGGTTGTTGATAAATCTTTCAGATCGTTATATGCTTTAGAGATATATTGTTGTACGGTTTTAAAAGCAGTTTCTCTATCATAGTGAGCGCCACCTAGTGGTTCTGGAATAATATCATCTACTAATTTTTGTTTTTTCATATCTGCAGAAGTCAATTTTAATGCTTCGGCGGCTTGTTCTTTATATTCCCAACTTTTCCATAGAATTGAAGAACATGATTCAGGTGAAATTACAGAATACCATGTATTTTCCATCATCAAAACTTTGTCACCAACTCCAATTCCTAATGCGCCTCCAGAAGCACCTTCGCCTACTATAACGCAAATAACAGGCACTTTCAAACGACACATTTCAAGAATATTTCTGGCAATAGCTTCGCCTTGACCTCGTTCTTCGGCTTCCAAACCCGGATAAGCACCCGGTGTATCAATAAAAGTTACTACAGGAATTCCAAATTTTTCAGCCATTTTCATCAAGCGCAATGCTTTACGATATCCTTCTGGATTTGCCATTCCAAAGTTTCTGTATTGACGTGTTTTGGTATTGTATCCTTTTTGTTGGCCAACTATCATAAATGATTGCCCCTCAATTTTACCTAAACCACCCACCATGGCTTTGTCGTCTTTAAAACTTCTGTCTCCAAAAAGCTCTAAAAATGTATCTCCACACAATGAATTGATATAATCCATAGTGTAAGGTCTGTTTGGATGACGCGAAAGTTGAACCCGTTGCCAAGCCGTGAGATTCTTATATATTTTTCGTTTGGTTTCTTCTAATTTTTTTTCAATTTGTTTACATGTATTGGTAACATCAACATCGGATTCTTGACCAATAATTTGACATTTGTCTAATTGGTCTTCCAGTTCTTTTATAGGAAGTTCAAAATCTAAATATTCCATAGGATTTGTTCGATTAATTAAAATTCGGATTACAAAGATAAAATTTTAAATCAAGTGAAAAAGTTATTTTATGCGATAAGTTTTAAACAAAACATTAAGTTGCTTTTGATCTGCTTTTTAAAATTCCGTTTGTGATTACGGTTATAAGAATAATTAGGGCTCCAATATAAAAACCTGTACTCATTTGTTCTTTATCTTTCAATATAATTACGGCCAATACAATTCCGTAAATTGGTTCCATATTTATGGTAAGCATAACGGTATAAGGACTTAAAAATTTCATTACTGATGTAGAAGCTATAAAAGCATAAGCGGTACAAACAGAACTCAAAATCATTAAATAAATAAAATCATTGGTTGTTAATTGAAAGAAATCTGTATTAAAACTGTTTGAAAACAATAGAAAAATAGAAAAGAAAAGAACACCACCCGAAAGTTCATAAAATGATATGAGGGTTGGCTCATAGGTTTTAACAAATTTGCTATTAATTACTGCAAAAGATGCGGATAAAAATGCGGATATCAATGCTAAACAAATTCCTTCCACATATTTTCCCTCAACATTAAAGATGATTGACAATCCTAATACAACAATTATTCCAAAGAACACTTCGAGCCAAACCAACTTTTTGTTAAAAAAAATGGGTTCAATTAATGAAGTGAAAAATGCTCCCGTAGATAAACAGGCAAGAGTTATTGAAACATTAGAAACCTTAATTGCCCTAAAAAAAGTGAGCCAATGAAGAGCAATAATTAATCCGGCGAAAAGTAATTTAATACCTACTTTTTTGGAAACTGTGATAGGTATTTTTTTAATTTTAATATACATAAAAATAAAAAAAACCGCAAATAACATTCTAAACCAAACCAATGGCAATGATTCGAGAGAAATTAACCTGCCTAAAATTGCAGTAAATCCCCAAATGAAAACAATCAAATGAAGGTGTAAATAGCTTTTGGAATTATCGCTTAGCATTCCTTAGAAGTATTATTGCTAAAATACCAAAAACAATGTTCGGGATCCAAACAGCTATAATTGGTGGTGCAGTAGATTTTTCAGCAAGCACTCCAAAAATTTTATCTAAAAACACAAAAGCAAAAGCTAATAAAATTCCGACTGCCAGGTTAATTCCCATTCCGCCTCTGCGCTTCATAGACGAGACTGCAACAGCAATAATTGTTAAAATAAATGCAGAAATTGGAATACTGTATTTTTTGTAAAGCACTACTAAATACACATTTATATTCGTAGAACCTCGTTCTCTTTCTTTAGCAATAAATTTGATTAAATCGCCATAAGACAAGGTTTCTGCAATGTAAACTACAGGAGTTAAATCTTCTAAATCAAATTTAAAAACAGTATCTTTTCTTGGTATAGATTCAATAACATCGTTCAACTCACCGACTTTTCTTTTTTTGTAATCAAATAAAGAATAACTCTTTTGTTTTGCATTCCATTGAATTCTGCTGGCGGTAACTTTATATTTTAATTTGTCTTTATCAAATCGCTCCATAGAGAAGTTAAAAGCCATTTTGGATACCGAATTGAAACTGCTTACATAAATGAATTCTTCTTTATTAATTTGTCTATAAACATCCGAATTGTCTCGCATTTCGTTCTCCCCGTTTCCAATTAGGTATATGTATCTAAAATTTTTGAATCCATCACTTGCTTTTGGAACTAAATAAAATCCAAATAACAAAGAAAATATAGAGACGAAAGTTGCGCCAATAAGATAGGGGCGCAAAAATCGTGTAAATGAAATTCCAGAACTTAAAATGGCTATAATTTCAGTATCATTTGCCAACTTTGAAGTAAACCAAATAATAGATAAAAAAAGAAAGATTGGGAATAGTAAATTAGCAAAATAAATAGTAAAATCGACATAATATTGAGCGATGGCTTTAAATGGCACATGGTTTTCAATCATCTTATTGACTTTTTCAGACACATCAATGGTAATTCCAATCGGAATAAACATTAACAACATCACTATAAAAGTGCTTAAATATCGTTTTAGTATGTATTTATCTAAAATTGTTAGCATCCTCTTTTTATGTGTTTAAATTGGTTTAATATTGTTCTTTTTTAATATTAATTTTAAACATTTAATCCATTAAACTTTCCTACAACCGTTGGCTCATTTGTTTGATCATCATGTCCTTCCAAGTTCTAAAATCACCTGCAATAATATGTTTTCTAGCTTCACGAACCAACCACATATAAAATCCAAGATTGTGAATTGTGGCAATTTGTTTTCCAAGATATTCATTGGCAGCAAATAAATGACGAAGATACGCTTTTGTATATTCGGTATCTACAAAGGTGTGACCCATTTCATCCACAGGCGAAAAATCAGCTTCCCATTTCTTATTTTTAATGTTAATTGTACCGTTAGCTGTAAATAACATTCCGTTTCGAGCATTCCGTGTTGGCATGACACAATCAAACATATCAACACCTAGCGCAATATTTTCAAGAATATTAATTGGCGTTCCAACCCCCATTAAATATCGAGGTTTATCCTCCGGTAGAATGTTGCAAACTACTTCTGCCATCGCATACATTTCTTCGGCTGGTTCTCCAACAGAAAGTCCGCCGATGGCATTTCCAACTTGATTGGAATTAGCAATATATTCAGCGCTTTGTATTCTTAAATCTTTGTAGGTACTTCCTTGAACAATTGGAAAAAAAGCTTGATCGTAACCATATTTAGTAGGTACATTTTTCAAATGATTAATACATCTGTCTAACCATCGATGTGTCATTTTCATGGAACGTTGAGCATAGCGATAATCACAAGGATAAGGAGTACATTCGTCAAATGCCATTATAATGTCTGCACCAATCGTGCGCTGGATTTCCATTACATTTTCAGGTGTAAAAAAATGATACGAGCCATCAATATGTGATTTAAACTTAACGCCTTCTTCTTTAATTTTTCTATTAGCAGAAAGGGAATATACTTGATAGCCGCCCGAATCGGTTAATATATTTCTATCCCAATTCATAAACTTGTGCAAACCACCCGCTTTTTCAAGAATTTCTGTTTGAGGACGAAGGTATAAATGATACGTATTTCCTAGAATGACATCTGGATTAATTTCTTCTTTTAATTCGCGTTGGTGCACTCCTTTTACAGAAGCAACTGTTCCAACGGGCATAAAAATTGGCGTTTCAATAATTCCGTGATCGGTGGTAATTTTCCCAGCTCTGGCTTTAGAATTTGGGTCTTTTTGTACTAAATCAAATTTCATATAAGCATTTTCTAGGAGCAAATATAATTTATTTAGATTTTAGGTTTTTGATTTTAAAGTTTAATTTAACAGATAACTTTAAAATGGATACATTCATAAATAAAACATACTTAAGAATAGATTAATACAATGTGTTTTTTTTATAATTAATAGAAAATATACGAACTTTGTAAAAATTAAATTCATACTAAAATGATACAATTATCTGTTTTTAAATTCAAAAAAAAATCTGCTTTAATCCTTTTTATCTTATTAAATTTACCAGTAGTACAAGCGCAAGAAAATTATGAAGTACAAGTATATACTTCGCCAACAATGCCAAAAAACACTACTATTTTTGAATTGCACAGCAATATTTCTCCAAGTGGACCAAAAAATGAATCCAATTTCTCGCATCCGCTTCACGAAACACTTGAAGTAACAACGGGTTTATTAAACAATTTTGAATTGGGCTTTTATATATTTACAAGAATAAACAACGGAACCTATAATTATATGGGTAGTCATATTCGTCCTAGAATTACTGTTCCAACTTCATGGAACTGGTTTATGGGTGCGAGTTTATCTATTGAAGGCGGATTTGTTAAAAACGAAATAACCAATGTTTATGATGCAGATTATGAGATTAGACCTATATTTGATAAAACAATTGGAAACAATTATTTTTCGGTTAACCCAACAATTGATGGTTCTTTCAAAACAAAAGAGGTTAGGTTTTCGCCTAATGTAAAATATTCGTATGCTGTAAATCCTAAATATTCTCTAGGAATTGAATATTATGGCGTAACCGGAAATCCATTTAGATGGGATAGTTATGATATTCAAACACATCAATTTTATTTGGTGACCGATTTGTATTTAAACCCAAATTATGAATTTCAATTTGGTATAGGTCATGGAACAACATTGAGTTCTGATGTATGGAATGTAAAATTAATATTAGGACAACGTGTGAGTTGGAAAACTAAAAAAGCTAAAAAGTAAATATGGAAACCTACCAAGAACAACATTTAAAAAGCTCCGAATTCATTACTGATATGGTTATTGGAATGAGCGATGGATTGACTGTACCATTTGCATTGGCTGCAGGTTTGAGTGGTGCTGTTGACAGTAATTCGATTGTGATTACAGCTGGAATTGCAGAGATAGTTGCGGGATGCATAGCCATGGGTTTAGGCGGTTATCTTGCAGGAAAAACCGAACAGGAACACTACGAAAGCGAACTCAAAAGAGAATATTTTGAAGTGGATAATCACCATCAAAAGGAAATTGACGAAGTAAAAGAAATTTTTGCTGATTATGGTATTGACGAAGCGGGACAAACATTAATTGCCAATCAACTCGCCAAAGACAAAGATAAATGGGTCGATTTTATGATGAAATTTGAATTAGGTTTAGAAAAACCACATCCCAACCGAGCCCGAAATAGTGCGCTAACCATAGGAAGTGCATATATTGTTGGAGGATTTTTGCCTTTATCTGCTTATTTTTTTACAGCTACTCCAAAAGAAGGGCTGATTCTATCTGCGATTATAACGACCCTATGTTTGTTTGTTTTTGGTTATTTCAAAGCTAAAGTTACAGGACAACCCACTTTCAAAGGTGCTTTAAAAGTAACAGCCATTGGACTCGTAGCGGCGGCGGCGGCTTTTGGAATTGCTAAGTTAGTTGGGTAATTAATTATCATTAAAAAAACTAAATAAATTAGAATTGTTTTTTTTAAGAGTAAACAAAAGGAAAAATATTTAAAGAGAATTAATACCTATGTAATTATGAATAGATTTTTATCAATTGTAGTTTTTTTGATTTTTACAGTCAATGCTGCAGCGCAGAAAGTATTTTCTGTCGAATATCAAAACCAAGCCGATGTGAAAGTATTTGTGGTAGATTATGAAAACCAAGCCGATTTAAAGGTATTTAAAGTAAAATACCAAAATCAAGCCAGTAAAAATGAAGGTCGATGGTTTTTTACCGATTTTTCTAACCAAGCAGACAAAAAAATCTACTTTGTTAAGTATGCCAATCAAGCTGACCTGAAAATCTATTTTGTAAAATATGAAAATCAAGCGGGTTGGAACAATAATTCTAAGATGCAGCTATTCTATTAATACTTTAGGTTTGTTGATTTAATTAACACTATTTTAGATTTTTATAAAAAATATATGAATGACTTCTTAGTATTTTTTTAACCCTCGAATCATAGAAATTAAAAAAAGGGTATTTTACAAACCAAAAAAGGAGCAAAAAAATAATTTTCAGCTCCTTTTATTGTTATAGTTTAATGTTTATTCTTTACTAGCCAAATACCTTTCAGCATCCAGTGCGGCCATACATCCAGTTCCTGCAGCCGTAATTGCTTGTCTGTAAACATGATCGGCAGCATCTCCTCCAACAAAAACTCCAGCAACATTGGTTTTAGATGTTCCCGGGATATTTATAATATAACCCGTTTCGTCTAGCGTTAAATAATCTTTAAAAATATCCGTATTGGGTTTGTGTCCGATTGCCACAAAAAAGCCAGTAGCGGGAATTTCATGAGTTGCTCCAGAAGTTCTATTTTTCACTCGAACTGCAGTAACTACTTGTCCGTCACCCAATACCTCATCTGTTTCGGTATTCAATAAGATTTCTATGTTTTCGGTTTTTTGAACTCGTTCCGCCATAATCTTAGAAGCTCTAAATTTTTCACTTCTAACCAACATGGTCACTTTTTTACACAATTTAGATAAATAATGTGCTTCTTCGCAAGCAGAATCTCCTGCACCCACAATTACAACCTCTTGATTTCTGTAGAAAAAACCATCACAAACTGCACAAGCAGAAACCCCACCTCCCATTTTTAAATAATGTTGTTCCGAATCTAATCCAAGATATTTAGCCGTTGCGCCTGTTGAAATAATAATCGTATCACAATGAATTTCTTTATCGTCGTTTATCCATACTTTGTGAACGGCTTCAGAAAAGTCCACTTTTGTTACCCAACCATCCCGAACATCAGTTCCAAATCGTTTGGCTTGTTCTTCAAAACCAATCATCATTTGAGGTCCGGTAATTCCCTCAGGGTTTCCAGGCCAATTCTCCACTTCATTTGTTGTAGTTAATTGACCGCCAGGTTGTGTTCCTTGATATAAAACAGGATACATATTAGCTCTAGAGGCATAGATTGCAGCGGTATAACCCGCAGGACCAGAACCTATAATTAAGCATTTAACTTTTTCAATCGTATCAGACATTTTTTGTTCGTTTTTAAGTACTGCAAAGGTAAGTTTTTATTAAAATAAATGTATATTATCAAATCAGAAAAAACTAATTAAATTAAATATGAATTATTATTGTAAAAGATTTTGAGAACTGATTTTTAGTTATATATTTGCACACGCTTTCGGGGTGTAGCGTAGCCCGGTTATCGCGCCTGCTTTGGGAGCAGGAGGCCGCAGGTTCGAATCCTGCCACCCCGACAAAAGTCTTTTCATTTATTTGGAGAAGACTTTTTTTTTGTTTCAATCAAGCGCTAGAAAAATCAGGTCGAAAAAAAACGCAAAGAAAATTATTTAACCGTTTTTTTTAATAATACGGCATTATCAATAAATCGCTTCATTTCAATTTTTTGATCTCCGTAAAGTTGAATCTCAGATTTTCCAGAAGCATCTATAGACAAGGTGTTTTTGACATTTAAACTAATCTTACTGAATGCCTCACATGTTAATTCGGCATTGTTAAGATTCAGCATTATTCCAGAAAATTCTGTATTATTATCCAAACGAAGTTTTGCCGATTCGACATCGCCATTAATCAAAGCTTGACTTTTTTGATACATATCAAAAGATAAAGTAGTTGAAGTCACTAATCCTTTTAATTTGGCGTTTTTACTCAAATTTATTGTAGTGTTTTCAGCTTTTGAATTGAATTCGGCATTTGACTTGTCATCCATGAAAAGTGAAATGTTTTTTGATGTTGAATTCAAAAATAATTTCGAATAATCATAGCTTTTGAACGTAATATTGTCTAATTCTACTCCAGCTAAAGCAGTTACTGTAGCTTCATTTCTAGCAACAACTAATTTAAAATCATTAGTATAAGTTACGCGAATACTTAATTTTTTATAACCCCAAATATTTTTTAAGGTTGATAATCTTAAATTTGATCCACTAACTACTGCATCAATAGCATCGTGAAGGTTGTCATCAGATTCAATTTCTAATCCACATTCTTTTCCTTTAATTAAGAAAACTTCTAAATTATCATCAACTTCAATCGATTCAAAGTTTTCTATCTTTTTAATTTCTGTTGTAACAATTTTAGATCCTTTTACTTTTTCTTTCTTCTGAGAAAAAGCTAATGATGTTACAAAAAGCAGCGCAATTAGAACTATTGATTTTTTCATTTGTTATAGAATTTGAGAGCAAATTTATAAAAAAGAAGATGTAAAAACGTTAAAATATTTAATTATTTAAGACGAACGCTCCATTCGAAATCCATTTCGGAAACTTGATCGCCAATTTCATCGAAACCAACTGACTTTAACCAAATCGTTTCGCTTGCTCCTGTTGCAATTGTTTTTTGAATAGCTTCTTCAATTAAGTATCCTTGATAACAAGTAAACGTTATTCTTCCTTTCGCTTTTTTTGAGAAGTTTGACATATTATTAGCCACTAACATAGATATATTTTTGCCACTTTTCTTTATTAGAGTCATTACCAAAGCGCCTGTTGTCAATTCGGCAGCCATAGCTTGAACCGCAAAATAAATAGAATTAAATGGATTCTGATTCAACCAACGATGCTTTACCGTTACTACGCATTTATCGTCTGTAATTAATTTTACTCGTACGCCACACCAAAAAGCAGCAGGAAGTTTTAAAAATAAAAAAAAGTGTATTTTCAAAGGAGAATTGTGCATGATGAATTGAATTACTTGTAAATATAGCAAAATAATATCCTACTCTTACTTAACCTAAAAAGTTAATAAAATATTAAATTATAGTACTTTGTAATACATAATACTTTTTTTAATCATATCTTTGCATAAGAAATTAATAAGCTATCAATAGTAATATAATATTTGAATAATTATTATCATAAAATCAATAAAAAAATGGGCGGTTTAATCAAAAATAAAGAATTATGAACATTGAAAACACAAAGGCTCAAATGCGAAAAGGTGTTTTAGAGTTCTGCATCTTATCTGTAATAAAAGAAAAGGAAGCATACACATCTGAAATTTTACACACCTTAAAAAGTGCAAAATTGCTCGTAGTAGAAGGAACTGTTTATCCGCTACTTACAAGACTAAAAAATGACGGTTTACTAAATTACCGTTGGGAAGAATCGACATCGGGTCCACCCAGAAAATACTATGAATTGACAACACTTGGAAAAACTTTTTTAACTGAATTAAACAGCACTTGGACTGAACTGTCTGACGCTGTAAATATTATAACCAATCAAAAATAACAATCATGAATAAAACAGTAAATATAAATATAGGTGGTTTGTTTTTTCACATTGATGAAGACGCGTATCAAAAGTTATCGAAATATTTTGAAGCCATAAAACGTTCCCTTTCAAATTCTTCTGGAGAGGATGAAATTATGAAAGATATTGAAATGCGCGTTGCCGAACTTTTTTCAGAAAGACAAAAAAGCGATAAACACGTTATTAATAACAATGATGTAGATGAAGTAATAGCTGTAATGGGGCAGCCAGAAGATTATCGAATTGCAGATGATTCCGATGAACCAAAAGTATTTAATTATTATTCTACGGGAAAAAGAAAATTATACCGAGATAAAGAAAGAGGAACATTTGGCGGAGTGTGTACTGGTTTAGGCCACTATTTTGGAATAGAATCCGTTTGGATAAAACTAATGTTTCTAGTATTGTTTTTCGGATTTGGTACTGGTTTTATTGCCTATTTAGTATTGTGGATCGCTATACCAAAAGCAGTTACAACCTCTGAAAAATTAGAAATGCGAGGCGAACCCGTAACCATTTCAAATATAGAAAAGAAAGTCCGAGAAGAATTTGAACATGTTTCCGAAAAAGTCCGGGGAGAATTTGAACATGTTTCAGATAAAATCAAAAATGCAAATCATGAATTAGGGAAAAATATGAAATCGGGATCAGAAACATTTGGTAACCGATTAGGGGAAGTTTTCACTACTATTTTCAACGCTTTTGCTAGAGTAATTGGGGCTTTTATAGTGGTTTTTTCATCGCTATCCCTTTTCGGAGTATTCATTATGGCCGTTGTTGCTGTTTTTTCTAGTTCTTTACCAAAAAACACATTGATTAATCATTTTAGATCTCCATTTGGATTAGAAATTCCACTATGGATTCAAGGAGTTTTATTACTTTTAACAATAGGAATTCCATTGTTCTTCCTACTTATTTTAGGATTAAAATTGTTAGTAACCCATTTCAAATCAATTGGTACTATTGCAAAATATACGTTAGTAGCTCTTTGGATTATTGCTATTGGAATTTCAATTTATGCTGGAATAAAAGAATTTACTCAAATTTCATCTGAATCAAAAGATGTTAAAAAAGAAATTATCAATATTGCACCAACTGACACTTTGAGTATTAAATTTAGAAACAACGATTTTTACTCCAAAGATTATTACCATCATGATGATTTTAAATTGACACAAGACGAACAAAACCACGAAATTATTTATTCCAATAATGTCAGTATTGAATTAATAAAAACAGAGGATAAATTACCCTATCTTCAAATTGAAAAATTAGATTTTGGAAAATCACCAGTAGAAGCTAAAAATCGAGCTAAAAAGATAAAGTATAGTTACAAAATCATTGGCAATCAATTAATTTTAGACAATTATTTATTGACAGAAGTTACCAATAAATTTAGAAACCAACGTATAGAATTGTTCTTATATGTTCCAAAAGGGTTGTTATTTAAATTGGATGATAATGTAAAAGATTTTAATGAATCAAATGAAGAATTTTTCAATTTACATTTTAGTTCTGGAAATTATATTTATCAAGTGGGCGAAAAGCAAATTAAATGTTTGAATTGTCCTCCGGATGAGGATGTTGATTCGGATGAAACAACAAATAATATTGCAATCGATGCGAGCGATTCAAGCAAAACAGTTTCAGTAAAAATAAACGGAAAAGGAATAAACATTAAAACTAAATAATCATGATAAAAATTATAGTTATTTGTACAAAATTTATTGTAACTGTATTGCTCTCAATTGTATTTTCTTCGTAAAGAACTTCGATTTTTAAGTAAATAAATAGCAGTAAAATGAATAACCAGCAAAAGCTAAGCTAATAAATTAAAACATTTTTATGTGCCGGTTGAAATTTTTGTTAAATAAAATTCCGTCTAATGATTAGTTAGACGGATTTACTATTTATATTAAGAAATTACTTTCTTATAATTACTCTTTCTACTGCTTCCACAATCGCTTGATTATTCAATTTGTATTTATCCATTAATTGCTCTGGAGTTCCGCTTTCGCCAAAAGAATCTTTAACGGCAACAAATTCTTGAGGTTTTGGATTGTTTAAAGCCAAAATTCTGGCGACGCTTTCTCCTAAACCTCCTAAAATATTATGCTCTTCTGCAGTAACCACACAACCCGTTTTTGCTACCGATTTCAAAATAGCTTGTTCATCTAAGGGTTTAATGGTATGAATATTGATTACCTCAACCGAAATTCCTTTTGCATGTAATGTTTCAGCGGCAATTAGGGCCTCCCAAACTAAATGTCCGGTAGCTATAATGGTGACATCAGTTCCTTCATTTAGCATGATTGCTTTTCCAATTACGAAAGGTTCTTCAGCAGAAGTGAAATTTGGAACCACTGGGCGCCCAAATCGCAAATAAGCCGGACCCTTATGATCAGCTAATGCTAAAGTTGCCGCTTTAGTTTGATTAAAATCGCAGGTATTAATTACTGTCATACCTGGCAACATTTTCATTAATCCAATGTCTTCCAATATTTGGTGCGTGGCTCCATCTTCTCCTAGTGTTAAACCAGCATGAGAAGCACAAATTTTTACATTTTTGCCAGAATAAGCGACCGATTGGCGAATTTGATCATACACTCTACCTGTAGAAAAGTTTGCAAAAGTTCCGGTAAACGGAATTTTTCCTCCAATTGTTAATCCAGCGGCTATTCCAATCATATTGGCTTCTGCAATTCCGATTTGAAAAAAGCGTTCTGGATGATTTTTTTTGAAATCGTCAAACTTCAACGAACCAATTAAATCGGCACATAAAGCCACAACATTTTCATTTTTTTGTCCCAATTCGGTCATTCCTGCACCAAATCCTGAACGAGTATCTTTACTTCCTGTGTTTGTATATTTTTTCATTTTATTAGCTATGAGTTTTATGTTATAGGCAGTTAGCTTAAAACTAACAGAATATAACATTAAGCATTTTAATAATCTCCTAAAGTTTCTGGATTTTGTGCTAAAGCAATTGCAAGTTGTTCGTCATTTGGCGCTTTTCCATGCCAAGCATGGGTATGCATCATAAAATCAACTCCATTACCCATTTCAGTGTGAAGAATTACACAAACTGGTTTTCCTTTTCCGGTTCTTGATTTGGCTTCATTCATACCGCTAATAATAGCTTCAATATTGTTTCCTTCAACAACTTCTAATACATCCCAATCAAAAGCTTCAAATTTGGCTTTCAGGTTGCCCATATTCAAAACATCTTTAGTAGAGCCGTCAATTTGTTGCCCGTTGTAATCAACCGTGGCGATTAAATTATCAACATTTTTGGCAGCAGCATACATAATTGCTTCCCAGTTTTGACCTTCTTGCAATTCGCCATCGCCAGTAAGTACATATACTAAGTGATTGTCTTGGTTCAATTTTTTGGCTTGAGCCGTACCAATGGCAACGGATAACCCTTGCCCTAACGAACCCGATGCGACTCTAATTCCTGGCAATCCTTCGTGAGTTGTTGGATGCCCCTGCAAACGCGTATTTAGTTTTCGAAAAGTTGCCAATTCAGCAATAGGAAAATAGCCGGTTCTTGCTAAAACACTATAAAAAAGCGGCGAAATGTGTCCATTAGAAAGAAAGAAAACATCCTCACCAATTCCGTTCATATCAAAGTCATTTTTACGTTTGAGGATGTCTTGATAGAGTGCTACTAAAAACTCCGCACACCCCAAAGAACCACCAGGATGACCAGAATTTACAGCATGAACCATACGAAGAATGTCTCTTCGCACTTGTGTTGTTAAATCTTGTAGTTGTTGTTTGTTAGACATTTTTTGTAGTTAAAAATTATAATCCTACAAAGATATGTTTTTTAGACAATAGACAATAGTCAAATACGAGATAGACTTTTAAAAAGTTATTAAGAAAAAAACCAAATTAAAAACGGATTCAATAAAATGAAAAGCGGGAATAGTATTACAAAAATACCACTGTTAATTGCTTCTAATCATTCATAGAAATCAAAAACTCTTCGTTATTTCTAGTTTTCTTGATTTTGTCATTAATCGTATCCATTGCTTCTACTGGGTTCATGTCAGCTAAGAATTTACGAAGAATCCACATGCGTTTTAATGTATTTGGATCTAGTAATAAATCGTCTCGACGTGTACTTGATGAAGTTAAATCAATTGCCGGGAAAATTCTACGGTTTGCAATTTTTCTGTCCAATTGCAATTCCATATTACCCGTTCCTTTAAATTCTTCGAAGATTACTTCGTCCATTTTTGATCCCGTTTCTGTTAATGCTGTCGCGATAATACTCAACGAACCTCCATTTTCTACATTACGTGCTGCTCCAAAGAAACGTTTTGGTTTTTGTAGCGCATTAGCATCAACACCCCCGCTCAAAACCTTACCAGATGCAGGCTGAACCGTATTGTATGCTCTTGCCAAACGGGTTATTGAATCTAAAAGAATTACTACATCATGGCCACATTCTACCAAACGTTTTGCTTTTTCAAGCACAATATTGGCAATTTTTACGTGTTCCATAGGTTCTCTATCAAACGTTGATGCAATAACTTCACCACGAACGCTGCGTTGCATATCGGTAACCTCTTCTGGACGTTCGTCAATCAACAACACAATTAAATAAACCTCAGGGTGATTGGCCGCAATGGCATTGGCAATGTCTTTTAACAACATCGTTTTACCCGTTTTGGGTTGTGCGACTATCATTCCACGTTGCCCTTTTCCAATAGGGGAAAACAAGTCGATGATTCGGGTTGAAGTACTGGCTTGTTTATCAGCAATATTGAATTTTTCTTGAGGAAATATTGGTGTTAGATGTTCAAATGAAACTCTGTCACGAACCACTTGAGGATCGTGACCATTAATTTTTAAAACTCTAATTAACGGAAAGAATTTTTCGCCTTCTTTTGGGGGACGCACCACTCCTTTAACGGTATCTCCTGTTTTTAATCCGAACAAACGAATTTGAGAAGTTGACAAATAAATATCATCCGGCGAAGCCAAATAGTTGTAATCCGACGAACGCAAAAATCCATATCCATCAGGCATCATTTCAAGAACACCTTCACTTTCTATAATTCCGTCAAACTCATAATCGGCATCGCGAAAGTTGGGTTTGTTTTTATTCTTGAAATTAGGATTTTGGTTCGGATTCTGATTTGGGTTTCCGTTTTGATTCGGGTTTTGGTTCGAATTCTTATTTTTTTGATTAGGGTTTTGATGTTTTACAAAAGTGGATTCTACAGTTTCATCAATTTCTTCTTTTGGAGCATCTTCACTAGTAGACTCATCAGCAGATTGTATCTCTAAAGTTGGTTTTTCGGGTTTAATGAATTTAGGTTTCTTTTGAAATTTTTCACTTATTTCAGAAATAACATTATTAAAATCAGGCAAAACTTCTTCGTTCTGTAGTTGCATTTTCTCAACCGATTCTTCTGAAAATAAATCTTTTGTTTTTTTCTCTATTTTAAGTTTACCTTCTAGAGCAATTCTAGCTCTTTTGGGTTTTTCTTCTTTTGGAGCAGCATCAGAACTTTCATTAATTGTCGCCTCTTGATGTTTTAAAATTTGCTCAATTAAAGCTTCTTTTTTAACACCGTTAAATTTTATAGTTTTTGCCAATTTGGCAATTTCTTGAAGCTCAGACAGCTTCATTTCTTTTAATGCAGAACTATCAAACATAAATGTTTATATATAATATTTTTGGTAATTGAGTGACAATACAAAATGTGTAGAGATTTTTTTTTGAGACATCCGTGTTTTTGAAGTACTTACGGAATTATTGTGCAATAATACAAATAAATTTCATTAAAGCAATAGTTTTTTATAAAAAGAAAATATATTTTTGCTTCATAAATAAGTAATAATGTTACAACGAATTCAAACCATATATTTAGCGGTTGCATTCATACTTGCTGGAATTCTTCCATTTGTTTTTCCTTTGTGGAAGACGTTGGATGGAAAAGAATTTTATTTTATGAGTAAAATGGCGTATCAAATTTTATTTGGATTGAGTACTTCTCTTGCTTTATTAAGTATAATATCCTTTAAAAAAAGACAACAACAATTTGTTTTTAACAGATTGAATATGATATTAAATTTAATTTTATTAGGATTATTTGTTTATCGTTCACTAAATGTATCTGGAGAAACCCCTGCGGTTTCTGAGAAAGGTATTGGGATGTTTCTTCCTATCATTTCTATCGTAATGTTAGTTTTGGCCAACAAAGCTATCAAGAAGGATGAAGATCTTGTAAAATCTGTTGATCGATTGAGGTAAACCTATAAACTTAGTTTATTAGTGCGAAGAAAATCCTGAACGAAAGTTTGGGATTTTTTTGTTATTGCTGCACAGAGATTCACAGAGTAAACACGGAGATTAACAAAAATAATTATTAGATAAACAAGTCAAAACCTATATCTCTACCTCTTCCCTATCTCCACAATCTCCAAATTCTTAATTTTATCGCCATCAATTTCAAACCGAAGCATGGTTCGTATTTGATGAAATCCATAAATACCACAGGCACCCGGATTCATATGAAGTAAATTCAATGATTTATCAAATTGCACTTTTAAAATGTGCGAATGTCCACAAATGAAAAGTTTGGGAGGATTTTGTATGATTTCCTGTCGGATTACCTGATTGTATTTTCCTGGGTAACCGCCAATATGGGTAATCCAAACATCAACACCTTCACACATAAAACGATTGTTTAAAGGGAATTCCATTCGGGCTTTGTCATCATCAATATTTCCATAAACGGCTCGAAGTGGTTTTAGTTTCTTTAAAGTGTCTGTTACAACTAAATCACCAATATCTCCCGCGTGCCAAACCTCGTCAGCTTGGTTGACATATTTTATAATTGCATCATCAATATGACTGTGGGTATCAGAAAGTAATAGAATTTTCTTCAAATTTAAGGTGCTAATTTATTTTGTTTACTATCAAATTTAAGATTGTAAATATAGTAAATGAAATTATGATAACTTTAAACATACAATTTAAAAACCTTTGTACCTTTGCACCTTTAAATCTTTGAATCTTAGACGAAAAAAAATTGAGATATTTTCTAGAATTTGCTTATAAAGGAACTCACTACCACGGATGGCAATATCAGCCAAACGCAATGTCTGTTCAAGAAACTTTAACCAAAGCACTTAAAACAATTTTAAAGAAAAATATTGAATTGGTAGGTGCAGGAAGAACAGATACTGGGGTTCATGCCAAGCAAATGTATGCCCATTTTGATTTGGAAGAACAAATCGATGTGCCTTTTTATATGCACAAGCTGAATTCATTTTTACCCAAAGATATTGCAGTTATAAACATTCACCATGTTCATGAAGAAGCCCATGCCCGATTTGATGCTACAAAACGAACTTATGAATACCACATTCACACTAAAAAAGATGCTTTTGAAAGTGACGATTCTTGGTACCATCAAAATGAATTGAACATTGAAAAAATGAATGAAGCTTGCAAAATTTTATTCAATTATACTGATTTTGAATGTTTTTCTAAAGTGCATACGGAAGTAAATACATTCAATTGCACTATTTATGAAGCCCATTGGACTCGAGGCAAAGCCGAACTTTTCGCAGATAAAAAAGATAATAATCGATTGGTTTTTACGATTTCGGCAGATCGGTTTTTAAGAAACATGGTACGTGCTATTGTGGGCACAATGGTAACAATAGGTTTAGAAAAAATTACCATTGACCATTTAAATGAAATAATAAAAAGTAAAGATCGAGGTAAAGCCGGGTTTTCAGTTCCCGCACATGGATTGTATTTGACTAAAGTGGAGTATCCTTTTTTGGATAATGGATAATTAATAATTGAAAGATTTAAAGTCATCAGTGAAGTAAATGAAAGCAAAAGCATTTGACATAGGATTATTTAAGCGAATATTGAAATATACCAAGCCCTATAAATTTAGGTTTCGAGGGGTAATTCTATTTGCTATATTGTTGTCTATTTTTGCTGCATTTCGCCCAATGTTTCTTCAAATTACAGTGGATACTTTTATTAAACCTGGGAACAAATCTGGATTGATGAAATACTCCATAATCATGGGGATTTCTTTATTAATGGAAGGTCTTTCTCAATTCTATTTTGTGCTTTGGGCGAATTGGCTAGGGCAAGATATTGTCAAAGATATTCGTACTAAATTATTTCAACACATGCTATCGTTCAGAATGAAGTATTTTGATACGGCACCTGTTGGACAACTGGTTACGCGTTCGGTCTCTGATATTGAACAAATTGCACGCATCTTTAGTCAAGGGTTGTTTATGATTATGAGCGACTTGATGAAAATGTTGGTTTGTTTGTTAGTTATGGCATATATGAATTGGCATTTGACCCTTATTGTTGTTGTTGCAATGCCAATATTGGTATATATCACCCGAATATTCCAACGCAAAATGCAAGTAGCTTTTGAAGAAGTTCGAAATCAAGTTTCCAATCTAAATACGTTTGTTCAAGAACGAGTTACTGGGATGAAAATCGTACAGCTTTTTAATCGAGAAGTTATTGAATATCAAAAATTCAAAGAAATTAATGAAAAACACAATGTGGCTTGGATTAAAACCATTCTTTATAACTCTATTTTCTTTCCAATTGCCGATATTATTTCGTCGATAACCTTGGGCGGAATTGTGCTTTATGGTGGATTTCAAATATTGAATGATAATCCGTTTACTACGGTGGGACAAATGACTGCTTATACTATGTTTATTGGAATGTTATTCAATCCGTTACGACAAATTGCCGATAAATTCAATGAAATGCAGATGGGAATGATTGCAGCCAACAGGGTATTTGATATATTGGATACCGAAGAAGAAGTGCAACAAAACGGAACTATTATTGCTCACCCTTTTGAAGGAAATATTCGTTTTGAGAAAGTTCGTTTCAGCTACATAAAAGAGGAAGAAGTTTTAAAAGGGATTTCGTTCGATGTAAAAGTAGGCGAAACTATTGCTATTGTTGGCGCAACTGGAGCTGGAAAATCTACTATTATCAATTTGCTGAATCGGTTTTATGAAATTGATTCGGGGGGGATTTATGTGGATGATTTAAATATCAATGTATTCACTTTAAGTAGTTTGCGCACCCAAATTGCAGTTGTACTTCAAGATGTATTTTTATTTGCCGATACCATTTATAATAATATTACTTTAAATAATGCGGCTATTTCAAGAGAAGAAGTCATTACAGCTGCAAAGAAAATTGGGGTTCATGATTTTATTATAAGCTTGCCTAATGGCTATGATTATGACGTAAAAGAGCGAGGCGTAATGCTATCATCAGGACAACGCCAATTGATTGCTTTTCTTCGGGCTTATGTGAGTAATCCAAGTATTCTAATTTTGGATGAGGCCACTTCTTCTATAGATACCTATTCGGAAGAATTGATTCAACGGGCAACAGAAACAATCACTAAAGGAAGAACTTCAATTGTGATTGCTCATCGTTTGGCAACTATTATAAACGCCAACAAAATTATTGTAATGGATAAAGGGCATATCGTAGAATCGGGTTCGCATCAAGAATTGCTCAACAAAACAAATGGCTATTACAAAAACTTATATGATTCGCAATTTTCTGTTGAAATATAAATGAAGTTTGAATTCTAAATGTATTACTTTTTTTAAACTTTTAAACTCTTAAACAGTTTTTTAAAATAATTCCTTAAATTCGCACTCTGAATCAATTTTGAAAATAACATACACAATGAAATTAGCTTTTAAGCAAATTTCATTTTTACAAACATTAAATAAAAAACTACAAAAAATGACAAAAGCGAAAGCGACTGCATTTTTTATAAATAATAAATAAACTCTCTAAAAATGAAATACGATATTATTGTTTTAGGAAGTGGTCCCGGAGGTTATGTTACTGCAATCCGCGCTTCACAATTGGGCTATAAAGTAGCAGTTATTGAAAAAGAAAGCTTGGGAGGTATTTGCCTTAATTGGGGTTGTATTCCTACCAAAGCACTTTTAAAATCGGCTCAAGTTTTTGATTACCTAAAACATGCTTCAGATTATGGATTGACAATAAAAGAGTACGATAAGGATTTTAGTGCCGTGATCAATCGTTCCAGAAATGTTGCAGGCGACATGAGTAAAGGAGTTCAATTTTTGATGAAGAAAAACAAAATTGACGTCATTTATGGTTTTGGTAAATTAAAACCAGGTAAAAAAGTAGAGGTAACTGATACTGACGGAAAAGCTACAGAATATGAAGCAGACCATATCATCATTGCTACTGGAGCTCGTTCTCGTGAGTTGCCTAATCTTCCGCAAGATGGTATTAAAGTTATTGGGTACCGACAAGCCATGACGTTGCCAAAACAACCCAAAAAACTTATTGTTGTGGGTTCGGGAGCTATTGGAGTAGAGTTTGCGCATTTTTATAACGCTATGGGAACTGAAGTAACCATAGTTGAATTCATGCCCAATATTGTTCCTGTTGAAGACGAGGATATTTCTAAACAAATGGAACGTTCAATGAAAAAAGCAGGCGTAAACATAATGACTAGTGCTTCTGTAGAACGTATTGACACTTCTGGCGCTGGAGTTAAAGCTTATGTTAAAACAGCTACTGGTGAAGTAGTTCTTGAAGCCGATGTATTGCTATCGGCAGTTGGAATTAAAACAAACATCGAAAATATAGGTCTAGAAGAAGTGGGTATTGCTACTGATAGAGACAAGATTATAGTTAATGATTACAGCCAAACTAACGTGCCAGGGTATTATGCTATTGGAGATATTACACCAGGTCAAGCATTGGCTCACGTAGCTTCAGCAGAAGGAATTAATTGTGTTGAAAAAATTGCGGGTTTGCATGTAGAACCAATTGATTATGGAAACGTTCCAGGTTGTACTTATGCTACTCCAGAAATTGCTTCTGTTGGTTTGACGGAAAAACAAGCAAAAGAAAAAGGATATGAGTTGAAAATTGGTAAATTTCCGTTCTCAGCTTCTGGAAAAGCTAAAGCTTCTGGAACACCTGATGGATTTGTGAAAGTAATTTTTGATGCTAAATATGGTGAATGGTTGGGATGTCACATGATTGGAGCTGGAGTAACTGATATGATTGCTGAAGCAGTTGTGGCACGTAAACTAGAAACTACTGGACATGAAATCTTGAAAGCGATTCACCCTCATCCTACCATGAGTGAAGCCGTAATGGAGGCAGTTGCTGACGCCTATGGCGAAGTAATTCATTTATAGAAACAAGAATAGATACTAGTCTAATCCGTTTTGTGAAAGCAAGGCGGATTTTTTTATTTAAATTAAGAAAGTAATAATTGATATTGGACTTTTTATCCTAGTTATAATTTAATAAGACTCATATGCCTATTAAAACAAGAATTCGTTGGGTTAAAAAGATTTAAACTTTATACATTTGCAAATCGATATATTAAAATGAGAATAGATATTATAACAATACTTCCCGAACTACTAAAAAGTCCTTTTGAAGCATCAATAATGAAACGTGCCATAGATAAAGGATTGGTTGAAGTTTATTTTCATAATTTAAGAGATTACACAACCAACAAACAAAAAAGTGTGGACGATTATCCGTTTGGTGGAGGAGCTGGAATGGTTATGAATATTCAGCCAATAGATGATTGTATTACTTTTTTGAAATCGGAAAGATCTTATGATGAAATAATTTATATGTCGCCAGACGGAGAAACTTTAAATCAAAAAATGGCAAACAGAATGTCTATGTATGAAAATATTATAATTTTATGTGGACATTATAAAGGAGTTGATCAACGGGTTCGAGATCATTTTATTACTAAAGAAATTTCAATTGGAGATTATGTATTATCGGGTGGTGAATTGGGCGCTTTGGTTTTATCTGATGCCCTGATCCGATTAATTCCAGGCGTTTTATCCGATGAAACTTCGGCGTTGTCCGATAGTTTTCAAGACGGATTGCTTTCTGGCCCCATTTACACAAGACCCGCCGACTACAAAGGATGGAAGGTTCCTGAAGTTTTAACCAGTGGGAATTTCGCTAAAATTGACAAATGGCGTGAAGAAATGGCGTTCGAACATACCAAAAACAGAAGGCCTGATTTGCTAGACAATTGATAATTAATCTTGATTTACTGATAATAAAAAGGTTTTGATATGAAAATATTAATTATTTTTTTAATTATTAATTGTTAATTATCAATTATTAATTATCTTTGCACCCACATTTGACTAACCTCTGGCGAAAACCGTGAATGTTGCTCAGATTTTAAACCATAATTAGCATTAAAGATGGCAAATTTAGTAGATTTCGTTAATAACGAATTATCAACAAAAAATGATTTCCCTGCATTCGGAGCTGGTGATACAATCACTGTTTATTACGAAATTAAAGAGGGTGAAAAAACAAGAACTCAGTTTTTTAAAGGAGTGGTTATTCAAAGAAAAGGTTCAGGAATGACTGAAACTTTTACAATTCGTAAAATGTCAGGAGCAGTTGGTGTAGAGCGTATCTTTCCAGTAAATATGCCTGCTTTACAAAAAATTGAATTGAACCAAAGAGGTAAAGTTCGTAGAGCAAGAATCTACTACTTTAGAGAACTCACTGGTAAAAAAGCAAAAATTAAAGAAAGAAGATACAAAAACTAATTCTTTCTACAATATTTATAAAGAATCCTTTCTAAACGAAAGGATTTTTTTATGCAAAATAGCGCCTCGAAATTATCATATTCCTAATTTTGAAACTTTAAATTAATAATTTGATAATTCAATCGACTTCGTTCAATAAGTTCAATACAATTAATATCTTATTAATTATATTTGTGACCGCTAAATTATTTTTAAAACAAACAACAACCTTATAAAAAATGGCAAAAATTAAAGTAGTAAATCCAATAGTAGAATTGGATGGAGATGAAATGACACGAATTATTTGGAGCTTTATAAAAGAACAATTAATTCTACCTTATTTAGAACTAGACATCAAATATTACGATTTAGGAATTGAAAGTCGTGAAGCTACCAAAGACCAAATCACGATTGACTCTGCGGAAGCAATTAAAAAATATAATGTAGGTATTAAATGTGCTACAATAACTCCAGATGAAGAGCGTGTAAAAGAGTTCAACCTTTCTAAAATGTGGAAATCTCCAAACGGAACGATCCGAAATATTGTTGGAGGAACCGTTTTTCGGGAACCAATTATCATGAGTAATGTTCCAAGATACGTTCAAGGATGGACAAAGCCAATAGTTATTGGCCGTCACGCTTTTGGAGATCAATACAAAGCAACCGACACCATTATAAAAGGAAAAGGAAAGCTTACCATGAGTTTTGTTTCTGAAACAGGAGAAACCCAATCTTGGGAAGTATATGATTTTGAAGGCAATGGAGTTGCAATGGCAATGTATAATACTGACGAAAGTATATATGGGTTCGCACATTCATCATTCCAAATGGCTTTAACTAAAAAATGGCCCCTGTATCTTTCTACCAAAAACACCATCTTAAAAGCCTATGACGGAAGATTTAAAGATATATTTGAAGAAGTTTATCAATCCACTTATAAAGCCGATTTTGAAGCAAACGGAATGATTTACGAACACCGACTTATTGACGACATGGTGGCCTCTTGCATGAAATGGAATGGCGGATTTGTTTGGGCTTGTAAAAATTATGATGGAGACGTTCAATCAGATACCGTAGCTCAAGGTTTTGGTTCATTAGGATTAATGACTTCGGTATTAGTAACTCCGGACGGAAAAACTGTCGAAGCAGAAGCAGCTCATGGAACAGTAACTCGTCATTACAGAATGCACCAACAAGGGAAAGCGACTTCTACCAATCCAATTGCGTCAATTTTTGCATGGACAAGAGGGTTAGAACACCGCGGAAAATTGGACGAAAATCAAGAACTAATCGATTTTTGTTTAAAGTTAGAACAAGTTTGTATTGAAACTGTTGAAAGCGGAAAAATGACTAAAGATTTAGCTATGTTAGTAAAACCAGAAGGATTAACAAATGAAGATTATTTAACAACCGAAGGTTTCTTGGCAGCAATAAAAGAAAACTTAGATCATAAATTAAGTTAAACCCTTAATTTAGTATATAAAAAAGACGACTTTTAGGTCGTCTTTTTTTATTTTTTCATCAAAATTCTATCTTTATATTCAATCAATATTCGGGCTTTATATCCAACACCTAAATTCCAATATTGATTAGTAACAAATTCTTTATTATCATCATAGAATGTAAATTGCCCAGTGTTTGGAGATAAATCACCATAATTCAATGCTTCTATTTCTATAACATTCACCCCTTTTTCAAGGTTTAAAATAATCTCTATAAACTTAGATTCTAAATAAATCTGATTGGTAATAATCTGTCCATTGACCCAAACACGAACCAAATCACCATCAACAACACCATAATCTCTAGAATCTAAACTAATTTTTTGTGTATAAACAACAAATTGCCCTAAATTCATATCCCGATTAAATAACTCGGGACGAATGCCATCTTCTTTTAATTGCTCATTCAGTTTGTCTGTATAATCTTGAGATGGGTTTATTAACGGATAACTTTTCGGATTTTGCTCCTCTCCTACTTTGGGAATAGCAGGCAATCCTATTAAAAATTTGTCGTCTGTATTTTTAAAAAACGTACTTTTAAATTTTATTGAAGGTGAAAAAACACTTGGATTATTTTGTGGTAAAACTGCCGTTTTACTAGCTGTTTTATTGGGTGCAGCACTTATATTTACTTTTCTTTTGGATGCTTCAAACTGAGATTGAACATTGAAAGAAAAACATAACAAAAAGATGAAAAAAATACATTGATTTTTCATGGATAAATAAAATGTAAATGTATTTAAAAAATAACTATTATTGTCCAATTATTAACCATACATTAACATTAAATACGCAAGATTATTCACTACAATTCGTGAAATTTGCAATCTAAAATAAAACCACATGCCGTTTCATAAATCACTAGTTTTTTTTCTAATTTTATTCTTAAACAACATTGGATTTTCTCAAGAAAAATTCACTTTAAGCGGAACCATTTCCGATAAAAAAAATAACGAAACCCTTATTGGAGTTAGTATAAATGTTAAAGGGACAAATTTTTTTACTACCACCAATGAATACGGGTTTTATTCGTTAACTCTTCCTAAAGGAAATTACGAATTGCATATTAGTTATGTAAGCTTTGAAACTATTAACGAGAACATTTCATTAACTCAGAACATTAAAAAAAATTATTCTCTTATCGAATCTGGTGAAATTCTAGACGAGGTCATCATTACAGAAAAAAATAAAACCAACACCCGAAAACCAGAAATGAGCGTTAACAAAATGGCAATTGCAACTATAAAGCAAATGCCCGTTGTTCTTGGCGAAGTTGACATCATTAAATCAATTTTATTTCTTCCAGGGGTTACCAATGCAGGCGAAGGACAATCGGGATTTAATGTTCGCGGTGGTGGTGCCGATCAAAATTTAATACTTTTAGATGAGGCTACAATTTTTAATTCCTCCCACCTTTTTGGATTTTTCTCGGTTTTCAATCCAGATGCCATTAAGGATTTAAAATTATACAAAGGCGGAATTCCTTCTCGATTTGGAGGCCGTGCCTCATCCGTTTTAGATATTTACCAAAAAGACGGAAACAGTAAAGATTTTCATATGAATGGCGGTGTTGGGTTAATCTCCAGTAGATTGCTTGTTGAAGGCCCAATTGTAAAAGACAAAGGTTCGTTCTTAATTGGAGGTCGGGCTTCTTATGCGCATTTATTTTTAAAATTATCCAACAATAAAAATTCGGCATATTTTTATGATTTGAATACCAAATTAAATTATAAACTTGATAAAAGTAATAGCTTATTTCTTTCTGGATATTTTGGTCGCGATGTGTTTTCTATCAATCAAAGTTTTACTAATACTTACGGAAATTCTACATTAAATTTACGATGGAATCACTTGTATTCCGATAAATTATTTTCCAATCTATCAATGATTTATAGTGATTATTACTACGGATTAAACCTAGATTTTGTAGGTTTCAATTGGAATTCTGGTATCAAAAACTATAATCTAAAATACGATTTTAAATATTATTTATCAGATAAAATCAAATTGAATTATGGAGCGAATGGTATTTACTACAATTTCAACCCAGGAACCATCGAACCAAGTCGCGATGATTCTAGCATTAATTACAAGCAACTAGAAAAAAAATATGCTTTTGAACCTGCTTTTTATATTGATACCGAACAAAAAATAAGTAACAAAATCAATATAGAATATGGGTTGCGTTACAGCATGTTTTACCGATTGGGAAGTTCAACAGTTAATTTATATGCCAATAATCAACCTGTAACTTTTGATAATGATTTGAAAATTTACGAAAAAGCGACTCCAATTGGAACGGAATATTTTAGCAAAAATAAAACCATTGCCAATTTCAATAACTTTGAACCGCGATTTTCTTTAGTATATGAATTGAATGGAAACAATTCATTGAAAGTCAGTTACAACAGAATGGTACAGTATTTACAATTGGTGTCTAATACAGCTTCTCCTACTCCCCTAGACGTTTGGACACCGAGTGATAATTACATCAAACCTCAAATTGCCGATCAATTTGCTGTAGGATACTTTGCGAATTTTAAGGACGATAACTACTCTTTGGAAGTAGAAAGTTTTTACAAAAAAATCAAAAACCGAATGGATTATATTGACGGTGCCGATTTGATAGCCAACGAAGCAATCGAACAAGTAATTTTAAATGGCGAAATGCGTTCGTATGGTTTGGAACTTATGTTGCGAAAAAACACAGGAAAACTCAGCGGTTGGATTGCTTACACACTTTCACGATCCGAACAAAGAACGCCTGGTAGAACTGCGAATGAAACTGGAATCAATAATGGTGATTGGTATAAATCTGCTTATGATAAAACGCATAATTTAGCTATTACAAGTTCTTATAAATGGAATAAAAAATGGAATTTCGGTGCCAATTTTGTGCTTCAAACAGGACAACCAGTAACGTATCCAAATGGACAATACACCTATCAAGGAATAACTGTTCCGAGTTATGGTTTACGCAATAAAAACAACTTGCCTTTATACCATCATTTAGATATATCAGCAACTTTAACGCCAAAACACAACGCTAATAAAAAATGGAAAGGCGAATGGGTTTTTAGTGTTTACAACCTTTACGGACGAAAAAATGCGGCATCCATAAGCTTCCGTCAAAATCAAGATTCTGGAAATAATGAAGCCATTCGATTATCTATTTTCGGAATGGTTCCAGCGGTTTCTTATAACTTTAAATTTTAATAAAATGAAAAAAATACTTTCCCTTTTAGTCTTTGTACTACTTATGAGTTGCGAAGATAAAGTCAATATAGCATTGGATACAGCCAATCCAAAATTGGTTATTGACGCCACTATTTTATGGCAAAAAGGAACTTCTGGAAACAATCAAACCATAAGACTAACTACTACAACAGATTATTATAGTAATGTTATTCCGACGGTTTCTGGAGCCACAATTTACATACAAGATCTTTCTAGTTTATTAGCAATAGTTTATGCATTTAATGAGACTCCGAATACGGGCGAATATGAATGCAATTCCTTTGTTCCTGTACTAAATCACGATTATTTATTAACTGTAAATTATAATGGACAAACCTATAAATCAACCGAAAGACTTTTGGCAACACCAACAATTGAAAGTACTCCTCAACAATACACCGTTCAAGGATTCGGTGGCGATGTGATTCAAGTGAAATTTTTCTATCAAGATAATGGATTAGAAGTGAACAACTATTTGATTGGAGTTAAAAATTCAACAAAAGTAATTCCTGAATATGGTGTCGTAAAAGATGAGTTTTTTCAAGGAAATCAGATGTTTGGATTTTATTCTGACAAAAAATTGAAAGCCGGAGATCAATTGTTATTTAGTTTAGAAGGGATTTCAACACGTTATTTTAATTATATGGAAAAATTACTCAGCATTTCAGCTAGTGGTGGCGGAAGACCTTTTTCAACTCCACCTGCAACATTGCGGGGTAACATTATCAATAAAACCAATGAAGATGAATACCCGTTGGGTTATTTTCATTTATCCGAAATAGATACGTTACATTATACCGTTAACTAAAGATGGAACTTGGAAGATAGAAGATAAATTATTATCAAAAGTAAATAGTAAATACCTTATAACAAAACCTAATATCTAAAACCTAACACCCATTATGTCCTCACACCATATAGTACGCGACGATCAAGAACCTGCATTAATTATTGCAAATGGGGCTTCATGCAGTTTTGAATTATTGGGACAATTACTGGAGTGGTCGCCATTTGTTGTAGTTCTTGACAACGCTATAGAACGGGTTTTGCAATTAGATATTAAAGTTGATGTTTTATTAGGCGATTTTGACGGCGATTTTAATCCTGAGATTTATAAAGAAAAGCAGTTTCCTCTTGAAGTTGTGCACACTCCCAATCAAGATAAAACCGATTTAGAAAAAGCGTTTGATTATTTAATTGAAAAGGGACACAAAGCCGTGAATGTAGTTTGGGCAACAGGAAGGCGAACCGATCATACTATTACAAATATTACGAATATAGTTAGTTATCGTAATTCACTTAAAATTGTAATTCTTGACGACCATTCTAAAGTATTTTTATTGCCCAATACATTTAATAAATGGTATACCAAAAACACTCCAATTTCTTTAATTCCTATTGGGAAAGTAAACGGAATTTCTACTAAAAATTTGAAATACCCCTTAAATAATGAATCACTTACCATTGGGTATCGAACAGGAAGTAGTAATGAAGTACTAGAAGACGGAATTGTAACGATAGAACACCAAGAAGGCGATTTACTTCTCATGGAATGTTTTGATTAAAAATAGTGTTTATTACTTTCCTTTTCCTATATTTGAATCAGAGATATTATAAATGAAAAATACAATAACTACCGAAAAGACCACTTTACATCCAAGAAATCCGCACCGATTTAGATATGATTTTGAAAAATTAACTGCTAGTTATCCTGAATTAATATCCTTTGTTTTTGTAAATGAACATGAAATTGAAAGCATTGATTTTGCCAATCCAGAGGCGGTAAAAGCATTGAACAAGTCGTTATTGATTTCTGAATATGACATTCAAAATTGGGATTTGCCCAAGAATTATTTATGTCCGCCAATTCCAGGCAGAGCCGATTATATTCATTACATAGCGGATTTATTGGCCGAATCCAACGACGGAACTATTCCAGAAGATGAAAATGTGGTGGGATTAGATATTGGTATTGGCGCCAATTGCATCTACCCTATTATTGGAAATCATGCTTACCATTGGAGCTTTGTTGGAACTGATATTGACGAAAATGCGATGCAAAATTGCAAAAAAATAATATCCGAAAACCCAAAATTGATTGATGCAATCAGTTTGCAGTTGCAAGTGGAACCCCGATTTATTTTTAAGAATATTATTTTACCCGAAGACAAATTTGCTTTTACAATTTGCAATCCACCTTTTCATTCCTCTCAAGAGGAAGCAACCAAAGCTTCAATTAGAAAAGTGACCAATCTTGAAAATACAAAAACTAAAAATCCAATCTTAAATTTTGGAGGACAAAATACCGAATTATGGTATGAAGGCGGTGAATTTGCTTTCATCACACAAATGATTTACGAAAGCGTAAAATATCCGTTGCAAGTTTTTTGGTTTACCACATTGGTATCTAAAAAAGACAATTTAAAAAGCATTTATAAAACTTTAAATAAAGTGGGTGCTGTTGAAATAAAAACCATCGAAATGGCACAAGGTCAAAAAACGAGCCGTTTTGTTGCATGGACGTTCTTGAGTAAAAAACAGCAAAAAGGTTGGAAGTTTTTAGTGGAATAATTAATTCGTGAATTCGTGGTCACAAAAAAATGTAACTTTGTAATTCGAAAAAATCCAAATGAAATTTCAAATCGTTTCCGATTACAAACCAACGGGCGATCAGCCACAAGCCATTGAAAAACTTTCAACAGGAATACTCCATGGCGAAAAATACCAAACTTTATTAGGAGTTACGGGTTCTGGAAAAACATTTACGGTTGCCAATGTGATTCAAAACGTGGAAAAACCAACGTTGGTTTTAGCGCACAACAAAACATTAGCAGCCCAATTATATTCCGAATTCAAACAGTTTTTTCCAAATAATTCTGTGCAATATTTCGTTTCCTATTACGATTATTACCAACCCGAGGCCTTTATACCTGTTACAGGAACTTTTATTGAAAAAGATTTGTCCATCAATGAAGAGTTAGAAAAACTGCGTTTGAGCACTACTTCTGCCCTACTGTCTGGCCGTCGAGATATTATTGTAATTTCTTCTGTATCTTGTATTTACGGTATTGGAAATCCGGTAGAATTTCAAAAGAATGTAATTACTATCGAGAAAAATCAAATCATATCTTGTACCAAATTATTACATCAATTAGTCCAAAGTTTATATTCTAGAACCGAAGCCGAATTTACGCCTGGAAATTTTAGGATTAAAGGTGATATTGTAGAAATTTACCCAAGTTATGGCGACGAACCTTTTAGAATTCACTTTTTTGGTGATGAAATTGAAGATATAGAAGCTTTTGATACTCGAACTTCACAGGTATTAGAACGATTTGAAAAACTTACAGTGTATCCCGCCAATATGTTTGTAACGTCACCCGATGTTTTGCAAGCAGCGATTTGGGACATCCAACAAGATTTGGTCAAACAAGTCGATTATTTCAAAGAAATTGGAAAACATTTAGAAGCCAAAAGACTGGAAGAACGCACCAACTTCGATTTAGAAATGATACGCGAATTGGGTTATTGCTCGGGTATTGAAAATTACTCCCGTTATTTAGACCAACGATTACCAGGAACGCGCCCATTCTGTTTGTTGGATTATTTTCCTGACGATTTCTTGATGGTGGTCGATGAAAGTCATGTAACCATTTCACAAGTTCACGCAATGTATGGTGGCGATAGAAGTCGAAAAGAAAATTTGGTGGAATATGGTTTTAGATTACCCGCAGCGATGGACAATCGTCCGTTGAAGTTTGAAGAGTTTGAAAGTATGCAAAACCAAGTGATTTATGTTTCCGCAACCCCTGCCGATTATGAATTGCAAAAATCGGAAGGAATTTATGTAGAACAAGTCATTCGCCCAACAGGATTATTGGATCCCATTATAGAAATACGCCCGAGTTTGAATCAAATTGACGATTTAATTGAAGAAATTCAGCAACGTTGCGAAATAGACGAACGGGTTTTGGTGACGACTTTAACCAAAAGAATGGCCGAAGAATTGACTAAATATTTGACCAAAGTTTCCATTCGTTGTCGGTATATCCATAGTGATGTGGATACTTTGGAGCGTGTAGAAATCATGCAAGATTTACGAAAAGGATTGTTTGATGTGTTGATTGGCGTGAACCTTTTACGGGAAGGATTGGATTTACCCGAAGTTTCTTTGGTAGCAATTTTAGATGCCGATAAAGAAGGATTTTTAAGAAGCCATCGTTCGTTGACACAAACAGTCGGAAGAGCCGCACGTAATGTAAATGGAAAAGCAATTATGTATGCCGATAAAATTACGGCTTCCATGCAAAAAACGATTGACGAAACCAATTACCGCCGCGAAAAACAAATAAACTACAACACGCAACACGGACTAGTACCAATGGCATTAAACAAAAGTTTAGGAAGTGCTCTAGGAAACAATTCGGTTTCAACTCAATACTATGAAAATCAGGTTTTAAAAGCTGCCGAACCCGAAAGTTTATATTTATCCAAATCCGAAATAGAAAAGAAAATCCGCGAAGCCCGCAAAGCCATGGAAAAAGCAGCCAAAGAATTGGACTTTATGCAAGCAGCAAAATGGCGTGATGAAATCAAAATACTACAGGATAAGATATAATGTTGGGCTTTCTTTAGAGCAATACCTTCCTAATACTTTTATGATATTTACTAATAGTCTCGATGACTTTTACTACGCGTTCTGATGAGTTAGAAAATTCGTCCTGACGAGTAGATTATTTTACCGCGGTAAGTTAACCAATTTACCACGGTAAGTTAAGCAATTTACCACGGTAAATTTATAACTTTGTACCAACGAGATTTAGTACTAACCCTTAACAGTTAAAAATATGCCCATAACCATTACTCCTATTGGCAAAACGAACCCAAGTAAACCCAATGCTCCAATGATTTACTATCCGAAAGCTACCAAAACAGGTGAAGTAGATTTAGAAAAGGTATCTGAAGAAATTGCACAAGCCACATCGCTCACTCAAGCCGATTGTTATGCCGTAGTCATTAGCTTAGTAAAAGTGTTAGAAGACCATTTAAAAAAAGGCGAAATTGTTAGACTAGAACCTTTGGGGTCGTTTCAAATCAGTGTGAAAGGAACTGGAAGCACTAGCGCCGATATGGTTTCACAATCTAACGTGAGCAGCGCCAACATAATATATAGGCCTGGTAAAAAACTAAAAAAACTGCTTAGCAATTTATCTTTTGTTAGAAAAAAGTAAAATAACTTTTTTTAGTATATTTAAGACTTTAAAATAGTCACTATGAAATGGGAAGCTAAACTTATTACACACAGGGGTGAAAAAAGAATTGCAGTTTTATTTGAAAAAAAAGCCGAATTGATTGCCCGTATCAAAAAACTCGAAGGAGCAGTATGGAGCCAGACTCGTGGCGTTTGGCACTTGCCCGATACCGAAGAAAACCGATTACGGTTTAAGCTCGTGCCAAAGTCGCATACAATTCCATCAGAAGAAGGTAGTAAGCAAATAGAAAAATTCAAGCAATGGATGCGCTCCAAACGTTATAGCGAAAGCACTATCGCTACTTATAGCGAAGCTTTGAAATCGTTTTTGGTTTTTTATCGCGAGAAAGCTGTTGCTGACATAACGAATGAAGATGTTATTGTGTACAACAACGAGCATATTTTGAAAAACAATCTTTCAGCTTCCTATCAGAACCAAATTGTGAATGCTATTAAGCTTTATTTTAAAATCATAAAAGAGACCAAGATAGACATTGACAAGATACACCGCCCTAAGCGCGCCAAAGTATTGCCCAATGTGTTGAGCAAAGAAGAAGTAAAAGCCATCTTAGAAGCCCACAGCAACTTTAAACACAAAACGATGTTAAGCCTTATTTATAGTTGTGGATTGCGTCGAAGTGAGTTATTGCATCTTAGGTTTTCGGATATCGACTCCAAAAGAAATATAGTTTTGCTCAAAAATGCTAAAGGCAAAAAAGACAGGATTGCACCATTATCCCCCAAGATTTTGGACATGTTACGGGAATATTATATAGGATATAAACCCCAAACCTGGCTATTTGAAGGGCAAATTAAAGGCGAACAATATTCTGAAAAAAGTTTACAAAGCGTATTGAAACAAGCCTTACAAAAAACAGGTATATCAAAACCGGTGACCTTGCATTGGTTAAGACATAGTTACGCTACTCATTTATTAGAAAGTGGTACCGATTTAAGATATATTCAAGAATTATTAGGACATAGTAGTAGTAAAACAACAGAAATTTATACTCACGTTAGTACCAAAAGTATACAACAAATAAAAAGTCCATTTGATGATTTGTGATAAAAAATTAATATATTTGAATAATAATAAAGTCTGAATGCCGTCAGACCTATATACAAGATGTGAAAAATCGCCCTTCGGGACAATTTTTCACATCGAGCCCCCGCTACGCGGGTAATGTGAAACCATCGTTGCTTTCGCACGACGTTCTCACATCACCCGCTTTGCTAGATTTCCCTTCGAAAGCAAGCTCTCTCGGAAAACCCTGCAAAGCGGGGGCTCGTTGTAGGCAATTTATTAACACGTATAGTATAAACATGAACGAAATCGAAGAAGTTAAGAAGAGAAAAATAGCTTTTGAAATTGTTTATTATTTCAAAAGGATAATTCTTTGCATATTCCTTTTTGCAGTTTATTATTTAGTAATATATAACAAATACGCTGCTGATTACATATATAGCAATTCAAATTATCAGAAAGATTGGCTTTTGGGAGAATACATGGAATATCAAGATTTTCTAATGTTTCTTTTTAATTTATTCTTCGTAATTGTTATAGCCTTAATTCTTTTCCACAGACAAATTAAAAGTTCTTATTTGTGGCTGAAAAAATATTCTAAACAAAACTAAAATGGAAAATGTAAATGATTCATTGAAAAATCTAAACGAAAGGTATTCAAAATGGCAAATGAAACAAATTGACTATTTGACTTTCAATATAAATTTGATTCTGACTCTTTCTTTAGGAATATTAGTTTACTTATTAAATTCGAAGAATGCAGATAAATTAGAAACCCGAACAATTGCTGATTCTCCAAATTTTAAAGTTTATACAATTCTTTTAGTAATAATCATAACCATTGGAGTTGTAATAAACATTGTGAGATATTTTGATTTTAAATATACCAAAGATGTTATAAAAACCAGAAAGAAGCTGGTAACAGAGAAAGTTGAAAATGAAATTGAAAAACTGAATAAAAAACTAAGTTGTTTGAAATGCACAACGGCTATTTTGGGAGGTTTTTCAAAGTGTTTGTTCATTGGAATGTCAATTTTGTTTTTGTTTACAGTTTGGAAGATTGTGCTTGATATATAAACTGCCTACAACAGCCGTTTGGCGTAATAGCTGGTTTGTCTTTCTGGGAAAATACTCTGAACTTCAGCATTTCTTATTATATTTTTCTTTAACTTGCCGCTACTACGCCAAGCGGCGGAACGTTGTGGGCAAGTTTATAAAAAAACAACCAAACGGAAAAAAACAGACAAGAGAAACTCCAAAGAATAATTTTGATAGTTCTTAGAAGATATTTTGTAAAATTGACAAAATAAAGTTGAGACCAGAAACAACTGAAAAAACGGGGCGGATTCCGAAAAGCCAAATGAGTAGGAGCGAAAATTTTAAAAAAAATAAAATGAAAAATTTATTGATATTAGCAACCGTGTTGCTTACGTTTGGGTCAGCCAAGGCTCAAAGTTTATTTAATGAGGAAAGTAATGTAATCTCATATATGGATGGTAAATCATTTTACAATTCTGTTAATGGTCTCACCATTGAATATGGATATATTTCTTCCTACAACACCTATGGCATAAAAGTTAAAAATAAAGATGGCGGTAAATTCTATTTTATCAATGTTGAAATAACTACTCACGGCACATTTGCTGATTTATTTGGTATGAGTGCTGATAGTGGAAGCAATTTTGGTTTTAGATTAAACAAAGGTAAATTAATTGTAGGTAGAGGAGAGCCTGGAGAGCAAACGTTTTATTTGCAATAATATCTTAAACCTGCCCACAACAGCATCTAAAAAAAATTGCGGGTTAGACGTAATTTTGTTATATTTTTTTGATTTTTTTGCGGGTACGGATTGCAAATTTGCGCTATCAGTAATGTTAATCTTTTCAAACAAAATTCATTCACAATCTAATTCAAATAAAATGGAACATCCAGAAATGCAAAAAACAGAAAACAGAATACAAGCAATTTTAACTTTAGATATGGATAATATCCCAAGTAATTTTCAAGAAATAATAAAACAAGAACAAGAAGTTGTTGCACAATGGAAATCAGAAGGGTTTTTAGAGCATTTATTTTTGCGACAATCCAAAAACGGTGCAGTTCTTATTTTTAAAGATATTGACGAACAAAAAGCAAAAGAATTAATGGAAAAACTACCTTTGTATCAATTGAAAAAAAGTGTAGACTATTTGAACTTAATGCAACAGTTCTAAAAACAAACTAACCGACAAAATGTACTACTGCTAGAAGCAGTTTCAGAACAAGACATTTGTTTATATTTGTAAAGAATTGGTCTTGGTTCATCGCCACATTCGCCGAGCGCCGGAACGTAATTTTAAAAATATAGTGGTTCAAAGAAAGTGAACCTAAATTGATAAAAAACTAGCGTTACTAAAACCGCAATAAAACTATAATTATTCCGAAAAGTCAGAGAATAGAAACAAAATTTAAAAAAAATGAAACAATTTCTTTTAATAGTAACAATTTTAATGACTTTTGGACTCACAAATGCTCAAACTAAAATTTTTTCCGCTGATGGTAATTACAAAGGCAAATTAAAATATGTAATTGAAGGACCTAAAATTCATTATGCTGATGGCAATTACAAAGGACAACTCGCATTTGTAAGTGAGGGAGATAAGTTATTTTATGCCGATGGAAATTATAAGGGAAAATTAGCAGTTGTGTTTGATGGTGATAAAATTTTTAATTCAGAAGGCAATTACAAAGGAAAACTTTATATGGTTTTAGAAGGTGATAAAGCCTATTATGCAGATGGAAACTACAAAGGAAAACTTGCATTTGTAAAAGAAGGAGACAAAATTTATTTTGCAGACGGCAATTATAAAGGAAAACTCGCAGCAGTCACTGAAGGAGTAATTTCTCGTGCTATATTATTTGTTTTACTGAACAATTAAGTTTTTTTTGATTCCACCTCAAAGAGTTCTTATGAAAAACTCAATTTACGAATTAATTCATGACTTATGAAAGCGTATTTAACTCCTTACAAAAATTCAAAAACTAGTACACTTATTTTTATTTTGAGCATTATCGCATCTGGATTCTGTTGGTTAGAACATGTTATAAATGTATATAATTTTGCTTTTGTAGGTGCGATCTTTGAAATGTTGTGGCTTCCCGTTCTTGTGTTTTTATTTGTACTTCCAATAATTTCTCTTAGAATGTTGGTAAAAGAAAAAATTGCGGTAAGATCCCTTTATATCTATACCATACTAATATGTATCGGAACTATTTTGTTTATGCTTTTATAGTGTCTTTGTGGTTAAAAGCCTATCTCGAATAATTTGGAGCTTCTTTGGTAATGGTTACATTATGAGGGTGACTTTCTCCAATGCCACTAGTGGTAATTCTAACAAAGCGACCCGTTTCTTGTAGTGTTGGAATATCTTTAGCACCACAGTAACCCATTCCGGCGCGCAACCCACCAATAAATTGTTGCATGCTTTCGTTCAACTCACCTTTATAAGGCACACGCCCCACAATGCCTTCCGGTACTAATTTTTTAATATCGTCTTCTACATCTTGAAAGTAACGGTCTTTAGATCCTTCTTGCATGGCTTCAACAGAGCCCATTCCACGATAGGACTTGAATTTTCTACCCTCAAAAATAATGGTTTCTCCTGGCGATTCTTTTGTTCCTGCAAGTAATGACCCCAACATCACACAATCGGCTCCTGCTGCAATCGCTTTCGGAATATCTCCAGTATATCGAATTCCTCCATCGGCAATAACTGGCACACCAGAACCGCGTAATGCTGCAGCCACTTCTAAAATAGCTGAAAATTGTGGAAATCCAACTCCGGCAACCACTCGTGTAGTACAAATTGAACCAGGCCCAATTCCTACTTTTACTCCATCAGCTCCATTTTCTACCAAATATAAAGCCGCTTCTGCCGTTGCGATATTTCCAACAATCACATCAAGATTTGGGAACTGAGCTTTGACCAATTTCAATACATCAACCACCCCTTTCGTGTGCCCGTGTGCCGTATCAATAATTACAGCATCAACACCTGCATTTACTAAAGCCGTGGCTCTTTCTAACGCGTCAGCTGTAACTCCTAGTGCCGCAGCTACTCGAAGACGACCAAATTGATCCTTATTGGCAATAGGTTTTTGTGTCAATTTGGTAATATCTCTAAACGTTATTAATCCAACTAATTTATAATTGGCATCCACAACAGGTAGTTTTTCAATTTTATTTTGTTGCAAGATCCCTTCTGCTTCTTGCAAAGTGGTTCCTTCTGCAGCAGTAACTAGAGATTCTGAGGTCATTACTTCTAAAATAGAACGCGAATTTATTTTCTCAAAACGTAAGTCTCTGTTAGTAACAATTCCTTTTAAAATTCTGTTTTCATCAACTACTGGAATCCCACCAATTCCGTGTTCTTTCATCAATATTTTAGCATCACCCACAGTTGAATATAAAGGTAACGTAACTGGATCGATAATCATTCCGGCTTCTGCACGTTTTACCTTTCTGACTTTAGCTGCTTGTTGCTCAATAGTCATGTTTTTGTGTAAGACACCAATCCCGCCTTCTTGAGCCATAGCAATAGCCATTGCACTTTCGGTTACGGTATCCATAGCGGCAGAAACAACAGGAACATTCAACGAAATATTTCTAGATATTTTCGATTGAATATTGACTTCTCTTGGTAAAACTTCGGAATAATTAGGAATTAGCAATACATCGTCGTAAGTAAGACCTTCGCCAACGATTTTAGAAATGTGTGCTTTCATTGCAATTTGTAGTTAGTGCTGAACTTGATTCAGATTGTAGTTAAATTGCGAGCAAATATAGTTAAAAAAGTGAAAAGTGAAAAGTAATTAGCTTCCTATTTTTTGTTTATGCATTTATTTTCAGATTTTTGAAACTCTGTAGAATAATTATTGGTAGTACATTTTAAACAGATTGATTTTGGTATGCCATTACTTCAATTAAAACGAGTGGATGTAATTCAATATATATTCCTTATATATTATAAAGAATTTATGGATTAATTATAGTTTATTTTCTAAAAAATACTTAATTCTAAAGTTGTTCCTTTATTTTCAATACTTGAAATAGCTATATCTATAGATAAAATATCACACAAACGCTTTGTAATTGATAATCCTAGTCCAACACCTTTAATTTCTGGATAATTTGTTGAAATTTTAGTTCTATAAAACGAATCAAACACCTTATCAAAATCTTCAGTTGAAATTCCAATTCCGTTATCTATAATTTTAATAATTGTTTTCTTTTCAATTCGCTCAATTAAGAGTTCAACAATCCCATTTTCGTGCGAATATTTTAGTGCGTTTGAAATTATATTATTCAAGATTATGGATAAAAAATAACCATCTGTAATACAATAAAGCTCTTCATTTGGAAATTGCATTACTACATTTATATTTTTAGACATTGCTTTATTTTTAAACCTATTTATTATCTCTAAAACGCACTCATTAATATTAACAGGTACACTGTTTAAAGTCATTTTTTGATTTTCAAAACGTGCTAAAAGCAATAATTGATCTACTAAGTTGTTTATTCTATCGACTTCAGAGATACAAAAATTAATTTTTTCTTTGTATTCTTCATTATTTCTAGGTTTTCTAATTAAAACTTCTAAGGTTCCTTTAATAATTGCTAAAGGCGTTCTTAGTTCGTGAGAAGCATCTGAGGTAAATTGTTTTTCTCTTTCAATCGTATTTTCAATTCTGTCCAATAAATTATTAATTGTTTCGGAGAGAATAAAAAGCTCATCTTTATTTTTAGGCAAAGGAATTCGTGCTTTTAAATTATCATCAGTAATTGTATTTGAAGTCGCTATAATTGTATTTATCGGCAACATACTTCTACCCGCAATAAATTGTGCTAAAAAAAACAATAATATCAGTACTAATGGAAATAAAAAAAATAGAATATCCCTTAATTTATTAATAATTAAAGTTGCTTCTTCCATGGAAACTGCAACTAATAGATATCCGTTTATTTTGTTTTTATAAAACAATGGAACTTGAATTTGACGAACCATTTTTCCGGATAATTTAATATCGGCAACTTTTTCATTATGGAGTTTATAGTTGAATAATAGATTTTTATTCTTTAAATTTTCTGATGATTCTAAAACAGTACCCACACTATTTGTTATCTGTAAAAAAACTGGGGCAACACTAACTTCATTATGTTCTCGTTGCTCCCATTCCTCAGAATCAAGTAATTCAACATTGTTTTTACCAATTTTTATTTTTTCTTTATATTCGTTTACTTCAAAAGAAATATTTTCATTTACTTTATTATTAATTGTAAATGCTACAATATTATATATCGAAAAAAAAACTATAAAAATCAGCAACGCTGCTGAAATTATGTAAAAAAAAGCAATTCTATTTTTTAAAGATAATTTATTCATTGTAAATTAGTCATTAGCTATATATCCAACACCTCTAATTGTTTTTATACAATCGTTGTCTTTATTTAAATTTAATTTTTTTCGAATTGAATTCATAAAAACATCAATAACACCCGTATCGTATTCAAAATAAATATTCCAAACTTTCTCTATAATATCGGTTCTGGTACAAACTGTTCCTTTATTTTTTATTAAAAAGGTTAATAATTCAAATTCTCTATGGGTAAGAACTACTTCTTTGTCTTTAGAAAATACTTTATGTTTTGATAGATCAATTTTTATCGTATTCAAAGTTAATATTTCATCAAACTTGGTTTTTCTAAAATGAATTTTTATTCGTTCCAAAAGCTCTTCAAAACTAAATGGTTTTTTTATATAATCATTAGCTCCGACTTGTAAACCTTGAATTGTTTCTTGAATAGTGTCTTTGGCAGTTAAAAAAATTATAGGAATAGTTGTGTCTTTCGTTCTAATTTTTTGACATACTTCAAGACCTGATAATTTAGGAAGCATCCAATCCAATAAAATTAAATCTGGTGCATTTTTCATTGCCAATTCTAATCCACTTAATCCATCGGAAGCGATCATAACTTCATACCCTTCTTCTTCCAAACCTTGTTTTAAGAAATTCGAAATTCCTTTTTCGTCTTCAATAATTAATATTTTCATTCAATAATTATTTAATGATGTATTACTATTTAAATTCAAAATGCAATAATTCAGAATTTCTAATTCAAACTTAATTTATTTTGGAGTAAATATACTTAAGTTACCCTTAATTTATAGAATAGGTATTTTAAAACAATAGATAAAGAAAGCCAAATAAGTTACTATAACAATCCATTATATTTTCTAATGAACCACTCGGAAGCAAGAAAAATTGCTATAAAAACCAACAACCAATACCAATCAATCAAAGGTGTTTTCTTAGCAACTTCTTTTTGAATTGCTTTATAATCTTGATTCTCTATAAGTATTTTAATCAAGTTATCCGTTTGATTCGGTACAGAAACAACTCCTTTTGTTTGATTAGCCAATTGATTCAATTTAACCATATCTGGATTTACAAATTGCTTTTCAATATCAAAATCCAAAATTTCAAAAACATTTGAATAACTAGCATTTGAATTCAATTCTTTAACTGTAAATGTATAACTTCCGGCATTTAGTCCATCTAAGTTTACTTTAAAACTATTGGTTGTTTTTAATAAATCATACCGTTTTACTTTTTTGGTTTTAGTATTGGTAACAGCAATTGATAAGCGAGCTTTTTCATCAAATTCGTAATTTTTATTAAAATATTGAGCGGTAATTTCTAATGCATCACCAGAATTATAAAACCGTTCGTGATTTACAATAAGAGATTTTCTAGCATCATTTGACGATAAAAACTGAATTGTCTTATCGATAAAAACATCAAATTGCTCAAATGATTTTTTATCAACATAACTTTGAGCACGCCATTTCCAAATATTTTCGCCCAATAAGTAAGCGCTTCGCTTGCCTTGATTGTCAGTAAAAGCAAAAAGGGGTGCATTTGTATCTACATTTCTAATTCTAGACGACAACAATACAGAAACATTTCCTTTATTGGTGATGGTTCCAAACGTATTTTCTAATGGCGGGAAGTTTTCAAATCCAATATTATCGATAGCAAATAAATTAAAATCAGAACTAAAATTAGCTAAATAATCTTCTTTTTGAGAAGACATTTTAAAATCAAATTGACTTTGATGTTGGTTTAAAAATCCAAAATCAGTATCGTTACCCGTTATAATCCAAGAATTAATATTCAAGTTTTTATTAGCATCGAATACCGGTTTAAACGAAGCGTTAGGTTGGTATAAAATCAGTACATTGAAATTGTTCAACGAATTGATTTGATTGGGTTTAAAGATGGTTACTTTTCGCTGAGCATTAGCTTCAATACTTCGCTTTAAAGCACTTAAATCTGGATGATTTATGGCTGAAATAATAGCAACTTCTGTTTTTTGATCAATTACTTCAACAGCAAATTTTTTGGTATTGTTATAGGAGTTTTTTTCAGTTTCAGAGGATGTTAGCTTTGCATTGTATAGTTGCAATCCTGTTTTATCAGCTGGCAATAATACATTAATAACCGCGGATTTTTTGGACGAGGAAAAGGAAACTGTTTCTTTGGTTAAAATAGTATTCCCTTGAGAGATTGAAAAATTTGCCGTGATCGATTTTGTTCCTTCATAGAGCAAAAAGACTTCTACAGGAAATTTGTTTTTGTGAAAGGCATATTTATTTACATTGATTTGATTAATTTTTAAATCTAAATAGGTTGTGGTGTCTCCAACAGCAATAGGATATACCTTATTATCTGCATCAAAACTAAAAACATAATCAGCACCAGAGGTTTGATTTCCATCCGTAATTAAAACCGTTGGATATTTTAAATTTTTATTACTATTTTTTAAATTTTGTGCAACAGCATCAATATTCGTTTGACTTCCTTTAAAATCAAAAGTTTCTGCGGATTGAAATTCGGAATCAAAGCTATAGGTTTGAATATCAAACTTACTTTTTAAATCGGAATTAGAAGTTAGTTTTTCATAAACTTTCAGTACAGATTCCTTCGCTTTTAAATCTATAATAGAACTCGAATTATCAACTACAATTGGCAATGGTGTTTTTATAGTTTCAAAAGTACTACTACTAACTACTGGATTAATCATTAATAATAACAATCCAAATACCGATAAAAAACGTAAAAAAGCTAAAAATAAAATCGTTTTTGATCTATTTTTAGCTTTGTAATAATATTGGAAATAAGATAAAGCAAACGCTATTCCTAAAGAAATAAAAATCAACACAAAAGAGTTTGCTGTCATAAATTATTTTAAAATTTTATTGTTAATTTTTAGGTTAACATTCCGCCACAAACATTCAACACTTGACCGGAAACATAAGCACTCATGTCTGAAGCAAAGAAAAGACAAGCGTTAGCAACATCTTCAGGAGTTCCTCCTCTTTTTAAAGGAATAGAATCCCGCCAACCTTGTACAACCTCTTCTTTAAGTTTTTCAGTCATTTCAGTTTCAATAAATCCAGGGGCAATAGCATTGCAACGAATATTTCTAGAACCTAATTCTAAAGCAACCGATTTTGTAAACCCTATCATTCCAGCTTTTGATGCAGCATAATTGGCTTGACCAGCATTACCTTTCACCCCAACAACACTACTCATATTTACAATGGAACCATTACGATTTTTCAACATTATTTTTTGTACAGCTTTAGTCATATTGAAAACAGATTTCAAGTTTATTTCTATAACTTTATCAAAATCTTCTTCGCTCATTCGCATCAACAAATTGTCTTTAGTAATACCGGCATTATTAATTAAAATATCTACATTTCCAAAATCTACCATCACATCATCCACTAATTTTTGAGCTTCATTAAAATTTGCAGCATTTGATTTATAACCTTTAGCTTTAATACCTAAAGCGTTTAATTCCTGTTCTAAAACCAAAGCGGATTCTACAGATGAACTATAAGTGAAAGCTACGTTAGCTCCGTGTTGCGCAAAAACTTTTGCTATTCCGCTACCAATTCCGCGGCTCGCACCAGTTATTATTGCCACTTTATCTTGAAGTAATTTCATTTTTAAAATCTTTATTTATTACGCACAAATATAATAAATAACTCTATTAACCGACGTTATCTTTAAAGAACATTTTAAATGATGCTTTAATATTTAATTCGTAATTTATAAAAAAATGAGCCCAATAATATTGGGCTCATTTAATTTTAATTAAAATCTCTAATTTAATTATAAATTAAAAATTTATTAGAATAAATTATTCTTTTATTACTTTTTTAGTCACAATTCCTTTATCAGAAACTATTTTCATAGTGTAAACACCTTGAGCTAAATCTGTAACAGAAACTTGAACTTCTGATAAGTCTGAGAAATTGACATTTTTTACAATTCTACCATTCAAGTCTGTAATTTGAATATTGGAAATACTTGCATCAATACTGCTTAAAACATTAATAATATCTTTAGAAGGATTTGGGAAAAGTGCAAATTTTTCAGACAAAAATTGGTCTGTTCCTAGAGAAGAAGTAAAATTAACTGTATCAACTCTCATAGATTGTGTTGTAGTTGTTGCAGCTGAAAAATCAGTAAATTTAAAATAATAAGTTCCTGAAGCAGGCGCAGTATATACACTAGCAGTGACTTGTGTATAAGTAGTTAAATGCAAAGTTGTATTAGAAAATAAAGAAGTACTATTTGTAGGATTACTTTCTGGGAAAACTTCTAATTTCAAAGATCTATTTGCTGTAGTACTTCCTTCTTTATGGTAAAAACTAACCGTAACTTGTTCTCCTGCTTGTAAATTAATAGGTCTTGAATAAATTGATCTATTTGTAGCAGCAGTTGTACTTGAATTTGAAAATATATATTGTGTTCCAGCTTGAGTTTGTGATGCAGTCGTTCCAGTTGACCAGGATCCACTCCAACCATCAACATTATAACCAGAGGCATTATCAAAACCATATGCATAAGGTAAGTTTTTAGATGTAAATAAAGAAAATGGTCCAATCCATTGACTTCCACAACTATTTCGTACATAATATTGATATCTAGAGTTTGCAGTTAATCCTGTTACATTATAAGAATTAGTTGCAGATGTATAGGTTAATGAAGGAGTAAAACCTACTGCACCAAAAGCAATATCATAGCTTGAAACTCCTGGTATTGCTGTCCAATTAATTGTAGCAGATGTCAATGTATTAGCAGAGTCATATAAATCTCTGGTTACACCAACACAAGTATTATTATTTACAACAGATATGTTATCTATCGATAATAAAAACATGTCTGTTGAAAAATTTTGGAATGCAATGTAAATTGTTTGACCTGCATAAGCAGATAAATCTATGCTTCTTCTAGTCCAAGCTGGATTTTCACCAGATGATCCTGTAATTCCATCTCCTTGTGTAAAAAGTGGTGCAAAACTAGCAACAGCATTATCAGTGGTAGATACTAAAACATTGTAGGAGTCTAAATAAGTTGGGTCATATCCTTTTGCATCAAAATATAAGGTATTGCTTCCTGAAGGCAAAATTATTGCAGGTGAAACCAACCAATCATTAGAAGTACCTGGAGCAGTATACCAAGAAGTACTCATTGCTACTTTATTATCAAAATCTTCATTTGTAGAAATCCAAGCAGCATTAACAAAGCTAACACCTGCATTAGGTGTTAAACCATCTTGATCATATAAAGTCCATCCTGAAATACCAGGCCCAATTCCATCCCAATTTTCTTGAAAAACAATCTGACCTTTTGCCAGTTGATTTAATCCAATGAATAATACAAAAAATAATATTTTTTTCATAATTTAATAATTTTTAAGTATAATATAATAATTTTTAAAAGGTCTTCAATTCTAGTAAAAAAATTATTCTTTAATAACTTTTTTAGTTGTTGTTCCTTTATCCGAAACTATTTTCATCATATAAACTCCGGTCGATAATTCAGAAATGTTAATTTGAGTATTTACATCATTAATTGAATTAACCGTTTTTACTACTCTACCATTCAAATCAGAAATTTCAATTGAGTTGATATAAGTATCTGTATTATTAATATTTACTACACCTTTAGATGGATTTGGGAAAATAGAAAAATCTTTAATAGCATTTGAATTTGTATTTACACCTAATAAATCTTCAAGAGCAACTGTTTTAATTGTAATGTTATCAATTTGAACATTAGCTCCAAGAGTGTTTCCAACTGCTGAACTAACTTGAAATCTTGCTCCAGTTAAATCTACACCAGCATCTGGGCCAGTAGAAATACCTGTGTAAAACAATCCAGAATCTTCTTTCCAAGTAATAGCTCCTGTATTATAATCATACGCTACTCCAATTCTATACCAAGTATTATCGCTTAATATCAAATCATCTGGAGCAGTACTAGTTCCTCCTAACTTAAAAGTATAATAATTAGGTGTTCCTGCATTGTCATAATATGCCCATCCTCGTAAAGCTTTTGTTACAGTAGTTGCAGTTCCTCCTGTTGGAGTATAAGTATAAGGTCCAGGTGCAAACCAAAAACCAGCTACTGCAAATCCGCTTGCATCTAAAATATAGTTTCTAAAAGAACTTAATGATGTAGTTGGTGCTCCTGAAAATAAATCAAATTCTACTTCAACAACATCATTACCTGTAGTTCTATTTGTCCAACTGTTTGTGATATCTTGAGTTATAAATCTCGATTGCCCTAATGTTGCTGTAGAGGCGGTTGATGATCCATTAATTTGAATAACATTACCATTAACACCACCAGCATTAACAACTTGGAAATTAGCATTTGTAGCATAAGGAGAAAATCCAGTACTTCCAGCTGTTAACCAACCATTTTGTCCAGCACTAGCACCAGTTGGGTCAGTACTTAGGTTTCCAACAGATAAAGTTTCACAGTTTTCAGTTAAAAAAACATCTTGTGCTTGAGAAGTAAATGCAATAGATGTAATTAATAAAAGTAATAATTTTTTCATATTTATTTAATTAAGTTAATATTTTAAGTTACAAATATATAAAATTAAATTATAATAAAAAAATTAACTATCTTTTTCCCAATTACCTATTACTGAGGTCGCTATTGCATTTCCTAAGACATTTGTTGCGCTTCTAAACATATCGCAAAAATGGTCAATTGGAAGTATTAAAGCAATTCCTTCTACGGGTATTTTAAACATGCCGCAAGTTGCAGCAACCACAACTAAACTTGCTCTTGGTACTCCAGCAATTCCTTTGCTAGTAAGCATTAACACCAATAACATGGTCATTTGTGTTCCTAAATCAAGATGCACACCATAAACTTGTGCAATAAAAATACTTGCAAAAGTCATGTACATCATACTACCATCCAGATTAAAGGAATATCCTAATGGTAACATGAACGAAACTATTTTATCTTTTACCCCAAATCGTTCCAATTCTTCTGTTAATTTAGGAAAAACAGCTTCGCTACTAGTTGTGCCAAAAGCTATGACTAAAGGACTCGTAATCCTTTTTAATAAAGTGGTCATGTTTTTCTTTAAGAAGATATACCCAACCACTAATAAAAAAAGCCATAAGGAAGAAATGCCAACCAAAAACGAACTGAAAAATTTAGCATAAGTAAATAACAAATCATTCACGTCTTTGATAGCAAAAACTCCTGCTATTGCGCCAAAAACTCCAATTGGAGCAAATTTCATTACATAATTAACCATTTTTAAGATAATATGTGATGTTTTATCTAATGCATTCACAACTGGCTTTGCATTTGCCCCAATTGAAGCAGCAGCTAATCCAAAAAATATTGAAAAAATTACAATTTGAAGTATTTCATTACCCGACATTGCTTCAACAATACTTTTAGGAATTATATGCTCTACAAAGTTTTGTGCAGAAAAGCCATCTGTTTTTTGAGTAACTTCTGAAGCAGACACCAAATCAATTTTTCCTAATTTTAATCCAACTCCTGGCGCTAAAATATTTACCCAAAACATGCCTATTAACAAAGAAACGAAAGATGCAGAGAAAAACCAACCCAATGCTTTACCTCCTATTCGTCCAACCGATTTTATATCACCAAGTTTAGCAATACCAACAACAAGGGTTGTGAAAACTAAAGGAGCTATAATCATTTGAACCAATCGAATAAAAATGGTAGCTAAAATTTTTATTTTGTCACTAAAATTTTTAGCACCAACTTCATTGTAATATTTATGTATAAAAATTCCTAGTAATGCGCCACAAATCATTGCAAAAATAATTTGAACCGTTAGATTACTAAAAAAAGTTTTTTTAGAAGTTTGAATTGTATCCATGACTTATCTGTAAATTTTGTTAATCAAATAAAAATCAGCTAAAACTAGGGCGGCCATCGCCTCAACAATGGGTACAGCTCTTGGAACAACACACGGATCGTGACGTCCTTTTCCTTGTTGTTCAATAATTTCCTTTTGATTGGTTAATACTTCTTGGTATTGAATTAAAGTAGCAACGGGTTTAAATGCTAGTCTGAAATAAATATCCATACCGTTGGAAATTCCACCTTGAATCCCGCCAGACAAATTGGATTTAGTTGTACCATCTTCATTATATAAATCATTATGCTCGCTTCCTTTCATCATTGCTCCACAAAATCCACTACCAAATTCAAATCCTTTAACGGCATTTATTGACAACATTGCCTTTCCTAATTCGGCATGAAGTTTATCAAACACAGGTTCTCCCAATCCAATTGGAACGTTTTGAATGACACAAGTAATTGTTCCGCCAACAGTATCGCCTTGCTTCTTTATTTCTTTAATATAATTTTCCATTTTTTGGGCTGTAGTTTCATCAGGGCAACGAACGGCATTATTTTCAATATTTGAAAAATCCAAATCTTGATAAGGTTTGTCAATAAAAATAGTTCCAACTGAAGAAACAAAAGCGTTGATTTTGATATCTTTTATAACTTGTTTAGCAACAGCTCCTGCCACAACTCTACAAGCGGTTTCTCTTGCGGAACTTCTGCCTCCTCCGCGGTAATCTCTGATTCCGTATTTTTTTTCATAGACAAAATCGGCATGACTTGGTCGATAAGTATCTTTTATATGCGAATAATCATCTGATTTATGATTGGTATTTGGGATAGTAAATCCAATTGGGGTGCCCGTTGTTTTTCCTTCAAAAATTCCAGAGAGAAATTGCACCTCATCTTCTTCTTTTCGTGGAGTTACAATGGAAGATTGCCCAGGTTTACGACGCTGCATTTCTATTTGAATTGCATTAAAATCTAATTCCATTCCAGCAGGACATCCATCAATAATTCCACCAAGCGCCTCTCCATGAGATTCACCAAAAGTTGTAATTTTAAAAAGTGTTCCGTAGCTATTTCCAGCCATAATATTTTGTTTTCAACAAAAATAGGATTTTAAAGTTTAATGGTATTATTACACCCTATTTTTTTAAACTAAAAAAATATTAGGCAAGACCTTAAACTAATTATTTGATTTCTATTGGTTTCTTCGATTTAATTTTAATTACATAACAGGGCTTTGTAGTCACTTGGACTGTATTCTCTTTAGGTTCAATTTCTTCTAAGGTAACCCTAATTTTGTCGGACAATTCTTCTACTTTTTGAACTTTTAAAGTATATCCCTCTTTTTGTTTTTCACCCATATTAACCAAAATAAAGTTACAGGTTTTTATATCGTCTTTCCTAACAAACGGTTTTATAATAGCATCTTTTAAAAGAATATTAAACTCCGTTTCATCTGAAATTATTTCATAAAATTGAAAAGAAGCACCCCCATAATCACTTCCTGTTAATACATCATATTTGATTCCAAAAATCAATGGTGGTTTTGTAGAAGAACAAGAAAAGAAAACAAAAAAAAATACTATAATTGCAATTCTTTTACTCATGATTTAATGGGTTTTTTGGAAGAATTTATGGCTTTTTGATACAATTTTTCATACAAAGGCAATATATTTTTAATATCAAATTGTTTGGCAACCTTCAATGCATTCTCCTTAAATAAATTTAAAGTTTGATTGTTGCTTAAAATTTTGATAGCGTTTTCTGCCATTTCATCAACATTTCCAACATCACTTAAATATCCTGAAATTCCATCAAAATTAACTTCGGGTAAACCGCCAGAATTACTTGATATAACTGGAACGCTCCATGCCATTGCTTCTAAAGCTGCCAAACCAAAGCTCTCTGTTTCGGAAGGAAGTAAAAACAAATCAGAAAAGGAAAGAATACTATCAATTTCATTACTATTTCCGAAGAAAATTACTTGATCTTGAATTCCAAATTCTTCACACAATCGTTCGGCCTTAACCTTCTCGGGACCATCACCAACCATCATTAATTTGGCTGGAATTTTTTGTTGAATTTTAAAGAAAATTTTAATAATATCTGGTATTCTTTTTACTTTTCTAAAATTACTAATGTGGGTTATGATTCTTTCTTCTGGTTTTGCCATAACCGAACGTTGACATGAAATTAAGGATTCATTTCTTTGTTTACCTAATTCAATAAAATTTGGGATAACGTGAATATCGTTTTTGATATTAAATAATTTATAGGTATCTTCTTTCAAACTTTGAGAAACCGAAGTCACCACATCCGACTTGTTGATACTGAAACTAACTGCCGTTTTGTAATTGGGGTGATTTCCAACAAGGGTAATATCAGTTCCGTGAAGCGTAGTTATCATTGGAACTATAATTCCTTCATCTTTCAACATTTGTTTGGCCATATAACCGGCATAGGCATGGGGAATAGCATAATGTACGTGAAGTAATTCAATTTTATACAACTTAATGATATCAACCAATTTACTAGAAAGTGCTAATTCATAAGGTTGGTAATGAAACAAGGGATATTCGGGAACGTTTACTTCATGATAATGTACCTTTGAATTAAGAAGCGCTAATCGAACAGGTTGTCTGTAGGTGATAAAATGAATTTCATGACCACGATGAGCCAATTCAAGTCCCAATTCGGTGGCTACCACACCACTCCCACCAAAAGTTGGATAACAAACTATTGCTATTTTCATTATTCTAATTTAGAAGTACGAAGATACAGAAATTTTAATTTTGATTTCATTTTTAAGAAGTCTTTCTGTCTCAAAAGTGATCACCCTTTAGCCCCGATTGGAATGGAAATAAAAAAATCACAGTGTTTGTGACTTTTTTATTGTAATGAAAAGCGGGAATAGGGATAACAAATAAACCCAATCCATTCGCTTCTATTTATCTAAAATGGCTTCTTGAATGACTTTCTGAATATCTTCTCGAATATTTTCTTTTGAAAGTTGATTGGGTGCATTAGAATCGGGGTACGTTCTATTGGATAAAAATATGTAAATAATTTCGGTTTCGGGATCTGCCCAAGCCATAGTGCCTGTAAATCCTGTATGCCCAAAACTAGACATGGAAACACAGCCGCATGTTGGACCTTCTTTTCCTAATTGAGGCTTATCAAATCCGAGTCCACGTCGGTTGCCTTCTGAACAGAAATAACACGTATTAAAAGCGTCAAAAGTTTGGGAAGAAAAATACTGATGGTCTCCATAATTTCCTTTTTGAAGATAGAGTTGCATCATTTTTGCCATGTCCATCGCATTGGAGAATATTCCTGCATGACCGCCAACTCCGCCTTGCATTGCTGCAGCCATGTCGTGCACATACCCTTGAACTAATGAGTGGCGAAAATAGGTATCGTCTTCTGTGGGCGGGATATTTATTATGTCCATTTTTTGTATAGGATTATACAGCGTATTATTCATTCCCAACGATTTATAGAAATTATTGGTACTCAATTGATCCATTGATTTGCCTGAAGTTTTTTCTAAATAATCTTTTAGAATGATGAAGGTAAAATCGCTGTATTTATATTCTTTTTTATCCAGAAGTTTACTTTGTGCTATTTGAATCATGATACTGTCTTGATAATCATTTCTAATAAAAAGATTTTCTGAAACTTTGTTTGTAAATCCAGATTTGCTGTAAGTGCTATAGTATTTATCTAACGGACACTTATCGGCATCTAAGGTTGATTTATAAAACGGAATCCAAGCTTGCAATCGTGCAAAATGTGAAAGCAACTCTTTAAACGAAATATCTTGTTTATCTGTTCCTTTAAATAGTGGAAGCATATCACCCAATTTGCTATCTAAATTCACTTTTCCTTGATCGTACATTTGCATCACATTAGGCAACGTTGAAACCATTTTAGTCATGGATGCAACATCATAAATATTGGAGTTTTGAACTTTAATTTGATTGTCATAGGTATGATATCCATATGATTTTTGAAAAATGACTTTACCTCTTCGAGCCACAAGAATCTGCATGCCCGGCGTCATTTTAGCATTAATTGCTTTTTGAGCTAAAACATCAATTTTGGAAAGTACTTTCGGACTCATACCTACATTTTCGGGAGCCGAAAAACCCAGACGGTTCAACTTTTCAGTAGTCAATCCAAAACCATCTTTAAATTCTTCATTTATAGAAACGGGTAATTTCCCTTGCGATTCAAAAGCTCCAAACATTAATTCGGCAGAAACTTCTTGAGCAATATCGCTATTTTGATACGACATGACCACTCCTTTGATGTCTGCAAAATTAACGGAAGATAACGAATACGGTTTTGTGAAAGCATCTAAAATAACAGTATTGTTTTTGGCAATTTCTTGTAAGAGTTGTAGTTCTGAATCCGAAAAATCGTGCTTTTTCCATGCTTTATCCGATTTATGAAATCCAATAATAACGGTATCAAAATTTTTAAGTTTCACTTTTAAAGAATCTAAATTTGAACTTAAAATCTCTGTAACTTCTGTATATTTTTTTAAAGTTGATAAAAAAGAGGTATTTACATCATCACCTAATTTCACATAAGCTATTTTTTGATTTAAGTTTCTAATTGGCAAGATATTATCCTTATTTTTCAAAACAGTAACAGCATGTTCGTATAACTGATATTGCAAGGCATCTTTGTAGGTTGAATTCAAATCAGAAGTAATAGTAGTTGTTTCAATAGGTAAGAAATGATTTAAACCAGCTTTGAATTTGTAATGTAAAATTTTCTTAACCGATTTTGCAATTCGCTCCTCTGAAATTTTTCCTTCTTGAAAAGCCGTACAAATTTTATCGAAAGCAACAGGTACATTCTCTGGAAATAATAAAATATCATTACCTGCCATAAAAGCTTCCAAATCAATATCACCCGGTTTCATGAATTTACTCGCAGCTTTCATATTTAAAGCATCTGTAAATATAAGTCCTTCAAAACCAAGTTCACCCTGCAATAAATCGGTTACAACAGTTTGAGAAACAGAGGTCGGCCAATTTTCTCTAGATTCGAGACTTGGAACATTAAGATGCGCCACCATTACTGAAACTAAACCTTCATCAAACATTCGTTTGTAGGGATATAACTCTACCCTATCAATATGCTCTTTTGAAAAACTAACTAACGGTAGTGCATAATGTGAGTCTAAAGCAGTATCGCCATGACCTGGAAAGTGCTTTCCTGTGCAAAAAATGCCTTGACTTTGAATGCCTGTCATTAAGGCAATTGCGTGTTCAGTAACATTCACTTTATCTTCTCCAAAAGAACGATTTCCAATAATTGGATTTTTGGGATTGGTATTGATATCTAAAACAGGAACAAAATTAAATTGGGCCCCAATTCGTTTGGTTTCTTGGGCCATATTTTCACCTACTTGTTTGATTAATTTTAAATCTCTAATGGCACCAAGAGTGGTATTCCATGGATATTTGTAAGTGGAATCCAAGCGCATACTCAAACCCCATTCCGCATCAATCCCTATAAATAAAGGAATTTTTGATTTTGATTGAAAACGATTGGTTAATTTGGCTTGACGAACCGGACCTCCTTGAAAAAATATTAATCCACCTACTTTATTTTCGGTAATTAATTTATCTACAGCATTAAAATGAACAGTATCTTTATTAGAATAGGCAGCAACCATAAATAGTTGGCCTACTTTTTCTTGAAAAGACATTTGAGTATAAATACTATCCACCCATCTATTTTCAGCAGCCGTTTCTTTAAAAAAATTCTTACGTTCTGATTTTAAAACAGGCACATAAACTTCGTCATCATAAGCCATTTCTGGTTTTTGAATTTTACCAACAGGGGGTAGCGCTTTTGAGGAACCACAGTTGGTAACTAAAGTTATAATAAGTATAAAAAATAATAGCTTACCAAATTGTTTCATCGAAATATATAGATTTAAAAGAAACGACTGTGCCAACTATCGCTTGCTGGAACTTCCCAACTTTCATTAAATTCTTCAATAGTATTTACAAGATTATTGAAAACTATTGTGTTTTCTGAAACTGATTTATCTTTGGCTAATTTTTTAAAGTCAAGTAAGGTTTTGTATGTAACAAATTCTCCCTGTTTAAAAGCGACATTCATTTTATCTAATAAATCAACACTGTATTTTTGTTCTAAATTTTGAATAAAAGAAACAGATGAATCTATGGAACAGCCCGTTGCAGATTGTATTTCTTGATTTACAGCAATAATAATAAAACGGTTGTATTTTATTTGAAAAGAAGATTCTAATAAAGTTCCATGGGCACTCCAATTTATTAAAAAATCGGTCAAATCTTTTTCAATAGCAGTTACTTCATCATCAGTAAATTTTCTGCTTGATTGGTAAATCCAAATTTTAGAGTCTTCCGGTAAATTTTCAAATGGAATATACATGTAGTTTTATATTTTAGAAAATAGTATTTATAAATCTTGAGCGTTAGCAATTAATTCGGCAATATCAAGCACTTTTACATCTGCTTCTCGTTCTTTATTCTTAACACCATCGGTCATCATGGTATTACAAAACGGACAACCAGCAGCAATGATGTCGGGCTGAATTTCTAGGGCGTCTTCAGTGCGTTCAATATTGATTTCTTTATTTCCATTTTCTGCATCTTTAAACATTTGAGCTCCTCCAGCACCACAACATAATCCGTTGGCTTTGGAGCGCTTCATCTCTAGTAATTCCGCATCTAATTTTTGAATCAATTCTCTTGGTGCTTCATAGACGTTATTAGCTCTTCCTAAATAACAGGGGTCGTGAAATGTAATGCGTTTTCCTTTATATTGTCCACCTTCAATGGTTAATCTTCCTGTGTCTAAAAGTGATTTTAAAAATTCTGTGTGATGAATGACTTCATATTTTCCACCTAATTCTGGATATTCATTTTTTAGCGTATTAAAACAATGCGGACAAGCCGTTACAATTTTTTTGGCTTCATAGGCATTCAAAACTTCAATGTTCATCATCGCTTGCATTTGAAATAAAAATTCATTTCCGGCACGCTTTGCAGGATCGCCAGTGCAACTTTCTTCTGTTCCAAGAACTGCAAATTCAACATTAGCACGATTTAAAATTCGAACAAATGCTTTTGTAATTCTTTTAGCCCTATCATCAAAACTACCTGCGCAACCGACCCAAAATAAAACTTCGGGTTGTTTGCCTTGAGCTAACATTTCGGCCATTGTTGGCACATTTAATACTTCTGACATAATTATTTTTTTATTATTTTGATATTTGATAATTTGAATAAATAAACAAACGACCAAATAACCCAATTTTATTCATGTTGTCCATCGTCAAAAACTTCGATGGTAACATCTTTTACAATTAAATCGGTAAATTTTCCTCTGTAACGAGTTGCTTTTACCAAATGATTATCAATCCAATGGTAGTTTCCGCCACGTGGCTTTCCAAAAAGGATTCCATGGTATTTAAATCCGTGTTTTTTCAACCAAGTCTCAGTATATTCTCTATGTGCTTCGGTTCTCGAAGTGAAAAAGAATATAATATGTCCTTCATCATACCATTTATTTAGTGTAATTAAAGCGTCTGGATAGACTTCTGCAGTTAACATTCGTTCTGGCTCTTCGTTTGGAATGTCATCACAAACCGTTCCGTCAATGTCAATTAAATAATTCTTTACACCTTCAGGTAATATCGGACTTAGTTGTTGCCCATTTTCACTTACCGCTTGTAAGGTTTTGTCAATGTCTACCGCTTTCATTTTTTTTATTTATTATTTATAATTGAGTAAAAACAAAATCCCAAGTATTATAAAATGGAAAATTATCGTTTCATTTTAATTTTCATCTTTCCAATTCAATCGATCCATTTGATTGTATTGCCATGGTGCACCGTTATTTTCAATATTCGACATCATTGCGTTTAATGATTGCGGTGCTGCACTTTGTTCCATCACTAAATAACGACGCATGTCAATAATTATAGATAACGGACTAATATTTACTGGACATTCTTCTACGCAAGCATTGCATGATGTACATGCCCATAACTCTTCGGTAGTAATATAATTGTTCAATAATGATATATTATCGGGAATAAAAACTCCTTTATTTTTATCGATATTTCTACCTACTTCTTCCAATCGATCTCGGGTATCCATCATGATTTTTCGTGGAGACAATTTCTTCCCTGTTTGATTCGCCGGACAAGCCGAAGTACAGCGACCACATTCAGTGCACGTATAGGCATTCATTAGTTGAACCCAATTCAAATCTGTAACATCACTAGCGCCAAATATACTTGGAACTGCATTTTCATCAATTGGTTGTGCTGCAAACGGATCGGCATTTGGATCCAACATTAATTTAACTTCTTTAGTAACACTTTCTAAATTATCAAATTGTCCTTTAGGGTTTAAATCGGCAAAATAAGTATTTGGAAAAGCCAATAGAATATGTAAATGTTTTGAAAAATATAAATAGTTTAAAAACACTAAAATTCCAATAATATGCAACCACCAAAAAGTGCGCTCTAACATTATTACAGCCCCTTCATTTTTTCCGTTAAAAATTGGTGAAATAAAATGACTAACTGGAAATGCTCCGGCTTGAATGTAATGCGAAATCCCTGCTTGTTGCAACCAAAAATCCGAAGCATTCATCAACAAGAATAACGACATTAAAACCACTTCAAAATACAAAATATAGTTGGCGTCTGATTTTGGCCACCCTTTTAAATCGGAGCTTACAAATCGTTTTAACTTAATACCATTTCTTCTTGTCCAAAAAATAATTACAGAAACTAATACTAATAATGCAAGAATTTCAAATGTACCAATTAAGTAATTATAAACACCTCCTAAAAAGGAAAACACTCTATGGGTACCAAAAATTCCATCAATTATAATTTCTAAAACTTCTAAATTAATAACCACAAAACCCACATAAACAATGATGTGTAGAAATCCAACTACAGGACGATTCACCATTTTTGATTGACCGAACGCAATCATTAGCATATTTTTCCAACGTTCGGTGGCATTATCAGAGCGATTTACTTCTTTTCCTAATTTAATATTTCGGATTAGTTTTTTAATATTTAGGGAAAAAAAACCGATTCCTAATATTAGTAAAATCGCAAAAAATATATTATCTAAATAGCTCATATTTATAGAGTTATTAATTATTGGACTTTATTTTTTTATAATTGTATCTGTCGGACTAACGTAGGGTTTATTTTTCTTTCCAAAAAGTGAAACATTAACATAACGTGTAGGGTTCAATCGCAAATCTTGCAACAATAATTCCAACTCTTTAGAAGTTTTATTAAAGTTATTGTATAAAGCATCATCTTTAATTAATTTACCCATAGTTCCTTTACCAGCTTGCATCTCACCCAACAATTTATCAACATTTACTAGTGTTTTCTGAAGAGATTTTACCGTTTGACTTATATTAATTTTTGTTAATGAGTCTGAAACCTTTACAAAATTATCGGATGCTTTTTCAAGATTTGTCATTGTCCCATTAATTTTAGACTTATTTTGCGCCACGATAGAATTTAACCCTATAGAAGTTTCTTTAAATTGGGCAATAGTCTCCGATAAATCAGACAAGCTTTTTCTCAGATTTTCTTTAGACTTTGTGTCCAAAACTTGGTTGACATTATCCAACATATCATTAGCATTATCCAATAATTTGGTAATTTTATCTTTTAAAGGAACCATTTGTTTGGCCAACTCATCGGTTAATCCAAGTTTACTTGAAGAAACTAAAGAATCGCCATCAACTGCATCAGCTCCTGTATTAGAAGGTAAAACAGCAATTTGTTTACCCCCAATTGGATTTGGAGCATAAATTTCGGCGACACTAGTTTTTTTAATTGGAAAATCGGAATTAATTTGCAATTCAACTTTAATTTTGGCCGAATTATTATCAATTGAAATTTTGCTCACACTCCCAATAACTAAACCATTTATAGTAACTGGAGCTGAAACGGTCAAACCTTCCACATTTTCATATTCAACATACAAGGTTTTGTAGTTTACAAATAAATCTCTCCCTTTTAAATAACTGTATCCCCAAATAAACAACAAAATGGAAGCAATTACTAATACAGCCGATTTAATTTCTCTTGATAATTTCAAAATAATGATTTTTTATTTTTGTAAAAATAACGTATTATTTAATAACGTCTTTAACATCGACACTCTTTCCGTCTTTAAAAGCAAGTATGTAGGCAGAATCATATCCTTTGTCTATGGCTTGATTTAAAAGTTTTTTAGCTTCCTCATAACTTGAGGTTTCACCGTACATGTATTTATAAATTTTTGAATTATGAATACAACTAATATTTTTCAATCCTTTAAAATTATTAGGAACAAGTTCTAATTTAGTAGTGCTGGCTGAAATTTGTATTTTGTAAGCAATTCCTTTTACAACTTCTTTATCTTCCGATTTTGTTTCAGGTTTTTCAACTACATCTGATTTTTTATTTTCTGTCACTTGATTTATTGGCTTATCATCAACTCTTTGTGATGGTTTTTCCATTTGAACATCACTGGCTTCGCCATCAAAGAACTCTTTTTTATAACTTGTTATAGCTTTTGCGATGGCTTCTGCAATTTCTTGTTGACCATCTTCTGAATCCAGTTTGGCTCCTTCAACTGGATTAGAAATAAAACCATTTTCAATTAAAACTCTAGGCATGTATGCTTTGTGCAAAACCATATATGGTGCCTGCTTCACGCCTCCACCTCTACTTTTCTTTCCTAAATCTTGAACAAATCGATCTTGAATTTTTCCTGCCAATGCAATACTATTTTCAATAAACTCTTCTTGCATAATTGTCATTCCGAGCATGGTTTCGGGTTTGTTCGGGTCAAAACCTTGGTATTTTTGCTTGTAATCTTTTTCCATCGTGATTACCTGATTTTCTCGTTTGGCAGCTTCCAAATTGGAAGCATTTTTAGACATACCCATAACATAGGTTTCAGTTCCATCAGCAACAGTATTTTTATTGGCATTACAATGAATAGAAACAAAAATATTAGAATCAGCTCTATTGGCAATATTGGCTCTTTCAACCAAATCAATAAAAACGTCCGTTTTTCTAGTATATATAACTTCAATACTCGAATTTCTTTCTAATATTTTTCCAACTTTTAGCGTTATCCCTAAATTGATGTTTTTCTCAATATGGCCATTGTAGACCGCACCAAAATCATGATCACCATGACCTGCATCAAGAGTTACTTTAAATTTATTCGATTGAGAAAACACTAGAGTAGAACAAATTAAGAGTCCTATTGCTATAGTATATTTGATTTTCTTCACAATAATCATAATGGTAAACGTTAATTTTAATTAAAACTTCAAAGCTATAAAATTATTAATTCTCTATTTTTGACGAAAAATAATATGTAAGTTTGGCAGTTGAAAAATCAAGCCATATTTTTACAAAAATAGCATTTAAACCTTTGCGTACAAACTTATTTTATATCGTTTTATTAGCATATTTTCTAACAATAGGAAGTTCCAATATATTTGCTCAAGAAACGCCAAAAAAATCAAAGCCATTTCCCTCTAAAAATCAAACGGTTACTTCAAAAAAAGAAAGTAATTTAACGCCCGAAACTGGAGTTGTATTAGTAAAAAAAACAGCTGCAGAAAAGCCCGATACTATTAAAATGAAATCGGTTTTAGAAGGGAAAGTGAAATACAAAGCAAAAAAATACGCCAAATTTGACCAAAAGAAAAAACTAATTACACTTAACGATGAAGCCGAGTTAAACTACTTAGATTATGAATTAAAATCGGGCATCATAGTTTTTGATTATCAAAAAAACGAGGTTTATGCAGGACGATTAAAAGATTCTTTAGGAAATTATACCCAATTGCCCGTTTTTAAACAAGGTAATACTGTTGTTGAACCCGACTCTATTCGATTTAATTATAAAACCAAAAAAGCATTGGTATGGAATTCAAGAACCAAACAAGAAGAGCTTAATATTAAAGCGAAAATAACTAAAAAAGAAAACGACTCGGTATATTTTATGAAAAGTGCGCGCTTGACCACTTCTAAAGATATTGAAGATCCAGAATATTATTTTTTAGTCGGTAAAATGAAATTTGTACCTGGTAAAAAAGTAGTTATTGGAACAACGAATTTATGGATTGAAAATGTTCCTACACCAATTGCATTACCCTTTGCTTTTTTTCCAATTACAGAAAAAAGTCATTCGGGTATTATTCCACCAACCTTTGGGGAAAATAACACACGAGGCTATGCGCTACAAAATGGGGGGTATTATTTTGCTTTGAGCGACAAATATGATTTGGAAGTTTTAGGAGATTACTACACCAATGGCAGTTATGCTACTCGATTTCAATCCAATTATGCTAATAAATATAAATTCAGCGGAAGTGTTAATCTTCGCTTTGAGAATTTAATTAATAGTGAACGTGGATATCCCGATTACTCGAAAAGTAAAATTTACAACATTCAATGGTCGCACACTCGAGATGCTAAAGCCAATCCAAATTCAAGATTTTCTGCCTCCGTAAATTTAGGAAGCAGTCAATATTTTCAACAATCCATAAATTTAGCTAATATCGGTTCAACCTTGAACAACACGATGAATTCATCGATTTCATTTTCTAAGACTTTTCAGTGTGTTCCGCAAGTAAATCTATCATTATCAACAACACATTCTCAAAATACCCAAACCAAGCAAATAAGTATGACATTGCCTAGCTTACAATTGAGTGTTGACAGAATATATCCCTTTGCGCCAAAAGATGGTATCAAAAAAGGGTTTATAAAAAATATTAATTTACAATACAATTTAAAAGGAGATAATCAAATTCAAACTACTGATGAATTTTTCTTTAAAAAAGAAATGTTTGACTCCGCAAAAATGGGACTCCAACACACCATTCCGTTGAGTACTAATTTTAAAATAATGAAATACTTTAGTGCTTCAACATCAGTAAGTTACAACGAAGTCTGGTATCTAAGAACCGTCAAAAAAGATTTTATTGTATCCTCATTACCACCAGCATTACCAGTAGGTTCGGTGGTTTCATCAAATGTTAATGGCTTTGATGCTTTTAGAACTTACTCGTTTTCAAACAGTATTGGGACAACAATTTATGGAACTTTCAATTTTGGTGAAAAGCATCAAATTCAATCCATTCGCCATGTAATGCGTCCTTCTATTTCTCATAGTTACGCACCTAGTTTTGCTAAATATTATGATACATACGCAACAGATGCAAGTGGTAAAACAGCAGAATATACGCGTTTTGAAGGCGGAATATATGGAGCACCTGGGAAAACGTATGCAAACAATATCGGATTTAGTTTAAGCAACACTTTTGAAGCCAAAGTAAGAGATAAAGATACAACAGCTACAAAACCAAAGAAAATTATGTTATTGAATAACTTAAATTTATCTACAAGTTATGACATTGCAGCAGATTCCCTTCGTTGGTCGCCCATGCGAATTAGCGGTGGAACTTTGTTATTGAAACAAAAAATGAATGTCAATTTTGCGGCTACATTAGATCCTTATGCGCTTGGAAAAGACAATAAAACGAGAATTAATACTTTTAACATGGATAATGGCGGTGGGCTTTTTAGAATGACCAGTGCCAATATGACCATTAATTATTCGGTAACAAGTGCTAAAGAAGATAAGCAAAAAAAGAACATTCAAGGTTCTAAAAATGGTGGTCGAGAAGATGATTTATTTGGAAACAACTCAGAGTTAAACGAATCTAGAAATAGTGAAAACTCAGAGGAAAAGAAGGATGATGACAAGTTTTCTGGGTTTTATAATGCTAAAATTCCGTGGGATTTGAACTTTGCGTATTCGCTAACCTACACTAATGTTGCAAACGAACGGAAAATTGGAAGCAATTCTATTATGATTTCCGCAAATACTGATTTAACTCCTAAATGGAAAATTGGTGTTTCAACAGGATATGATTTTGTAAAAAAAGGAGTTACTTTCACACAAATTCGTTTGAATAGAGATTTGTTGAGTTGGAATATGAGTTTTAATTGGAGCCCATTTGGAAACAACTCTTATTGGGGTTTCTTTATCGGAATTAAAGCTGGAATTCTTAAAGACATCAAGTGGGATAAACGCAATCAATCGGATAGAATACTTAAATAAAAATGATAAAAAAAATAATATTTACGGATAAAGCTCCTGCTCCAATCGGACCTTATAATCAAGCGGTTTTAGTTGAAAAAACCCTATATACTTCTGGACAAATTGCATTAAATCCAATCACAATGGAATTGGTTCTTGATTCAATTGAAGCCGAAACAAAGCAAGTAATGGAAAACATCAAAGCCGTTTTGGAAGCTGCCGAAATGACTTTTGAAGATGTTGTAAAAACTACTATTTTCATTATGAATATGGACGATTTCTCTAGAATTAACTCGGTATATGGATGTTATTTTAATGAAAAAATAGCACCCGCAAGAGAAACCGTTCAAGTGGCTTGCTTGCCCAAGAATGTGAACATTGAAATTTCAATGATTGCTATAAAATAAACAATCTATTCTTGCATGGCTAATATTGGAATAGCACAATGATAAGACATTTTTTCGGTAATACTTGTCGTAAACATCCATTCAAAGAAATTTCGTTTATAGGTTAACATGGTCAGAATATCAATATTTTGATGAGTGATAAAATCTTCTATTGTTTGTTTAACTTCTTCACTTGGAATTATAAAAAACTGAACGGGTTCATTTTTAAAATACGCTTCCCATTCGAGATATGTTTTTGAGGTATTATCAGAATCTTCGGTTTGTACATATAAACATTTTACCTGTGCTCCTGCCAATTTTGCAATCTTCAAAACTCTAGTTAAAGCAATTTTATCTTTTTCACGAAATCGAGTAGTAAATCCGATAGTTTCAATTTTAGAATATATAGCACTTTCTGGAATACTTAAAACCGGAACACTCAAATTGGCAATTGCCTCTCCCGTATTGGTTCCAAGAAATAATTCTTTCCAACCGCTAGCGCCAGAAGTTCCCATCACCACAAAATCGATTGGTTCTTTTTGAATCACTTCTTTTATAGTATACATCAAATCGCCATCCATTAGTATATGGCTCATCTTAATGTGTTCAAAATTATTTTCTTTAGCCAATTGGCGAAGTTTAGGTACTTCTTCTTTAAATTGTTCTAAATTACCAAATTCTATCGAGTCATAAACTACTTTATAATTTTGTATTGCAAATTGACTATCCATTATAGGCCATTCATAAGAATGTAATAAAATTAATTCGCCATGAATCAATTTTGCAAAAGCTAATGCATGTACAAAAGCATTGTGTGCTACAGTAGAAAAATCGGTTGGAAATAAAATCTTTTTCATTTTTTGAAGTACTGGTTAGTTCTTTAAAGGTACAAATTGTTTTATATATAAATAGAACTAGTTTTTTTTATTTCCAAATATTTAACTTAAAGTTTAATAAAAGAAATGAAAAATTTTAATCCTACTCTAAAAAAGTTCAAAAATAAAGCTCAAATAATGGCTCCTGACTTTTCGGATTTTTAATAACACAACTTCTCCCTCCAAGAATTCCCGGTGCTAGACATTTTTTTTATTTACATTATCATTCTTTAGAGTACTTTCCTGCTGAGGTTCTTATTTAAATACCGATGACTTTTTCAAGGCGTCCTGAAGAGTAAAAAAAATCTTCCTGAAGAGTAGTTTATTTTACCGCGGTAACTTAAGTAATTTACCGTGGTAAGTTAACCAATTTACCACGGTACATTTATATCTTTTTACGGAAGAGATTTAGTACTAACCCTTATCCGTTAAAAAAAGGTACATAACCATTACAGCTGTACCTCATCAATCAGCCAAAAAAGCAGGAATATCCAAACAAATTAGTTTGCATACACTTCGCCCTAGTTTTGCTACACATTTACTAGAAAGTGGTACCGATTTGCGCTATATTCAAGAGCTATTAGGTCATAACAGTAGTAAAACTACTGGGATTTACACACCTGTAAGTACGAAAAGCATTCAACAAATAAAAAGTCCATTTGATGATTTCTGATAAAAAATTAATATATTTGAATAATAATAAAGTCTGATAGCCGTCATACCTATCCGCGTAAAAGTGGAGTGATAGGTCTGATTTTGTCAAACCTATAAACGAGTTAGCGTCAATAGTATTACGATACAAATAACAATTAATATGAAGAAAATAACAATTTCTCTGATCTTAGTATTCATTACACTTACATCTTATTCACAAAATGAAATAAATGTTGGTGCTAAAAGCACCTATGAACAAAAACAAATTGAAAACTCATCAGTAGTTTATAAACTTTATCCAACGACAAATATGTGGACATTTATAAAGCTAAACACCCGTAACGGTCATCTTTGGCAAGTGCAATACCATACTGAAAGTGATAAACGCTTTGAAACTATATTAAACACATATTCTCTCATAACTCCTGAAAATGAATCTAACGAGAGGTTTTCACTATACTCAACACAAAATAGTTATAATTTTATTCTTCTTGACCAAATTGATGGGAGAATGTGGCAAGTGCAATGGTCAATAGACCCTGAGAAGAGACTTGTTCTTCCAATCAATTGAATATGTAAAAAGTTAGAAAACGAACTACTGCCGCTAACAGCCGCTAATACCAATGCGGGCTTTGTAGCTATTTGATCATTTGTTTCTTTAATAATCTTTTGTACATTTACCAAGCTTTCGGTCTTCGAATCCCGCACTGGTTTTAGCGGCAAACCGTTAGCGGTCATTTTACGACAGACCAAAAATCTAAATAAGTAAAATAATTAACAAACAATAAAAAGACAAACAATGACTAAAAAAACAAAATTTACAATCACGACTGCGTGGATACTTTTGACTAGAAGTTATGACGCATATTGCACAAACCAATTGACACCAGACCTAAGCAAGGAAGCCAATCCACTTGTAACAGTTGTCGGAGTTTCCTCGTGGACAACACTTTTGATAATACTTGGCATATTGACAATCTATTTAATTTATGCTTATTACATAAGTGTGTTCAAACCCAAAGACCTTCTCCCGACAGAAAAAGGTTATAGTTTTAGTGAATTCGTAGCCTTCACATATTTAGGACGTAAGGACAATTGGACTGCAATATTTTACAAGCTGCCAAAAGACTTAAATAGATTTAATCACTGGATGGGACACAATTTGACACAAGGGCTTGTTTTCGCAGGTTTAGTCTCGACAATTATGTGGTTACTAATAAACAATTCAGACTACTATCAAACTATACATAGTGCGGCATTAATTTATAGCATTTTAATAATTGGTTGTTTAGTCATTATTTACAATTGGAACAAGACAATGTTTAGAAAATATTTGGCTGAATCGAATGACAATAAAAACGAACCGCTAACAGCACATTTGCAATAGGCGGGGTTTCGTGCTCCGCAGACAGTTTTGTGGTAGCCGAAAGTTTTGTGCTCCGCATCAACATTTGTGCTGAAAAGCCCGCCCATCGCAAATCTGCAAAACGTTGGTGGCAAGGTTAAAAAACAAACCGTTAATTTAAAAAACTAATGCAAAAAATAATGTTGAAATTTATTAAATCTATATTTTTTTTAATTTCTATAAGTTTATATAGTCAGGAAAAGTATACTGGTGAATATGTTCTCAACAAAAATAATTTTAAGCTAACATTTTATGAAAATGGAAAATTTAAAAAATTATTTACAACATATTTTTGTGGTGTAGGAATCTTGAATGAAGGAGACTATTCAATAAATAAAAACAAACTCTCTTTAACTTATAAAACGATTACAATAAACAATCCGAAAATCAAGAACGTTGAATTAACAAAAACTAATTTAACTTCTGAGGAAAAGTCTATTTTGAAAATTAAAATTTTTGATAAAAATGAAAATTATGGAATTGACTATATCGTAATTATAAATGGAAAGAGTTATAATTATTTATATAATTCTTTTTCAAATTTCTTTGAGTTGCAAGTCACAGACCAAGAAGCTAAAATTCAAATATTTTCAATTGACAAAAAAAAATTATTTTATGAATTTGAAATTAATGAATTTAATGAATATTTATTAACATTAGATATTGATTTAAATGAAGTTGTTAATGAAGAGTTTGAAATTTTGAAATATAATAAGAATAAATTAATATTAAGAAACGAATTCGGACGAAAAATGATATTGAATTTAAATAACAAAACAGAATAAAACCCAGCCACCAACAGCGGTTTCAAGAAATGGCGTGGCATGGGATTTATTAGAAATCGGAAAGGTTTTTAATTAAAAGTTTTGTCTATATTTGTGAAGGCTTGGTCTTGGTTCATCGCCACTTCATGAAGCCGCGAAACGTTGAGGAGTAATTGGCGAGACTACGGAGTTTCTTACGTAATGAATTTTGGAGATATTTTTTTTGATTTTTAAAAAGAAAAGGATTTTCACTTCAAGTCTTTCGATTAAAATCGTGGAAAGTTGACTTTCAAACGTTTGACAACGTAAAAGACTTGGCTAAGTTATTAAAAATAAATGACAAAGTCAATATTTTGGTTTTACTAACTTAAAAACCAAAAAAGAATAGAGCCCCAAAACCCTACAATTAACTTCGCCTAGCAGGTTTGCTAAGCGCAATAAATAGTTAGTTTCATTAAATTATATTGCGTTAAAAGAAAAAATAGAGTAGTCTATCCAACTCCGTTACTAGTCTATCACTACCAGAGCAAGACTAGTAACTACTCCCAACTGGCGGTTAGTAGCAATGCCTGCTTTAGTTTATTTTTTATACGAAAGTAATTTATTAAAAAATTACGTACTTTAGTAAACTAATAGCTAAAGGCACTGCTACTAGCCGCCTATCGTTGGCAGTAATTGCAGAAAAACTGAACGGAAATCAGAAAATATGAAGATTTATTTGAAAATATTACTAGTATTAATTTTAACAAGTTGCAACTCAAAAGTAAAATTGTCGAATTCAAAACTTGCAAACAAAAATTACGAAATAAAATTTGACAGCATAAATTTATTTGACAAATCTAGAAACCGAAATATTCCTGTTGCAATATATTTACCAAAAACAAATGAAAAAATTGAAAATCAAAAAGTTGTAATTTTAAACCATTGCTATAATCAAAATAAACTCGGTACAAATAAATATTATTCTTTCATAACCGAAAATTTAGCTTCTAAAGGTTACTTTGTAATAAGTATCCAAAATGAATTACCAACTGATGAATTATTACCAACATCAGGCAACTTGAAAATTTTGAGAAAACCAATCTGGGAAAGAGGTTGTGAAAATATTTTATTTACATTAAATGAGTTTAAAAAAACAAATCCTGAATTGGATTACAAACATTTAATTATAATTGGACATTCTAACGGCGGAGATATAAGTATGTTATTTTCTCAAAAATATCCGAATTTAGTTGACAAAATAATTTCTCTTGACAATCGAAGAGTTGAATTCCCAAAAACATATCATCCAAAAATATATTCATTAAGATCAAGCGACCAAATTGCTGACGAAGGTGTTTTACCGACAATCAAAGAACAAGAAAAGTTTAAAATAAAAATAGTTCAACTTAAAAACACAATTCATAATGATATGACAGATAATGCATCTAAAAAGCAAAAAAATGAAATGAATAAATACATTATGGAATTTTTAAACGAGTAAAAGCAACTACTGCCAACAGCGGTTACACGCTATTGCGAATTTTGTGGTAACTTCACGTTCTCGTTTCGCAAGAATTATTATCTTTAACGGAAAATAAACGTTTACGAAGTTCGCAACAGTCGTGTAGCCGCGGGACGTTACATGCTAAAATAGCATATAATGTTTGGCTGGAAACAATCCAATTAAAATATAGATACCACCATGGGAAGTAGTTAATTCTCTATTTCGAATTATAAACTTTTAATGCTTGCTTTAGAATTTCAACAGAACGCACCAAATCTTGCTTCTTTAAAACATAAGCAATTCGAACTTCATTCAATCCCACATTTGGTGTAGAATAAAATCCTGCTGCTGGTGCTACCATAACCGTTTCGCCATTATAATCAAATGATTCTAAAAGCCATTGCGCAAATGCATCGGCATTATCAACAGGCAATTGTGCAATGCAATAGAATGCGCCTTTTGGGGTTCCAACTCTTACGCCTTCAATTTTTTGTAGTTCCAAAATTAAAATATCCCTACGTTCTTTATATTCTTCAATAACTTCTGTAAAATAGCTTTGAGGAGTTTCTAGTGCGGCTTCGCTTGCAATTTGTGCAAATGTTGGCGGACTCAATCGTGCTTGTGCAAATTTCATTGCCGTTGCCATTACTTCTTTATTTTTAGAAACAATGCAACCAATTCGAGCACCACACATGCTGTATCGTTTAGAAACCGAATCAATCATAATGGCGTTTTCTTCTATACCCGCAACGTTCAAAACCGAATGGTGTTTATCGTTTTCGTCGTATATAAATTCGCGATACACTTCGTCGGCAATTAAAAACAAATCGTGCTTTTTTACCAATGCCGCCAATTGTTGAATTTCTTCTTGTGAATATAAATAACCTGTAGGATTCCCCGGATTGCAAATAAGAATGGCTTTGGTTTTTGGCGTAATTAACTTTTCAAAAGCTGCAATTGGGGGTAATGCAAATCCTTCATCAATAGTAGAAATAACGGGAACAACTTTTACGCCAGATGCCGTTGAAAAACCATTATAATTGGCGTAAAATGGTTCTGGAATAATAATTTCATCGTCTACATCCATGGTACTTCCCATAGCAAACAATAGCGCTTCAGAACCGCCAGTTGTAATAATAATATCTGCTATTTCAATTGGCAATCCGTGTGATTTATAATACTGAGACAATTTCGTTCTATAGCTTTCAAAACCCGCAGAATGACTGTATTCCAATACTTTAATATCGGCATTTTTTACCGCATTCAAAGCTACTTCTGGGGTTTTAATATCGGGTTGACCAATATTTAAGTGATATACTTTATTTCCTTTTTTCTTAGCAATATCTGCATAAGGCACCAATTTTCTGATTGGCGATTCGGGCATGTTTTTTCCTTTATTTGAAACTTTAGGCATGATTGAAAATTTTGTGGTACAAATTTGCGATTTTTTTATTGAAGTGGTGCAAACTTTTTTAATAGAATTTATTAAAATCTGATGTCGTAAAGTAATATAATTATAAAATCTGAAATTCAACTAAAAGTATTGTAAAACAAAAACGTCTGCAATTGCAGACGTTTTTGTTTTTATTATTTTTCCAATAAACTTTGTTTCTTTTCGAGCGGATTCACTTCTTTCTTCATCACTACTTCTCCTTTTATTTTCAAAGCAATCATACCTCCTTCTACATTGACAGCATTGGATTCAACAGTAATTGTTTTTCGAATAGGCCCTGGATTCATATTGTATTTCACCGTAATAAAATCTGATTTTCCAGGCATAATTTCGCCTGTTGGCTTACTAGGAACGGTACATCCACAAGTAGAACGAACATCTTTAATAATTAAAGGAGCATCACCGGTGTTGGTAAACTCAAATTTTCTAATTCCGTCATCAACATCTTTGGTTACCGTTCCATAATCTAAGGTGTTGTCTTCATTTTTAAACACAATCTTAGCGCCACTTTGAGCAAAAACAAACGAGTTTATCAAAAAAAAGGCAACAATTAATATCTTTTTCATAGTGTCAAATTTTAGTTTCTATTGTTTAGTAAAAATACAACTTTAAATTTATAAGCAAAATTTTAATTCTTAATTTTTTATAAAAGCACATATTACTTACTTTTGCAACATTGGGTACAAATAGCATATCAAAGTTTTTATAAGCGAATGGCTTGGGCTTTATCCGTAACCCCTATTCCCGCTTTCCTTTAAACAAGGTAGCAATCCAATCGGGGCTAGTTAGCCAAAGTATGGATTTTTTGTTCAATAGTTCGAAACAACTTTAAACTACGTTAAACTTTAAACATTTTAAACAAAATAAATGATTCCTGCACAATTCAACGCCAAAGAAGTAGAACAAAAATGGTACGACTACTGGATGAAAAACGATTATTTCACATCCAAGCCAGACCATAGAACGCCCTACACCATTGTAATTCCGCCACCAAACGTAACCGGAGTATTACACATGGGACACATGTTGAACAACACCATTCAAGATGTATTGATTCGTCGTGCGCGTTTGAAAGGATTCAATGCCTGTTGGGTTCCGGGTACCGATCACGCATCCATTGCTACCGAAGCCAAAGTCGTGGCAAAACTAAAAAGCGAAGGAATCAACAAAAACGACTTAACTCGAGAAGAATTTCTAAAACACGCTTGGGATTGGACCAATAAATACGGTGGGACTATTTTAGAACAACTTAAACAATTAGGTTGCTCCTGCGATTGGAGCAGAACCAAATTCACCATGGATGACGATATGTCTGCGTCTGTAATTTATTCTTTTGTAGATTTATATAATAAAGGGTTAATATATAGGGGCTACCGAATGGTAAATTGGGATCCTGAAGCTAAAACAACATTATCGGACGAGGAAGTAATTTTTGAAGAACGTCAAGGAAAATTATACTTCTTAAAATATAAAATCGAGGGGAGTGAAGATTTTTTAACCGTTGCCACTACTCGACCTGAAACCATATTTGGCGATACCGCTATTTGTATCAATCCGAACGATGAACGTTTTACTCCCTTAAAAGGTAAAAAAGCGATTGTACCTATTTGCGGTAGAGTCATTCCAATTATAGAAGACGAATATGTTGATGTTGAATTTGGAACTGGCTGCCTAAAGGTAACTCCTGCCCATGATATAAATGACAAAACACTAGGCGAAAAACATAATCTAGAAATCATAGATATTTTTAATGAAGATGCTTCGCTAAATTCGTTTGGAATGCATTACCAAGGAAAAGACCGATTTGTTGTTCGAGAAGAAATTGCTATTGAATTAGCCACAATTGGAGCTTTGGATAAAACAGAAACCCACTTAAATAAAGTAGGAACTTCCGAAAGAACCAAAGCAGTAATAGAACCTCGTTTATCCGATCAGTGGTTTTTGAGCATGGAAGAATTAGTAAAACCAGCCATAAAAGCCGTTCTAGAAACTGAAGAAGTAAAATTATATCCATCACGTTTCAATAACACCTACAAACATTGGTTAGAAAACATTCGTGATTGGAATATTTCGCGCCAGCTGTGGTGGGGACAACAAATTCCGGCATATTATTATGGGGATGGAAAAGAAGATTTTGTAGTTGCAAAAAATATAGAAGAAGCTTTAGTTTTAGCCAAAGAAAAAACTTCTAATGCTCAACTTCAAATTTCCAACTTAACTCAAGATGGAGATGCATTAGACACTTGGTTCTCCTCATGGTTATGGCCAATGGCTGTTTTTGGTGGCGTTACCAATCCAGAGAGTGAAGATTTTAACTATTACTATCCAACCAACGATTTAGTAACGGGTCCAGATATTTTATTCTTTTGGGTGGCTCGTATGATAATTGCAGGTTATGAATATGCAGGCAAAAAACCATTTACCAATGTCTATTTAACAGGTTTGGTTCGTGACAAGCAACGTCGTAAGATGTCAAAATCGTTAGGCAATTCTCCTGAACCACTAGAATTAATTGAGAAATTTGGAGCTGATGGTGTACGAGTTGGATTGCTTTTAAGCGCCTCTGCTGGAAACGACATCATGTTTGATGAAGAATTATGCAACCAAGGAAAAGCATTTTCAAATAAAATTTGGAACGCATTTAAACTGCTCAAAGGTTTTGAAGTTTCAGATGCTATTCCGCAACCAGAATCGTCAAAAGTAGCCATTGAATGGTATGAAACTAAATTGCAAAGAACGCTATTAGAAATTGAAGAAAATTTTGATAAATATCGAATTTCTGAAGCGCTGATGTCAATTTATAAATTGGTTTGGGATGATTTTTGTTCGTGGTTTCTTGAAATGATAAAACCCGCTTACCAACATCCAATCGATAAAATTACTTTTGATAAAGCGATTGAAATGCTTGAAAATAACTTGAAGTTATTGCATCCATTCATGCCGTTTTTAACAGAAGAAATATGGCAATATATTGCCGATAGAACACCGGAACAAGCTTTAATAGTTGCCGATTGGCCTAAAGCTAAATCGTATGACGAAAAACTAATTGCGGATTTTGACTTTGCAATGGAAGTAATCTCTGGAATAAGAACCATTAGAAAAGATAAAAACATTCCGTTTAAAGATGCTGTCGATTTGAAAGCGGTTAATAACGAACACGTTTCGTCTCATTTTGATTCAATCATTATAAAGTTAGGCAATATTGAAACATTAGAATATGTAACTGAAAAAGTTGAAGGAGCTTTATCCTATAGAGTGAAATCAAATGAATATTTCATTCCAATAACAGGTGCTATTGATGTTGAAGCAGAAATTACAAAATTAATGGAGGAATTAAATTACATCAAAGGATTCTTAAAATCGGTACAAGCTAAATTGTCCAATGAGAAATTTGTCAACGGTGCACCAGAAAAAGTCCTTGAAATGGAACGCAAAAAAGAAGCTGATGCTTTAGCTAAAATTGCTACAATTGATCAAAGCATTTCTAGTCTTAAATAATTTAATAATAAACCTACCAAAAGCGTTGATTTCTCAACGCTTTTTTGTTTTTAAAAGTTTCTTAAAAGTGATGTTATTAATAAATTTTTCAATTGAAATATTAGTAATAATCAAATCTATTTAGTTAATTTGATAACAATTTATAACTCAAACTAATGAAAAAATATACGATTCAAGAAATTAATGAAGTTTTAAACGGCATTATTGTGGGAGGAACAACCCATTTAATTTCAGCACCAGAGCAATTAGAACTGGCGAGTGAAACCGAAATTTCTTTTATTGGAAATAAAAAATATGAAAAACTTTGGGAAAATTCCAAAGCTTGTGCTGCAATTGTAAACGAAGATGTTACTATAGAACCCGGCACCAACAAGGTTTTTATTAAAGTTAAAAATGCCGATTTGGCTATGTCACAAGTTTTGGAACTCTTTGCTCCTGCTCCACCATTATTCAGCCACGAAATTCATCCAACCGCAGTAGTCGATGCTTCTGCAACAATAGGAAATGGAACTCGAATTGGCGCCAATTGTTATGTTGGACCAAAGGTAGTTTTAGGCGAATTTGTAACCTTATATCCAAATGTCACAATTCTTGACGAAAGTACTATTGGTAAAAACTCCGTAATTTGGTCGGGGGCGGTGGTGCGCGAACGTTGTCATATTGGCGACTATTGCATTTTGCATCCAAACTGCACCATTGGCGCGGATGGTTTTGGTTTTAGACCTTGCCCAGAGCGCGGATTGGCAAAAATTCCACAAATTGGAAATGTAATTATTGGAAATAATGTAGAAATTGGAGCCAACTCGTCTGTTGATAGAGGAAAATTCAGTTCCACAATTTTAGGAGACGGCTGTAAAATTGATAATTTAGTTCAAATTGGACACAACAGTAAATTAGGCAAATTCTGTATTATGGCTGGAAATAGCGGACTTGCAGGTTCAGTTACTTTAGGAAATGGGGTTATTATTGGAGGAAGTTCTTCAATTAAAGATCATTTGACTTTAGGTGATGGGGTTATTATTGGAGCGGGATCTGGTGTTGCAGCCGATGTTCCTGCTGGAAAAACCATGTTGGGTTATCCCGCCGTCGAAGCTCGAACAGCTTTAAAACAATGGGCTATTTTAAAAAGAATGGCGACCGAATAATCACACTTAAAAACACAAAAAAAGCCCTGAATTTCTTCAGGGCTTTTTAATTAAGGGTGGATGACCGGGTTCGAACCGGCGACTTCCGGCACCACAAACCAGCGCTCTAACCAGCTGAGCTACAACCACCATTTAACGAGTGCAAATGTATTGCAAAAGTTTTTATTGTACAAAGAAAAAATATAAAATTTTATAACAAATCACTTAAACAATTGACTGCCAAATATCTTTCAACAGTGAATCCTTCAGCATAATCCGTTCCAATAATTCTTCCTAAGTCTTGTGCCCGATATTTCACACTATCCAAGAAGTTTTTACTACTAATTGGCGATTCGGGTTCGTTTGTATTGGGATTATAAAACTGCGAACCATATACTAAAATAGATTCCATTTTTACATCCATAAATCCCGATATATCAACCACAAAATCAGGTTCTATATTCTTCCATTGTATGTAGTGGTAAACAACTTTTGGTCGCCAAGCTTCTTGTGCCTCTCCATTTATCTCCGTTTTAATCTGACGTAAACCAGATAAAAAACAAGCCTCGGAAACTAACTTACTACCTTTCCCATGGTCAATATGCCTGTCATCGATAGCATTACACAAGACAATTTCGGGTTTGTACTTGCGTAACATTTTAATTACTTTCAATTGGTGTTTTTCATCATTCAAAAAGAATCCATCGCGCATATCTAGATTTTCTCTAACAGAAATACCCAAAATTTCAGATGCTTTCGCAGATTCTAAATTACGAATTTCAACAGAACCTCGCGTACCTAATTCGCCGCGAGTTAAGTCTATAACTCCAACTTTCTTTCCTATGCTTATTTCTTTCGCAATAGTACCGCTACAACTCAATTCTACATCATCAGGATGTGCTCCAAATGCCAATATATCTAATTTCATTGTTTTTAATTTTTATACTTTATTAACCTAATTATTTAAACTCCCGGCTTACTAAATTACAATACTTTTTTCATTGTTTGCGACTTATTCACCGTTTCAACAAACTCCATTTCTGGAATACTTCCCTTATTAATTCCGCATCCCATAAACAATTCGACATGGCTTTCTTTAATTTTCATACAACGCAAATTTACATACAAATCGGAATTTTCTTCCTTATAAGTAAGAAAATCTTTATTCCATTCGCCCAAAAATCCAGCATAAAATTCTCTTTTGTAAACTTCATTTTTCAAAATAAATTCTTTTGCTGTATCTTTTGGAAATCCACAAACAGCTGGTGTAGGATGCAAAGAATTGATGATTTCCTTAATTTCATTTATGTCACTGATTTCAGCTTTAATATCGGTTTTTATATGCATTAACGAACCCGCGTGAAAAGTATAAGGTTGTGATTTGGAAACCTTATTTGTAAACTTTTTTAAGTTGTTGACAATAAAATCAACTACAATTTTTTGCTCGTCAATCTCTTTTTTTTTCCATTTAAAATCCTCTAAACCAGTATTTAATTTAGTTCCAGCTAAAGCTATAGTTTGTATTAAATTATTTTCAATTTTCAAGAATTGTTCTGGACTTGCCCCTATCCAAAAACCAACTTTAGGATGATAAAAAATTGAATTGAAAGCCGTTGGGTAATTTGAAACTAGCTTGTTAAATACCAATTCTAAATCAAAATTAGTCATCGAAATTAGTTCATTTCTTGATAGCACTACTTTTTCAAAAGTTCCTCTTTCAATTTCTAAAAGTGCTTTTTTTACTATACTTTCAAAAAATATTTTATCCGTTTCTTTAAATTCAAAATTAGTATTATCTGAAAAAATAAAATTGGAAATAGAAACTTTCTCAAAATAAATATCCGATTGATTTTCAGGAATTAAAAAGCGTTGTTCGTTATCAAAAGAAACAAATGCAAAACCAGAAGAGAAATCATCTAACCCAAAAAGGTCATCTGTTTTCTGTACCAACGCAATTATTTTTTCTGAATTAGGCTTGCAATAGCAAGCAAACGGCAATTTATCTTCTAATTGTTGTTTTAATTTTTCAAACAAAATACTCATTATCGTCTTGGTAAAATCATGTTAGTCAATTTACAAAGCGAAATTAATTTCTCGTTTTCATCCACAATTCTAATTTCCCACAAGTGAATACTGGCGCCTTTATGCAGAATTTTAGCTGTTGCAGTTACCAAACCCTCTTTTTTACTTCGAACATGATTTGCAGAAATCTCTATACCACGCACTTCCTGCTTTTCGGGATTCACAAACATCAAGGATGCTGCACTCCCCACGCTTTCAGCTAAAGCCACAGAGGCACCTCCGTGAAGCAATCCCATAGGTTGATGCACTTTTGAATTGACTGGCATAGTGGCTACCAAAAAATCTTCGCCCGCATCAGTATATACAATTTCTAGCGTTTCCATCAACGTATTTTTAGACCACTCATTACATAAATGAAGCATTTTTTCTTTATCGAAAGACATAGTAATTTATTTTCTGCAAAATTAGTTATTTTTGAGCTAATTGATAGATTGTTTCACAAATACAGAATAAAATACTTTTTGTTGCGTTTTATTTTAGAAATTGCATTTTTGAATTTTCAAATAAATACATACATTTACCAAAATTAGATTTTGAATATGCGTAAATTACTTTTTTTACTTTTTGTTGGTATAGCCATTTCCTTAACTTCCTGTCGAAAAGATTTTGCTTTTGAACCAAGTTCTGGCGGATTGGAATTCTCCAAAGACACGGTTTATTTAGACACTGTTTTTACCAATATTGGTTCCAGTACCTATAAATTAAAAGTTTACAACAAGAGCGACAAAGATATTTCTATACCCAAAATTCAATTGGGAAAAGGCATCAATTCTAAATACCGAATTATGGTTGACGGAATGACTGGTGATGCAGGTGCTCAAGGTAAAATATTCAGTAATGTAGAACTATTAGCCAAAGACAGTTTATTTATTTTTATTGAAGTAACGAGTGATGTGACAAGCACTAATCCTACTGATTTTCTGTATACTGATCAAATTAAATTTTCAAATATCATAGGTGCTCCGCAAACGGTCGAATTGGTCACTTTAATTCAGGACGCCTATTTTATTTATCCCACTAGAACAGAAGTTTCTCCCAATAATTACAATTACGAAGGAATTAATTTAGGTTTAGACGATACAAATCAGCAGGTCATTACTGTAGGACATTCATTAATTCACAACCATCCTGTCAACGGTGATGAATATCATTGGAAAAATGACAAACCCTATGTTGTCTATGGCTATACTCTTATTCCAAATAACGAGACATTAAATGTCGATGCCGGTGCAAGAATACATTTTCATGCAAATTCTGGTTTAATTGTATCTAAAAATGCTGCTTTAAAAATTAACGGAACAGCACCGAGTGATCATAAACCTGAGAATTTAAGCAACGAAGTGATTTTTATGGGTGACCGTTTAGAGCAAGATTTTTCAGATGTTCCAGGGCAATGGGGTACCATTTTGTTCTATTCGACCAAAGCGGATAATCTAATAAACCATCTGACTTTAAAAAATGCTACTGTAGGTATTTTGATGCAAAATCTTGCTTTGTTTTCAGACAACGACAAACCCTATTTAACTATAAATAATTCTCAAATTTACAATTGCTCTAACATTGGAATTCTTTCAAGAAAATCTATAGTAACCGGAAATAATATTGTTATAAATACTTGCGGTCAAGCCGATTTAGCTGGGACTTTTGGTGGAACATACAACTTTACTCATTGTACGTTCAACAACAATTGGAACAGTTCTAAACAAGTATCCGTTTTATTAAACAACTACATAGATACCAGCACCACAAGATATGTAAGCGACTTGATTGCAGCAAACTTTAACAATTGCATTATTTATGGCAGTAATCAAAATGAACTTTTTTTAGACAATAAAACAGAAGGTGGAGCAACTTTTAATTACTATTTCAATCATTGCTTAATTAAATTTAATAATAGTAATAATAATCCCGCTTATTTACCTACAAATACTACCAATTTCAGCAGTTGTTATGCAGCAACTAATTCAACTATTTTTAATCCTAATTTTAAAGATATTGCCAACAATAAACTTTGGTTAAATCAAGCTTGGAATACTGTAATAACTAATGACAGTTCTTTTAGTGGTTTTAATGACATTCTAAATAACCCAAGAAATGGTAGTGTGGCGTTGGGTTCCTATCAATTTGTTCCTTAATGCTATGAAATAAACAAAGAGGAATTAAAAATTCAATTAAACCTTTTTTTTATTTAATGAAAAGTTGTAAAAAATCGTTAAAAACTATTCATAAGTCGTTTTGCAACTTCTATTTTTTAAACTAAATTTGCACTTACAACTAAATTGAACAACATCAGATGAGAATCTGAATAAAGTTCAGATTAAACAACAACACAATGATTCACTTTTTCGGAAACGAAACTACTACTGTATTTGCTGTGAAATCACTTAGCGAATTGACGGCAGCAACCATCTCAAAATTAAATTGGCTTTTTCAATCTGAACTTGTTTTAGATTCTCAAAATAAACCAAAATCCGTTCTTACGGATTTTTTTGTTGGTCCGCGAGCTGCAATGGTAACTCCTTGGAGCACTAATGCTGTAGAAATTTGCCAAAATATGGGTATTGAAGGTATTATAAGAATAGAGGAATTTCAGATAGTCTCTGAATCGTTCTCTGATTTTGACCCAATGCTTTTGCAAAAATATTCCGAATTAAATCAAGATGTTTTTACTATTAATATTCAGCCCGAAGCCATTTTAGAAATTGAAAATATAGCAAATTACAACCAACAAGAAGGTTTGTCCTTAAGTCCAGACGAAGTAGCTTATTTAGAAAATTTATCTGAAAAAATCAATCGAAAATTAACCGATTCAGAGATTTTTGCATTTTCTCAAGCAAATTCTGAACATTGTCGTCATAAAATTTTCAACGGAACTTTTATTGTTGATGGAGTTGAAAAAGAAACTTCCTTATTCAAGTTGATTAAAAAAACCTCTTCTGAAAATCCAAATGATATTGTTTCCGCTTACAAAGATAATGTGGCCTTCGTAAAAGGTCCGAAAGTTACTCAGTTTGCACCAAAAAGTGCAGACAAACCTGACTTTTATGAAGAAAAAGAATTTGATTCCGTACTTTCATTAAAAGCAGAAACCCATAATTTTCCTACAACTGTAGAACCATTTAATGGTGCAGCAACTGGTTCGGGTGGTGAAATTAGAGACCGATTGGCTGGCGGACAAGGTTCGTTACCATTAGCAGGTACTGCGGTTTACATGACTTCATATTCTAGATTAAATAAGAACCGTTCCTACGAAAACGGAATGGCAGAACGCCAATGGCTGTATCAAACGCCCATGGATATTTTGATAAAAGCATCCAACGGAGCATCCGATTTTGGAAATAAATTTGGTCAACCACTAATTACAGGTTCGGTTTTGACGTTTGAACATAATGAGCACTTCGATGCTTCGACAAGCTCAGCAAAGGCAAGAAAGTTAGGATACGATAAAGTAATTATGCAAGCGGGTGGAATTGGCTACGGAAAATTAGACCAAGCCATAAAAAAGAAACCGCAAGAAGGCGATAAAATTGTAATTCTTGGTGGAGAAAATTATAGAATCGGAATGGGAGGTGCAGCAGTTTCCTCCGCTGATACAGGAGCTTTTGGTTCTGGAATTGAATTGAATGCCATTCAGCGTTCGAATCCTGAAATGCAAAAACGTGCAGCCAATGCCATTCGTGGATTAGTAGAAAGTGATAACAATCCGATTGTTTCTATTCACGATCATGGAGCGGGTGGGCACTTAAATTGTTTATCTGAACTGGTTGAAGAAACGGGCGGGCTGATTGATTTAGATAAATTACCAATAGGAGACCCAACACTTTCTGCCAAAGAAATTATTGGTAACGAATCGCAAGAACGCATGGGATTGGTTATTGGTAAAAAAGACATCGAAATCCTTCAAAAAATTGCCGATAGAGAACGTTCGCCAATGTATCAAGTAGGAGACGTGACAGGAAATCATCGTTTTACTTTTGAATCTAAAACTACTGGAGAAAAACCAATGGATTATGCTTTGGAAGACTTTTTTGGAAGTTCTCCAAAAACCATAATGACCGACAAAACTGTTGTTAGAAATTATAATGATTTTGAATATTCACAAAATCTAATACCGACGTATATTGAGCAATTGTTTCAATTGGAAGCTGTCGCTTGTAAAGACTGGTTAACCAACAAAGTAGATCGATGTGTAGGCGGAAAAGTAGCCAAACAACAATGTGTTGGACCGTTGCAATTGCCATTAAACAATGTTGGTGTAATGGCTTTGGATTATAATGGTAAAGAAGGAATTGCTACTTCAATTGGGCACTCGCCTATCTCAGGGTTGATTGACCCAAAAGCTGGAAGTAGAAATGCGATTGGAGAGGCATTATCAAATATTGTTTTTGCACCTTTAAAGGATAATTTAAAAAGTGTTTCACTCTCTGCCAATTGGATGTGGGCATGCAAAAATGAAGGTGAAGATGCTCGATTGTATGAGGCCGTTGAAGCTTGTTCTAATTTTGCTATCGAATTGGGAATTAACATTCCGACAGGAAAAGATTCGCTTTCAATGAAACAAAAATATCCTAATGAAGAAGTTATTGCGCCTGGAACGGTAATTATTTCGGCTGCTGGAAATTGTTCTAATATTACTCAAGTAGTGGAACCTGTTTTACAACGCAATGGTGGTTCTATATACTACATCAATTTATCTCAAGATGATTTTAAACTAGGCGGGAGTTCTTTTGCACAAACCTTGAATAAAATTGGAACTGAAACACCAACCATCAAAAACGCCGCTTTTTTCAAAAGTGCATTTAATGAAATTCAAGGTTTAATTAAAGCTGGTCAAATTGTTTCTGGTCATGATATTGGTAGCGGAGGATTAATTACTACTTTATTAGAAATGTGTTTTGCCGATGTGAATTTGGGTGCGAAAATTAACTTCAATTCTTTTATAGAAAAGGATTTGGTTAAAATTTTATTTTCCGAAAATATTGGAGTTGTGCTTCAAGCAAAAAATGATTCGCTTTTTGAAAAAGCATTAAATGGAATTGAATTTTTCAAAATTGGTGAAGTTATGGAAGAAAATTTGTTAGAAGTTGGAAGCTGGAAACTGGAAGTTAATAAATACCGGGAAATTTGGTTTGAAACCTCGTTCCTGCTCGATCAAAAACAGACTAAAAATAATAAAGCCAAAGAGCGATTTGAAAATTTAGGAAAACAACCCTTAGAATATAAATTTCCAAACCATTTTACAGGAAATTCTTCGATTCTCAGAATAACCAATTCGGTTCGTCCCAAATCGGCAATAATCCGTGAAAAAGGAAGCAATTCGGAACGTGAAATGGCTAATGCTATGTACTTGGCTGGATTTGATGTCAAAGACGTACACATGACCGATTTAATTACGGGAAGAGAAACATTAGAAGATATTCAGTTTATTGGGGCCGTTGGTGGATTTTCAAATTCAGATGTTTTGGGTTCCGCTAAAGGTTGGGCTGGAGCATTCAAATACAATGAAAAAGCCAATACTGCCTTAAAGAATTTTTTTGGACGCAAAGACACTTTATCGGTGGGAATATGCAACGGTTGTCAATTGTTTATGGAACTGGAATTGGTAAATCCAGAACATGAAATTCACGGAAAAATGCACCATAATGATTCACATAAACACGAAAGTATTTTCACTTCGGTAATAATACAAGAAAATCATTCGGTGATGTTGTCCACTTTGGCAGGAAGCACTTTAGGGGTTTGGGTTTCTCATGGCGAAGGAAAATTCAAGTTGCCTTATGAAGAAAATCAATATAATATTGTAGCAAAATATGCCTACCAAGGTTATCCTGCAAACCCTAATGGTTCGGATTTTAAAACCGCCATGATGTGCGATAAAACTGGCCGTCACTTGGTAATGATGCCTCATATAGAGCGTTCTACTTTCCCATGGAATTGGGCGTACTACCCTAACGATAATCAAGATGAAGTTTCGCCTTGGATAGAAGCGTTTGTTAATGCAAGATTATGGATTGAAAAACAATAGTTGCTTTTATATTAAATACAAGAAAAACTGCTAGATTAATAATTCATTCGTTTGGAAGTAGCTAAAGAAATTGAAACCATAGATAGGAATTGAGTATTAAAGATTATAGAACTCATTGGTAATGCTTTATCATAGAAAAAATTATTTATTGTTGATTCCAAGCATTTTTTGAAAAAGAGGTATACATGGATACTAATAAAAACTAAATTCTTATATTACATTTAACACTTTTTTTTAATTTATTTACTATTTTTAGCGAATGAAAAACAGATTACTCCAAACGCTATTAACTATTTTATTTTCAGCAACTTGCTTTGCTCAATTTAGCAAAACACATTACATCCCACCAGTTGCCGAATCTCAAAGCGTACCTGTTCAGCAACAATTTCTCTATATTTCAACCCCTAGCACTACTCCGGTAACATTCATTATCAATCAAATAGGATCCACATCAATTTCTGGTACAGTTACACGTGACAATCCATTTGTATATGATATTAGTTCTGGAGGTAACTTCAACCAATTTGTTGTAGAACAATCTTCTATAAGTCAAGTACTTAACAATAGAGGTTATGTCGTAGAGGCCTCTGATATGATTTATGTATCCATCAGAGTAATTGACCAATCTGGGAATCAATCCAGTGAGGTCGTGTCTAAAGGATTAGCAGCTCTTGGAACTCAATTTAGAATTGGAGGATTTACCAATTTATTAACTTCAAGCTATACAGATAAAAATCTAACATTTGCCTCTATTCTTGCCACTGAAAACAATACTACGGTTAGTTTTAGCAATATTAAAACAGGTGCCGTTTTAACGAACAATACAACTGTAGGAAATACTCCGAGTAGTGTTACTTTAAATAGTGGTGAAAGTTATATTATAGCGGTTCAAGGACCTACTAGCGCCAATAAAGACGCTTTAATTGGTACGTTAGTATCATCCGACAAACCTATTGCTGTAAATTGTGGTTCTTTTGGAGGAACCAATGCTACCGGAAATTTTGATTTGGGTTTTGATGAAATTGTGTCTGCCGAACGAACAGGCAGTGAATATATTTTTGTAAAAAGTACTGGTGCTGATTCAGTGGAACGGGTATTGTTAATTGCCAATCAAGATAATACTGAAATCTACTTAAACGGTAATACTTCAACTACACCAGATTATACATTAATAAATGCAGGGAACTATATAAACCTGCAAGGTACTGACTTTTCTTCCAATGGAACTATGTATGTTAGAACTAATGGTACGGCTTCGGTTCCAAAAACGCTTTTTGCTTATCAATGTGTGGGTGATGACGGAAGACCCGACCAAGCGAATCAAGAAATGTTTTTTGTACCCCCATTAAGTTGTCAAACCCCAAAAGTTATTGATAATATTCCTTTTATAGATTCTATAGGTTCGGGTTCTAGCATAGTAGATTTCCCAGGAAGAGTTACGATAACCACAAAAACAGGTGCTGCTTTAACTTTTATTATTAATTCAATTCCCTATACTTTGGCAACCTTACCAAGTTCTATTTTAGTAACAGGACCTATTGCTGTGGCGGGAAACACGGCATATGAATGTTATATTATGACAGGTTTTTCTGGTAATGTATCCGTTTTTTCTACTTCTGAAGTGTATTTAGCTGCTTATGGTGTAAATGGAGCCGCTACTTTTGGGGGCTATTATTCTGGATTTACTTTTAAACCTGAAATCTCTTTTCAACCCATTGTTTTAACTCAATCCAATTGTATACCTAACGTACAGTTAAGCGTTAATTCACTAACCGGTTTTGACACCTTTCAATGGTTTTTCAATGGTGTTGCTATTCCTATTTTCAGTAGCAGCTATACCCCTAATGCAACCTATGGTCCTGGATATTACAAAGTAAAAACGACATTAACTGCTTGTAATATTGATTTAGAATCAGATGAAATCCCAGTAAGTAATTGCCCAACCGATATTGATAATGATGGAATTAATGACAATATTGATTTGGATACAGATAATGATGGTATTGCTAATTGCACAGAATCTTATGGTGATCAAACTATTAATATTTCCAATTTAAACTCTGGCACAATAGCAGTTGGGACTTTCTCTAATTCATTTACAGGAGTTGTTACTACTTCTACAGTAGCAAGTCCAATTCCAATTACTGGTAATGCTGATGGCAGTTTTGTTTCTGAAGTACCTGCTGGCAAGCACAATTTTATGGAATATAAAATGACTTTTACGCAACCTATGTCGGTGGGAATAGCATATGTAACTGCTACTGCTAATGCTTCGGATTTATTGAACTCAAACGCACAATATATTATAAGTTCAAATACTAACAAAACTATAACCGTTTTGAATCCAAGCAATCAATTGTTGATTGATACTAACTATGATGGAATTTATGAAAGTGGTATTACACAATATTCTTCATTTGAAATACGATTTAGAGTAAACAGTACCACTCCAATAGCTGGAGGAACAGGAACTTTTAAATTTCTAACTAATTTATGCAACTCCATCAGTTTCAAACATGAAAATCTATCGGATAGTTTAGGAAACAAATCCACATTAAAATTCTATGCAACCTGTGTTCCTAAAGATACTGATGGCGATGGTATTCCAAATCAAATCGATTTAGATAGTGATAACGACGGCATTCCTGATAATACGGAAGCTCAAGGAGGAACTTTTATTCCAATTTTAAATGTAGATGCTAACCATGACGGAATAGATGATGCCTTCGGAACTACAGGAATAACGCCTGTTGATTCGGATACCGATACTGTACTTGATTATTTAGATTTAGATTCGGATAATGACGGAATTTATGACTTAAATGAATCGGGCTCTAGTGCAGTTGATGCTAATTTAAATGGTGTTATAGACGGAATGGCTTTTGGAAGTAACGGCTTATCCGATAGTGTAGAAACCACGCCTGATAGCGGAGTACTAAATTATATCATTGCCAATACTGATGGGGATACTCTCAATAATTATTTGGATATCGATAGTGATGGTGATGGATGCAATGATGTAACAGAAGCTGGTTATACGCTATATGATAGCGGCGCTGGAACATTAGGAATTGGTATTCCAACAGTCAATGCTAACGGAATTGTGACTAGTGGTCCTGTTTACATTGTTCCTAACCAAGATTATATTAATGGTGCACCAATAAGCATTTCTGTGCAACCCCAAGATGTTGTCACTTGTGAAAATCAAAGTGCTACTTTTACTATTACCTCCAATACCGTTACTTCCTATCAATGGTTGGTTTTTAATGGAACCACATGGGCAAATGTAGTTAATAATACCCTCTATTCTGGAGCAACAACCAATTCGTTAGTTATTTCAAGCGCAAGCCCTTCTATGAGTGGTTATCAATATAAAGTTATATTACTCAAAACCGGAAATAGATGTGGCATGATGTCTTCGCCCGCAACTCTTACTACCTTTGCTTTACCTGTAGTAAACACCCCAATTACCTTAAAACAATGTGACGATAACACCGATGGAATTTCTGCTTTCAACTTAACTGTAAACAATCCATTACTATCTTCAAATTATGCAACTGAAACGTTTACTTATTTTACCACTTTTGCAGGAGCAGACACCAACGACCAAACGGTAAAAATAACCAATCCAATTGCTTATTCTAATCCGATTCAGTTTAGTGATGTGGTTTATGTTCGTGTAGAAAATGCTAATAATTGTTATAGCGTTGCGCAAATCAATTTAGTAGTATCGGTAACCCAAATCAATGCAGCTACTTTTCACAAGTATTTTACTGTCTGTGATGATGCGGTAACCGGCGTTTCTTCTGACACAGATGGAACTTCTATATTTGATTTCAGCAGTGTGACTAATGCAATTAATTTACAACTACCCCTTGCAAGTTCAAATTACACTATTAGCTATTATACCTCCAATGCAGATGCTTTAGCTCAAATCAATCCAATCACAAATATTTCATCATATAGGAATACCACTTTAAATCAAATGTTGATTTACGTTCGTGTAGACAGTAATAACTATCAAGGTTGTTTTGGATTAGGACCATTTATAACTTTAACTGTTGAAGCATTGCCAATTGCTAATCCTGTAAATGCAACCAACATTATCCGTCATTGTGATGACGATCAAGATGGAAGTTACTCCTTCAATACGTCTGCATTAGAAGCCACATTATTAAATGGGCAAACCAACAAAACCGTGACTTATTATGATGCTTCGGGTGCATTAATTTCGATTACACCTACATTTACGGTTAATATTTCTCAAACCATTACGGTTCGTGTGACTAATAATGTAACACAAGCTTCTGACGGGCCTTGTTTTGATGAAGAAACCCTACAGTTTATTGTAGATAAATTACCACAAGTTTTTACAACACCAGCTTTTGTAAGTTCACTCGTTCAATGTGATGATGAGGCCAATCCTGCCTTGCAAAATGGGTTATTTCCATTTGATACTACCAATTATGAATCGATACTTTTAGGTTCTCAAACCGGAATGGATATCCAGTTTACATTGCAAAACGGAACAGTTTTAAATCATTTACCACCCACTTTTAATACAGCAACTCAAAATGTATTGGTAACCATTACCAACCCTTTAAACGGAAGTTGTACTGCTACTAAAATATTGAATTTTGTTGTGAAACCTACACCTATAATAGATTTGAATCCGAATGGTTGGGCCAATGAATTGGTATGCACCAATCTTCCTTCTTTTACGGTAACAATAAATGCGGGTGTACCTATCAATATCCCAACTTCGAATTACTCATACCAATGGTATTTAAACAATAGTATAATTCCTGGTGCCACTAATTATTCTATTCCGGTAAGTATTTCTGGAACTTATTCTGTTATTGTTTCCAATGCATTAGGTTGTTCAAAAACAAGAACTATCCAAGTTAATTCTTCTGTTATTGCCACTATCGATCATATCAATATAGTTGATTTAACAGATATCGATACTGTAGAAGTAATTGTTACCGGTAATTCAAATGGTAATTATGTTTACAGTATTGATGATTCTTACGGGCCCTATCAAACCTCTAACTTCTTTGAAAATGTTCCCATGGGAATCCATACAGTTTATATAAAAGATTTAAACGGTTGCGGTATCGCAGAGCAAACCATTTCGGTATTAGGTGTGCCTCGATATTTCACACCAAATGATGATGGCTATAATGATACTTGGAATATTAAGGGCGTAAATGACAAATTCTACTCCGACTCGATTATTAAAATTTACGATCGATATGGTAAGTTTATCAAACAAATTGCTGTACTTGGAGCAGGTTGGGACGGAACCTATAACGGCCAATTGGCACCTGCTGACGATTATTGGTACTCCATCAATTTTGATGATGGTCGAAGTGCTAAAGGACATTTCAGCTTGAAACGATAACGGAGATGTACAAACTGTTAGCCAAAACAAACAAACTTGTGCTGCCGAGTTTTACTAAACAAGGGCTCGATTTGGCAAAAGCCAAAAAATGGCAAATGGCACTAATTGGATGGCGGTATTATGTAACTAAAAGAGCATTAGGAAATTAAAAAATGCAGTAGTAATAGCGCAAAATAGAAGCATTTATTTTAAAGAAATGATTTGCAAGTTCTATTTTTATAGCTATATTTGCACCCACAAAAAAGGCCTCGTGGCGCAACTGAATAGCGCACTTGATTACGGCTCAAGAGGTTACTGGTTTGAATCCAGTCGAGGTCACTCTTAACATCCCGAAACACCTGATATACAAGGTTTCGGGATTTTTTATTATCTTCTTGTGTCCATTTAGTGTCCATTATCATAATGTCTTGTCCTGAAATAGCGATACACAAAAAGTATCCTTATAAAAAAACATAAAGAAAGCCGCTATGTATAGTGCACACATAAATTTAACACAAATAGTATGCGTGCATAATAAAATAGTAGTATCTTTGAAATTCACATCAGATTTATGAAAGATAAAACTATTGATTATATTCTTCGTGCCACATGGCAAGCCGTTTCAAGAATGTATAATGAAGAGGCATCAAAATTTGACGGCTCAATGGCTATTGGATTTGCATTGTTGAGCATCGATAAAGAAGAAGGAACACCTTCCACTTCAATTAGCAACCGAATGGGAATGGAACCCACTTCGTTAACACGTACTTTAAAAACATTAGAAGAAAAAGGTCTAATTACCCGAATGAAAAACCCAGAAGACGGACGCGGTGTACTTATATACCTCACCGATTTAGGGAAAGTAATGCGTGCAAAATCTAAAGAATGTGTATTGCAGTTTAATGAAAGTATCCGAAAAAACATCTCGGAAGAAAAACTCAACCATTTTATCGAAGTAGCTGATGTAATTAATGATTTGATTACAGAGAAGAAGGTTTTTTAATAACTATTTTAAATTTTGAATGATATATTTTAAATGATTTTAATTCAAGATAATTAAATAAAAAAATAGTAGTAATTTATAATTCAAAATTTATAATTTAAAATAATATAAATGAAACGACTAATCAAAAAAGTGGCGGTTGTAGGCTCCGGAATCATGGGTTCCGGCATTGCATGTCATTTTGCAAACATTGGTGTAGAAGTGCTGCTTTTAGATATTGTTCCTATTGCATTAACCGAAGCCGAAGAAAAAAAAGGACTGACTTTAGAAAGTAAAGTAGTTCGCAATCGATTGGTAAACGACCATTTCGCAACTGCTTTAAAATCGAACCCATCCCCTATTTACAGTCAGAAGTTTGCTGCCCGAATCACAACGGGCAATACTTCGGATGACATGGAAAAAATTGGTACATGCGATTGGATTATAGAAGTCGTTGTAGAACGTTTAGACATTAAGAAATTGGTGTTTGAGCAAATCGATAAATTCCGCAAACCAGGAACCTTGGTAACATCCAATACTTCTGGAATACCTATTAAGTTCATGAATGAAGGACGAAGTGAAGACTTTCAATCCCATTTTTGTGGCACACACTTTTTCAATCCTGCTCGGTATTTAAAATTATTCGAAATCATTCCGGGACCAAAAACCTCTACGGAAGTGTTGGATTTCTTAGCCAATTATGGTTCACTTTATTTAGGAAAAACTTCGGTCGTAGCCAAAGATACTCCGGCTTTCATTGGAAATCGGATTGGAATTTTCGGAATTCAAAGTTTGTTCCACTTGGTAAAAGAAATGGGATTGACAATAGAAGAAGTCGATAAACTAACCGGACCTATTATTGGTCGTCCAAAATCGGCTACCTTCAGAACTGTTGATGTGGTTGGATTGGACACGCTTGTTCACGTTGCCAATGGTTTATATGAAGGTTGCCCGAATGATGAGGCACACGATGTATTCCAACTACCCGACTTCATCAACAAAATGATAAACAACAAATGGCTGGGAAGTAAAACCGGACAAGGATTTTATAAAAAAGAAGGCAAAGAAATTTTGTCTTTAGACTTAAATACTTTAGAATATAGAACGCCAAAGAAAGCATCATTTGCAACTTTAGAACTAACAAAAACCATAGACAAACCTATTGATCGTTTCAAAGTATTAGTAAAAGGGAAAGACAAAGCCGGCGATTTTTATAGAAAAAACTTTGCCGCAATGTTTGCTTATTGTTCTAATAGGATTCCAGAAATTACTGACGAATTATACAAAATTGATGATGCTATGAAAGCTGGTTTTGGTTGGGATAACGGACCTTTTGAAATTTGGGATGCTATTGGTGTTGAAACAGCCATTGCAATGATGGAAACAGAGGGCTATAAACCAGCAACTTGGATTTCAGAAATGCTAGCTTCTGGAAACACCTCTTTTTATACCTTAAAAAAGGGTAAAACGTGTTTCTATAACATTCCAACGAAATCTCAAGAAGAAAAACCGGGTCAAGATGCCTTTATCATATTGAATAATATCCGTGAAAACCATAAAGTTTGGGGTAATTCCGATGCATCTATTATCGATTTAGGAGATGGCATATTAAACTTGGAATTCCATTCTAAAATGAATACGATTGGTGGTGGAGTTATAACCGCAATCAATAAAGCTATTGATTTGGCAGAAAAAGAATACCGCGGATTGGTTATTGGAAATCAAGGGGCTAATTTCTCAGTGGGCGCCAATATAGGAATGATTTTTATGATGGCAGTCGAACAAGAATACGACGAATTAAATATGGCTATCAAAATGTTTCAAGACACCATGATGCGAGTGCGGTATTCTGCCATCCCAGTAATTGTTGCACCTCACGGAATGACTCTTGGCGGTGGGTGCGAAATGAGTATGCACGCCGATAGAGTGGTTGCAGCTGCAGAAACCTATATTGGTTTGGTAGAATTTGGTGTGGGAGTAATTCCAGGTGGTGGTGGTTCTAAAGAGATGACTCTAAGAGCATCCGATCTATTTCGTAAAAACGATGTGGAGTTGAATATTCTTCAAGAAAACTTCTTAACTATTGGTATGGCTAAAGTAGCTACTTCTGCCTATGAAGGATTTGATTTGGGCATTTTACAAAAAGGAAAAGACATTATTGTAGTAAACAAAGACTGTCAGATAGCGGTTGCCAAACAAGTGGCGCTACAAATGGCTGATCAAGGATATACTCATCCTATTCGTAGAACCGACATCAAAGTATTGGGAAAACAAGCATTAGGAATGTTCTTAGTGGGAACCAACCAAATGGTAGCTGGAAATTACATCTCCGAACACGATTTGAAAATTGCCAACAAACTAGCTTATGTTATGGCTGGGGGTGATTTATCGGAACCAACTTTGGTAAGTGAACAATATCTTTTAGACCTGGAACGAGAAGCTTTTTTGAGTTTGTGTACCGAGAGAAAAACATTAGAGAGGATACAGTTTATGTTGACTAAAGGAAAACCACTTCGCAATTAATTATTTTGAATTCTAAATTTTAAATGATTATCAATCATCTAAAATGGACCCAATTTAAAATGTAAAATAGATAAAATGAAAACAGCCTATATTGTAAAAGCATACCGAACAGCCGTTGGAAAAGCTCCCAAAGGAGTTTTCCGATTTAAAAGACCTGATGAAATGGCGGCAGAAACCATTGAGTTCATGATGAACGAATTGCCAGATTTTGATAAAAAACGCATTGATGATGTAATGGTTGGCAACGCTATGCCCGAAGCCGAACAAGGATTGAATGTGGGCCGATTAATTTCATTAATGGGATTGAAAATAACAGATGTTCCTGGTGTGACAGTGAACCGATATTGTGCTTCTGGATTGGAAACTATAGGAATGGCAACTGCTAAAATTCAAAGTGGTATGGCCGACTGCATCATTGCTGGTGGAGCAGAAAGCATGTCATTCATTCCTATGGGTGGATACAAACCAACGCCCGATTATGCATTGGCCGCTGCAGGACATGAAGATTATTATTGGGGGATGGGATTAACTGCCGAAGCGGTGGCTAAACAATTCAACATCTCTCGTGAAGATCAAGATGAGTTTGCATTACATTCTCATCAAAAAGCATTGAAAGCGCAAGCAGAAGGTAAATTTGACACCCAAATTGTTCCAATAACTATTGAACAAACGTTCATTAATGAAAATGGTAAGAAAGAAACCAATTCGTATATAGTAAACAAAGACGAAGGTCCTAGAACCGATACGAATCTGGAAGCTTTAAGAAAACTAAAACCCGTTTTTGCAGCCGATGGAAGTGTTACTGCTGGAAATTCCTCTCAAATGAGTGATGGAGCTGCCTTTGTACTAATCATGAGTGATGCGATGGTTAAAGAATTGAACCTCAAACCTATTGCACGATTAGTAAACTTTGCTTCTGTAGGTGTAGCACCAAGAATTATGGGTATTGGTCCAGTACAAGCTATTCCGAAAGCTCTCAAACAAGCTGGATTAACATTAAATGATATCGATTTAATCGAATTGAATGAGGCCTTTGCATCGCAGTCATTAGCCGTAATTAGAGAATTGAGTTTAAATCCAGATATTGTCAATGTAAACGGAGGTGCCATTGCATTAGGACATCCACTAGGGTGTACAGGAGCCAAACTATCGGTACAACTATTTGAAGAAATGCGATTGCGAAAATCAAAATACGGAATCGTAAGTATGTGCGTGGGAACTGGGCAAGGGAGCGCTGGAGTATATGAATTACTATAATCAACCAACTATAAAAAATAAAAAATGAGCGATATAACCAGAGGAGGACAATTCCTAGTTAAAGAAACTAAATGTGAAGACGTTTTCACACCAGAAGATTTCTCTGAGGAACAAATCATGATGCGCGATTCAGTAAAAGAATTTGTGGATAAAGAAATTTGGCCGAATAAATATCGTTTTGAAGCCAAAGATTATGCTTTTACGGAGGAAATAATGAAAAAAGCTGGTGAAATGGGCTTTTTGAGTGTCGCTGTTCCTTCAGAATATGGCGGAATGGGAATGGGATTTGTTGATACGTGTTTGGTATGCGATTATATATCGGGTGCTACTGGTTCGTTTTCAACAGCATTTGGTGCGCATACCGGAATTGGAACAATGCCCATTACATTGTATGGAACTGAAGCTCAAAAACAAAAATACGTTCCTAAATTGGCTTCAGGAGAATGGTTTGGTGCTTATTGTTTAACAGAACCCGGCGCAGGATCTGATGCTAATTCAGGAAAAACAAAAGCCGTTTTATCTGAAGACGGCTCCCATTATAAAATTACTGGTGGCAAAATGTGGATTTCCAATGCAGGATTTTGTTCCTTATTTATTGTATTTGCTCGTATTGAAGAGGATAAAAATATAACAGGTTTTATAGTTGAAAATGATTCAAACAATGGAATAACGTTGGGAGAAGAAGAACACAAATTAGGAATTCGTGCCTCTTCTACAAGACAAGTTTTTTTTAATGAAACCAAAGTTCCCTTTGAAAATATGTTGGCTGGTCGTGGTGAGGGATTCAAAATAGCCATGAATGCATTGAATGTGGGTCGTATCAAATTGGCTGCTGCTTGTTTGGATGCTCAGCGAAGAATAACTACCAATGCGGTTCATTATGCTAATGAACGTGTACAGTTCAACTCGCCAATTTCAAAATTTGGAGCCATTCGTTATAAATTGGCCGAAATAGCAACCTCCGCTTATGCAGGAGAAAGTGCAACTTATCGTGCAGCCAAATCTATAGAAGATCGAATTAATGGACGAATAGCCGAAGGAACATCGCACCAAGAGGCCGAATTAAAAGGCGTAGAAGAATTTGCTATCGAATGTTCCATTCTTAAAGTAGCGGTATCAGAAGATGTTCAAAATGCTGCTGATGAAGGAATTCAAATTTATGGCGGAATGGGGTTTTCAGAAGATTCTCCTATGGAGAGTGCCTGGAGAGATGCTCGTATAGCTCGTATTTATGAAGGAACGAACGAAATCAACAGAATGTTATCGGTTGGAATGCTAATCAAAAAAGCCATGAAAGGGCACGTTGATTTATTAGGTCCTGCTACAAAAGTGCAAGAAGAATTAATGGGAATTCCGTCATTAGATACTCCTGATTATTCAGAATTATTTTCGGAAGAAAAAGAAATGATTGGCAAATTGAAAAAAGCATTCTTAATGGTAGCTGGGGCTGCGGTTCAAAAATTTGGAATGGATTTGGAGGCACACCAACAATTATTAATGGCAGCTGCCGATATGTTAATTGAGATTTATATGGCTGAAAGCACGATACTTAGAACCGAAAAATTAGCCAAAAAAATAGGTGAAACAAATTGCCAAGAACAAATAGCCATGGCAAAATTATATTTATATAAAGCTGTGGACATTGTTGCATTAAGAGGTAAAGAAAGTATCATTTCTTTTGCCGAAGGCGACGAACAACGCATGATGTTAATGGGATTACGTCGTTTCACAAAATATACCAACATGCCAAATATTGTTGGTTTAAGAGAAACCATTACATTAAAATTAGTTGCTGAAAATAGTTACTGTTTTTAAATTTAAGTTAATTGTTGTTGAAAGCACAGTGTTTTTTTTAAGTTAATTTTAAATTATGGAACTCATTTAATGTTTAACTTTGATTAAAATTTTAGTCATGAAAAAAATCATTGTGCTTACGGTAATTGTTTTAGGAATTATTGTGGCTTGTAAATCAGGTAATGGAAGTAAATCGAATGTGTTAACTATCACTCTAGAGCCAAAAAGTGGTAGTACTGTCTCAGGCATTGCAACCTTTTCTGAAAAGAACGGTGTCGTTTCATTCGAAGCTAAATTATCAGGTTTAAAACCTGGCGTTCATGGAATTCACATTCATGAAAAAGCCGATTGTTCTGCAACAGATGCTGCTTCTGCCGGAGGTCATTGGAATCCGTTGCATGTTAAACATGGCAAATGGACCGATACTGAACATCACAAAGGCGATATTGGTAACTTTACAGCAGACGAGAATGGAATTGCGACCATTACCTTAAAAACCGATGAATGGTGTATTGGATGTGGTGATGCCAACAAAGATATTCTAGGTAAAGGGTTAATAGTTCATGATAAAGCCGATGATTTTGTCACACAACCCACTGGAAATGCTGGGGCTAGAGTAGCTTGCTCTGCAATTATTAGATAAGAATTATAACACTTCCATGAAACACAAAAATTTGCAATCAACACTTATTTTGTGTTTTTTTGCTTAAATCCGAAAAAAATAAAGCAAATAGTTAAATGGAAATCTTATCATTTATTGTTCTTACCTTTAACAAAAGATATAACCTTGTAGTTCAAAAAATGATATGATAAACCCATCGGCAAACGGTTGGATTGACAAATACTTTCACGAACAAAATTACTTATCCAAGTTTAATTTTGAGGATGATTATTCGTTTTATCAAAACATTCGTAAAACCGGTTTTATCTATGGACACATAATTGCTATTTCTGATAAACCTCAATTATCAATACAAAATTGGAGTTCAGAAGAAATTTCTAAGGTGGCTTTACTGACTACCTTATTCGATAAGTATTGCCAAACGTTAAATCAGTCGAATTCAGATGACTTTATTAAAAAATTAGTAACTTTTTATAGTGAAATCACTCCAAAAGGATTTGGTTTTTTCAACACGATACTACATTCTACAGATAGTTCAAAATTGGAAGGTTTAATTGATGAACGAGTTCAAACAAACAAAGACATCGTCAGTAAACATTTTTCACATATTGTTACTAATGCCCTTTTATTTATAGACGTATTGGCCTTTAGCCATTTTATAAAAGATGGGAAAATCCCCGAAAATTATTTAATTCGATTAGAAGAAACCATTATGAGTTTGGTTTCGTTAGCACTTCAAATAAAAACTACGAAAACGCAACACGATGATTTGCTCATTAAATTATTTGAAGCTTCGGTTCGCTATACCAAATTCTCTAAAATTAACATTCAAAATTTAGAATCGTTACCATTGAATTATTTTGAGGATGATTTGGAAAAATATTATTTGTTAGACATCACAGGGTTGACCCTTTGGAGTGATGAAAAAATAGAAAATGAGGAAGAATATTTTCTTTATAAACTGGCTGAAACTTTAAAAATATCAGATGATTTTGTACCAGAAAGTATTGCGGCAATAGATGAATTTATTGAGAATAACAAATCTGAAATCCAGTATTTTAACTATTCCAACCCTGTAAAACATTTTTACGATCAAACGACTCAAAGTGTAATTTTTCTGATAAAAAGAAATAAAAAGAGACTTACTAAAGAAATCTCGGAAAGTAAAGAATTGATGCAACTTTTGGCACAATCTACCAAACGTGATTTAAATACAGATGAAAAAAAGAAAGTCAAAAAACAGTTGTTAGACATTTGCAAAAGCATTCCGTCGTTAACCATTTTTTTACTTCCCGGTGGTAGTTTATTATTACCGATTTTGGTGAAATTTATTCCGCAATTATTGCCTTCAGCTTTTAATGAAAATCTAGATGATTAAAATTTTAATTGATATACGGTGTCTAAATCTTTATTTGAACTGATATTTACGTCTAAATCAGTCACAAAACCAGAATTTAAACCGTAAGCCCATCCGTGAAGCGTTAAATCCTGACCATTTCGCCACGCACTTTGAACAATTGATGTTTTGGAAAGGTCAAAAACTTGCTCTTTCACGTTTAATTCTACAAATTTGTTGAATCTATCCTCTTCATTTTTAATAGAATCCAAATAAACATTATGCAAACGATATACATCTTTTATGTGTCGAATCCAGTTGTCAATAATTCCTATTGAGTCATTACCCATGGCTGCTTTAACGCCACCACATCCGTAATGACCACATACAATTACATGTTTCACTTGCAGAACATTTACGGCATAATCTAATACACTCAACATATTCATATCACTATGAACCACCATATTAGCGATATTTCTGTGAACAAATACTTCTCCTGGCTTTGCACCAATAATTTCATTTGCAGGAACTCGACTATCGGAACAACCAATCCACAATAAAGGAGGATTTTGACCTTTGGATAAATCTTTAAAATATTCAGGATCAACTGCCAATTGACTTTCAACCCATTTTTTATTATTGTCTAATATTTTTTTGTAGAAGTCACTCATATGCTATGAAATTAATTTGTGGGATAAATTTACTCTATTTTTATTAATTGATAAAAAAAGAGACAGATATTAATCTGTCTCTTTTTAAAATTATAAAATTAATAAAATATAACCTCACCATTTGAAATTGTATGCATCCCTCCTATTATTCCAATTTCTCCATTTTCAATCATTTCTTTTAGAATTGGACTTCTTTCTACAATGGCAGTAACTGTTCTATGAACATTAATCGAAGCTACTTTTTCTACAAAATCGGAATTGGAAGAATTTCTATTGTCTATAATTGATTTTTCATCAAAAACTGCAGGTTGTATTTTACTTAATAAAGCAGTTAAATTTCCCATTTCAACATGATCGCAGGCGCCTTTGACAGCACCACATTTTGAATGACCTAAAACCACAATTACCTTTGCTCCTGCAGCTTTGCAAGCAAACTCCATACTCCCCAAAATATCTTCATTTACTATATTTCCTGCTATTCTAATACTAAAAACATCTCCTAATCCTTGGTCAAAAATCAATTCAGCAGAAGTTCTAGAATCGATACAACTTAAAATTACAGCAAATGGATGTTGACCGTCTGAAGTTTCATTTACTTGTTCTAATAAATTTCTATTGGCTTTAAGGTTGTTCATAAACCTTTTATTTCCATCTTTTAAAATTTGTATTGCCATTGATGGAGTTATGGCCGCTTGCATTTCTTTATTTAATGTTTTCATATTTTTAATTGTTAAAGGGTAAATTGTTAAAAATCACAATTTGAAATTGATTGCGATTCGATTGTTCTAAAATTTGTGACATAAAGCCGGCTTCCACTTTGAAATGTTTATTTATTACAAATCCTAAAGCGGCATAAATTCTATTTCTATCAAACAATGGCTTTTCTGTATTCACAAAAATTTCATTGTATGTAGAAAGATAAATAGCATTTTTATCGAGTGTTTTTTTATTCAATGGAAGGTTAACATTCAAAAAATACCTTAGTCTCATCTGAAAATCATCCGTTAGAAAACGTTCTTCCACTCTATACCTATGAAGAAAATAAAATCTGCCTAAATTCTGTTTGGTGATAAACTGTTGAAAAATTCGATGTTCATTAGATTCTATTTTTTGATCAGAATTCGGAATATGCTTGTAAGTAGAAACAAATGCATACCCTAATAAAACATTATTGTTGTTTTCAGTTAGGTTATAACCAATACCCGTTCGAAGCAATAACTGATTTGTATCTCCAATAAAATCGTAATTACGGTATTGAATTTCGTTGTGCCAATTCCAATTTTGATTTATCTTTTGATTACCAAAATAGATAAACCAATTTCCGATTTCTGATTTCTGCGAATAAACAAAACTATTAAAACCAACGAATAAAAAAACAAATAGGAATATTCTCATTGCTATTGTTATTACTTTTTTGGTTCAATAAAAACATGTTTTTCCTCCTCACCGGTTTCTACTAGTCTGTATGCTTTTTTAAATCCAACTAACTTTATTTTAATTTCAAGTTCTTTAGAGGTGATTTTCTTAAAATCTTTAATTAAATCCAAAACATCATGAGCTATATATACCGTATCTGAAGCATTGATAACTACTTTTGATTTTTTTGGAATAGAAGTTAAGGTGTTTTTTATAGCTGCCTTATTTAAAAAAGAGACTTCTTGTGCTAACTCTATATGAATTATATCGCCATCATGGTATTCCTCTTTTCTAAACTTATACGCTCTTTGCATATTTCCTTTCAAAACAAACACAAAACTGATTATCATTCCCAAAAAAACACCTTTTAATAAATCGGTAAAAACTACTGCGGCAAAAGTGGCTATAAAAGGAATAAATTGGTATTTTCCTTTATCCCAAAAATGTTTAATAGTTTTGGGATTAGCCAATTTATAACCTATTAATAATAATACTGCTGCAAGTGTAGCTAAAGGGATTTTATTCAAAATTGTTGGTATTGACAAAACAGAAATAGCTAATAACATTCCATGAATAATGGTTGATAATTTCGATTTAGCTCCTGCAGAATTATTTGCAGTTGTTCTCACAACTACCGATGTCATTGGTAAACCACCAAGCAATGAACTAATAATATTACCGATTCCTTGGGCTTTTAATTCAATATTTGTATCCGTAAATCTCCTTTGAATATCCATTCTATCAGCAGCTTCAACACACAATAATGTTTCAATAGAAGCTACAACAGCTATTGTAATTCCAATAATCCAAACCTTAGTATTTGATAAAGCAGAAAAATTAGGCAATAAAAAAATACTCTTAAATTCCTCTATCGAATGAGGAACAGGTAAACTAACTAAATGATCCCTTTTTATAGAAAAACTACATCCTGAAATAATAAAAAATTCATTCAATAAAATACTCACAATTACAGCTATCAATGCGGGAGGAACCAATTTTATTTTTTTAAGAAATTCAACTTTAGTCCATGCTATTAATATAAAAAGTGATACTAATGTAATAATAATTGAACCTAATTGAACGTGGCTTATCAAATGGAATAACTCCGAAAAGGTGTTTTCATAATCTGGCTGAAGGAAGGCTAAATCTCCCTCATAATCCTTATCATAGCCAAAAGCATGAGGAATTTGTTTTAAAAATATGATAACACCAATACCAGCCAACATTCCTTCAATTACATTTGTTGGGAAATAATTCGAAATACTACCGGCTTTAAAATATCCTAGAGTTAATTGAATAATTCCTGCAATAAAAACAGCTGTTAAGAATACATCAAAGGCTCCTAAATCTGTAATTGCAGAAAGAACAATTGCTGTTAAGCCAGCAGCAGGTCCGGAAACGCTCAGGTTTGAAGAGCTTAGATAACCTACTACAACTCCACCAACAATTCCCGAAATAATACCTGAAAACAAGGGTGCTCCGCTTGCTAATGCAATACCAAGACACAGTGGCAACGCCACAAGAAAAACCACTAAACCTGATGAAAAATCAGATTTAAGGTTTGCAAAAAGATGGATTTTTTTTGTCATACCTATAAATTAATTTAAAATATAAAAATTGTTTCACTAATTGTGAAAACGGATTATTATTTTAGACTAATTCTGGCGGTGGAGAAAATATTTCTTCAAAAACTTTGTCGTGATTTGACAAGTTTTCGGAAGTAATTTTAGAGTTTTTAAATAAAAATAATTTTACGAATACAAATTCATATTCATGTATAAAATCTGCTTTTATTTCTTTAAAATCTTTTTGAAGTTCTTCTTCGTTAGAACTGTAAAACATAGAAATATCTTTATTCTTTTCTAAAAGCGATATTATAGTTGGCGCTAGTAAAAAAGAAATAAATAGAAATAAAACTACACTTACAGTTGTTTTCATTTTACAAAAATAGTTTTCATATCCAACAATGAAAATATATTATAGAAAATTTAACATTCTAATTCAAAGATTTAATTTTTAAAAATAACAACTATTTAACCATAAATTTATCTGATAGTTTTATATATTTGCATATAAATTACTTATACCATGACAATTACCCAACTTAAATACGTTTTGGCAGTAGCCGAATATAAAAATTTTACTCTTGCAGCCGAAAAATGTTTTGTAACTCAACCCACATTGAGTATGCAAATTCAAAAAGTAGAAGAAGAACTAGGTATTCAAATATTTGATAGAACTAAAAAACCTATTCAATTAACAGAAATTGGACAGAAAATTGTCACCCAATCTAAAAATATTGTCAATGAGGCCGATAGAATTCAAGATATTGTTGACCAACAAAAAGGATTTATAGGCGGGGAATTTCGTTTGGGAATTATTCCCACAATCATGCCTACACTTTTACCAATGTTTTTGAAAAATTTTATTAAAAAATATCCTAAAGTCAAACTGATCATTGAAGAATTAAATACTGAAGATATTATTTTTAAATTAAACAACGGTCATTTAGATGCAGCTATTGCTGCAACCCCTTTAAATGAAGAAAAGATCAAAGAAATTGTACTGTATTTTGAACCATTTGTAGCGTATATTCCAGAGCATCATGATAATTTCAATAAAAAAGAAATAGAAATAACCGATTTGAATTTGGATGAAATTCTTTTATTACAAGACGGACATTGTTTTAGAGATAGTATTTTAAATTTATGTAAAAACAATAAAAATGCCGAACACAATCATTTTCAAATAGAAAGCGGGAGTTTTGAAACCTTAATAAAATTAGCTGATGAAGGATTAGGAACTACACTTTTACCCTATTTACATACCCTAGATTTAAAAGAAAAAGACCAGGCCAAACTTCGTCATTTTGTGGAACCAAAACCAGCACGCGAAGTGAGTTTGATTTATCCAAAAAACGAATTGAAAATTCACATAATTGATGCTTTACGCTCAACTATTGCAGGAGTTGTAAAAGGAGCAATAGTTTTTCAAAACGTGCAAATAATTAGTCCTAAATCTAATCAATAAAACATAGAATTTATAAAACTTGATTTTAAGTCTAAAATTAACTCCTATATCTTAATTCCACGCAACATTTCTCTTTTTCCGGGAGCACCAGGAAGTTTTTCTACTTGGAACCCACATGCAAACATTGCTCTTTTTATGGAACCTCGACAAGCATAAGTCACTAGAATTCCACCCGATTTTAAACTTGTATACATTTTATGAAATAATTCAACAGACCATAATTCAGGTTGAACTCTAAATCCGAAAGCATCAAAATAAATCAAATCATATTGGTCAATATCAGAAATATCTTGAAAAAATTGCTTTCTTTTAGTTAAATTGAAATGTTCTGAAATTACCTGTTTTTCATTCCATGAAACTTGGTGCATTCGATTAAAAATAGGTGCTTTTTCCGAAACTTTTAATTCTGAAACATAATTCATTTGTAACGCCTCATCGAGTAAAACAGGATACGCTTCTACTCCAACATAATCAACATATTTATTGGCTTTTTCTGCCTCTAAATAAGTTATAAAAGCATTTAGACCCGTACCAAAACCAATTTCTAAGATTGAAATGAACTTTGCTTCAGGCGAATTTTCAAGAACAGGCGAAGCAAGTAAAGAAAATCCGCTTTTGATAAATACATGATACGCTTCTTGAATAGCTCCATGTTTTGAATGATAACTTTCATCCCATTCGGGTAAATGAATAGTCGTAGATCCATCAAATGTTGTTAGAATTTCTCTCTTCAAAATCTATTTTAGGTACAATTTTTTAATCCTTGGAATTGGTCCTCCACATTTTCCTTGATGACAAGCAATACAAGCGTTCAACATTTTGTTGAAATTTTCTTTTTGATAATTAGAATCGCTATAAATCAGTTTTTGCGCTGCTATATATTTATTGGCATTCTTTTTAAAAAAAACATCGTTATCACTCGGCGTAGTGAATTTAGCCGTATAAATTTTATTAAAAAACCTTGGGTATTTCCAAAGGGTATCGCCTTTAAGAATTCTATCTCTCACTTGTAAATTGTAGGCATACATTTGTTCCATTAAGGAAGCCATTTCAGACATTTCGTACATCTCAAATTGCTTTTCTTTAGAGCATGTATTTGTATCTTCTTTTATTGGCGATTTGTTTCCTTTGTTTTGACAAGAAAAAAAAGAAGCCATAAATAAAAGAATAATGAATTTATTCATTTAATATTATTTTTTGATTAAAACACCATCTGCTAAAAAAGAATAATTAGTTTCTGGAGCTATTATGCTATCAATTGCAGCTTTTGATTTTCCTGCATCTTTAGCATATTCTTTTAAATCTGCTACCGAAGTTATTTCAATAAACGCTTTTCCATTAACAATGGCGTCACTGTTGGCAGCATTTTTAGGTACAAAAAAAGCATAATCTTTAAATTTTACAAAAGTGGATTTGCCTTGACCTAAATCTAAATTCATCCAACATCCTTTCTTTTGACATACATCCGTAATTTTGGATAAAACCTTTACATTTAAAGTATCTGTTGGTTTCATTGTTTTGTATTTCTCAAGAAGATTCTCTTTAGTTATAGCACCATCTGCCGAAATACTGTCGCCAAATTTTACATATATTTCGGTTTTAGCTTCAGCTTTAATTTCTGCATTTTTTTTGCAAGCAGTAAATGCTATAATTACAATTGCAATGTAAATTATTTTTTTCATTTTGATTAATTTTAATAGTTCTACAAAAATAGTCAGTTAATGAAAACTATAACTAAAAAAAGGATTTTTTTTAATTTTCTATAGAATTTATCTATGTTTTTTTTTAAATAGTTTCAAAAAAAAACTTAAAAATGATAATTTAATTAAATAAGTTAAAAAAAGCATTCCTTTTTTTATTAATTTAGCAAAATATTAAACATAACAATAATAAATTTAAAATTTTATTTATAAAAAATTGAATTTCAATTAATTATATCTTTTTTAAATTTAATTAAGATACTAAAATGAGTTTAAAACAAACAAACGAAATCGATATAGTTCCCATTACTAAATCTAAAATAGATTCTGTTGATTTTGATAACATTGCTTTCGGAAATATTTTCACAGATTACATGCTAATTTGTGATTTTAAAGATGGTTCATGGAAAAAACCACAAATTAAGCCCTATGAACCTTTTATGATTGACCCATCGGCAAAAGTATTTCATTACGGACAAGCTATTTTTGAAGGCATGAAAGCTTATAAAGATGAAAATGATGATGTTTGGTTATTTAGACCTGATGAAAATTTTAAACGGTTCAATAAATCGGCTGTTAGAATGGCAATGCCAGAAGTTCCAGAAGCTATTTTTATTGATGGTTTGAAAACAATTATAGATTTGGATCGAAATTGGGTAAAAAAAGGTTTGGGAAATACGTTATATTTAAGACCATTTATGATAGCAATTGGTTCGGGTGTAATTGCTCAACCCTCTACACAATATCGATTTATGATTATTCTTTCCCCTGCTAAATCATATTATTCTGGAGAAGTTAAAGTAATTATTGCTGAACATTATAGCCGGGCAGCAAACGGGGGTATTGGAGCTGCAAAAGCTGCTGGAAATTATTCCGCACAATTTTACCCAACAAAATTAGCTAACGATAAAGGATACCAACAAATAATTTGGACCGATGATGCAACCCATACCAAATTAGAAGAAGCGGGCACAATGAATGTTTTCTTTAGAATTAATGACACTCTTTATACTGCACCAACTAGCGAAAGAATTTTGGATGGGGTAACCCGAAAAAGTTTAATTGAGCTTGCTGAACGCGAAGGGTTGGATGTTCAAATTCGTTCTGTTCTTGTAGATGAATTAGTCAATGCAGCTAAAGACGGAAGTTTAAAAGAAATTTTTGGAGCTGGTACTGCTGCAGTAGTTAGTCCGATAAGTGCTTTTGCCTATCAAGATATTGAATATGCTTTACCCAAAATTGAAAATTCGTTTGCGCTTCAATTAAAAGATAAATTGACCAAAATTCAATATAAATTAGCCGATGACACTTTTGGGTGGACGGTTAAGATTTAGACTTTAATTAGTATCTATTATAAAATTTAAAAAGTGATTTTCTATGAAAATCGCTTTTTTTTTAATACATAAAAGGTATTAATCGCTTGGTCTTTGAACAATATACTAAATAGCTTTTACCAAATTGTTCAGTAAGCACTTTTTCCTCAATTCGAATTCTATATAGCATAGTGATTACTGTTGGCAAAAATGCAATTACTAAACTCAACCAATTATTTAATGTAATTCCAAATCCTAAAAAAGTCAATAAAGATCCTGTGTAAGATGGATGTCTTAAATACTTATAAAAACCAGTCTGCAACAACTGGTGATTTTCTCTAATGGTTACATCTACCGTGAAAAAGTGTCCTAATTGCTTAATTGCTAGCAATCGAAAACCAATTCCAAACAACATAATTGCCAATCCAAATAAGCTAAACCAATTTTCATCAGCTATAGAGAAATCAGTATTGGCTGAAACAAATATTGAAATTATTATTGAAACAATAATTTGACTCCAAATGATTAACAACGAATTTTTATCCGCAGCTTGTTTATCGGCTTGATTTGATCGCAGTCGACTATTAATTAAGACCTCTGAAAAAATCCAAATTATACATATCCAATTATATAAATTCATAGTAAATTATTATTAAACTGAGAACCAACCTTTAACCATTTCCTTTTCAGAATGGATAGCGTTCATATGGACAAACTCATTGGTTTTTGGTTCATATTCATAATCATTTTTCCAATCTTTATAATGGTTTGCCAATTCGATAATGCTATCACAAACAAAAATAATTTCTTCTGTAGTTGTTGTTGGATGTATTGACATTCGAATCCATCCCGGTTTTTTTATTAAGTTGCCCGAGGTAATTTGGCATACTAAATCATTGGAAGTTTCTTGATCTACATGCAACAAATAATGCCCATAAGTACCTGCACAACTGCAACCCCCTCGGGTTTGAATACCAAATTTATCGTTCAGCATTTTTACACCCAAATTAAAATGCAAGTCTTTAATATAAAACGAAATAACACCCAATCGATCTTGATTTTCTTCTGCCAAAAGCACAATATTTGAATTGTCTTTTAGTGCTTCGAAAATATAGGAAACCAATTCGTGTTCGCGTTTCAAAATGTTTGAAACTCCCATTTTTTCTTTTAACTGAATAGAAAGAGCCGTTTTAATCACTTGTAAGAAACCTGGAGTTCCTCCATCTTCGCGATCTTCAATATTGTCAATATATTTATGTTCTCCCCATGGGTTAGTCCAACTTACGGTGCCTCCACCAGGACAATCGGGAACGCTATTTTTGTATAAATTTTTATTAAATACCAAAACCCCTGAAGTTCCAGGTCCACCCAGAAATTTATGCGGTGAAAAGAAAATTGCGTCCAAATAACTTTCTGGATCTTGAGGGTGCATATCTATTGCAACATAGGGCCCTGAACAAGCAAAATCCACAAAACAAACACCGTGATTTTGATGCATTAATTTGGCTACTTCATGGTAGGGCGTTTTAATTCCGGTAACATTAGAGCATGAAGTGATTGAAGCTATTTTAAAACTTCTATTTTGATATTGATGAATTAATTTTTTTAAATTTTCAATAGAAAACAAACCCTTCTCATCTGCAGGAATTACCACCACATCGGCTATCGTTTCTAGCCAAGAAGTTTGATTGGAGTGGTGTTCCATGTGCGAAATAAAAACGATTGGCTTTAATTCAGTAGGAATATTGGTGTATTCTTTTAAATTTTCAGGAATTCTTAATCCCAAAATACGTTGAAATTTATTCACTACGCCCGTCATTCCGGTTCCTGTATTAATTAATACATCGTCTTCGGTCGCGTTTACATGCTTTTTAATGATGTGTTTGGCTTCATGATAAGCCATGGTCATCGCGGTTCCAGAAACCGTTGTTTCGGTATGGGTGTTGGCTACAAATGGACCAAAATCATTTATTAATTTTTCTTCAATTGGTCGATATAAACGTCCGCTTGCCGTCCAATCGGTATAGATGATTTTCTTTTTTCCAAAAGGAGAATCAAATTCTTGGTCAATTCCAATAATATTCTTTCGAAATTGTTGAAAATAAAGCTCTAATTCGGTTGTAATTGCTTTGGTAATCATTGCATATTATTTGTGAGCCAAAGATACATTTATTTGTTATTTGATTCCATAAATTTAACTTTGAAAAGTAGAATTAATTGTATTAATATATTATTGTTTACAAAATAAATTCTAACTTTGAAGAAGTTACCATCGTTTTATGCAATTAAAAATCAACAACCTTTTTTCTTCCGAATTACCCTCCGATAAAAATATAACTAACGAAACACGTCAGGTTTTCAACTCTTGTTTTTCTTATGTTATTCCAAGAGTACCATCAAATCCGAAATTGGTACATGTTTCAACTGAAGTTGCAGATTTGATAGGTATTACAGCCAAAGAAATACAATCAGATAATTTTCTAGAAGTGTTTTCAGGGAAAAAATTACTTCCTAATTCAAAACCATATGCAATGAATTATGCGGGGCATCAATTCGGTAATTGGGCTGGACAATTAGGTGACGGACGCGCCATGAATTTGGCCGAAATAGAACATAATAATAAAATTTTAGCACTACAACTTAAAGGTGCAGGAAGTACTCCCTATTCTCGAAGAGCAGATGGATTGGCGGTTTTACGCTCCTCGATACGCGAACATTTATGCAGTGAAGCTATGTTTTATTTGGGTGTTCCTACCACTCGTTCCTTGTCATTAATGCTTACCGGTGATGAAGTCTTACGTGATATAATGTATGATGGAAATCAAGCTTACGAAAAAGGAGCTGTAGTTTGTAGGGTTTCTCCTTCGTTTATTCGTTTCGGTAGTTTTGAACTGTTTTCGGCACAAAATGATAATATAAGATTACAGCAATTAGCTGATTTCACTATCAAACAGTACTACCCCAAAATTAGATCTAAGGAAAAGGATAAATACATAGAATTCTTTAACAAGGTTACAGAGAATACACTTGAAATGATAGTTCATTGGCAACGAGTTGGCTTTGTACATGGAGTAATGAATACCGATAATATGTCTATTTTAGGACTAACCATTGATTACGGACCTTATGGTTGGCTCGAAGATTACAACCCTAATTGGACACCAAACACAACCGACAAAGAGCACAGAAGATACCGATTTGGTAACCAACCCGATATTGCACTTTGGAATTTATTACAGCTCGCAAATGCGTTATATCCATTAATAGAAGAGGCCACTCCATTGGAACAAATTTTAGGTGATTTTCAATTAAATTATCAAAAAAAGAATTTAGAGATGATGCGGAGTAAATTGGGATTATTAAATGCATCTGAGGACGATTTAAAATTAATTACAGAATTAGAGGAAGTACTTCAACGCTCCGAAACCGATATGACTATCTTCTATAGAGAATTGGGTAGTTTGAAAAAGAATTATTCCCTGATATCCTGCTTTAAAACAATAGAGGTTGCCTTTTACAAGCCCTTAGAAATTAAAAATGATATTCTGGAGCAATGGGAACGATGGTTTGCTACATACCTTTTACGATTGAATCAAGAACAAATGAGTGATGAGCATCGAAAAGCACATATGAATAAAATAAATCCGAAATATGTTTTACGAAATTATATGGCGCAATTGGCTATAGATGCAGCGAATAAAGATGACTTTTCTATAATTAAGGAACTCCATGAATTACTAAAAAACCCTTATAATGAACAACCACAATTTAAAAAATGGTACGCTAAAAGACCCGATTGGGCAAGGAAAAAAATAGGAAGTTCGATGTTGTCTTGTAGTTCTTAATTTTTAATATCGAAGTCGTTTAGTATTAAAGTCGATTGTGTTTAAAAGATATTTTCTCGAACTTTTCTATGTCAGATTTGAAGCTTTGAAATAAAAAAAGCCTAAGAATTTTTATTCAAAGGCTATTGGAACTACTCGTGGAGCAGAGAGGAGTTATCTCGAACTATTTCATGTCGGATTTGGAGCTGTTAAATACTAATGGAAAAAAATAATTGATAATAAATAATTTTTACTTTTATAAACAAATTTGTTTACATTTGTACTATGAATAATTATTTAGAAAAATACAAGGGAATCCATCCTGGAATAATTTTGGAGCGTGAATTTAAAAAAAGAGCGCTGCATCAAAGACCTTTTGCATTGTCTATAGGTGAACATCCACAAACTTTAAATGCAATTACTTAAGGTAAGCGTAAGTTAAATATAGCTTTAGCACTTAAGATTGAAGAAAAACTTGGATTTAAAGAAGGCTCGTTAGCAATTCTTCAAACCTACTTTGACATAAATGAAGAAAGACATAAAATTGAAACAAATAGACCCAATATAAAATTATTGCGAAAATCTTTATTTTGGGATACTGACATTAGTAAAATAGAATGGAACAAACAGTTTAGTGCGGTTATTAGAAGAGTATTTGAGAGAGGAAATGAAATTGAAAAACAAGAATTAATTCGATTTTACGGTTCAGAAAAAATAAATAATGTGCTCAATCAAGTAACGGTTCTGCCATACATAATCTATACTAACAAATAGCAAAATGCTTTACTATAACACTATAAATGATTTATTGAAAAAGAGCTTGCTACAATTAATTGCTGCAGAGGAATTTGCAAGTTTTAGATTAGTTGGAGGTACTGCCTTGAGTCTTCAAGTAGGGCATAGAGAATCGATTGATATCGATCTTTTTAGTGATGTGGATTACGGTGAAATTGATTTTGATTCAATTGAAATGTATTTAGCATTAAATTTTCCATATGTCGATCATTTTTCAAATTCTATACCCGGAATTGGTAAGTCTTATCTAATAGGAGAGAACAATGACAACACCATAAAGCTTGATATTTTTTACACCGATAAATTTATCCATCCCGTTTTAATTGAAGATACTATTAAAATGGCTTCTATTGAGGAGATTATTGCCATGAAGCTCGATGTGATTCAAAGAGGCGGGCGAAAAAAAGATTTTTGGGATTTACATGAGCTTTTTGAAAATTATAATTTAGCTCAAATGTTAGACTTGCACGAGCAAAGATATCCCTACTCTCACGATAGGGAATTGCTAATAAATAACTTCACTAATTTTAACTTTGCAGATGATGAATTCAACCCCATTTGTTTTAGAGGGAAATACTGGGAATTCATTAAAGAAGATATTGAAGATATAATTGAAAAATTTAAATCTGAATTGATTTAAGTGATTACTTTTTTTGTATAAAAAAATAGCCTCTAAAATTTAGAGGCTATTGGTTTAACTCGTGGAGTCGCCGAGAATCGAACTCGGGTCCAAACAAGCAATCGAAGAGCTTTCTACACGCTTATTTTCTGATTAAATTTTCGTTATTCTGCTTGGCCAAAAACAGCCACAAAACACTTATCTTCTTAAATTTTCGTAACAGTTCCAAAGCTACACTGTTCTTAGGTTTATATTTACGATTCACCTTTATCGACCGCCACAAACCAAAGCTATCGAGGTAAATCCTGCTTTCCTACCTTGTAGGAGCGTGGCTAATCTTACTATGATTCAGATTATGCAGCAAGAGCGTAGTTTCCTTCGCCGTTTATAATTGTGTACCTTCGGATTTACGAGCTAAAAGTACAAAGCTCGACGTGCTTACTGTCCAATTCCACTTGCTGTCAAAACCAGTCGACCCCATGTGATTGCAAAATTCTATTAAAAAAAATAATGCACGCAAAGATACCAACAAATTAATTGCATTACAATACATTTACTCCTCAGTTTCATCAATTGTTTTAAATGGATAATCACCAAACAAAGGGGCTAATTTTTTAGTTTTATACGTTTTTTTAGTATATTTATTAGAAATCACGAACATGGTTACTTTTTCTTTTCGCATGTTAATGTAGCAAGAGGTATTACCATGCCACCACCCATTATGATAATAAAAAGGTTCGCCTTTATCAAATTCCAACATGCGAATCCCCAAACCGTAATTACGTTCACCCTTGCATTCGTGGCTGTAACCTTGATATACTTTTTTTAGTAAATTAGGATTCAAATAAGATGATGAATAGCGTGCAATATCAAATTTTAATAAATCCCTTGGTGTTGAATAAATGTTTTTATCACCATAAATTCCATCTAAATATTCAACTGCCAAATCCATGTTACCTTTATATGAAAGTGATACTTTGCCTAAATGTTTTGAAGTTTCATATACAAAAGTGTGCATCATACCAAGGGGCTTAAAGATCATTTCTTGCATAGCATCAGGGTATTTTAACCCCGTAACTTTTTCAATTATTAGTGCCAACATAGCATAGTTGGTATTGCAATAGGCAAATCGCGAATTTGTTTTAGACTCTAAAGGAACTTTAAAGTTTTTCATAATCATTACAATGTCTTGATTGGTAAGTTCTTTATTATTGTCCCATACCCCTGTTTTATAGGTGAAATAGGCATAATTTTTCATGCCACTTCTATGGTTTAATAAGGTTTGAACTGTTATTTCGGGATAGGGAAAATCGGGGATAAATTCGGTTACTTTTTGCTCTAATTTAATTTTATCGGCATCAACCAGCATTAAAATTGCTGTGGCAGTCAATACCTTACTAACTGAGGCAATATGAAGCGGTGTTTCTTTAGAAATATTCTCGCCCCTATTCTTATTGGCAAATCCCATATAGTTTTCATAAATTACTTGTCCATTTTGAGCTACTAAAAAACTTACATTATCATTTTTATTCCAGACTTTATCAAAGAACGCTGATACTTTTTGTTTTTTTTCATTTACATAATTTGTAGTCAATTGCGGCATTTCATCTTCAAAAGATTGTAATATTGGAATGCCATCTTTGTTTAATTTAACTGTTGATTCTGCATCCTTTTTATTATTACAAGAAAACAAAAGAAATGCAAAACAAGAAATCAATAATTTATATAGAAAATGTTTCATTAATTTTAAAATTGAAAAACAAATATAAACAAACCAAATAGTCAAAAAGGGGCTTTTTAATAAAGGTATCAACATGTTTTTCACAATATAAATAAATTGTAAAGTCAACTTGTTATATTCCAATAAATAGGAATATTTTTTATTGCATTTAATTATTGGAAAAAGTTTTGAAAACGATTTCGTTAATGGTATTTTTGCGGATCAAAAAAAACCGCCTTGAAATGAAATTTGGAATAATAAAAGAACGCAAAAATCCACCCGATAGAAGAGTAGTATTTACACCTGAAGAATTAGTTCGATTGCAAACAGAGCATCCAGAAGCCATTATAAAAGTCGAATCGTCAGATATTAGAGTTTTCTCAGATGAACAATACAGGAAATTAGGAATGGAAATTACAACAAACATGACGGATTGTGATGTGTTATTTGGAGTTAAAGAAGTCCCTATTGATGCTTTGATTCCAAATAAAAAATATTTTTTCTTTTCACATACTATTAAATTTCAACCCTATAATAGAAATTTATTAGTGGCTATTTTAGATAAAAAAATTGAATTGTACGACCATGAAACGATTGTAGATGCCAAAAATAAACGTTTAATTGGTTTTGGAAGATATGCTGGAATTGTTGGAGCTTATAACGGATTAAGAGGATTCGGAATTAAATATGACTTGTTCCATTTACCTAAAGCGGAAACTTTGAAAAGTAAAGATGATTTAATCGTTAAATTAAAACGTCAAACGCTTCCCAACATTAAAATTGTACTTACGGGTCACGGAAAAGTGGGTATGGGTGCTAAAGAAATTTTGGATGGCATGAAAGTTAAAGAAGTTTCGGTTTCTGATTTTTTAAACAAAAAATATTCCGAGGCTGTTTATACTCAACTAGATGTTTTAGAATATAATAAGCGTTTGGACGAAAAAGTAAGTAACAAGTCTGATTTTTATAAAAACCCACAAGAATACACCTCCGATTTTATTCGATTCACTGAAGTTGCAGATATCTTTATAGCAGGGCATTTTCACGGAAATGGTGCTCCCGATATTTTAACTCGTGAAATGCTGAAATCTGCCAAAAACAAAATTCAAGTTGTTGCAGATGTTTCATGCGATGTAGATGGTCCGATTGCTTGTACTATAAAAGCTTCAACAATTGCTGACCCTTTTTTCGGGTATTTACCACAAGAAAACAAAGAAGTGCCCTACACCCATCCGGGTTCAATTCTAGTAATGTCTGTTGATAATTTACCTTGCGAATTACCGAAAGATGCTAGTGAAGGATTTGGTGAGATGTTTATGGAACATGTAATTCCAGCATTTTTTAATGGAGACAAAGACGGAATTTTACAACGAGCTAAAATGACTGAAAACGGCAAACTAACCACACGTTTTAAATACCTTCAAGATTATGTTGATGGAAAATAAATTTTAATTTTTTTTTACATAAAAAAACTTCGTTTATTAATTTAAACGAAGCTATTTTGCATAAGGTTAATCCAATTATTTACCGTCTTTATCAACTATTATTTTTGCTTCACGATTGGCCAATTCCCAAGCTATTGAAAAACCTAGTTGTGCTCTTTTGGTTAGGGCATCAAATTCAATTTTACTCACTTCATCTGATGCTTTATGGTAATCCGCGTGCACTCCATTAAATAAAAAAACAACCGGAATTCCATGTTTTGCAAAATTATAATGATCGGAACGATAATAAAAACGATTTGGATCTTTTCTATCATTGAATTTATAGTCTAAATTGAGATGGATGTATTTGGTATTAACTGATTCGCAAATAGTATATAACTCTGTCGATAAATAATCGGAGCCAATCAAATAAACATAATTATTATTGTCATTATGAAATTCATCACGACGACCAATCATGTCAATATTTACATCGGCAACTGTATTTGCTAAAGGAAATAAAGGATTTTCGGAATAATAGCTAGAGCCATACAAGCCGTGCTCCTCGCCTGTCATATGCAAGAACAAAATAGAACGTTTGGGTCCGTGACCTTCTTTTTTAGCTTTTTGAAATGCTTGAGCAATTTCTAGCAGGGCTACCGTTCCCGAACCATCATCATCGGCACCATTATAAACTTCTCCGTTTTTCATTCCAACATGATCATAATGAGCCGAGACCACTACAATTTCGTTAGGTTTTTCTGAACCCTCTATAAATGCCCAAATATTTTCTGAATCAGGTAAGTTTTCGTTATACTCTTTATTCATAAAGGCGGCAGGCACGTTTTGATAATAACTATCAGCTCCTTTTGGATAAGGAATTCCATTCATTTTATAGTGTTCAATTAAGTACCTTCCCGCTTTTTTCTGGCCAGGACTACCTGTATCTCTTCCTTCCATTTCATCAGAAGCTACAATGGTTAAGTGGGTTTTTAATTCGGAAGCAGTAATTGAACTTACATAACTTGGAACATCAAGTGGAGTAGCAATTGATTTAGAAGTTAATGCACTTTGACTTCCTGAACAAGAAACAAGTAGTATCGAAACTAGATTTAATGAAATAATTATTTTCTTCATACAGGTAAATTTATTTATTTGATATCATTTATTGTTTTCTGATTGCGCAAATTTGATTATTATTGATTTTATATTTTATGATTTAGAAAGGGTAGCTGAAAAAAATCGTTTGTAAATCTATTAAAAAAATTTATTACTACTTTTGTTTACTTACATTAGTTATCAAATTAAAAAAAAGTTACAAAAAGAACCAAATTTTATGCAATCAAAAGCTACTACTCCTGAACAATATTTGGCTGAATTACCCGAAGAGAGAAGAATTGTTATGGAAAAACTTCGAAGTGTCGCCTCAAAAAAACTTCCAAAAGGATTTAATGAAGTGATCAGTTATGGAATGTTAGGTTATGTAGTTCCACACGAAATTTATCCTAATGGATATCATTGCACGCCTGAGTTGCCATTACCTTTTTTTAATATTGCATCGCAAAAAAATTCAATCAACATTTACCACATGGCACTTTATGGGGATAAGCAATTATACGATTGGTTTGTTACTGAATATCCAAAGCATTGCAAATCGAAACTAGATATGGGCAAAAGTTGTGTTCGATTTAATAAACTAGACGACATTCCTTTTGATTTAATTGGAGAGTTGCTTTCTAGAATAACTGTGGAAGATTGGATAAAAATGTATGAGAAAATGTTAAGAAAATAAGCTGATAGAACTACTGAAATAAATTAACAAAACAAATTCTACCCTTTTGCAATTCAAATAAATACAAATGAACATCACTCACATCATTGGATACGGTTTAGCGATTGTTGTTGGAATCACTTTAGGATTAATCGGGAGTGGTGGCTCTATCTTGTCCGTTCCTATATTAGTTTATATTATGGGAGTAGAACCCATTATTGCTACAGCTTATTCACTTTTTATTGTTGGAACAACAGCACTATTTGGTGGTATTCAAAAAGCAAAAGAAAAAGTAGTCGATTTCAAAAAAGTAGTGTTATTTGGAATTCCAACTATCATAGCGGTATTTATTACAAGAAAAATTATTGTTCCAAGTATTCCAGAAGTTATATATGCTACAAAATCATTTACGTTAAACAAATCGGTTTTACTAATGATTGTGTTTGCCATTGTAATGATAACGGCATCCATACGAATGATAAAACCCATAAAAGAAAAAAATAACAACGATTATAGAATCAACTATTTTAGCATTCTAATCCAAGGATTTCTCATTGGATTAGTAGCTGGTTTTGTTGGTGCCGGCGGTGGATTTCTAATTATTCCTGCCTTACTATTTTTAGCAAAAACACCTATGAAAATAGCCGTAGGAACATCACTTTTTATAGTTTCATCCCAATCGTTAATCGGATTTATTGGTGACATTCGACCCGAACAAATTATGGATTGGAGGTTAGTCTTAATTTTTACTACATGCTCAATTTTTGGAATAATAATTGGAAACTACCTTTCTAAAAAAATAGATGGTGAAAAACTTAAATCTGTTTTTGGTTGGTTTGTTCTTGCGATGGGAATTTTTATCATCTGTAAAGAAACACTTTTAAAATAAAATTCTCGAACAATTTTAAATCAGGATAAAGTAGATTTTTTTTTAATTATTAAATACTAACAAAAGTTATACTTTATTCCCTAGAAACTAATTATTTTTACCTAGAAAATTAAACCATAAATGAAAATAGAACAAATTTATACGGGTTGCCTAGCTCAAGGAGCTTATTATATTGAAAGTAATGGCGAAGTAGCTATTATTGACCCTTTGAGGGAAGTACAATCCTATATTGATTCAGCATCTGCCAATAAATCCAAAATAAAATATATTTTTGAAACTCATTTCCACGCCGATTTTGTAAGTGGTCACGTTACATTATCCGAAAAAACCGGTGCGTTAATAGTTTTTGGTCCGATGGCAAACCCTAGTTTTAAAGCTCATATTGCAAAAGATGGTGAGGTTTTTAATCTTGGAAACATTACAATTACTTGTCTCCATACGCCAGGTCACACAATGGAAAGTTCATGCTACCTATTAAAAGATGAAAACGAAAAAGACCATGCCCTTTTTAGTGGTGACACTTTATTTTTGGGTGATGTAGGTCGCCCAGATTTAGCTCAAAAAGCAGCGCATATGACTCAAGAGCAATTAGCCGGAATATTATTTGATAGTCTAAGAGCCAAAGTAATACCGCTTTCCGACGATGTAATAGTTTACCCAGCTCATGGTGCTGGAAGTGCTTGTGGTAAAAATTTAAGCAAAGAAACCGTTGGAAGTATTGGTGATCAAAAAGCTACCAATTATGCTCTTCGCGCGGACATGACAAAAGAAGAATTTATTGAAGAAGTTACTGACGGTTTATTGCCACCGCCTGCTTACTTTCCTATGAATGTAAAATTAAATAAAGAAGGGTATGGAGATGTAGAAGATATTATAAAAGAAGCCAAAGCATTTGATGTTAAAACTTTTGAAATCATTGCTAATGAAACTGACGCATTAATTTTAGATGTTAGAAAAGAAGAAGATTTTGCAACGGGTCATATTCCAAATTCTATTTTTATTGGAATTCATGGCGCATTTGCACCTTGGGTTGGTAGTTTAGTTTTAGATAATAAACAACCTATTCTATTAATCACTCCCTTAGGGAAAGAGGAAGATGCTATAAAAAGATTGGCTCGAGTGGGCTATGATAACACCTTAGGATTTCTTGAAGGAGGATTTGATTCATGGAAAAATGCTGGTCAAGAATTAGATACTATTGTTTCTGTTTCTGCGGAAATTTTAGAAGAAAAAATAAAAGAAAATGTTCTCCTCTTTGATGTTAGAAAACCCGGAGAATATAATGCTGAACATATTATTGATGTCCCTTCTACTCCATTAGATTTTATTAACGATCATTTGTCAGAATTTCCAAAAGAAGAAAATTTCTATTTGCATTGCGCAGGCGGATATCGTTCCATGATAGCAGCTTCTATTCTTAAATCGCGCGGCTATCATAACGTAATAGATGTTAAAGGTGGCTTTGCAGCTATTAAAAAAACGGGGATTAAAACGACAAGTTACGTTTGTCCTTCTAGCCAAAAGCAATAAAATAGGTCTAAATGATTTAGAAAGGCTGTTGAATTATTTTTTTAAATTAACTCTTTTAAAGAAATATAACAATTAATATAAGTTTATGATTTCTAAAATAAATTTTTTTATATATTTGAAATATAAATAAGTATTAATAATTAAAAACAATAAAAATGAAAAAAGTAATTTCAATGATGGCAGTTGCAGCTTTCTTATTTGCTGCTAATGCAAACGCTCAAGAAACTCAAAAGAAAGAAGGAGAGAAAAAAGAATGTTGTGCTAAAGGAAAAAAATGTTCAAAAGACAAAAAAGTTGAAGATAAAAAATAATGGTTTTTTATTGATATTTATAAAGTGTTTGAGAAATCAAGCACTTTTTTATTAGCCCAAATAAAAAATACCCCAAATAGTATATAACTTTTTGGGGCATTTTAATTTAAAATCCTTTTTTTAATCTATCTTTTTAATGAAAAGTGTGCTTTAAATTGTTTGTATGCTTGGGCTTCACTATAATCTACCGTAAACCAATAATCTGTTGAAGGCATTAGGTTTCCGTTGTAGGTTCCGTCCCAACCTTTGCTCTGTGGACTAATTTGTTTGATCAGTTTTCC
>CANFNV010000003.1 GCA_947448525.1 Flavobacteriaceae bacterium | reverse complement strand
GCCATTTTTCACAACCGCTTTGTAGGCAGTTGTTGCAGTTAATGCGCCAGTTGCAAGCGTTGAAGCTGTTCCTGCTGCAGTAGTAGCGTAAGTTATAGTACTTCCTGATACAGTTCCTTTATACCAAGCAATCGATCCTGTTGATCCTGCTAGAGTTAAACTAGTTCCTGTATTTGGTATACATAGACCATTCGTTCCAGAAATTGTTCCGGCAACTGATGGTTGACTTACTGTAATTTTTATCGCTGCCGAAGTAGCTGATGTACAAACTCCATTAGAAGCTACTACTCTAAACCATGTGTCTTGAGTTAATACTCCTGATGTAAATAGAACAGCAAGGTTAGTAGCATTTAATGCTCCTTGCGCTACTGGAGAACCATAATCATTAAATGTTGTACCATCAATAGAAGTTTGCCATTGAATATTTCCAACACTTCCTGATGCTAATGATAAATTAACACTAGTTCCAGTACAGGTAGTCAACGCTGGTGACAAGGTGCTTGTAACTGATATCACAGCTGCTTTTGAAAGCACTGTTTGATTTTGCAACGTAACTATACTTGAAGTTGCATTACCGCATCCTGCTCCTACAATAAGTTTGTATTTAGTTCCAGCTGGTGGAACTGCTACTGCATTTCTTGTTATAGTTAATGACGGGCTAGTAACACCTGCATAGTTAACACCATTTGATAATAATGTCCATGTAGTACCGGTAGCAGTTTGAGCATACCATTGGTAAGTCGTTGTTGACGGAGCCCCTGCTAATCCTGCTGTAACAGTAGCTGTTGCTCCTATTAATGCACAAATGGTAGGATTAGTAGGTTGTGAAGTGATTACATTTGAATTTATAGTTAAATTCAACGTAGCTGTATTAATACAACCTGCCGCATTATCATAAGTAGCAGTATAAACACCACTTGTGGTATACGTCATATTATTAGCCGCCCATGTGTAGGTTTCACAAGCTGATACTGTTTCACTAGTAGTTGTACTGTTGTTGATGGTTAAATGTAACGTAGCAACATTAGTACATCCAGCGTCATTGGTGCTTGAATACGTATAATCACCACTGGTTGTATAAGAAACTCCATGCCATCTGTATAAATCACAAGCAGTAGCAGTCTCTTCTGAAGTTGTATTGTAGTTGATTGTTAAATTTAACGTAGCAACATTGGTACAACCTGCAGCATTTAAGTCAGTGAAATTATAGGTTCCACTCGTTGTGTAAGTAGTTCCATGCCAGGTATAACTGTCACAAGATGTAACTGTTTCTGTGGTTGTGGTACTATGGTTGATCGTTAAATGTAACGTAGCAACATTTGGACATCCAGCAGCATTAGTACTGGTATATGTTTTGTCACCACTTGTTTTATATTTAACACCATTCCAAGTATAACTATCACATGCCGTAACAGTCTCTTGAGTAGTTGTACTGTTGTTGATTGTCAATACTAATGTTTTAACATCGGTACATCCAGCAGCATTGGTACTTGTGAAAGTATAGGTACCACTAGTAGTATATGTTTGACCATTTACAGACCAAGAGTACGTATCACAAGCAGTTTCAGATTGCGATGAAGCAGTACTGTTGTTGATAGTCAATACTAATGTTTTAACATCGGTACATCCAGCAGCATTGGTGCTTGTGTAGGTATAGGTACCACTTGTAGTATACGTTTGACCGTTTACAGACCAAGAGTATGTATCACAAGCTGTTACTGATTGCGATGAAGCAGTACTGTTGTTGATTGTCAATACTAATGTTTTAGTATCTGTACAACCAGCAGCATTGGTACTTACATAAGTATACGTTCCACTAGTAGTATACGTTTGACCATTTAATGACCAGGTATACGTATCACAAGCGGTTACTGATTGCGATGAAGCAGTAGTATAATTAACTGTAATAGCAGCGGTACCAGAACTTGAACATCCAGCTAAACTAGTAGATGTAGCAGTAATAGTAGCAGTCGCACTTGGTTTAACATAAACCGTGGCACCTGTTGCAGTATTAGAAGACGTAGTTCCAGCAGCATTTGTAAAACTGTTTGCAACTGTTGATGTCCAAGCAATATTACTTGTAGAAACAACACCTGAAACTTTCACGTTATCTACAATCCAGAAATAACCCCATGGTGATTCATAGTTAAATCTCAATTTAACATTTGCCTGTCCTAAGAAAGCAGCAGGTAAAGTTTCTGAAGCATTTGCAGTAGTTGTACCACTTCCAATGCTAACAGCCTCATTTAAATAATTTTTGATTGTTGTCCAAGTAGTTCCACCATCGACAGAACCTTGTAAAAACACTTTAGTATCAGCTGAATAATAATAGTAAGATTGCTCAAAAGTTACCGTACCAGAAGACATTCCTACAGTACTGAAGCTTGGAGAAATTAATCTTGAACTAGTAGTAGTCCCCGAACCACCTCTATCCGCGTTAGCAATAGCAAAACCGCCGCCATTAGCAGAAGTAAAGTTTGTTAAATAAAAACTATAAGTATAAGGCGCTGTACCTAAAGACCAGTTAGAAATTGTAGGAGATGTAGTCGCATTACTTACTGTCCAACCTGGAGCAGTTCCGTTGAAATCTTGACTCAATACAACAATCGTATCACTATATGATCCACCAGCTGCCGATAGTAATACTGGAGCCGCATCAGAACAAATCGTGCTTGAATCAGGAGTTACAGTAATAGTTGAAGGCGTTTGAGAAATATTAACAATGTAAGTAATAGCTGTTCCAGTACATCCATTGGCACTAGGTGTAATTACTAAATTAGCTGAACCAGCAATACTTGCAAACGAAGGAATAGCTGTTACTCCTGTTTGATTTGCTAAACCGATAGCAGCACCACCCGTAATAGAATATACAACGCCACTTGGTGTACCATTTAAACTAAACGCTAACGTGTTAGTACCTGAACAAGTTGCAGGGAAAGCACTTGGAGTAGTAACTGTTGGTTTTGGGTTAACCGTTAAAGTAACTGTGTTACTTGTTGCAGAAGAACCACAAATTGGAGTAACAACTACATAATAGGTTCCTGCATCAGTAACAACTGGACTTGCAATGGTGTATGTAGCTGCTGTAGCACCTGAAATTGCACCGGAAGCATTATACCATTGGTACGTTAATCCTGGACCTGTTGCAACAACACTAAACGATTGAGATACCCCTTGACAAACCACAGCTGTGGATGGTAAATCTGTTGTGATAGTAGCACCCGATTGAACAGTAATAACTTGAGATGCTGATTTTGAACATCCGCTAGCATTAGTAACAAGAACACTATAAGTTGTAGTAGCTAATGGATTAACAGTAACTGCTGATCCATCTGCAGTAAATCCTACTGGATTAGAACTCCATGAATAAGTGTATCCTGTATTATCTCCAATAGATATTGTATAATCTTGAGTAGATCCAGAACCCATAGCTAAACAAGATGAAGTAGCTCCATTGGTATTACCTGTCAATCTAGAACGAATTCTCATTCCAGTTAGACCCAGTTGAGCATCCGCAGGAATAGTTATACTAACTGTTCCAGAAGAAGCACTTGTCCACAATTGAGTAAACTCATTAGTTGAATAAACACCATCTCTGTTAAAATCTATCCAAACCGAAGCTATAGAAGCACCTGTTGTAGCAACAAATAAATCATAGGTAGCACCTGGCATCACAGAAGTAGTAGTACTACCTGATGGAGGATAGGCAGTAACGAATGGAGAAACTTGCGTATCTGAATTATTAAGTGTATTGAAAGTTACTGTAGAAACAGTTGAACTACCACTATTTGTAACCGCACAATACGAAGGAATCGTTACAGAACTAGAAGCATCCAAAGTAACTGAATCGCCCGGACAAATTGTAGTTGCCGAAGAAACGATTGTTGCATTAGGAACTGTTCCAACTGTAACTGTAACAGTTGCAGTGTTAGAACAACCCACAGCGGTAGTACCTGTAACTGTATAGGTTTTGGTTACAGTAGGATTAGCACTAACGCTAGCTCCTGTACCAGTAATACCTGTAGTTGGTGCCCATGTATACGTTCCACCAGTACCCGCTCCGTCAGCTGTTAACGTAACAGCAGAACCTCCTGGATTACAAATTACAGAACTTGAAGCACTAGCAGTAATTGCAGGTGTTGTAATATTTAATTGTGCCGAAGCAGAAGTAACCGCACTACATTGTGTAGGCGCTGCTAAAGCAACTCTATATAAATAAGTTCCAGTCGCTGGCGTTGTAGCCGATGTAGTTACACCCAATGTAGCCGTTGTAGCTCCAGTATAAGTAACTCCAACTGGAGTATCATTAGCAACGTTAACGAAGGAACTTCCATTCATCGAAACTTGCCATTGGTACCCTGAAACAGTTCCTGTTGTAGCCACTCCAAAAGTAGCCGTTCCTCCAGTATAACATACCGTTTGAGCAACAGGATCTGTAGTTACAGCAATCGCTGGAATAACAGTTAAGGTAGCTGGGTTTGAAGTAGCAGTAGTAGTATTACCCACAGCTGAACATCGGTATCTCCAACCATTGTTTGCAACAGTCAATCCAGACAATGTTAACGCATTAGTTGTAGCACCCGAGTACATACCACCATTAGCTATAGTAGTCCAGTTGTCTCCCCCTTGATCTTCTTCCCAGAATAAAGATTGTACATCACCGGTAGCAACCATATTGAAAGTAGCCGATCCTAAACCAGAACTACAAATAGTTTGGTCTGTTGGATTAGTTCCAATACCTGTTTCACCTACTAATAATAAAGCCGCATTACTTGTAACCGGTGCACAAGAACCTACGCCCGAAACAATACATTGATATAGGTTGTTATTGTATGCAACTGGTGTATTTGTAATTGTTAAAGTACTGGTAGTAGCACCACCATATACACCACCGTTGGTAACATTGTTAAAAGTATCACCACCATCAGTACTTACTTGCCATAGGTAGGTTAAACCAGTTCCTGTAGCAGCAACATTAAATGAGGCATTATCAAAAGTAACGATTACCTGAGAAGGCGTACTAGAAGAAATAGCCACTCGTTGATTTACGGTAACATCATACGTTTGTGAACTGGTACAACCATATAGGGTTACTGAATAGGAAATAGTAGCAGTACCTGCCGCTACTCCAGTTACCAAACCACCCGTACTTACGGTAGCCACAGCCGTGTTTGATGAAGACCAAACACCATTAGCTGTAGTATCAGAAAGTGAGATTGTATTTGGCATACATAACTCGGCAGAATCACCAACAATTGGATCAATTAGAATAGGATTTATTGTAATTGTTGAAGATGCAGTAGCACTACAAGAAGTTGCAGGATTAGTTGCTGTAACTGTATACGTAGTGGTAGTCGTTGGATTCACAATTACTGTTGAGCCAGAACCCACAGTTGATGAACCATTTGACCACGAATAGGCATAAGTACTAGTTACATCAGCAGAAGCGATAATATTAACATTATAATCTTCTGTTTCACCATAAGTATATGTACCACAAGCTGTTGGAGAGGTAGTAGATTCTATAACTACAACTCTCATTTTAGTTAAACCTGGAGAGGCTGTAGATGGGATTGTTATACTTCCTGAACGAGTATTAGGACTTGCAGTAGTAACAGAGGTTGTATAAGCTTGCTCTCCCGCATCATCAAAATCTCCATCTCGGTTGTAATCAATAAAAATCGATAAACCATTTGAATAGTAAGTAGCACCATCACATTCGTCAGTAACAACCGTGAATGGAACGGCATTACCGGCAGTCACAGTAGGAGCCGTAATAGAAGAATAATCTGTGTAGTTTGAACCACAAGACTCGCCTTGAGATAAATTACTCATAGTACCAAATGAGACACCAAAAATTTGTTCATCTGCATTATTAGTACCACCACCACCTAAACAATATCCTGTAGGAGCGGTTTGAGGTCCTGTAGTTAATGCTAAAGATTTAGCCGTTAAAGAAACCGGATTTCCTGAACATACAGTACTTTCAGAAGCAGTTGCTGTAACAGCTGTTGAATTAACCGTTACTGAAACAGTAGAAGTTGTTGAACACAATTGACCTGTCAATTGAGCCACCGTTAAGGTATACACCGTTGAAACTGTTGGATTAAATACCCAACCATCAGTACTATTGCCCGTTACTCCTGTTGAAGGAGACCAAGTAAAAGTATCATACGATGCAGCACCTGTTAAAGTTAGTGCAGCAGAGCTAAATCCAGTACAGATTGCTACAGCACTTTGACTCATAGCAATTGCTGGTGGTGTATTTACCGTAGCCGTTACTGCTAGTCTTGCACTAGAACATCCTCCTGTTGTTTCTGCAGCTGCATAAAAAGTGGTAGTAGCCGTAATGTTAGGAATAGTATAAGAATCTCCTGTATATAAAGCCGTTCCACCTGTTGCAGCAGCATACCATTTGATAGTAGCTCCAGTCGATACGGTAGAAGCACTTAATGTTATTGGACCAGGACCACAACGGGTAGCTGGTGTTGTTGAACTTACACTGTTTGTATAATCTATAGTTACTGGCGATGAAGCAACAGCAGTTCCAGAACATGATGAAACTAAACATTGGTAGGTTGTTGAAGCAGTTGGTGTAGCTGCTAAGGTAGCAGTAGTAGCACCTGTAACATTAGACCATGTAGTACCGCCATTTAGTGAGTATTGCCATTGGTATGACAAACCATCACCATTACCAATACTGTTTACATTATCTGTTAAACTCAAGTTAGCAGTACCATTTAAACAAATAGAAGGCACATCGCTCACAGCCGTTGCATAAGGAGCATTCGGATTAAGAACCGTCATAACTACTTGCGCAGAATTGGCAGCATTAGCACAACCTGTTGTTTGATTAGTGTAGGAAATATTATAGGTAGTAGTTACCGACGGAGCCACAGTTTGAGAAAAAATGTTGGTTCCAGAAGCGATAGTACTTGTACCATTAGCATCTGTTTTAGTCCATACCGTAGTATAGTTAGAAGGTGGAGAAAAACGCCATGCCTCTGGAGTGGTAATAGTTGTAGAAAAATTTTGACGTCCTGTAGCTACAGCACCAATAGTTTTAGTAGCATCTTGTAATCCTACAGTACAGGAGTTAGTATTTAACTTAGAAAGAATACTAACATCTACGGTTCCTAAAGTTTCATATAGAGTAACGTAGGCCGTAAATTTAGGATTTGTTGCAGAACAACAGTTTGGTACATTTTCATATAATAAAATGAACTTTCTGTTAGGAGCATATCCTTCTGTCCAATATACAAGTTTTCCTGCACCACCAAAAGTCTGGTCACCTGCCATCAAAGCAATAACGTTACCAGGGTTGTTGGTGTTAGGGAAAACCCCTCCAGTTGTATTAAAAGAATATTGCCCTAATTGACCAGCACCTGTTCCGTAACCTGGAACGGTACCAAACATCAACAATCCATTAGTACCTGCAGCAATCGAAGAGAAATTAGTTCCAAAGAAATTAAAATTAAATCCAATTGGAATTCCAGACCATCCACCATCATCTAACGAACCACCGCTCAATGAAGTGGTTGCAGTTGTATTATCAATTACCGTAACGGCATTTGTTGGAATTGTATAAGGTTTGTAAGTAATTGAACTTACCGTAAAATTACCAGCACTTAAACCAGAACCAATAGTAGCAGAAGTACCAGGACAAACCCCAGAAGCAGTTGTAGTTACTGTTGCACTTGGTAATGGGTAAACCCCTACTGAATAGGTAGCTGTAGCAGAACACGTTCCACTTGTAGCAACTAATTGGAAATCAGCTGTAGTATTTACTGTAGCAGTTACACTAGAACCAGAAGTTCCGTTTAGTGTAGCCGAACTTAAACCTGAAAGTAATGACCAAGTATAAGTAATTGTCGAGTCGGAAGTACTAGCACTCAATGTTGTATTTCCTCCTGATCCACAGAATGTTGGAGTAGAAGATATAATAGTAATTGGATTTACTGTTACAACAGCTGCAGCTCTTGGGCCACTACAAGTACCATCGTTTTCTTCAACATAAACTGTTGAAGTAGCACAACCATTAAACGTATAACTAGAACCTGTACCTAATAATGTACCGCCCGAAGCAGCAGTATAATAGTTAAAAGTACCACCTGCTCCAGATGGAGTTATTGTTACAGAATTCCCTAAATTAACCGTTGTTCCCGCCGCAGTTGGCGCACTTGGTGAAGAAATAACCGTAATCGTTTGCGTCCCTGTAAATGTAAGTCCATTTTTAACAAATGAAACAACACCAGTGGTAGCAGCACCTGCAATACCTGTGATAGAAGTTGCCGAAACCACAGTAAATGAAGTAACAGGAACCCCACCAATTTGTAAGTTAGTAATACCTGTTAAACCAGTACCTGTAAGGGTAAATGTACCTGCATTGGCACACAAGTTAAGAGGGCTAAAATTAGAAATTGTTGGCGCAGTTGTAGACCAAGCGTAGTAATTATTTCCAGTTGTTACTATCGGACCTGGAGTTGTAGTAGCGGTAGTTCTACTACCAGTGGTAGCAGCAACTATAGCCCCTGAACCTGAAGAAACGCTTTTTACGCTCCATGGTCCTGCTAATGAAGTAGCATCAGAAAGTAATAATTGATCTTGAGTATAAGCCGTTAAAGCATCATTACTATTAAAGTTCATAGTTACGGATGGTGTAGCACTAGTTGTTGGCAACACTGCAGCTGTACCTGTTCCAATGTTAGCATACTGCACTCTGAAAGCTCTAGCTCCAAAAGCCATAGCAGTACCAAAAGTAGAATTACTTGGAGCAGCAGTATCTGAAACCGTTACTCTACAAACATTAGAACCATCTGCAACAGTTGTTCCTGCACCAGCAGACCAGTTAAAGGTACCAGAGAATGGGAAATTCCATGAACTAGCACCTCCACGACCAACTACAGACATCGAACCATTTTTAATGTATGTATTTGATGTAGCACTAAAAGTTGAAGAAGCACCAGCATAACCGTTCCAAGTACATAATAAATTATTACCTCCTAAGTTAACAATGTTACCTGGCGAACTTAAACTTGCTGTTAAGGATAATGGCGAAGAACCAAATAATACTAAATTATTGGTTAAATTAAGACCATTTCCATTTCCTGCTAAAGTCAATGTATTGATTTTTCTGTTGCTCGGAATCGCAGCATCTTCTTCTTGAGCTATCGCTGAAGTAGCTGGTGCAAAATAGTTTAAAGTTAAATTATACAAAGCAATACGAGCCGTTGGCGCAGTAGCAACCGTAGTAAATGCACCACCATTAGCAGTAGCAGTAGTAGTACCAATACCTACCGTTGGAGCAGCAACATAGCCAAATCCAGGGTTAGTAATAGTAAAACTAGTCAACTGACGATTCACCCCAATATTGGCCGTAGCAGTAGGCAAGCATCCAGCAGGGAATGATAGCGTGGCAGTAACACCTGGACTAGCAGTCAAAGTCAACGTTGGTAACGTTGAATAGGTAGCTGTCGTACTAGCATTCAAATACACCGCTTGCACTTTTCCACCGTTTACTGCAATAGTAAAGTTGGAAGAAATAAGAGCCGTTCCAGTTACTAAATTACCCCCTGTAACAGTTACCGTTGGCGCAGTAGTATAACCCGAACCTGGATTATTGATTAAGTTTAAAGCCGTTGGTAAAGCAAAACCTACTGTTGGAGCTACAGTATAATTCACACCACCATTGGCAGTAGAAATTGCACCTACTCCCGAAGAAGCTTGCTCGTTAGTAGTAGCAGCAAGAGTACCTTGATCACTATTAATAGTCAAACCACCGCTAATTGTAGCAGCACCCCCACTTTTTTGGAATGTTGCACTAGTAGCACCCGCAACTTGTTGTATATAAACTACAGTAGCAGCAGCACCTGAACCTAGACCACCTGAGTTACCAACACTGAAAGCAATGGATGGAGCAGCACTATAACCCGAACCTGCTTGTGTTAAATTCAAACTACGTACTGTACCAGTAGTAGCATCAAAATTAACACTTACTTTGGCCACAGTTCCTACATAAAGGAAATTATTAACAACACCAGCAGTATGCGTTGGCATTGTAGTAGTAGCAGTTGTAGATAAAGACAGGTATAAATTATTTCCATAGAAATATTGACTACTTGTACTCAAAGCACTATTATAAGGAACGCTTGTTCCCAAAGTTCCAACAGTACCTATCCAAATAAGAGTAGGTCCACTGGATGCAAATGTTGTACTCGCAGTTGATGTTGGCGCTGTACTATTAAATGTACCATTTGCAGTACATAAATACACATTATTCCCACTTACATATTTTGTTCCCAAAGTAGCAGCTAATGCATTAGCATACTGTACCACGGCAGAACCAAAAACAACTGGAGCAACGGTATAAGCAGAACCCATAGCAGTAACGGCAACGTTAGCTACGCTTAAATTAAGCGCTTGACCATATACTTGAGCTGTGTTATCAACCGTTAACTTACCATTAGTATTTAAAGAACCTGCTGTTTCAGCTATACTACTAGTAACAATTAAATTTTGAGAAGTGGAAATGGTATTACTTCCTGTATTTTGAAAAAACAACGAACGAATAATTCCTTTTGTTCCATCCCCTTGGAATGTACCACTACCACTTAAGGTAGAGCCCGATCCATTAAAGTTGATCAATGTTGAAGCCAATGCTAAGTTAGCATAGCCATCATTTTGTAAATTACCACCTATATTAACAGTAACACCTATTTGTGCAGTGGTATAAGGCAAGAAATTACCCCCACTATTGATAGTTAAGTTTCCGCCAACAGTCATTGCATTTACGGTTGCATTCCATTGAACTGTACCGTTAATTGTCAAGTTATTGAGCGATAAAGCAGAATCAACAGTAACAATAGCACCGGCAGGAATAGTAATATTACCAGCAGCAGGAACTACACCTCCAACCCAAGTAGCAGCAGAAGACCAAAGTCCGCCGTTTGCATTAGCTGTGTATGATGGAAAAGTTGAAGATGCAATTAAAGATATATTATCTACAGCAGCGGGTGGTTGAGTTCCTCCTGAAGTATCACTTTTCCACATAAAAATAAGTCTAACGGTTTGACCAGCAAAACTTGAAGGAATAGTAAGGTTAGCGGTTTGTGGTGAAGTAGCACTTTGAAAGAAACCTAATTGCGTAGCACCTGTAATATCTGAAGGAATTGTAGCCGTTCCACTACCAGGGTGTAAACCACCAACTGGCAAAACCGTAGTTGGCGCCACAAAAACCTGCAGTAAATCCCACGAGGCTTCTCCATTTCCTTGCCACGAAAAACTTAACGGAATGTATACTGAACCCGCAGGTATAGTTACATCTCTGTAAAAGTAAATGTGGTTAGAAGACGCAACATCATATGCTGTTGTTGTTCCTCCATTTAGAGAAATATAGGCGCTTCTTCCCGAAAAAGGAGAAGTAGAAACCGCAGTTCCTGTTGCCCACGCATTGGTTGACGAAGTATAATTAGCAACAGTCCAACCATTCGAAGCGAATGTTGTACCATTGTTAAAACCTCCATCACCCGCTGGATCAATTAATGTAGTTTGTGCATTAATGTGTAGTCCTATAAATAGGAGTAACAACAATGACAAAAACCACTTAACCGATGTTTGCTTCTTCATGGATACAGAAGTTGGCGAAAAGCTCAGACTTGCTGTGTTCCACTTTTTGAACCAGGTAACCATACCATTGTTCAAAGAATTGTAGTTATTAATCATATATAATAATTTGGTTAAATAATGCGTTAAGATAAAAATAATAACAACATCTCGTTACATAATTTTAACAAAAACGATATAAACGTGAAAAAAATCGATAAACTACAAAGAAATTTAACAATTTGTTAATCATTTAGTAAGATTAAAACTACTTTGGGAATTAGAAAATTAGAAAATTAGAAAATTAGAAAATTAGAAAATTAGAAAATTAGAAAATTAGAAAATTAGAAAATTAGAAAATGAGAAAATGAGAAAATGAGAAAATGAGAAAATGAGAAAATGAGAAAATGAGAAAATGAGAAAATGAGAAAATTAGAAAATGAGAAAATGAGAAAATGAGAAAATTAGAAAATTAGAAAATTAGAAAAATTAAAAAATTAAAAATTAGAAAATGAGGAAAGTTTTTTTCGACATTCGACTTTCGACTTTCGACTTTCGACTTTTGCCTTTTTAATAAAAATAAAAAAGCACTAAAAAACCGCAAATTCGGATTTTAATAAATCTGCGAATTTGCGGTTTAGTTTATAAAGTCTAAAATATTAGGTCATTAGTACACAATTTTCTTATTGATAATTGTTCCATTTTCAGTAGTCACTTGAACAATAAGAACTTCTTGAGCAACCGAAAGCGAATCGATATCAAATTTAGTAGTATTCAATCCTTTGGTATTGTATATCATTCTACCTCTTATGTCTGAAACAGCCACTTCTTTAATGTTTGTATTGGTAGATTGAATATGAATACCTGTAGCATTTTTATAGATAATGACATCATTAGTAAGTGCATCTGTGTTTACAGGCACTGCTGCAGGAGTAAATCTCAAAACAAAACGGTCGTTAAAGGTTCCAGCTTCTGTGGTGAAATTATAAGTCCCTAGTTTTAAGTTGTGAGTAACATTCAACAATTTGTCTTCCAAATACACCTCTTGATTTTCAAACAATCCATCAAATAGAGGCATGTCAATTTTATAAGCGCCTGCTGTAGTCGCATTATATCCCAATGGATGTAAATCTTGATCGTTAAACGGCAATCCATTTGCTTTAATAATCAAATGATCTTGTCCTACTAAAGAATAAATTGATAAAGGATTTCCAGCATCTACATAAACGGCATCATAACTACGGTCTATTCCACTAGTGGCGTCCTGAGCATAACCCAAAAGTATTTGTTTGAATAAGCCCTCATCATTTGAAATTTCCAACCATAAACGATGTTTCTCAAACGGTTCTAAAGCCACTGGAGTATTCATCTTAAAGAAAGAACTATTATTTCCTGCTTCTCTCATACTATTTTTAAAAGTTACACTTCCAGAGGTAATTCCCTCTACAAAAAAGGCATTTCCAGCAGCCACATGGCCGTTAGGTAAATTATTATTAACTCCCGAACTTAAAGCGCGTCTTGTTCCGGTAGCTCCAAATTTATTCCAAACGGCATAGTCATTGTTGGTATAAATGCCTCCAGCTAATGGAGTATTGTGTGTCCACAAATAAATGGAACCTTGAATTTTGGATGCATTTGCTGTATCACTTAAAAAGAGATCAGCATTCAAAGAACATGGATACGGATTCCCTATTAAATTCATGTTATTAGCACCTGTTACAACAATTGGAATTGATATATCACCATTATTAGGTACACCGGTAAAAGTACCATTCCAAGAAGTTGCTGTTGACGACCATCCTTGAGGTGCTCTTATAATGTACCCTTTTCCAGCTATCATGTTATATGAGGATGGAAGAGACAACCAATTATATGCGGGACCTGTATCCCAAAGATAAAATTTGTCTGATAATGTTGACGGTGAAAACGCATGAATTTCTTGTCCGCTTACTGGCGCTGACCAATACGAATAATCAAAATTAATCATTGGTGTGGTGGTTCTTTTGTATTCTATAGTTCCCGTATTGCTAGAAGAATTTATTTGAACTAAACTAGAAGAATCCATAAATCGTAATGTTCCACCGGTTACTTTTACCTCGTTGTTTGCCGTTAAAGTATGACCAGTTGCAAAAATTACTGTTCCCGAAAGAACCTCTACAGAACAAGCGTTTAGGTTTCCTGTTGAAGTATAATTTCCGCTAAAAATTGCTTTAGCACCAACAGTAGGTGCGCCACTACTCCAAGCAGAACCATTCCATGTGGTGGAGGTAGAGTTAACATTAATTACAACAGGGGTAGTGAAAACATGATTACAAGAGCCATTAGAAATTTCTACTCTATAATAAGTAGTAGTAGTTATTGCCCCTATTTGTGCTCCAGTAAGTGTTGCTGAAGCACTACTTGGGATGTTGTTGATCCCTGAAGCAAAAGTAGGACTGGTGGACCATTGCCATTGTACAATAGTACCAGATTGCCCACTTAAAGTCAAATTAGTGGCAGTACTTCCTAAACAAAGGGTTTGACCACCTCCTGATACTGTTCCCGCTACAACAGGAATCACTGTAATAGTAATAGGTGTTGAGGTAGGACAAATAGTACTTGGGGTATTAGTACTTGCCGTATAGGTTGTAGTAGCACTAGGAATAACATAAACCGTAGGAGAGGTATCGCCCGCAACATAGGCAGTCGTTCCCGCGGCCGTAGTATATAAACCAGGAACAGCAACACCAGTAGCCACAGGAGACGTTTGGGTATTCCAAATTAGGGAACTTGGTGCACTTCCTGAAACTAAGAAATTATCAAGAGCCCATACATAACCCCAACTAGCCACATAATGAAATCTTATTTTTACGTTAGCATTATTAATATAAGCAGCTAGATTGTAACTGACATTAGCAAATGCAGAAGCAGTACCTTGAGCAACAGTATTGGAACTATTTCCCCAAGTTTGTAAAATTGTAGAAGTCGCAAAGTCATCAGTAGAAATAGAAATTTCAGCCGAACCATTGATCCAGGGTTTATAGAAATGATAAAAACTTACTGTCGCAGCAGTATATCCTAGCAAACTAAACGATGCCGAAGTCAACGTTACGTCAGTATTTGTACCCGAACCTTGACCGTCTGAATTGGATAATAAAAATTGCGAGGCATCATTACTATGCATGGCTCCTACACCTGAAGATCCTGCCGGATTATAACCATCTGTCCTCGGGGTCCAAGCGGGCACAGTATTAGTACCTCCTGTAGAAGCATTTACAGCTGTCCATGTGGCCGGTAACCCTGAATTAAAATTCTCACTTAAAATAGTCACCCCAGAAACAACACCTCCTGAAGCCGTCATTGGAATTCCATTACCCGACTGACACGCATTGGTTCCTGAAGGAACAGCAATGGTTATTGCCGTTGGTAATGGCTTAGCGGTATAAGTGTACGTTATTGATTTAGTGCTGTAAGGCGCAAAATTTTGTGAGGCAGTTAGGGTAAATACATTACTTATGCTCGAATTAAAAGTATAACCCGTTGCTGCAGTTCCGGTAACCCCGGCACTAGGCGACCAGGAATAAATAGAATAATTGGCTGGATTAGAAGTAAGGGTTACCAATGCCGAATTCGTACTGGCACATTGAACACTGGAATAACTGCTTAAGGTTAAAGCCGGAGGGGTAGCAACTACTTTAAAAGTATAATCTTCTGCTTCACCAGCTCCAGTAAAAGTACATGGATTAGGATTAGTTGCCCCGCGATCCATAACAATTCTCATACGGTAATCTCCGATAGCCTGCAAAGCAGGAACAATAAAACTAGCGGCTGCCGTTGAAACTAGAGCTCCGCTGTTAAACATGCTTTCACTAGTAGCAAACGTTCCGTCATTATTCCAATCGACCCATATAGCCACCCCAACAGTAGTTCCTACAAGACCTGTTGTGAAATTCACAGTTCCTCCTGGTGCTTGTGATACAAATAAATTGGTGTAATTGCCATAACCACCTGGTGATAAACCGGAGGAATTTGTAATATTGGCAAAACCACCTGTAGTGGCAAAATTATTAAAATAGGAAGTAGTTAACGAAGTATTAGGAATACACGACGGTTGGTAAAGGGTAGTAAAATATGGGGTGCTAGGAGTATTGAGAGTATTAGTTAAAGGCACCCATTCTCCATAATCACCACCACCACAATTGGTGCGCACCCAAAAGTAATACACCGTAGCACTACTCAAACCAGATAGGGTAACATTGGTTACTCCAGGGCCTACTGAACCATTTCCAGTTGAGGCATTGTTTGGACTAGTTGGTGCCGTAGCTAAATTTGCCGTACCTGTTCCAGAACCAACCCCTGTAGCGGTGAACTGAACTCCTACCACATTGGCACTAGCACCAAGTGCAATAAAATTGGTAGTTCCCAAAGAAGTTATTTGATAGACATTTCCTGGCACAAAACTCCCTGCGTTTACTACTGTAGATGTAGCAACTGCTGGCGCATAGTAATACACATATCCTTGAGCAGGAGCAGGTGTTGTTGCCGTCCAACTCAATACAGCACTAGTTGCAGCAATATTAGCCACGGCTACTGCAGAAGGTTTTAAGCATGTTGCAGGTACAATTTGTACATCATCCAAATACAATTGTCCTTGATTAGCTGCGGAATACGCATTGAAACCAAAATAATAAACCCCCGTAGTAGGCACCGAAAAATTTACGGAATCTGTAAAGGGTGACCCTTTAATATTGGGCAAGTCATCAATAGGGAGTGTCATACCGGCAGCACTAGGAGACGTTCCAAATGCTACTTTAATTTTATTGACTGCCGTAGGAGGATACACCGTTCCTCCATATAAGAAGGATATTTGGTAGGTCGTATTTCCTGTTAAATTTATTCCTTCGGTAAAAAACCAAGCATTGGCAGTGTTTCCAGTTCCAGCTCCCGTTTGCCCATTATAAATCATCATGTAATTATCATAAAAAGCAGAGTCGGTATAATAGGTATCCCCATCAGTACGTGTCCAGTCATTTCCCGTTCCAGCGTTTTGTCTGCTCGTACAATCGGGCATTACATCGGTCAAATTTGGATATACAGAAGGAATTGCTGTAGCAGGTGAACCAAAATCATTATAATATGGCGTTACTAAAGGATCGGGCAACGGCGTACACAATGTGGTAAAAGTGGCTACCGAAGACCAATTACTCGTAGAACCCCCACAATTGGAACGAATATAGACATAATAGGTAGTATTTGGAGAAAGACTACTTAAATTAAGGGAGGTTGCCGAACCAGATGAAACATTTCCTGTTGCAGCGGTTGGAGTCCCTAATGTGGTAGATATAGCATAGTCATACCCAGAAGTAGGATTGGGTGTTACTGCAGTCCAGTTTAAGGTAGCAGTAGTAGACGTTATGGCCGTAACTGGAATAGTAGCAAAACTAGGCGCAGAACAAGAGGATGGCGTCCATCTAAATGTTATAGCAGCTGCAGGTACGGTATTGTTTCTTGTTAACACATTATCTGTATTTGCAGTTCCTTGAGAAAAATTGGGCCAAGGGAATGAGGTGTAAGCAGTATTTGGCCAATTTCCTGTAGCGGTAAGAGATAAGTTATTGAAATCGACATTTGATGTACCTCTTAAACCTATTTGACCAGTTGCAGGAGATGAAACAAAAGCTAATTGAGGAGTTCTATATTTTATTTCCACAACATTGGTTCCTTCGTATAAATTAATTTGAAATGACCAGGTACCTGTAAGCACAGTTGAAACTCTTCTTTTAACAGAAATAAATTCAACGGTGAAAATTCTACTACCAGCAGTTCCTGAAGTCAAATACCTACAATCTAAAGAAATACCATAACTAGTCAAATCCATTCCATAAGCAGCAATGGCTCCTTTGTATAATTCTGCGCTAGAAATTGGTGAAAAATTAGTTGTTGTAGGTGCGGTAGTTCCAAAAGTAATAAACCCGTTGGAGGAAACATTGGCAGCCGTATAAACACCCCCGTTAAAAGTAAAGTTAAAACCAATAGGTACGTTAACTACATTGTCATCCCAAGTTGTAGAACCAAAGATACCGGTTCCAGTCGCCCCTAGACCTGTATAAGTTTGTCCCGTTCCACTCCCCGAAAAAGTATAAGCACTTACTTGCGCTTTGGCTTGGTAGGTAAAGCCAACTAATAATACTATAAATAGGAGGTTTTTTATCTGAGATAAAAATGTATTTTTCTTTTGCAGAACGCTACTAAATGGATTTTGTACTACTTTAATCATTGCAAAGGTATTTTAGTATTTTTGTTAATCTTCTAAAGCCATTAATTACTTAACAACTTTATATAATTATTGATATTAATAAAAAAACAATTAAGGCGATAAATATAGAAAAAAATTAACAATATACTAACATTAAATTTGTTAAGATTTTTAATAATTCGGTCAAAATTAAATATTAACGACAAAATACATAGGAGGAAGTGGTAAAGAGGCAGAAGGTAGTAGTTACCCCACAACCCACACCCCACACCCCACACCCCACAACTGACAACCCACATCCAACTAAAAATTGTTAAAACCAAAAAAAATACCCCTTCGTTTCCAAAGAGGTATTAAAATCTAAGAGGGTAATTAAATAACTTCCAAAATATTCAGCACATTATACATACCATTATTCAATAAATACTGAACCCCATTCACCTCTTGAAAAAACTCAATCAACAAGAAGTAAATTTGTGTCCCGCTGCCAATGGGCACTCCGTCGGGCTCCAAATCAAAAGAACTTGTCAAAGTATCTATAGGATAGTTTTGAGTATCGCTAAACGTAACGGCAGAAATACCGGTAGCAAAGTCCATGTTCAAAAAAGCACTCTGTACACTAAAATGCGATGCTCCAGAAGGATAGCGTAAATGCGATGCAGGAATAAAATTATCAAAAACTATTTTTCCCGAGGGAATATCTATAGTTAAAGGTGCAAACAAAACACTGCGCAGCATAGCTCTATTATTAAAATCAAAACCTTTCAATAAGTTTTGGCCTTCAGAACTTGCCAAACCCTCATTAACATTTCTCTGCCCTCGTGCAGAAACCAAATCTTGGTTCTTCACATCAGACATAACCTTCATAAGCCTACTCGACAATTTACTGTCTTTCGCTCTAAACACAAAAACACCAATTGCATCACGCAACATTTTTCCAGAACTAGCACTATGACCAAATTCTACACCATTTTCCCTGGTTCGCGCAAAAGCTGGGTCGTTCATAATTCTGTTTTTGCTAACACCACCTTTGGTGCGCACTAAGTGCCCATCGGCACTTTTGTAGAACGTTAAGTTGTCCAACGTTCCCTCAATTTTTAACAGGCTGTTATTTTTTGCCATTTTGAAATATTTTACCTTCCAATTATTTTTGGAATTAATATTTATATCAAGCACATCAATTTAGTTTTCGTTTTTTTTAAAAAAACTTTGATTTTTTTTAAAAAAAATTCAAAAAAAATTAATAAATTTCACAAGTAATTAATTTTCAACAGGTTAAAAAATTATTTTTTTTTAAAAAAATGTAAGTATTTTACTACTTTTTAAATAATTAAGATAAAATAGCATTAGTTCGTGGAGGTTTAGGAAGATGCTCCGTTCTTGATAGGAATATACTTAGTACATAGAAGGAATAAAGCACCTATAAAAAAAACAAAAACAAGCGAAACAAATGAGTGCTCATTGTACCTTTTTTTTTCTTACAGATTAACACTGTTACAATTGTTTTAAAAATAGCGCATCCATGTCAAAGAAAATGAGGTAATAGTTGCCCAAGGTTTGGTCAGAATATTTTTTATAAAAATCAGTGAATCTGGGGCTAAAAGGCGCCGCTAAAAAGCATAAAAAAACCCAAATCTTTTGATTCAGGTTTTGAAAGAGCGGAAGACGAGGCTCGAACTCGCGACAACCAGCTTGGAAGGCTGGAGCTCTACCAACTGAGCTACTTCCGCATTTTGTGAGTGCAAATATATAGCATTTGTTTGTTTTGATGCAAATTTTTTTTTAAAATTTTTAGTATCAAATTAATTTCAACCAATTCTATGCGTGTAAAAGTTTTATTATTAAATTGTTATCTGTTTCTTTGTAGTAAAAATTTTATGAAAATTATTACGCAAATTAGTGCATCAGACAGCTATTCCGTGCGTCATCCAATTTTAAGACCCGGCAAACCTCTTGAAAGTTGTCGGTTTGAAGGTGATGATTTACCTACTACTACCCATTTTGGATTCTATATTGACAAAAAAATAATTGGTGTGGTGTCTGTTTTTAAAAATAATAACAGTACCTTTAACTTTGATAATCAATTCCAAATACGAGGAATGGCAGTTTTGACTGAATTCCAAAAGAAGGGTTTTGGTAAGGATTTAATGAACCATTGTGCAGGATTTATAAAATCGCAAAGCGGGACTTTAATTTGGTTTAATGCTCGTGAAATTGCGCTGCCGTTTTATGAAAAGTTAGGGTATATAAAATCTGGAAATCCGTTTACAATTGCCGATATTGGCCTTCATTATGTGATGCAAAAAGAAATTGGCTAATGCCTATGAACAAACTGTACTTACTTTTATTACTGGTCTTTTTTTCAAGTTACAAGAGCATTACTACTAGTAATTCTTTTGCTAAGGGCACTTTGTTTGGCATTGACTTTTATGGTAAATCGGCAATCGCAATTGATTCTATTATAATCAATAAGTCTAAGGACGAAAATTTCAAAGCATTTTATCACAAATACCATTTTGAAACCGCTTGGAACAATAAAGAACACAGAAATTTTATAATTACCGAAATTGGTTTGGCAGAAAACGAAGGACTGCAACCCAAAGATTATAATTTTGTCAAGCTCAAATCTTTGGAAGAGCAATTTGAAAAATTACCCGATTCTTCTATTGTGAATTATGATTTATTGCTTACCCATAGCGCTCAACTTTATATAAACCATATCAGTAAAGGGAAATTAAATCCAAAAGATTTATATAGAAATTGGGATTTAGACCAAAAGAAAATAGATATAAATAAAATCTTGTTTGATTGTATTGATAACAACAATTTTATTGCCGCAATGGAGGAGTGTAAACCCAATCATCAAATTTATAAAAAATTGAAATTGTGTTTGCAAATATTGAAAAAATATCCAGAACAACCTTTATTTGGACTTATAGATATAAAAGAACGGATTGTTCCAAATAAGAACAACAAATACTTGCCAATTATCAAAAAAAGATTGATGTATTGGGGCGATATGGTAGAAAAAGACACGGTATTGAGTCAGCTCTACACCAAAAAAACACAAGACGCCGTCAAGTTATTTCAAGCACGTCATGGATTAAAACCAGATGCAATTATTGGCAGAAGCACTATTGAAGCCTTAAACTTTTCAAGAGACAAGAGAATTGAACAAACCATTGCCAATATGGAACGCTGGCGTTGGTTTGCGCATGATTTTAGCACCAACTATCTGTTAATAAATATTCCCGATTACTCTATAGTAGCCGTTAAAAATGGAGACACATTACTATCGCAACGCGTTGTTGTTGGAAGAGACACTCGTAAAACGCCTGTTTTAAAATCTAAAATTTATAATATAAATTTAAATCCAAACTGGACGGTTCCACCCACAATTTTAAAGGAAGATATTTATCCAGAAGCAGAAAAAGATAAGGGGGTTTTTAAGAAAAAAGGATTGGTAATTTTAGACGATGAAAATAACGAAGTTAACCCATCGATTTGGAAAAAAGAAGAGGCTTACAAGTATAAATACGTTCAAAATCCGAGTAGGAATAACTCTTTAGGGTCGATGAAAATTAACTTCCCAAACAAATATTCGGTCTATTTACACGACACCAACCATCGGAATTTATTTTCATTTTCTAAACGCTCATTAAGTTCAGGTTGTGTCCGATTGGAAAAACCACTTGAAATGGCAGCTTATATTTTGAATGACAGTGTAAAGTGGTCGTTGCAACGAATTAAAGACACCACCGACATCAATTATTACATAAAATTACAAAGGAAAAAACAGTTGCAAATCAACAAAAGAAACGCCAAACTTTTAGCCAAAAATCCAAGCTTAGTTTTTGAAAAAAAGGAGCTTGCAAAACCCGTATTGAAAACAATAGCCATTAAAGTAAAAGAAAATATCTTAATCCACCAGCTTTATTGGACAGCTTGGGAAACCAACGGAGTATTAAATTTTAGAGAGGACATTTATTGCTTGGACACTGATTTATATGCTAAATTAAGACACTAATTCATACGTTTCAAAAATCAATTTCCATTTCAACATTCCAAATTTGTGGTTGACTATTCAAGTTAATAATAGTATGTCTTTTCTCTTTCTTCTATTTCTATTTTTATTTTCTTCCTGCTCCCTCAAGCTAAACAATTCCTAAAAGTCACTAAAAAATTGTTTGATAATCTATAATGAAATACCTTTGCATTCAAACTATTTCCTTATGCCTAGACTGGGTTTTCTTTTTTGTTTACTTTTTTCATTGATCACTAGTTTGGGTTTTTCACAAGGACCTAAAAAGAATTTGCACACTCAATTTACTGTTGAAAAAATTACTGTTGATGGAAAATTTGATGAGGAAATCTGGAAAACTGCAAAAATTGCGACAGATTTTGTGATGTACAGACCCGATAATGGTAAACTCCAATCCAAAGAAAGCAGAACTGAAGTCAAGGTGGTGTATGATAATGAAGCATTATATGTTGCGGCAACAATGTATGAAGCAGACTCAAAAAATATCCCAAAAGAATTAACCTCACGAGATAATGAAGGTACAGCCGATTTATTTGGCGTTACTATAAATGGATTCAATGATGAACAGCAATATTTTAGTTTTTTTGTCAGTTCGGCAGGCGTTCAATCCGATATTCTATATACCAATACAAATGGTGAAGATTCCTCTTGGAATGCCATTTGGGACAGTCATGCAAACATCACCAATGAGGGTTGGGTAGTAGAAATGAAAATTCCTTATGCCGCACTGCGTTTTTCATCAGAAAAAAAACAAACTTGGGGTTTAAATTTTTATAGAGAAGATAAACGCAAGAGACAAGATTTTACTTGGAATTTGATTGATACTAAAATTGGAAACCAAGCGGCTCAGCAAGGACTTTTGGAAGGAATCGAAAATATTGAAACCCCTACCCGACTTTTCTTAATTCCCTATTCGTCCTATTATTTAAACAGCGCTAAAGACCAGACCAAAGGCGAACTGAAAGGCGGGATGGATATTAAATATGGTATCAATGATGCGTTTACTTTAGACGCCATTTTAGTACCCGATTTTGGGCAAACAACTTTCGACAAGAAAGAATTAAATCTGAGTCCGTTTGAACAACAATTTGCTGAAAACAGACCTTTTTTTACCGAAGGAACTGAATTGTTTAGCAAAGGGGGATTGTTATATTCCAGAAGAATTGGAGGCAGACCTTCTTCTTATGCTGCTTTAGGAACAGAGGAAGAATTTGTTATAAATCCAACTTCAGTCAATCTCATTAATGCGTTAAAAATTTCTGGACGTACCAAAAACGGATTAGGAATTGGAGTTTTAAATGCCGTTACCGATAACACTTATGCTTCAATTAAAAATACAGTTAACGGCACCGAACGAAAAGAACTTGTCGAACCTTTGGCCAATTATAACGTTTTTGTTTTGGATCAAAGATTCCGAAAAAACTCCTCTGTTTCACTTGTAAATACTAACGTTACCAGAAATGGTGAATTTCGTGATGCCAATGTCTCGGCTTTAGTTTTTGACTTAAACACCAAGAAAAACACATACAAACTTTCGGGCGATTATAAATACAGTTATGTCAATGATTCTAAAAATTTTGAAAACAAAAAAGGGTTTGAAACGTCATTAAACTTTGCTGAAACAACGGGAAAATACAGATATTCAATAGGTAGCGAATATTATTCTAAAGATTATGATCCGAACGATTTAGGCATTAATTATCAAACACATTATCATGATGTTTATGCACACCAAAGTTATCGAATTTTAAATCCTACAAAACTATTCAATAGTTTTAGTATTGATTTGAATGAATATACTGAATTTGATAATAAATCAGGCAGAATACAAGCAGCTAGTATTAATTTCAATCTAAATACAACCTCCAAAAAAAATGATTATTATGGATATGGATTTAATCTAAGACCGTTAAAAATATCCGATTTTTATGAGCCAAGATCCGATTTTCAAACCAATTATGTGACACAACCTGAATTCATAAATCCTTGGTTTTATATATCAACCAATTACAATCGAAAATTTGCTATTGACTGCAACCCGTCATTTGCTGTAATTAACGAAAAAAAACGATATAACATTAACTTTTCTATTTCGCCAAGATATCGATTTAGTGATAAGTTTTTACTATCATATTCCTTTGCTTATGGCTATCAAAACAACAATACGGGTTGTGTGGCTTTTGACAATGATGGTAACACTATTTTTGCCAGAAGAAATAGATCCACTTATAACAACACATTACAAGGTAAATATTCTGTAAATAATGTCATGAATTTTAGCTTAGCGGTTCGCCATTACTGGAGTTATGCCTTAAATAATAAATTTATGACACTGCAAAACAACGGCAGTCTTGAAGACAATTCGGTTTACAATACCAACCAAGACCGCTATTACAATTCTTGGAATTTGGATTTGTCGTATTCGTGGTGGTTTGCGCCAGGAAGTCAGATTTCTGTTCTCTATCGAAACAGTTCGAGTTACTACCCAGATACAGATTTTAGTCAGAATTACGGGCAAAATTTTAAGAAGGTTTTCAATCCCGAAAATTTAAATAATGTTTTATCAATTAGCATTCGTTATTTTATTGATTACAACGCTGCCAAACATTGGTTTCCAAAAAAATAATGATTCCAATTTGGTTTTTATGTTTTTTTACCACATGGGCACATTAGGTTTTTTAAAAAAACAGCAGACGTTTCCATTTATTTAAGGATTATAGCGAAAGGAGTTCATAAGAGTTGGAAGTTTTCTAAAAAACCTAAATCCTAAATCCTAAATTCTTAACTCCTATTTCAAAAAAATTACCCAAAAATTAAACAGTTTCTCTAAAACGTTTTCGCATTTTTAATTAAATTTTACCTTCCTGTTTTTCATTTGAGATTTTACAAATGTGTATCTTTGTGTAATTCAAAAATCCATCATGAACAAAAAAGTAATTTTAATGATTTTGGACGGTTGGGGAAAATCTCCCGACCCAAAAGTTTCTGCTATAGACAACGCTTATATTCCTTTTATCAATAGTTTATACACCAAATACCCGAGCGCACAATTGCGAACCGACGGCCTAAACGTAGGTTTGCCTGAAGGGCAGATGGGAAATTCTGAAGTGGGTCACATGAACTTGGGTGCAGGACGAATTGTATATCAGGATTTAGTAAAAATCAATTTGGCTGTTGAAAACAAAACCTTACACAACGAACCCGAATTGATTGCTGCGCTACAATATGCCAAAGACCATAAAAAATCGGTTCACTTTTTGGGATTGCTTTCTGATGGCGGCGTTCACTCACATACGTCCCACTTGCGCGGATTAATTGATGCTTCGCAGGAGTTTGGATTGGAAAACGTTTTTGTACATGCCTTTACAGATGGACGTGATGTAGATCCAAAATCGGGCGCCTTATATTTAGAAGATTTGAATAATTATATTTACGATAAAAATGTAAAATTAGCTTCTGTTGTAGGTCGTTATTATGCCATGGATCGTGACAAACGCTGGGAGCGTGTAAAAGTCGCCTACGATTTAATAGTAAATGGAACAGGAAAACATTCTAAAGATGCTGTTTTAAGCATTCTAGACGGTTACAAACATAATATTACCGATGAATTTGTGGATCCTATTGTAATGGTAGATGAAAATGAGGTTCCCGTTGCAACGATTCAAAATCAAGATGTCGTGATTTTCTTCAATTTCCGAACCGATAGAGGTAGGGAATTAACCGAAGCGCTTTCACAAGAAGATTTCCACGAACAAAACATGCACAAGCTGAATTTGTATTATGTGACCCTAACCAATTATGACGATACGTACCAAAATGTTCATGTGATTTATGATAAAGATAATTTGACTGAAACGCTTGGCGAGGTATTAGAAAAAGCAGGGAAAACACAAATTCGCATTGCCGAAACCGAAAAATACCCACACGTTACATTCTTCTTTTCGGGTGGAAGAGAAATTCCCTTTATTGGCGAAACTCGAATAATGAAAAACTCCCCAAAAGTTGCCACTTACGACTTACAACCCGAAATGAGTGCTTATGAACTAGCGGATGCTTTGGTGCCCGAACTTAAAAAAGGAGAAGTAGATTTTGTATGTCTGAATTTTGCCAATGGCGATATGGTGGGACATACCGGTGTAATGGCTGCTGCAATAAAAGCCTGCGAAGCAGTAGATGCTTGTGTAAAAGAAGTCATTGAGGCGGCTCTTGACAACAATTACACTACCTTAATCATTGCCGATCACGGAAATTGTGAAACGATGATTAACCCAGATGGTTCCCCAAACACGGCGCATACCACCAACCCGGTGCCCATTATTTTGGTAGATAACGAATTGAAAACCATTCACGATGGCGTTCTTGGGGATATTGCTCCTACTATTTTAGAATTGATGGGAGTTGCTAAACCAGAAGTAATGACAAGACACTCGTTGTTGTAAAATAAATATACTAGACCAATAAATCCTTTTGTCAAGTAATATGACTATTTTTTTGTATAAATATAAGTTGTTTGTAAATCATTTTCTACACTTGATAAAAAAGTTTCATAATTTTCACCACTCCACTTGTAAAGTGATGTTTTCTCTTTAACCATGTTAAGTTCTGCATCACCAAATTTACTTTTTAAAAGAGCAAGAATTTTAGTGATGTTTTTATTGGAGTACAATTTATAATCATTTAGATCTTTGTAATTAAATCTAGCAATTAATATAACTGGTGTTAAACCATGTACATCATTTTTGTCTTTAGGAAATCCTAAAAGTAATTCACTAAATCCAATATCCATGAAATCTTTATCTATTTTATCATAATAATATTTAAAGTCCGTAATAACACAAGGAGCTGCTTTATTCTCATAATTAGTTGTAGCATATGTTATCATAGAATAGTTTGTTAGACTATACCAATCTAAATTTAAATCTATACCAAAAACGTTATGTTTGTTAACTTGGCAAAATGAAATTATTGGAATTAGTGTAAGAAGTATTATAATTTTTTTCATGTTATTTATGTTTGTAAGTTTCTAGCATATAATTTTTATCTTCCCAAAATTCTCCCCATGAATAGCCTTTATCTGCAAAATTAAACATCATTTTTCCTCCATTTCCATGTCTCAAATTTAACACATCATGACCTAGTTCATGATAGATAAGATACCATCTTTTAGGGATAGAAGCATTTTGCCACTTTTCAGGATCAATTTTTAATATTATTCTTGAATCATCATTAATTCCATAACTTACTCCAAGAGTTAACTTGTCTAATGTTTCAAATGAAGCATTTACTTTTCCTTTCTTAACATTTATATTGTGATTTTTACAATCAAGAAAAAAAATATCAATCATTAAATTCAAATCATAAAGATTTACAGTATTTAAATTATAACTGCCTACTAAATAATTCTGATTATTAATATCCACCATTTTTTCAGAATAAAATTTAAAAATACCATTTACTAATTCTAATTGACAAAGTCTATATATAGATGAATCATCAGTTTTTTTATTGTTTTTAAATTTAAAACTATAATCAGTCATGTCACCAATTAATTCTGTACTCATCCCATCTTTTTTTAAACTTTCTTTTTGATATTTATAAAAAAGTTCTTTGAGATTATCATCACTTTTTAGTGCAGATTGATACACTTTTTCATTTGACTCCTGTAATTCAGGAATACTATACTTAGACTTCCATTCTTTTACCATACATGAAGTGCATGGGATGTAAAAAATTAGAATATCAGAATATCTCTTTATAGTTTTATTTTCAAAAACTAATCTTCTACAATAAGAGTAGTTACTGTTAGGAATAAATCCTGTAACTATTTCTTTATTATCATTAAAAGTAGTTTTAATATCTGTAAAACCACTATTCTCTAAAAATACATAGCTTTCATTTATATTAAGATCTACCCAGTTTTGTGGAATTATATTGTATAAATATTCAGCTTCTGAATTCTTATTTATATAAAAGTCTTGAGAGTATAAGGTATTAATTTTAAATACTACACAAATAGTAAATACTATTAAGTTTTTAACTTTTTGTTTATTGTCAATTATAAGTTTTATTTCAAACATTTAATACCTTCTATATATGTTTAAGTCTATTTGTTGTGGCGGGATTTGTTCACTTTTAGTCATCCAATAATATATCTTACCTTCTGAATTTACATAAAAATATTTATTGTCCCAATATGATGAAGGAGCAATACCATATGCTGGTATTCCAGAATTATATCTTTGAGTTGAGTATACAATTATCTCACCACTTCCACCATCTGATGCTGTTTTAGTTGGTGGTCCCCATTTCATAAATAATTGTTGTTTAGTAGCTCCAAGCCAAGAATCCATCGCTTTTCTTGTACTAACACAAGAGGAAAAAATTAAAATTGCAGCAATAAATAAAAGTTTTGTTTTAATCATATAGCGGTTTAATTTAATATCTGTATAGATTATTTAGGACTAGCCACTGATAACTTATACACAAGTTTGAAAAATGTTAAACTCTATTTTTTCTCAAATATATACAAAATAATCCAACATGAAAATTTTTTTGATAATTTAACGAATCAAAGGAAAGCCTTAAAAAAAGGGGACTCCGAACTCCGAACACCCGACCGCGCCGATTTTCAATCCGAGCCCATAAAGTAAATCAAACATAAATTTAATATTCGAAAAAGAGTAACATAAATAGATTTTTTATATTACTCTTTTTTTTTATTGCAGGCACGAATTGCAAATCCGCTGTCTTTAGTTAGTTTAGGTAATTTACCACCCCGTCTTTCGGGCACCCCTCCAAAGGAGGGGAATAACTACTTATCTTATTGAATAATTAGAAGCATTCTACAGGCTCCCTTTCTTAATATTTGGGATAATAAATTTTCTATAAAGGAAGGCTAAACACTGAACACTTTTCACTATTTTTGCGCTCTTAATTAAAGATAATGATTATCCCAAAAACAAGAGAAGAAATTGAATTAATGCGTGAAAGTGCACTAATTGTTTCTAAAACCTTAGGTGAAATTGCGAAAGTGATTAAGCCGGGTGTAACTACTTTATTTTTAGACAAATTAGCCGAAGAATGTATTCGCGATCATGGAGCTGAACCTGGTTTTCTTGGTCTTTATGGATTCCCAAATACGTTGTGTGTGAGTCCTAATACGCAAGTGGTTCATGGTATTCCAAATAGCAAACCGCTCGAAGAAGGCGATGTGATTTCGGTAGATTGTGGCGCTTTGAAAAACGGGTTTTATGGCGATCATGCCTATAGTTTTGAAATTGGAGAAGTCGCTCCAGAAGTAAAAAAATTGTTACAAGTTACCAAAGAAAGTCTGTATGTGGGCATACGAGAATTCCGAATTGGAAATCGCGTAGAGGATGTAGGAAGTGCCATTCAAAAATATTGTGAAAGTCATGGTTATGGCGTTGTACGCGAATTGGTAGGTCATGGTTTAGGAAGAAAAATGCACGAAGATCCTGAAATGCCAAATTATGGAAAAAAAGGTCGCGGGAAATTATTTATTGAAGGCATGGTTGTTGCTATCGAACCAATGATAAATATGGGAACAAAAAACATCAAACAACTAAAAGATGGTTGGACAATTCTAACTGCCGACGGAAAACCAAGTGCCCATTTTGAACACGATGTTGCGTTAATTGACGGAAAACCTGAAATTTTATCAACTTTCAAATACATCTACGATGCTTTAGGAATTGTGAGTAATGAAGAAGATGAATTTAGAAAAATTCCATTGAAAGTATAAATAATTACAAAAAGATACACAGAAAAATACTGAGGTTCTTGAGTTAAAAAATAAAAATAAATTAAAAAAATCTGTGTTGCTCTGTGCTGTCTCAGTGTCACTCTGTGAAACCAATGAAAAAAATATTCAAGTTCATATTAAATACAATCCCAAGACCAATTCTAATAAGATTGAGTATTGTAGCACGTCCAATTTTGGCATTTCTCTTAAAAGGAAGTCGTTTTTCCGATCCGATTGACGGAAAAAGTTTTAGGATGTTTTTACCATATGGTTATGGAAATCAACGAAACAACGTACTTTCACCAAGCACATTATCATTAGAAAGACATCGTTTGCTATGGCTGTATTTACAAAGTGAAACTGATTTTTTTACTTCAAATGAAAAAAAGAAAGTGCTTCATTTTGCGCCTGAACAAGAGTTTTACAAACGTTTCAAAAAGCAAGCCAACATCGAGTATACCACAACCGATTTGCTATCGCCGTTGGCAGATGTTAAAGCCGATATTTGTAATTTACCTTTCAAAGCCAACGAATACGATGTTATTTTGTGCAATCACGTGTTGGAACACATTCCAGACGATACGAAAGCGATGCAAGAATTATTTCGCGTGTTAAAACCAGGCGGAATGGGAATATTTCAAATTCCACAAGATTTGTCTCGAGCGACCACCTTTTCAGACGACACAATTGTCGATCAAAAAGAGCGCGCAAAAATATTTGGTCAATACGATCATGTTAGGGTTTATGGTCGCGATTATTTTGACAAATTACGAAGTATTGGTTTTCAAGTAACCGAAGAAGATTACACTGCCAAACTCACTTCAGAAGAAGTTAAAAAATATTGTTTGGCAAAAGGAGAGATTATTCCGGTTTGTTTCAAATAGAAAAACAAACATTGACATTTATTAATAATATTAGTATCTTTACGTCTAATAATAAAATGTTTATGTCTAAAAATTTGCTCTTAAAGGTACTTCTGATACTTTTATTTACTGCAGTAAATGCTCAAGAAAAAGAAGTAAATCCGCCCTATTTCATCAAAGCAATTTCTTTTGTTCAAAATGGACAAAACGGAATTCCAGTAGTTCAATTGGGAGATTCTTTTCAATTGCAATTTGATGATTTACATGGTACGGAAGACAATTATTACTACAAAATTACGCATTGTGATTACGATTGGAAACAATCCCAACTGTCTATCAATGAATACTTAGGAGGTTTTGATGAACAGCGAATTCAAGATTACAGCAATTCTATTAATGCGCTACAAATTTACTCACACTATAGATTAGCGCTTCCGAACAATCGAACACAACTCAAAGTAAGTGGGAATTACATTATTAGCATCTTGAACGAAGATAAAGAAGTCGTTTTCTCAAGAAAATTAATCGTTTATGAAGACCTCGTTTCGGTTCCGTTACAAGTTAAAAGAGCTCGAAATCTAACGGATGCTCAATACATGCACAACATGGATTTTGCTATTAGGTCAAATACTATTACATTTCAAAGTCCGCTTACCAATATCAAAGTGCTTTTAATGCAAAACGGAAGATTTGATACGGCCATTACAAATATCAAACCGATGTACACTATTGGAAATGATTTGATTTATAAATACGATAAGGAAACCCAATTTTGGGGCGGAAACGAATATCTTTATTTTGAGAATAAAAACATTAGAGCCGCCAACAACAGCATCATGCATGTAGATTCAAACAGCGGCCTATATAGCTGCTATCTGTATACAAACTATGCCAGAGCGGCGCAACAATACACGTATTGGCCTGATATAAATGGAAGTTTTCTTGTAAACAAAATAAATGCCGAAAACAACGAAATAGAATCCGATTATGCTTGGATATATTTTACGCTTTCAGCCCCCGCTTATTATCAAAACAAAAGCATTTATGTAAGCGGAATGTTCAATAATTACCTGCTTTCGGACGAAACCAAAATGGATTATAACGAAAAGAAAGCCCAATATGAAAAAGCAATTATGATTAAACAAGGGTTTACAAATTATTGCTACACCATTGCCGATAGTAAAGGTATAATAGATAATGAAGACGCAATTGACGGGAATTATTGGCAAACTGAAAATAATTACAACGCTATTATCTATTACCGAGAAAACAACCAACGTTATGACCGAGTTATAGGAAATGGCATTGCAACTTCAACAGACATTATCAATTAACCATTGGTTATAAAAAAAAATTATATTTAATTTTGTAACTTAATAGAACGTTTAGTTATGGTGACTCAAATCACAAGAGGTATAAAAATATCAGTGAAAACTAGTTTTGAAGGCACTTACTTCAAGAACTACAAGATGCATTTTGCCTTTTCGTATGAGATAACTATTGAAAATCACAGTAAAGATTCTGTTCAACTAATGACGCGCCATTGGGAAATTTTTGATTCCCTAAACGATTTAGAAGTAGTTGATGGCGAAGGAGTAATTGGCAGAAAACCGGTTTTAAAACCTGGCGAATCTCATACCTATAGTTCGGGTTGCTTATTAGCTTCGCCTTATGGAGCGATGCGTGGATCTTTCAATATGATTAATTTTACCACCACGAGAAACTTCAGAGTAATTGTTCCGGCCTTTCGATTGAGTGCGCCTTATGCCTTGAATTAATTTTTTTTAATAAATTATCACAAAAGTTTCGTCCTATTAGTTATCAAAAATTCAAAAAAACCTTTGTACTTTTGTTTCAAACTAAACAATTCTCATCAATTCAGTGGTACTGAGGTACTCAGGGGTACTCAGGGGTACTCAGGGGTACTGAGGGCAAAGGGTATAAGAGTTTAAGGGTTTAAAATCTAATTATCAAATTATCTATACTATGGCTAAAGGATTTTTTCACGTACCCAATGCGGTCAATGAACCTGTAAAATCATACGCTCCAAATTCTCCAGAAAAAACAGCCGTTTTGGCAGCTTATAAAAAAATGTGGAATGAGAACATTGATGTTCCCATGTACATTGGTTCGGAGCAAATTAAAACTGGAAATACGCGAACAATGTCGGCTCCACACGACCACCAACATATTGTTGGAACGTATCATGTAGCAGAAAAATCACATATTGAAAAAGCCATTGCAGCAGCATTAGAAGCAAGAAAAAATTGGTCAAAAATGCCTTGGGAACATAGAGCAGCGATTTTTTTAAAAGCAGCGGAGTTAATCGCCGGACCTTATAGAGCTCGCATTAATGCCGCCACAATGATTGCGCAATCTAAGACAATTTTTCAAGCTGAAATTGATGCTTCTTGTGAGTTGATTGACTTCTTGCGTTACAACGTGGAATTCATGACGCAAATATATAACGACCAACCCAAATCGGTTTCAGATATTTGGAACAAAGTAGAATACCGTCCGTTAGAAGGATTTGTTTATGCAATAACCCCATTTAATTTTACAGCCATTGCAGCTAATCTTCCTGCAAGTGCTGCCTTAATGGGAAATACTGTGGTTTGGAAACCCAGCGATAGTCAAGTTTTTTCAGCAAAAATAATTATAGATGTTTTCAAAGAAGCGGGTGTTCCAGATGGTGTTATCAATGTCGTTTTTGGTGATCCTGTAATGATTACAGATACAATTTTAGCATCATCAGATTTTGCCGGAGTTCACTATACCGGATCTACCTTTATTTTCAAAGAAATCTGGAGAAAAATTGGTGATAATATTCATACTTACAAAACCTATCCAAGAATAGTGGGTGAAACTGGGGGTAAAGATTTTATCATAGCTCATCCTTCTGCAAATGTAAAGCAAGTAGTTACCGGAATTACCCGAGGTGCTTTTGAGTTTCAAGGACAAAAATGTTCCGCGGCGTCAAGAGCTTACATTCCTCAAAGTTTGTGGCCAGCCATTAAAGAACAATTAATTACCGATGTGAATTCAATGAAAATGGGGAGTCCAGAAGATTTTTCTAACTTCATTACAGCAGTAATTCACGAAGGTTCTTTCAATAAATTAGCGGGTTTTATAGATCAAGCAAAAAAAGATACAGATGCGGAAATCATCCTGGGTGGAAATTATGATAAATCAAAAGGGTATTTCATCGAACCGACAGTAATTGTAACAACCAATCCGAAATATGCAACCATGGAAACGGAACTATTTGGTCCGGTAATTACCATTTTTGTTTACGAAGATGCAAAGTGGGAGGAGACGTTAAAATTGGTTGATGAAACTTCGGAATATGCCTTAACTGGAGCCATTTTTAGCCAAGATAGATATGCTATTGTTGAGGCCACAAAAGCATTAGAAAATGCAGCCGGTAATTTCTACATCAATGATAAACCAACAGGAGCTGTTGTTGGAATGCAACCTTTTGGAGGAGCAAGAGCTTCGGGAACCAATGATAAAGCAGGTTCGATGCAAAACTTATTGCGTTGGGTGTCGCCAAGAACCATAAAAGAAACCTTTGTAACACCCGAAGATTATCGTTATCCTTTTTTAGGTGAATAGTTTAAAGCAGGAGTTGCGAAGTACAAAATACGAGGTATAATTTTTTTTTAAAAAGTTCATTCAGAAATGTTTGAACTTTTTTTATATCTTTGAAGTTAATTATTTGAATGTCAAATTTATCAAAAAAAACGATGAATAAAATAAAACTACTTTTATCATTTTTAATTGTATCTACTGTTGGGCATGCCCAAAATCAAATCAATTCTTTTTATGGAACAAATGGTTTTGTAAGTACTGCTGTAACTAATGCAACTGCTCCAAATCAAAGTTCGAGTGGCGCTGATCAAAACTGGACTTTTTCAGGATTTGTTCCCCTTGGCACAACAATCTTCACTAATGAAACGCCAACAGTAACCGAAACCACAACTTATCCGGGGAGTACTAGTGTAATTGTAACTAATTCTACACAAGGAACAATTTCTACAACTGGAAAAATGTTCACTAAAAACACATCTGGAACCGTTTCAATAACAGGTTTAGATTCTGGCGGATTGAATATTAATTTTAATGGAGGTACCAATGGATCAGGAAATGCTACTTTAGGACTTTTCCCTATGACATATCCATTTACTTACACTGACAATACGGTGAGTGGAAACTATGTCAATGGCACCAATACAGGTACATTTTCAGGTACATTAACTACTACAGTAGACGGTTATGGGGTTCTAAATTTACCTGATTATGGATACTCAGGTAATGTCACACGATTAAAAACAGTACTTTCAGTCACCTTATACTTAAGTATTTTTCCTATTGGAACTGCCTCTCAAACCACTTATGCCTATTATGAAAATAATGATCCTACAAGCAATTTTAAATTCAGAAGTCTAAATACTGTTGTTTCAGCGACGGGTATCAACCAAAATGATACAACCTATGACATAGGTACCATGCCCATTATGGGAAATGCGCATCATATGCTGGAGTCGGTTTGGATTCAAAATCCAGTAGAAAAAACTATTACTATTAATTCATCAAGTGCTATTGAAAATACTACTATTAATGTGACGGATATGCTTGGGAAGACAATTTATCAAACTAAAAATGAAACGATAAAAGGAACTTTAGAAATTCCAATTTCAATAACCAAAGGGATGTATTTTATCACTATTGGAAACGGAAACGGAACCATTACCAAAAAACTAATTAAGAACTAAAATTGGTGCTTTTTATAAAAATCAAGCGCTTTTCATTAAGATAAAGCGCTTTTTTTATGCTTTAAATTTCAACGGTAAATGCACCACCTTCTTTGTTTCAAAAAATTCCATTTCAAAAAAATTGGAAATATGATATTCTGTTGCTTTAGGAAAATCTTTCAATTCTTCAGTTAAATCGCCACCTTTTAAATAGAGAATTCCATTTTTAAGTTCATGTTTATTGGTCTTTTTTATTTTATCTTTAATCCATGAAACAAAATCGGGCATGTTAGTTACCGCGCGGCTTACAATAAAATCATAATCGCCTTTGACATTTTCGGCTCGTATTTGTTCTGCTTTGACATTTTTTAACTCTAAACTCTCTGCGATTGCTTTAACTACATTTATTTTTTTTAGAATAACATCAATCAAGTAAAATCGGGTTTCAGGATATAAGATAGCTAAAGGAATTCCCGGAAAACCACCACCTGTTCCAACATCTAAAACATAAGTACCCGGTTCAAATTTCTGAATTTTTGCAATTGCCAAGGAATGTAAAACATGGCGCGTGTACAATTCATCAATGTCTTTTCTTGAAATTACATTTATTTTGGCGTTCCAATCTTCGTATAAAAATTGAAGTTTCTCAAATTTTTGTATCTGATTATCAGTCAGATTAGGAAATTGTTTTAGAATTTCTTCCATTTTCTTGCTTTTTGACAAAAATACTACTTTTAGTTAATAATTATGATTTGTTTTCAACTCTAAAAAAATTATAATAATTACCTTTGCTTTAAATTACCAAAATAATTTATGGATACAAATGCACCTGTGTTTTCTAAAAATGATACGCTTAAGTTTTTTAGAACATTAAATAAAAAAGTTAACGATTACTTCAAAGAAAACAATATCGAAAAAACTGGAAACTGGAAATTGCACTTGAAGACCTTGGTAATGTTTACCATTTTCTTAACACCCTACTTCTTTTTATTGGCGATGCAAATGCCCTTCTGGATGTACCTTTTACTCAATGTAATAATTGGTGTAGGAATGGCTGGTGTGGGAATGAATGTGATGCATGATGGAAATCACGGAGCATACTCCAACATCTCTTGGATTAACAAATTCATGGGGGGAAGCATTTATATTTTAGCTGGAAATGTGTACAATTGGCAAGTACAACATAACGTTTTACATCACACGTATACAAATATTCTTGGTCATGATGAAGATTTGGAAGCCGGTAGAGTTCTACGTTTTACAAAAGAAGCAAAATGGTACAAACACCATAAATTTCAACAATATTATTCGGTATTTCTTTATGGTTTATTGACGTTTAATTGGGCAATTACAACTGATTTTATTCAAATGAAACGCTATCTAGAACGAAATTTATCGTATGGTGATTTTAAAAAACCGGTAGTTCGTTGGACGACATTAGTAATTACCAAAATAATATATTTTTCAATGTGGATCGTGATTCCAATTGGAGTTGGTCATGTCTCTTGGTGGAAAGTTCTTATCGGATTTGTAGTGATGCACTATACCGCAGGAGTTATTTTGAGTGTTGTTTTTCAATTGGCACACGTTGTTAATGAAACCGACAACCCAATTCCGAATCAAGAAGGTGAAATTGAAAACACATGGGCGGTTCATCAGTTATACACCACGGCTAATTTTGCCCCTAAAAATTGGTTGGTCAATTATTATACGGGCGGATTGAATCATCAAATTGAACATCATATTTTTCCGAATATCAGTCACGTGCATTACAATAAAATAGCGGAATTTGTTAGAGAAACGGCTAAAGAATGCAATCTTCCTTATTACGAATTCAAGACAACAAGAGCGGCTATTTATTCGCATTTTACCCACTTGAGAGATTTAGGAAGACAACCACAATTATCATAATAAATTAGAGTGACGATTTTTAAACTACAACTAACACAACAATGAACAATCCGTTATCCGACAGAATTAACAATTTAACTACCTCTCAAACTCTTGCGATGGCAGCATTAGCAAGAGAATTAAAAGCACAAGGAAAAGACATTATCAGCTTAAGTTTGGGTGAACCCGATTTTAATACGCCCGATTTCATTAAAGAAGCCGCAAAAAGAGCTATTGATGAAAATTATTCGACCTATTCTCCTGTAGATGGGTATATGGAATTGAAAGAAGCGATTTGCAGAAAATTCAAACGTGATAATAATTTAGACTATCAACCGTCAAATATCGTCGTTTCAACGGGTGCAAAACAATCGTTATACAACATTGCGCAATGTATGATTAACCCGGGTGATGAAGTGATTCTTCCGGCACCATATTGGGTTTCGTATTTTGAAATCATTAAAATAGCGGGTGGTATTCCAGTGGAAGTACCAACTTCTGTAGAAACCGATTTTAAAATCACACCCGACCAATTAGAAAAAGCTATTACGCCAAAAACTAAAATGATCTGGTACAGTTCTCCTTGTAACCCAAGTGGTTCGGTATATAATCGTGAGGAATTAACCGCTTTATCGCAAGTGGTTTTAAAACACAATGGCATTTATGTTGTGGCTGACGAAATATATGAACACATTAATTTCTCTGAATCGTTTTGCAGTATTGCTTCCATTCCGGGGATGTTTGATAGAACCATAACCGTTAATGGTGTTGCTAAAGCATTCGCGATGACAGGTTGGAGAATTGGGTATATTGGTGCATCAGAAGTAATTGCAAAAGCGTGTACTAAAATGCAAGGTCAAGTAACTTCTGGAGCTAATTCTATTGCACAAAGAGCTACCATAACCGCTGTAGATGCTGATCCAAGCGTACTGAACGATATGGTTGAGGCGTTTAAAAACCGTAGGGATTTAGTAGTGGGTCTGGTAAAAACGATTCCAGGTTTTAAAATGAATGTTCCAGAAGGCGCATTCTATGTTTTTCCTGATGTATCATATTATTTTGGAAAGACGTTGCGCGGAAAACTAATCAATAATGCCGATGATTTTTCAATGTATTTGTTATCGGAAGCTACTGTGGCGACGGTAACTGGAGATGCTTTTGGAAATCCAAATTGTATTCGTTTTTCGTATGCTACTAGCGAAGCAGTGCTTAAAGAAGCTATGAAACGCATAAAAGCAGCGTTGGTGTAAAATTCTAAAAAATAAATTCCAATATCCAATTTAATATCAAACCTCAAAAATTCAAGTTTTGAGGTTTTTTTACTTATCTAACTTTTTAATCACTTTTGCTGGATTTCCAACAGCTAAAGTATTATGAGGAATATCCTTAGTAACAACACTTCCAGCACCTATGGTAACTCCATTACCAATGGTAACTCCAGGACAAATGACGGTGTTCCCTCCTATCCAACAATCGCTTCCAATTGAAATTGGTTTAGAATATTGTTTGGTTCTTCTTTCAGTTGCATCAAGTGGATGCGCTGCGGTATAAATATGAACTCCAGGGCCAAAGAACACATTGTTTCCAATAGCAACTTTCATAGCGTCTAAAACAACGCAATTCACATTGAAATAGACATTCTCTCCAGAATGAATATTATAGCCATAATCGCAGTGGAATGGTGGTTCGATGTACAGTATTTTGTTTGCGTTGGGTAGTAGTTCTTGTAAAATGTTTCTCCCTGTTCCGTTCATTACATATTCGGTGATGTTCAATTTATGAAGTAGTTTTTTGACATTGGTTCTCTCGGCAACTAATTCTTTATCGTTAGCAAAATAGATTTCTCCAGCCAGCATTTTTTCTTTTTCGGTTTTCATTTGTTAGATTTAAACATTTCAAATATAGTAATTCTGCTATTTTATTATTGTATTTTAATTTTGTAAAAGAAAAAATAATTTAGTGTCGAAAATCATTTTGTATTGTAAATTTGTATAACAATTTAAAAAAATGAAAAATACCGTTTTACATAAAGCCAATACAAGAGGACATGCCGACCACGGATGGTTGAATGCGTATCACAGTTTTAGTTTTGCCAGTTGGTACAATCCTGATAGAGTGCAATTCGGAATGTTACGCGTTTTAAACGACGATACCGTAGCATCCGGAATGGGTTTTGGAACGCACCCACATGATAATATGGAGATTATTACCATTCCGCTAGAGGGCGATTTGGCGCATAAAGACAGTATGGGCAATACTGAAGTCATCAAAACGGGCGACGTTCAAGTAATGAGTGCCGGTACCGGAATTCAACACAGTGAGTTCAATCCGAATGCCGACCAACATACTAAATTGTTTCAGATTTGGGTGTTTCCTAAGTACCGAAATGTAACGCCTCGTTACCAACAAATTACTTTGGATGTCGCCGAACAAAAAAATAATTTTGCACAAATACTTTCGCCAAATGCGGATGATGCAGGCGTTTGGATTTATCAAGATGCTTGGTTTTACTTGGCTGATTTTGACAAAGGTTTTTCAAAAAATTATTCTATTAACAAAGAAGGAAACGGAATGTATGTTTTTGTAATTTCGGGAAGAATTACTGTTAATGGAGAAGAATTAGAAACACGTGACGGGCTCGGGATTTGGGATTTTACTAATCTTGAAATTTCAGCTACGAGCGATGCTAAATTTTTAGTAATGGAAATTCCAATGAACCAATAAACAGATTCAATTATGGTGCAACATTCAGAAATAGTTGAAGCTACTTTTGAAAAGGTTTGGGAGCAACTACTTTATAAAATTGAAAATCCTGGAGATTTTGTACCTGGAGTAAGTGACGTTGAAATCATTGAAAAAAAGGAAAATTATGTAATCCGACAAATGAAAATAACTCAGGAAAGTGGCACTTCAATTTTGAAAGAAAAAATTACATTCATTCCATACAAAGTTCGATTTTTATTATTGGAGCATCCAAGTATAGAAGGGTACGTAGATAATGACATTATATTGATTTCGGAAAATGAAACAGAAATGACTTTTACTATTAATTGGAAAAATAAAGCGAATAAAATCGAAATTAATAATTTTGAAATGGTAAAAAATGCGGTAATAAAGACCAAAAATTTTATAGAAAAAATTAATTGTTGAAGAACGTTTCGGGATAAATAATAATTTTAGCAATATAAATCGGGGCATCAAACGTTGTGTTGAGCACCGATTTTTTGTTTAATAAACTTCTATAGCCTACACCTGCTCCTAATCCAATCCATTTTGTTAATTTATAATTTACTTGACCCGAAATTTCATTTACATACAGATTTACATTAAAGTCGCTAACGATGTCATTATTAATTTCTTTAGTAAAATTAGGTCTTCCAAATCCGATTTGTTCGGTTACAAAACCCTCCCACTTATTGTTTTTAAAAAGAATCCAATCGTTAAAAACACTAAAGTACCAAAAACTAATTTTATTGGTTTCTTCTGTATTCCGTTTTTTATTAAAATAATCGATATAAACGGGATTGACAATAAAAGAACTTCCCACGCCAAATCGGGTTAGCTTTTTGTATTGCAAACCCACTTTCAATCCAAATACGGTAATTTCTTTCCCTCGAATACTAGAAAATCTATTGTCTAATTGGAAGGCGAACTTCCATTTTTTGGGAGCTTCTTGGCTGTAAAACACCGCGCAACCAAACAATAGAAAGACAATAAATAAGGATTTTAGTTGTATCATTATAAAAGTAGATTGTTCATTCGACAAATCTAACTACAAAAGGTTTAATGACTGAGTTAACAAAATACTAATTCTTTCCTAATCATTTCTATTTACAACACAAAAATCGAAAAACTATTTTGCTCCTAAAAAATTAGTATTTTTGCAATGTTTTTTAGGAGCTTTTAAACTCCTAAAACTTTTAAACTTTTAAATAAAAAAAATGAAAGCATACATATTTCCTGGTCAAGGCGCCCAGTTCTCAGGAATGGGCAAAGACTTATATGAAACCTCAGCAATAGCAAAAGAATTATTCGAAAGAGCCAACAATATATTAGGGTTCCGCATCACAGACATAATGTTTGAAGGTACAGCCGAAGAATTAAAAGAAACTAAAGTAACACAACCAGCGGTGTTTTTACACTCGGTAATCCTTGCTAAAACTTTAGAAAACTTTAAACCAGAAATGGTTGCCGGACATTCACTTGGTGAATTTTCAGCCTTAGTAGCTAATGGTGCTTTAAGTTTTGAAGACGGGTTGAAACTAGTTTCACAACGGGCTATTGCGATGCAAAAGGCGTGTGAGATTAGACCTTCAACTATGGCTGCAGTTCTTAACTTAGACGATAAAATTGTAGAAGACATCTGTGCTTCAATTGATGGTGTTGTGGTAGCCGCTAATTATAACTGCCCTGGGCAATTAGTTATTTCGGGAGCATACGAAGCTGTTGAAATGGCTTGCGAAAAAATGAAAGAAGCGGGTGCTAAACGCGCCTTGATTTTACCAGTTGGTGGGGCATTTCATTCGCCTATGATGGAACCAGCACGAGAAGAATTGGCTGCTGCTATTGAAGCAACCACTTTTTCAACACCAATTTGTCCTGTATATCAAAATGTGACAGCTTGTGCGGTTTCAGATGCTGATGAGATTAAGAAAAACCTAATCATTCAATTGACAGCTCCTGTAAAATGGACACAATCGGTGCAACAAATGATTCAGGACGGAGCCACCAGCTTTACAGAAGTGGGGCCTGGAAAAGTATTAGTTGGGTTAGTAAACAAAATAGATAGAGAGGTAGAAACAATTTCGGCCTAAGAACAACTTTCAATTATGAAGAAAATATTCTTATCCTTAACTATTGCTTCGTTATTGTTTTCTTGCAAAGAAGAAACTAATGAAAAACTAAAAGTAGCTAAAGAAGCTTTAAATTCTGAAGTAAAAGAAAGGATTGATTCTGCCCAAGCAAAAGCCAAAAAAAATATAGATTCCGTTGAATTGAAATTGAAATCTAAATTGGATACTTTTGTTATAAAAAGTGCTAAAAAACTAAAAGAATCAGTCAATTAATTACCCTAAATAGAAAATTTCGAGGGATCACCTTCAGAATTTTATTTTGTTGCATTAACTTTTTTACTTTCTAATCTTCTGCTCCCATTTCCATGCACTTGCTAAGCTATCTTCCAAGCTGGATTGCGAGCTCCATCCCAAAACAGTGTTTGCTTTATTGGTATTGGCATAAGCGGAGATTACATCACCTTCTCTTCTGCCAACAATTTTGTATGGTAGTTTTTGCCCTGAAACTTTTTCAAAAGCATTGATAACTTCCAAAACAGAACTCCCCTTTCCGGTTCCTAGATTGAATGTTTCTACTTTCTCAATATTTTGTTTATTCAATAATCTTTGTAATGCTACAACGTGGGCTTTCGCCAAATCAACTACGTGAATATAATCGCGAATACAAGTACCATCTGGAGTTGGATAATCATTGCCATAAACCGAAAGTTCTTTTCGCAAACCATAAGCGGTTTGAGTAATAAAAGGCACCAAATTCTGTGGAATTCCAATAGGTAATTCTCCAATTTCTGCACTCGAATGTGCTCCAATTGGATTGAAATAGCGCAACAAGATGGCATTCAGATTAGTTACTTTTGCCACATCATGTATGATTTCTTCGCCAATTTGTTTCGTATTTCCATAAGGGGACATGGCGGGTTGCACCGAAGCATTTTCTGTAATTGGCATAACTTCGGATTGACCGTAAACGGTACAAGATGAACTAAAAATGAAATTGGCATTGGCTAATTCTTTCAATTCTTGAAGTAAATACACCAAAGAATTTATATTGTTTTCATAATACAACAACGGATTTTCAACACTTTCACCAACCGCTTTTGAGGCTGCAAAATGAATCACGCCAGCAATATCAAGGTGGTTTTTAAAGAAATTTTGAACCGACGCTTTATCACGTAAATCCATTTTCTCAAAGAGTGGTTTTTTACCCGTAATGTTATAAATACCCTCTAAAACATCTTCAGAGGAATTGGATAAATTATCAATGGCTACAACTTCAAACCCTTCGTTTTGCAATTCTACTACGGTGTGTGAACCAATAAATCCGAGACCTCCTGTAACTACTATTTTCATTTTATTTAGTTAGTTGGTTATTCGAAGTAACAAATAACCGAATTATCGTATAAAAAATATTAAACGTATTCTAAAACACTATCCGTTATAAATTTAATCTGTTCGTCGTCCAGCTCGGTATGCATTGGCAATGCAATCACTTCTTTACACAACTGATTCGTTACCGGAAAATCTTCTTCTTTGTATCTTGAATCGGCATATGCTTTTTGACTGTGCAACGGAATTGGATAATAAATTGCACAAGGAATTCCTTTTTCTTGTAAATGGGCTAACAAGCCGTCGCGTTTGCCGTTCTTGATTCTTATTACATATTGGTGAAACACATGACAATCGCACGCATCACAAATAAAAGGTGCCCATATATTTGGATTTATGCTCAGCGCCAAACTGTATTTTTGAGCCGCCTCTTGTCGAGCGCTATTATACTTATCTAAATGCGGTAATTTTGCTTTTAAAACCCCTGCTTGAATGCTGTCCAATCGAGAATTCACGCCAACCACATCATGATGGTAGCGTTCATACATTCCGTGGTTTACAATACCGCGTAATTTGTGCGCCAAAGAATCATCATTAGTAAAAATCGCTCCGCCATCGCCATAACAGCCCAAGTTTTTAGAAGGAAAAAATGAGGTAGCGCCTACATGACCAATGGTGCCCACTTTCTTTTTAGAACCATCTTTAGATTTGTAATCGGCGCCAATGGCTTGGGCATTATCTTCAATTACAAACAAATTATGTTCGTTTGCAATTTCCATAATGGCATCCATATGGGCTGCACGACCAAACAAGTGAACGGGAACAATTGCCTTGGTTCTTGGTGTAATGGCTTTTCGAATTCCATCTAGTGAAATGTTCATATTATTCATATCTACATCAACCAAAACGGGAGTTAATTGCAGCAACGCAATCACCTCAACGGTTGCGGCAAAGGTAAAATCGGCGGTAATCACTTCATCGCCTGGCTTCAAATCCAAACCCATCATTGCAATTTGCAAGGCATCGGTTCCATTCGCACACGGAATGACGTGTTTTACTCCTAAATATTGTTCTAAATCGGCTTGAAATTGATGAACCAACGGTCCGTTAATGTAAGTATTATTTTCTAAAACGTCTTGAATGGAGGCATTCACTTCGTCTTTTATTTTTTCATATTGACCTTTCAAGTCAACCATTTGTAGCTTTTTCATGGTAAAAATTTGAAATACAAAAGTATAACATTTCTTAGTATTTGCTGCAAATGGCTTGGTCTTTTTTTGGTTTCTAACTTTGGTGTTTGATTAGTATAATGCTGTTCTGCAAATTAAAAAAATTAAAAAAAAGAATATAAAAAAAGTAACTTGATCTAAAAAACAATAATCAATTTATTGACCTAATCACTTCAGTTGAATTTAATAATTAATATTGGCAAAACATTAGCAAAATACTTATTTTTACAAAATGATATTAGTTACAGGCGGAACAGGTTTGGTAGGGGCACATTTGCTGCTGCATTTAATAGAAAGTGGAGCAGTAAACCTTCGGGCTATTTACAGAAATGCTTACGCTATTAAAAAAACAAAGTCGCTTTTTGAGTTGTATCAAAAAAAAGATTTGTTTTCAAAAGTGGAATGGGTTCAAGCCGATATTCTTGATATACCCAGCATGGAAATTGCTTTTGAAAATGTAAATTTTGTATATCATTGTGCTGGATTTATCTCCTTCAATCCCAACGATGAAGACCAAATTAGAAAGGTCAATATTGAAGGAACTGCCAATATTGTAAACTTTTGTATCGACAAAAAAGTCACCAAATTATGCCATGTTAGTTCGATTGCGGCACTTGGTAATTTGGCGCCAAATCAAAAACGTGTTACCGAAGACACCGAATGGAATCCTGAAGTGTTGCATAGCGATTATGCCATTTCAAAATATGGCGCCGAAATGGAAGTCTGGCGAGGTCATCAAGAAGGTTTGCAGGTCGTAATTGTAAATCCAGGTGTGGTTTTTGGACCCGGATTTTGGAATCAAGGAAGCGGTACTTTATTTACTACTATAAAAAAAGGAATTCCTTTTTATACCAATGGTTCTACAGGATATATTGCCGTAACCGATGTGGTGGCTATAATGGTGCAATTAATGCAATCGGATTGCAGTGGCGAACGATTTACGTTGATTTCTGAAAATATCAGTTTCAAGGATATTATCCTCAAAATCGCTACTAGGATTGATGCAAAAAAACCCCATTTGAAGGCGGGTCCGTGGTTGCTCAGTTTGGCATGGAAACTGGATTGGGTTTCTTCAAAAATGTTTCAAACGGAAAGAAAAATTTCGCGCCACGGTAGTATTTCACTTCAGAATGCGGATGCAATTTCTAATAAAAAAATAATAAATTACTTGAATTTTACTTTTGAAAAAATAGATGATTATTTGGATAAAATTGCCTTCTATTTTAAAAACCAACTACCTTAATACTCCTTGTTCAGTATTTTCTTTGATTGGTTTTCCTCCGTTTAATTTGGTGTTTTCAGATTGTAACCGCGCTTTTACTTCGTCGTATATTTTTTTGTATTCCTTCATGTCGGAAGCGTAATATTGCGTACTCTGAGCAAATGTTAAGCTATCTACTTTGTACTTTTCCTTCAAAAACTGAGAGGATTTTGGATAGTGATATATTCCAGATGTTTGCGATTTAGCTGCTTCAAGAACCGATAAATCATAAATAATAGCCACCATTTTATCTCTTTCAATGAGATTTTTTGGTTTCGATACCACATCCTCTTTGCAACTAAAAATCACAAAAGAAAAAGCCAATAAAAGTAAATTTATTTTTCTCATCTTATCTATCAAAAAGTAATCGTTTGCCTGCCTTAATTTCTTTAACTTTTGCGTTTTCATAAACTAAATGTCCGTTTACAAATGTATGCGAAATTCGTGATTTGAAATTGGTTCCTTCAAAAGGCGACCATCCACATTTGTATAAAACATTGTCTTTATTGACGCTCCAAGGTTTGGATGGATTTACAATAACTAAATCGGCATAATAGCCTTCTTTGATGAAACCGCGTTGTTCAATTTTAAATATTTTAGCCGGATTGTGACACATCTTTTCAACGATTTTTTCCACCGAAATTTTCCCTTGATGATTGGCTTCAAACATAGCCACAACAGCATGTTGCACTAAGGGTCCGCCTGATGGCGCTTTGGTGTACACTTGTTTTTTTTCTTCTAGCGTATGCGGCGCATGATCGGTCGCGATAACATCTATTCGGTCGTCTAGCAATGCTTTCCAAAGGGCCTCTCTATCTATTGCCGATTTAACCGCAGGGTTCCATTTGATAAAATTTCCTTTAGTTGTATAATCCTCATCAGAAAACCAAAGATGGTGAATACAAACTTCGGCAGTGATTTGCTTTTTTTCTAAGGGTATTTTATTGGTAAACAAGTCCAATTCTTTTGCTGTAGAAATATGAAACACATGCAATCGAGCTCCTGTTTTCTTAGCTAACTCAATGATTTTTAGGGTCGATTTATAACAGGCCTCTACACTTCTAATTTCGGGATGGAACTGCACTGGAATGTCATCGCCATATTGTGCTTTAAATTTTTCAAGATTTTCCTTAACCGTAGTTTCATCCTCACTGTGAACAGCAATTAATAATTTAGTATTTGAAAATATTTTCTCTAATGATTCTGAGCTATCCACAAGCATATCCCCCGTTGAAGATCCTAAAAATAGTTTAAGTCCGGCAACATTTTTAGGATTGGTTTTTAAAATTTCTTCTAAATTTTCATTCGTTCCACCCATCATAAACGAATAATTTGCATACGATTTTTCGGAAGCAATCTGGTATTTTTGTTCTAATAATTCTTGAGTAATGGCATTAGGAACCGTATTGGGCTGTTCAATAAACGATGTAATTCCGCCAGCAACAGCCGCTTTACTTTCCGATTCGATATCGCCTTTGTGTGTTAACCCTGGTTCGCGAAAATGCACTTGATCATCGATTGCGCCCGGAATTAAATAATTACCTTCAGCATCAATTACCTTACAATTGGATGATTTGTGACTTATGTTCGTGGCAATCTCTTTGATGAATTCGCCTTCAATTAGCACATCGCCTTCAATGATTGTTCCTTCATTTACAATCTTTGCATTTTTTATTAAAACAGTGTTCATAGTATGCTTTATAATCTATTAAATAACTTTTTTATTCGTAAAGATAGTACACCAAACATCGCTTCTTTTATGATAGAACCACTCATTTTAGATTGGCCTTTGGTTCTATCGGTAAAAATTACTGGAACTTCTTGTATGTTATATTGTTTTGCAAAAGCTCTGTATTTCATTTCAATTTGAAAAGCATATCCAATAAATTTAATCTTATCTAAATTAATGCTTTCCAAAACTTTTCTATTGTAGCAGATGAAACCTGCTGTTGCATCCATAATTTTCATTCCGGTAATCATTCTCACATAAACCGAGGCAAAATAAGACAGTAAAACTCTACTCAAAGGCCAATTAACCACATTTACTCCAGTAACATATCTTGATCCAATGGCTAAATCGGCACCGCCAAAATAACACGCTTCATATAATTTTATTAAATCGTTTGGATTATGAGAAAAATCGGCATCCATTTCGAAAATAAATTCATAATCCCTCTCTAAAGCCCATTTGAAACCATGAACATAAGCAGTCCCTAAACCCGATTTCTTATCGCGTTGTGCCAAAAACAATTGATCTAAAAACTCCTTTTGAAGTTCTTTTACAAGTTCGGCAGTTTTGTCGGGCGAATTATCATCGACAATCAAAATATGAAATGGATTAGGCAAAGAAAGTACGGCACGTATGATGCTCTCTATGTTTTCAATTTCATTATAAGTTGGAATAATTACGATACCACAATTCATATTAATCTTAAAAAGTTTGTGCAAAAATACTCATTTTATAACTTGATAATCTTAATAATATTATAATAGTAATCAACAAATAAAATTTAGTAATTTTGTATCCAATGGTTACAAACGAATTACATACACGAATTATTGAAAACAGAGATTGGGCAACCCTAGTTTTTGTATTTTCTTTGGTTCTTATAGTGTTGGCAAAATCAACTTTTGAATCGCGATTTAACGATTTTATTAAGTTAGTTGTTTCCGATAAATATTCGAAAATTTATCGTGAAAGCAGTCATTTAATGAGCGGATTTAATGTATTTCTTTTTGTGGTGAATTTAGTTTCTCTTTCCTTTTTTATCCAAATAATTGTAGTCCGTTTGTTTAATTATGGAACAATAACGGATTGGGTTTTATTTGTAAGAGTATTTACTTTATTAACTGTTTTTATCCTTTGTAAATTTTTAATTGAAAAAGTAATTGCGGTTACTTTTGGTGTTGAAGAGATAATTGAACAGTTTAATTTACAAAAAGTTAACTTTAGAACCTACCTTGGACTGCTATTACTGCCGGTTTCAATTATCTTATTTTATGGCAATTACGCCTCAAAATTGCTAATAATGATTATTGTTATCATTTTATTAATAATAAATCTTCTGTCTTACCTTGTTTTATTGAAGAATTATCAAAATTTATTATTTAGTAAGTTGTTTTATATTATTTTGTATCTTTGCGCACTTGAAATAGCGCCCTATTATTTCATATATTATTTAATTTCAAAAAATTAGATTTTAAACATGTCCAATTTGAAAGTAAGAACAATTTTGGTGTCGCAACCAGAACCAAAAGTAGACAATTCACCTTATTTCGATTTACAACAAAAACACAAAGTAAAAGTTGATTTTCGTCCTTTTATTCATGTTGAAGGTGTTAATGCAAAAGATATTAGAGCTCAAAAAATTGATTTGAATAACTTTACAGCTATTATTCTAACAAGTAAAAACGCTGTAGATCATTTCTTTAGAGTAGCAGAAGAAATGCGTTACAAAGTACCTGAAGATTTGAGGTATTTTTGTCAATCGGAGGCCATAGCTTTCTATTTGCAAAAATATGTAGTGTATAGAAAGCGTAAAATTTATGTTGGTCAAAAAGATTTTGCTGATATGGCGACTCTTTTTAAGAAATATAAAGAAGAAAAATTCTTATTGCCCGCATCTGATCAATTGAATGCGGATGCTCCTATAACGTTAAACAACCTAAAAATAAATTGGACTCAAGCTATTTTTTATAAAACGGTGATGAGTGATTTATCTGATTTAGCCAATGTGTATTATGATGTTTTGGCTTTCTTTAGTCCAACTGGAATTAAATCATTGTTTAAAAACTTCCCGGATTTTAAACAAAACGAAACTCGTATTGCGGTATTTGGAAGTACCACTCAAAAAGAAGCTTTAGAACATGGCTTACGAATAGATATTTTGGCTCCAACGCCAGAAACTCCATCCATGACAATGGCTTTGGAGAAATATGTCGCTGAAGCTAATAAAGGAAAATAAAATATAAAATTCATTTTGCTAAAATTCCAAATTCCAAAAGAGTTTGGAATTTTTATATAAAAAAGTTCGGCAGCAATGCCGAACTTTTTTCGTTTAATTGTAGTTTGATACTTTATAATTGAGGTCCTGCTTTTACAAGATTTTCTCCTTCAGCATTATCGGTATATTGAACGAAGTTCTTGATAAATTTTTCGGCTAAATCTTTCGCTTTTGTATTCCAATCGGCACCATCTAAATAAGTATCTCTTGGATCTAAAATCGCAGCATTTACATCGTGTAAAGCTGTTGGTACTTCCAAATTAAATATTGGAATCACTTTTGTTGCTGCTTTTTCAATTGAACCGTCTAGAATAGCATCAATAATGGCTCGGGTATCTTTAATAGTAATGCGATTTCCTGTTCCGTTCCAACCCGTATTTACCATATAAGCTGCGGCATGGTGTTGCTCCATTTTTTTAACTAATTCCTTTCCGTATTGGGTGGGATGTAATGATAAGAATGCTTTTCCAAAACAAGCAGAAAATGTGGGTTGCGGTTCGGTTACACCACGTTCTGTCCCAGCTAATTTAGCAGTAAAACCAGATAAGAAATAATATTTAGTTTGTTCAGGAGTTAGTTTAGAAACAGGCGGTAAAACACCGAAAGCATCTGCCGTTAAAAAAATTACTTTTGTGGCGTGACCGGCTTTTGATACTGGTTTTACAATATTATGAATGTGATTTATTGGGTAAGAAACACGAGTATTTTGAGTAACGGAGCCATCTTTAAAATCAATTTTTCCATTGGCATCAACGGTTACATTTTCTAAAAGTGCATCTTTAGTAATAGCACCATAAATATCAGGTTCGTTTGCAGCACTTAAATCAATGGTTTTGGCATAGCAGCCGCCTTCAAAGTTAAAAACACCATCATCATCCCAACCATGCTCATCATCACCAATTAATTCACGTTTTGGATCGGTAGATAAAGTTGTTTTTCCTGTTCCAGACAATCCGAAGAAAATAGCTACATCACCCTCTGCTCCTTTATTGGCTGAGCAGTGCATAGAAGCCATGCCTTGAAGTGGTAAATAGTAGTTCATTATTGAAAACAATCCTTTTTTCATTTCACCACCATACCAAGTTCCACCAATTAATTGGATTTTTTCAGTTAAATTGAAAGCCACGTAAACTTCCGAATTTAAACTGTGATTTTGGTACTCTTTAAAACTAGTTTTAGAACCGTTCATAACAACAAAATCGGGCTCTCCAAATAGCTCTAATTGTTCTTGTGTAGGACGAATGAACATGTTTTTTACAAAATGTGCTTGCCAAGCCACTTCCATAATGAAACGGACTTTTAAACGTGAATTTTCATTCGCCCCACAAAAAGCATCAACTACAAACAATCTTTTTCTTGAAAGTTGTTGAACGGTTGTTTCTTTTAGACTATCCCAAGTCGTTTGTGATATTGGTTTATTGTCGTTAACAGCTTTTTCAGAATTCCACCAAATGGTATTTTCAGTAACACTATCCTTAACAATATATTTATCTTTTGGAGAACGACCAGTAAATTCTCCTGTCATTACGTTTACTGCACCAAGTTCGGTAAGTTGGCCCTTTTCGTAGCCCTCTAATTTCGAATTTAACTCTTCATTATATAGAAATTCGAACGACGGATTGTATATAATTTCCTTTACATTTTTGATTCCATATTTTTCTAACGAAATCGATTTCGTAGATTGGGCAGACTTCTCCATAGAAAATTAATTTTTTGCAATAATAATAGATTGCAAAGGTAAAAATTAATTATTACATCGTTGTAGTAAATTAAAAAATTATGCTTTTTTCTTTAAAATATGCAGCATTAATAGGCCCCAAGCCACAATTAATAGGAATCCTCCAATTGGAGTTACAAATCCTATAATTTTAAAATCAAAAGAATTCAAACTATCAGTTGCTAGTAAATAAATAGAACCCGAAAAAAAGAGTACTCCAAAAAGAGTAAATCTTAATATTAACTTCTTTAATGTATGCGATAAATGAGAATTCAAACCTAAAAACAATAAAAATAAAGCGTGATACATTTGGAATTTTACACCCGTTTCAAATGTTGCTAATTGATCTATTGTCAACACTTTTTTTAAAGCATGAGCGCCAAACGCACCCAATATTATAGCGGTCATTCCTAAGAAACCTGCAGCCGAAATAATTTTTTTATTCATTTTTTTTAATTGATATACTATTTCACAAATTTATTAGTTAAGTATGGAAGAATAAAGGACTTTTATGTTTTCTTTTTAATTTTAACAATTATAAAATTTATATTTGCAACTTAATGTTTTGTTATGAAAAAGTTATTATTTATTTCGGCTACTATTTTACTATTGTCTTCGTTTAAAACTGAAAATGCTATTGGAATTCCGTCTGGCGAAAAATTAGTTTTTGCCGGCTCCTATAATATGAGTGGATTAATGACGCAATTGGCGCAAGTAACTTTGTCAACCGATAGGGTTTCTACAGCAAAAAACACGTATTTGCATTTGAATTGCGAATTAGAAACATTTGCTAAATGGGATAAATTCTTTAAAATAAGAGATTTATACGAATCGTATGTTGACCCAATTACTTTAAAACCAAGTTTATACAAAAGAAGCATTGACGAAGGAGGCTGGACCAAAAAAGAAAAATACGTATTCAAAGGAAATTCTGTAACTAGTACTTCTAAAAGAAAAAACAGCCCAGAAACCGTTACTACTTTTACAATTGGCAGTGCTACACAAGATGTTGTTTCTATAATGTATAAATTAAGAACTATGGATCTTTCGAAAATGAAAATTGGACAAAGTCAAGCATTTACTATTGTATTTGATGAAAAACAAGTTCCTGTAACTGTTAAATTATTAGGAAACGAAACGGTTGCTGCCGGTAATTTGGGAGCTACAAACTGCTACAAACTTTCAATCGGAGCTAAAACCGACGTATTAAAAGGGAAAGATAAAAATCTAATTTACTTAACTGCCGATGCAAAAAAAATTCCGGTTTTAATGAAGTTTAGTATTCCTGTTGGAACAGGACAGTTGGCTTTAACCTCCGCAACAGGTATTTAATCACTGAATTTATTCAGCATAAATTATGAGAAAAACAATTTTAATATTAGCTGTAATTTTCACTATTTTAAGTGTCGTATTTTCAGTATTGCCTTTTGATACATTGGCTTTAGCCCCAATAGGATTGGCATTGGTTTTTATTTTTATAGCATTCCGAAAATCGAGTGCTGAACAAAGAAAAATTACTAAAATACTTTTCATAATCGCTTATATCAGTGCCGTTGTTGTAATAGGAAAAACATTTCTGATAAAAGATAAAGTGGCAATTGACAACCAATTTGAACAACAAAAAAAGGATGCTAAGCAAGAAGCTAAAAAAGAACTAGAAGATTTAGAAAACGATCTAAAATAATTATTTTTAGAACTAACTTCAAAAGTTCATTCATTTTTGCTTGAAATTTTCTGTTTTTATCAAATTTTAATCGAAAATCGTTCCAATTTCCTAAATTTGTATCCTCTATTCCAAATAAACCATGAGAAACATTTTAATCATCGGAGCAGGTCGATCCGCATCTTCCTTAATTCAATACTTATTAAATAAATCTAATCAAGAAAACTTGCATGTTACTATTGGCGATTTATCGTTAGAATTGGCACAAAGAAAAACCAAAAACCATCCAAATGCTACTGCTATACAATTGGATATTAACAACGAAAATCAACGCCATTCAGAAATTCAGAAAGCGGAAGTTGTGATTTCTATGTTACCGGCATTCATGCATATTGAAGTGGCTAAAGATTGTATAAAATTCAAAAAACACATGGTTACAGCATCCTATGTTTCGGATGAAATGCAAGGATTGGACGAAGCTGCTAAAGAAAACGGATTGGTGTTTATGAATGAAATAGGGCTTGATCCTGGTATTGATCATATGAGTGCGATGAAAGTGATTGATGCTATTCGTGACAAAGGGGGGAAAATGTTATTGTTCGAATCTTTTTGTGGCGGATTAGTAGCCCCTGAAAGCGACAACAATCTTTGGAATTATAAATTTACTTGGGCACCAAGAAACGTAGTTTTAGCGGGTCAAGGTGGTGCCGCTAAATTCATTCAAGAAGGTAAATACAAATACATTCCATACACCAAATTATTTAGAAGAACTGAATTTTTAATGGTAGAAGGTTACGGAAAATTTGAAGGTTACGCCAATAGAGATTCGTTAAAATACAGAAGTGTTTATGGATTGGACGATGTATTAACTTTGTACAGAGGAACCATTCGCAGAGTAGGATATTCTAAAGCTTGGAACATGTTTGTACAACTCGGAATGACCGACGATTCTTATGAAATGGAACATTCGGAAACAATGAGTTTTCGAGATTTTATAAATTCATTTTTACCTTATCATCCCACCGATTCAGTTGAAATAAAAGCGCGGCTAGCTCTCAACATTGAGCAAGATGATATTATGTGGGACAAACTATTGGAATTAGATTTATTTAACCCAAAAAAAATTGTGGGATTAAAAAATGGTACACCAGCACAAATTCTGGAACGCATTTTAAACGATTCCTGGGCGCTTCAACCCAATGACAAAGACATGATTGTAATGTACCACAAATTTGGTTATGAACATAATGGTGTAGATCACCAAATAGATTCTAAGATGGTGTGTATTGGTGATGATCAAACTTATACCGCCATGGCAAAAACGGTAGGTTTACCCGTTGCAATGGCCGCTTTGCAAATCTTAAACGGTAATATCAAAACACCTGGAGTACAATTGCCTATTCGAAAAGAAGTCTATGAACCCATTTTGAAAGAGTTAGAAGAATTTGGAGTTGTTTTTAAAGAAACTAAAATGCATTATACTGGTTATAATCCCGATAAATTGATAACAAGCAACTAGTTTTTATAATAATTCGAAACAAAATTTCTATTTTTGCTTCAAATTTATAACTAATGAAAATCAATCAGCTACAAATAGAAATTGACGGTATAGACAAAGAAATCCTTCGTGACTTGATGGAAGATGCACGAAAACCTATATTGCAAATAGCCAATAAAATAGGAATTTCGGGGGCTGCCATTCATCAAAGGTTAAAAAAACTTGAAGAAGCCGATGTGATTTCGGGTTCCAAGTTTATTGTAAACAACAAAGTTTTAGGATATAAAACCATGGCGTTTATTGGCGTTTATCTTGAAAAAGCCGCAAGTAATTCGGAAGCCGTAAAAGAATTGAAAAAAATTCCAGAAATTTTAGAATGCCATTATACTACAGGCAATTGGAGTATTCTTATCAAAATTATTTGTAGAGACAACGAACATTTAATGCAGCTTTTAAATAAAAAAATTCAACCTATTGATGGTGTTTCTAGAACCGAAACTTTTATCTCTTTAGAACAACAAATAGAACGACAAATACAATTGTAGATGTAAAATTATAGATATTAGATATCAAATGAACCTCAACAAATTCTCAAAAGAAAATATAGCAACCGCATTTTATATCATTTATATTTTGCTTTCAGGTTTATGCTACGAACTTTTTCTAGGCGATGCTAAAACTCCAAATATGGGTGTTTTATTATTGTATGTGCTTATTCCTGTGAGTTTAATTTATTTTATGGTACATTTGGTAAAACAAATTTATGGTAATCAAAGTTATGTTAAATGCCTTTTAATTCACGGTGTGGCTTGGTTATCTGTTGCAGTAATTTTATCTACTTTTGCAAAATAAAAAAAGTACTTTATTTAGAATGATTGTTAAAGAAAAAAACTGCTCCTACCATCAATCGACTTTGTCCATTTTCTTTGATTGAATTAGAAACAGTAGCATAATCCGATTTCCATTTTCCAGAAATCAATGCAAATTCATAGCCAACATTAATACGAATTAATTGTTCTCCTTTATTTTTTATTCCAAATCCAATAGAAGGTCCAGCAAAAAACATATTGTTTCTCAATCGTAAATAATTTGATGTAGTAACAGTCAAATTATTTATATCAACTTGATTGGTTTGTGAATACACATTAATATCATTTGACGTAAATGCCAGATTCAATCCTCCCGAAAAAACGAAATCTTTATTATTGACCATATTATAATGCCCTCTTAAACGAAAATTGCTCCTGCCCCCATTGCTGGTTGTAGCCGAATTAGATTTTTTAAACATGTTAGAAGATGCTTCTATATCTAAGAATCCTTTGTTGAAAAACGTATTGAAACCAACTACAAACTCCGGAACATTAGCTTGAATTTGAGGTAAATTAACCGCTTCCAATTTATCATCAATGGCAAATTTACTATTACTCACAAATCCGCCACCAAAATAGATACTGCTTTTACCCTCTTTTTCTTTAGTTTTGGTTTCTTGAGCCAATGAAATAGTACTGATTGCAAGTAACGAGAAGAAAAATATTTTTTTCATGTCTTTGTATTTTAAAAAAGTTATTTAAATAAAATTCAAATGTCAAGAAAATAATCAAACCGTTTTGGTTTTTAAGTAAGTTTTAACAGTAATTACCCCACCAAGTTAATGACTTTTCCCGGAACGATTATGACTTTATTAGGAGTTCTTCCTTCCAATTGTTTTAGGGTGCGTTCGTCGGCCATAACAATTTCTTGAATTTGAGTTATTGTCAAATCTAAAGGTAATTTAATAGTAAAACGCATTTTACCATTAAACGAAACTGGATATTCTTTTTCCGATTCGACTAAATATTTTTCTTCACAGATAGGAAAAGCTACAATTGAAACAGATCCTTCATGACCCAATTGCAACCATAATTCCTCGGCAATATGTGGCGCATAAGGAGATATTAATATGGCTAAAGGTTCTAAAATAGCTCTATGGTTGCATTTTAAAGTAGCCAACTCGTTGACACATATCATAAACTGAGAAATAGAAGTATTGAACGAGAAGCTCTCAATGTCTTCTGTTACTTTCTTAATGGTTTTGTGCAATGACTTATACATTTCTGTTGTTGGATCATTGTTGGTTACAATCAAACCATTATCATCAAAATACAAACGCCATAGTTTTTTCAAAAAACCAGAAACTCCTGAAATTCCAGCAGTATTCCATGGTTTTGATTGCTCTAAAGGTCCTAAAAACATTTCATACAAACGTAGAGTGTCCGCACCATAATTGTTACAAATATCATCTGGATTGACAACGTTATATTTTGATTTGGACATTTTTTCGACTTCGCGACCAACAATATATTTTCCATCTTCTAAAATGAATTCTGCGTCTATATAATCAGAATATAATGGGTGATTTTTGAATGCTTCAATATCTAATTCGTTGGTAATGTCATTTACAACTGCTAAATCAACATGGATTGGATGAACATTTAGGCCTTTTACCAATCCCTTAGAATATAATTTTTTAGAATCTTCACTTCTATAAACAAACGCACTCATTCCCAAGATCATTCCTTGATTGATCAATTTCTTGAACGGTTCTTCTGTCGGTGCGTAACCTCTATCTTTTAGGAACTTGTTCCAAAACCGTGAATACAATAAATGTCCGGTAGCATGCTCGCTTCCACCTATGTATAAATCGACGTTTTCCCAATAGTTTATAGCATCCGTAGAGGCAAATTCAGTTGAATTGTGTGCATCCATATAACGCATCCAATACCACGAACTTCCCGCCCAACCTGGCATCGTATTCAATTCTAAAGGGAAAATCGTTTTATCATCAATCAAATCATTACCAACCACTGAACAATTCACACTATCCCACGCCCAAGTTGTTGCATTACCTAATGGCGGTTGTCCGTCTTCGGTTGGCAAGTATTTTTCTACTTCTGGCAAAACGATTGGTAAATGCTTTGCGTCAATCATTTTTGGCAATCCGTTCACATAATACACAGGAAAAGGTTCGCCCCAATAGCGTTGACGAGAGAAAACGGCATCCCGTAAACGGTAGTTGGTTTTGCCTGTTCCTTGTCCGATTTTTTCAAGTTCTCCAATGACTATTTTGGTTCCGTCTTTGTAACCTAAGCCGTTTAAGAAATCAGAATTTACTAATTCAAAACCGTTTTTATCACCATAAGCTGCTTCAGAAATATCTTGATTAAAAATGTTTTTAATTTCGGGCATACCGTTCGTTCCTTTGAAAAAATTGGCAAAGGCATAATCACGTTCATCTCCACAAGGCACAGCCATTACTGCTCCTGTTCCGTAACCTGCCAAAACGTAATCTCCAATCCAAACCGGAATAGGTTCTTTAGTAAATGGATGTTCTACAAAAGCCCCGGTGAAAACTCCTGAAATGGTTTTTACATCAGCCATACGTTCTCTTTCCGATCGTTTTGCAGTTGCTTCAACATATACATCAACTTTAGCTTTTTGTTCTGGTGTAGTGATTTGTGAAACCAATTCGTGTTCTGGAGCCAAAGTCATAAAAGTCACGCCAAATATGGTATCGGGACGGGTGGTAAAGACTTCAATGGTTATCGGTTGTCGGTTGTCGGTTGTCGGTTGTTCTGAGAACGGAGAACGGAGAACAGAGAACTTAACCAATGCCCCAACAGATTTTCCAATCCAATTGCGTTGAGATTCTTTGATGGATTCACTCCAGTCTATAGTATCTAAACCTTGTAATAATCGTTCGGCATAAGCAGAAATACGCATTGACCATTGGGTCATTTTTTTTCGAATCACAGGGTGACCGCCGCGCTCAGAAACGCCATTTACAATTTCATCATTGGCTAGTACGGTTCCTAAAGCAGGACACCAATTGACTTCGGTTTCTGCTAAAAAGGTTAATCGATAGTGTAAAAGTATTTTTTGTTGCACTTCCAATGAAAAAGCATTCCATTCAGATTCTGAAAATACTGGAATTTTATCATCACAAACGGCAATTACATTTGCATTTCCTTCTGTTGAGAGAATAGAAACTAACGTAGAAATGTCTTCGGCTTTATCGGAACTCTTATTGTACCATGAATTAAATAATTGTATAAAAATCCATTGTGTGTGTTTGTAATAATCGGCGTTTGATGTTCGAACTTCCCTGCTCCAATCGAAAGAAAATCCGATTTTATCTAATTGTTCGCGATAACGCGCAATATTTTCACGAGTTGTTTTTTCGGGATGTTGTCCGGTTTGAATCGCATATTGCTCTGCTGGCAAACCAAACGAATCATATCCTTGTGGATGCAACACATTAAACCCTTTATGACGTTTGAATCGAGCTACTATATCGGAAGCTATATACCCTAGCGGATGACCAACATGCAATCCTGCTCCTGAAGGATAAGGAAACATGTCCAAAACATAATATTTTGGTTTATCAGAATTATTAGTGGCTGCAAAAGTTTGGTTTTCAGCCCAATACTGTTGCCATTTGGCTTCGATTTGCTCGTGGAAGTATTTCATTTATTCTGAATTTATTTCAGAATCTCCTATTAAAGATTCTTTTGAAAATAGTTGATATTGTTGCTAATTGACTATTAATTTTCGTAAGAATTTACATTCACAAAAATTTAAGATATATCCTATAAAGTTAATGTCTATACTTATTGGCAACAAATTTACATTTATTATACTAAAGTCAAAACTTTAAACGTTTTAAGATATGAATAAACAAATTCTTTATTATTTTTACAGCTTAATTTACAATATATGGCATCCAATTTCGACAAATTTCAGAAACGAAGATTAATATCTTCCTATTTTTCGGTGGTATTGAGCGTTTTCTTAGTATTATTTTTACTGGGATTATTAGGATTATTCATCATTAACTCGAGAAGATTGTCGGATAATTTTAAAGAAGATATTGTAATGACGGTTTTCTTTAAAAATGAAGCGAACGATACTGTTTTCAAAGCTTTTGAATCAGAAATGAAAAATGGAAAATTTGCTAAAAACTTCAAATTTGTTTCTAAAGAAGCCGCAGCCAAAGAGCATGAAAAAACTCTTGGCGAACATTTTACTGAATTTTTAGGCGCCAATCCGCTTTATAATTCTTATGACATTCACTTAAAAGCCGATTATGTAACTAATCCTGGATTTTCAAGAATGGAAAGTGAAATTCGTAAAAACACAATGGTGGCCGATGTGGTTTACGATAAACAATTAATAACTTTGGTAAATGATAATGTGAAGAAAGTAAGTGTGTGGATTTTAATAATTAGCGGAATATTTACGTTTATATCTATTTTACTTATCAACAGTTCGTTACGATTATCAATTTATGCCAATCGGTTTATAATAAAAACCATGCAAATGGTAGGCGCTACCAAAGCTTTCATTAGAAAACCATTTATACAAAGAAGTATTGTTTTAGGAATAATCGGTTCTGTTTTGGCAATAATATCTTTAATTGGAGTATTAATTTATGTTTCAACAAACTATCCGGCTTTAGATATTTTCAAAAATCAATTGCTAACAATTGGGGTTTTATTCGGAGTTTTAGTTTTAGGAGTTTTAATTACTTGGATTGGTACTTACTTTGCCACGCAACGTTTTTTAAAGTTGAGAACTGAAGATTTATATTAAAATAGAAAAAAGACAATAGAATATAGACAATTATAAAAACTTGGTAGCGATACTGAAATAAAATCAGCATAAATGAAAAATAACGAACAAACAACCGACTTTCTTTTTGACAAAATCAATTACAAATTTTTATTAATTGGAATTGGAGTAATTGTGCTTGGATTTATATTAATGTCTGGTGGAGGGAGCAACAATCCAAAAGTTTTTAAGGAGGAGGATTTATTTAGCTTCAGAAGAATTGGATTAGCACCAACTTTAGTTTTAATAGGTTTTGGAATTACTATTTATTCTATTTTCAAAAAGTCTAAATAATGGATTATTTACAGGCGATTGTTCTAGCAATTATAGAAGGGATAACCGAGTTTTTACCTGTGTCTTCAACTGCTCATTTAAAATTTACCGATTTTATAATGGGCTATGAACAAACTCCATTTAGAGATATGTTTGAAGTTATGATACAATTACCTGCAATTTTAGCCATTGTAGTTTTATATTGGAAGAAGTTTTTTGATTTTAAAAATCTTACTTTTTATCTTAAATTAATTGTAGCAGTTGTTCCAGCATTAATTTTTGGAATTATATTTAAAAAACATATAGAAAGTGTGTTGGGCAATTTATGGTTTATCTCAATAGTAATGATTTTTGGGGGAGTTGTTTTAATTTTTATTGATACTTTTTTCAAACAAAGTATTATTACAGATGAAAAGGAAATCTCTTATTCAACTGCATTAAAAATTGGAAGCTTTCAAGTATTAAGTATTCTTTTTCCAGGATTAAGTAGAAGTGCCTCAACGATAATTGGAGGAATGACACAAAAACTAACTCGAAAATCTGCTGCGGAATTTTCATTTTTTTTAGCCGTTCCAACAATGATAGCGGCTAGTTCCAAAAGTTTTTATGATTCGTGTAAGGGGAATTATTTAATAATAAACAAGATTAGCGAATATCAAGAACAAAGCGTTAAGATTAGTTTTTCTCAAATTTTTTCTAAAGAAAACTTAAATACTTTATTTACACATAACAATACTATTTCATTTGCTATAGGTTGTGCAATTTCTTTCTTTGTTGCTGTTTTAGCAGTTAAATTTTTTATAGAAATTTTAAACAGATATGGTTTCAAATTTTTTGGGTTTTACAGAATAGCTATAGGTATTGTAATTTTGATTTTATTGATTTCAAATCATAAATAAATGATTACTGCCGAAGCCATTCTAGAAGGTCAAATCATATTAATTGACAAGCCACTAACTTGGAGTTCGTTTCAGGCGGTGAATAAATTGAAATACATTTTAAAACGGCATTATAATCTTCCAAAAAAATTCAAAATCGGTCATGCAGGGACTTTAGATCCATTAGCAACTGGTTTATTAATCATTTGCACTGGAAAATTCACTAAAACAATTACCGAAATTCAAGCACAAGCCAAAGAATATATTGGAACCATTACTCTTGGATCCACTACACCTAGCTATGATTTAGAAACAGAAGTTGATGCTACTTTCCCAACAGAACATATTTCATCCGATTTAATTTTAGAAACCACAAAACATTTTTTAGGCGAAATCGACCAAAAACCGCCTGTTTTTTCAGCTATTAAAAAAGATGGAGTTCGTCTTTATGAACATGCGCGAGCTGGAGAAACAATAGAAATTGCTTTCAGAAAAACAACGATTTACGAGTTTGAAATTACACGAATAGCTTTACCGGAAATCGATTTTAGAGTAATATGCAGCAAAGGAACTTACATTCGTTCGTTGGCCTTCGATTTTGGGAAAGCACTAGAATCTGGGGGTTATTTATCGGCTTTACGTCGAACAAAAATTGGCAATTATAATGTAAATGATGCGGTTATTCCTCAAGTTTTTGAGCAACAGCTGTCCGCATCAACGCCACAATCTCCTTTTGAATAGCAACTCCTTTATCATTCAAATACCATTTTTGTAATTCTATTTTAGCCGCTTCATCCACTAAACCATGAGTTGTTTTGTAATCAATAATTAATTGTTTTGCGCCAAAAGGTCTTGGTCCGAAATCAGCCACAACATTACCAGTTTCTTTATCCAAAATAATCAACTTCGGAATTGATTTTGTTCCATTCGTTAAAAACAAATTCATCAAAGCATCATTTTGATCACGAAGAATTATTTTCAAATCAATTTTTTCTGAAACTTGAGCCATTTTATTAATAACCGGAACTACTTGAGCCGCATCACCACACCACGTTTCTGTTAGAACCAACCAAATGTATTCTTTACTTACATTTTCTAAATAGAATTTGACCTCATCAATAATCTGCGCTGTTTTATCCAAACGATGCATTCTTGAATCGTTTAATTGAGTGTAATGTACATAATCTGAAGTTTGAATAATTCCCGAAGTTTTACCTTCTATTGCATATTGAGCACCTAAAGCTCTATATTCTAGATAGGAAATACTAATTTTTAAACTGTTACTAATTATAGAATTCATGAGTTTTTGTTAGTTTATTTGACAAAAGTACAAATTCAAAAATAGTGCAAGTTTAATAAATGTTACAGAACTTACTATTTTGCATAGAAATAAAATAGGGAAATGTTTATATTTGCATCACTATTTTTGAATAACACCACTCCAAATAAGAAAATGACTCAAGCCAAAGCGACAGCATTAGACAACAAAAAATAATAAAAAAGAGTAATGAAATACAAAAGAATACTTCTAAAATTAAGCGGCGAAGCATTAATGGGCGAACGACAATACGGAATCGACCCTAAAATTCTAGCTGAATATGCTAATGAAATTAAACAAATTCATGATAAGGGCGTAGAAATTGCTATTGTTATTGGCGGAGGAAATATTTTTAGAGGTGTATCTGGAGCTAGCAACGGAATGGATCGTGTTCAAGGAGATTATATGGGAATGCTGGCTACAGTAATTAACGGAATGGCATTGCAAGGGGCATTGGAAGACAAAGGAATGCTGACTCGTTTGCAAACGGCTTTAAAAATTGAAGCCATAGCAGAACCTTATATCAAAAGAAGAGCCGTTCGTCACTTAGAAAAAGGAAGAATTGTCATTTTTGGAGCAGGAACAGGAAATCCATATTTCACAACCGATACCGCGGCGGTGTTGCGCGGTGTTGAAGTCCATGCTGACGTAATTTTGAAAGGAACTAGAGTGGATGGAATTTATACAGCCGATCCTGAAAAAGATAAAACAGCAGTGAAATTTGACTATATTTCTTTTGATGATGTTATCAAAAAAGGACTGAATGTAATGGACACAACAGCATTCACTTTAAGTCAAGAAAACAAACTGCCAATACTTGTTTTTGACATGAATAAAAAAGGGAATTTACTTAAAATTTGTGAAGGCGAAAACGTTGGAACCGTTGTAAATATATAATAGACTATTTAGACTTCTTAGATTTTTAGATTACCCGATTAACTAAAAATATAAGCAATCTGAAAATCTGAAAATCTTAAGAAAAATGGAAGAAATTGAATTTATTATTGATGAAACAAAAGAATCGATGAATGGTTCGGTAGAACATTTAGAAAAATCATTTTTAAATATTCGTGCCGGAAAAGCATCCCCTCAAATGCTAGGTAGCGTTTTTGTGGATTATTATGGCTCGCAAACGCCGCTTTCTCAAATTGCGAATGTAAACGTTCCAGATGCGAGAACAATTACTATTCAACCTTATGAAAAAAGTATGTTGCATCCCATTGAAAAAGCAATTATGATTGCCAATCTTGGATTTAACCCAATGAATAATGGGGATATTGTAATCATTAGCGTTCCTCCATTAACAGAAGAGCGTCGTCGCGATTTGGTAAAACAAGCCAAACAAGAAGCAGAAGATGCAAAAATCGGAATTAGAAACCACCGAAAAGATGCTAATTCTGAGATTAAAAAATTAGAAAAAGACGGAACATCCGAAGATTTATGCAAAAAAGCAGAAGAAGATGTTCAAAAATTAACCGACAATTTCATCAAAAAAATTGAAGAACATTTGGCTCTTAAAGAAGCTGAAATAATGAAAGTATAATTTCGTTACAACTGTATTAAAATCCGTTCGTTTTGCCGAGCGGATTTTTTTATTGCTACCTTTGTTGCAATTCATTTAAAACGCATCTACTAGATGAGAAAACTTTGGATTTTACTATTTATTTTATGTTGCAATATTGTTTTTTCTCAAAAAATGATGCAGGGCCAAGTTCTTGATTATGATTCTGGTGTACCCATTGCTTTTGCTAAAATAAGCTACAACAATAAAACGATATTGTCTAATTGGGAAGGAAAATTTTCTATTGAAATACAAGACAATAAACAACCTATTTTGTTTTCTTACCCAGGCTATTTCGACAAAACATATTATCAAACACTAGGACAAAAAACGATTTTAATTAAAATGATTGCCAATCAAAAAAAGAAATCGCAAGAAATTTTTACTGAAACTAAAGTCGATGCCATTATAAAAAAAGTAATTGATACTAAATTTAGTAACCAACCCGAAAAAGCGTTTTCCGCATTTGAATATAAAAACTACGAACATTTATTAGTAACCGCTAATCCTGATTCTATTTCGAGTAAAATTGATACCATCGAAAAAAGAACATTCTTTGGAAAAAAACAAGTAAAATTAGATTCCTCCAATTATAAATTCAAAAAATTTGTTGAAAAACAACATTTGTATCAAACCGAAAAAGTAAATTTAATTCAGCATAACAATAAAGGGACTAAAGAAACTGTAATTGCTTCAAGAATGGCTGGTTTTAAAAAACCACTATATGAATATTTAGGATTGAATTTGGTTTCTTATTCGTTGTATGATACTAAATTGGATATTTTGGGTGTTTCAATTCATAATCCCATTTCCTATTATGGACGGAAATTATATGTTTTTAAAATTATTGATACCGTAAAAGTAAATGGAAGAAATGCTTACCAAATTTATTTTCAACCTAAAAAACAATCATCAAATAGATTGCATGGTTTATTATATATTGATTATGAAAACAATGCCATTTGTAAAGCGTATTTTAGAATTTATGGAATAGCAACTATTAATGCTCTTTATACATTTAATTATCTAAAAGCCCAAAAAATTTGGTTTGCTGAAAAGAGAAAAATAACGGTTGTAAAAGGTACTAATTCTGAAGATTTAAATATCCTTGGAAACATCGTTAAATTCAATTCCGGTTTGGAAGGATTGAACGCAAATGCATCTGATCATTCTTATTTAAAATTAGAATCTAGTCCATTTGATATTAAAATTAATCAATTAGTTGTTTTTAAAAATCCGAAAATAATAATTGAGGTCCCAAAAACAAGTATGTCAAAACCTGATTCTTATTGGAGTACTTTTCAAAAAGACTCGATTGATATAAGAAAAATACCAACATACACCAGTTTAGACAGTTTGTCTGAAGCTGAGAAAATTGAACATAAAATTATTCTAGGAAGAAAAATTTATAATGGTTACTTTCCTGTAAATTATGTGGATTTAGATTTAAAGACTATTGTAAAATATAATAATCATGAAGGATTTAGATTAGGATTTGGGGGAGTTACCAACGATAAATTATCCGATAATTACAAAATAAGTGGTTATGTGGCTTATGGTTTTAAAGACGAAAAATTGAAGTATGGAATCAATCCATCTTATTTATTAAGTAAAGAGACTAATACCTGGATAAATGCATCGTATTCAGATGATGTTAAAGAAATTGGTCAGATTCAATTTATTACCGAATCCAAACGATTTAAAATCTATGATCCACGTCCGATAAATATTTCTACATTTTATAATAACAAAGTGTTTTCTGCATTTATTGAAAGTAACTATTTGACAAAAACTAATGCTTATTTTGGAATTTCAAGAAGTGCTATAACACCACTTTTTGATTATACTTTTGTTGCCAATAACAAAGTATATTCTAATTTTAATGTAACTGCAATTCAATTTGCTTTGCAATGGAATCCTTTTAGTGCTTATATGCAAACGCCATCTGGACGATTAGAAATCGAAAAAAAATACCCTAAAATATCCTTTCAATTTACTAAATCAATTCCAAATGTTATTGGAAATGATTTTGATTTTTCAAAAATTGATTTGAGAATATTTCATGATATTCCATATTTATCTGGACAAAACACTTCGTTTATATTGGAAGGAGGAATGGCTTTAGGAACACTACCCTTAACACACTTATACAGTATTGCACCGAATAACTTGAACAAAGATTCTATGCTAAAGAGAATTACTTTTGCTGGTAAAAACAGTTTTGAAACCATGTATTTCAACGAGTTTTTCTCGAGCAAGTATATTACTTTACAGGCAAGGCACACTTTTAATAAAGTAAAATTGGGGTATAAAATAAACCCACTATTTTCTGTCGTTACTCGAATGGCGCTTGGAACCATGACTAAATCCGAACAACATGTTGGTTTTGAATATAAAACTTTAGAAAAAGGATTTATTGAGAGCGGTGTAGAAGCCAATCAAATTTTTAAAGGATTTGGAATTACTTTATTCTATAGATATGGACCTAGTGGATTGCCAAAATTTGAAGATAATCTATCGTTGAAAATCTCTTATGTTTTGGATTTAGGGTTTTAAACTAAAGAGATAATCTGATTCACGGCTTAATAATCAACACTGAAGGAATGGTACTCAACCAAACACTTTGAGCATCTACTAATTTTTTCCAACTTTCAAGAGAAATTATCATTAAATCTTGTTTGGCTAAAAATCCGGCTTTCATTTCGCTTTCATTAATTACAGAAACGCTATTGGGATAACTTTTTTCTAAGGTGTCAATAGTATTTTCAATAATGTAATTATTTTTAACTTGGTTGTTGATTTCTAAAACGGTGACTTTAGAATCATTGTTATAAATCAGTTTTTGGGCATAATCAATTAGAAAAGCATCATCAGCACTAAAAATAGGTATGAAGACTTCATCAACTTCATTAAGGTCTTTGTCAACCAAAATACCCAGTGGTTTTTTACTTTTAGAAATTATTAATCGGGTTCTGTCATCAAATGGAGAATTTTCAAACAACCCTTCTTTTCCTGTAAATTTATCTAAAAGTCGGTCTGGATTTATGATTCTAGTTGTAAAACCTAGAACTTTTCCTAATAATGACCCTTCAAAAATTGATTTTCCTAATCCCACTAAAACGAAATCAAATTCGCCTCGAGAAGCGATATCAGTAATGTCGTTTTCAATATCAACAGTGGCTTTAAAAATAGTTGTAACTTCTTGATTCAATACTTTAGATTCTGCTAAAATTGGTTCAAAAGTTTCTTTTTCATATTCTTCTAAATTATACGAATGCACCTCATCACTCAATGACAAATGCAAAGCAGTAATATTGGAATTTTCTTTTTGTTTTTTCATGAAACTATTGGCTAAACGCAATAATGATTTGCCTTTTTCATTATTTCCGAAAGAAATTAAAATCTTGAATATAGCATTTTCTAAAATTTCATTCGGAATGAGAACTTCTTTACGCTTAAAGATAAAATTAATTAAATCAATGGCGGGTCCCGTCATAAAAGTCGTTACTAATGCCATAATGACCATCATTGTAAAGACTTCTGTTGAAAGCACTCCTAAATCATATCCAATGTTTAATACTACGAGTTCCATTAGACCACGCGTATTCATTAAGGCCCCAATGGTTAGACTATCACGCCAATTTTGACCAACAAATTTAGCGGCAAGTGCACTTCCAAAGAATTTTCCAACAACTGCAACTGTAATAATTAAACCAGTGATTTTCCATAAATAAACATCATTAATCAACCCAATTTGAGTTCGCAAACCAGTAAAAACAAAAAATAATGGCAAAAGTAAAATAAGAGCTACGTCCTCAATTTTTTCAATAATTATTTTTCTAATTTTGGTGATGTCTGGCATAATGGCACCGGTCATGAACGCTCCAAACAAGGCATGAATTCCGATGATTTCAGTTATATAAGAAGAAATAATTAACGTTAATAAAAATATTGCAACTACTGGTTTGCTCAAATTTTCTCTTGTAGCATATAAATCGCCAATTTTTTTTAAAAATGGTTTTACCACAAAAAGCATCATTAAAACATAAATAATTGCCATTAAAATAATGTACACCGAACTCACAAATGTCCCAGCTTTTACAATAGCAATTACCGCTGCAAGAATACACCAAGCTGTAATATCATCGGCAGCAGCACAAGTTATTACAATGGTTCCTAATTTAGTTTTATGAATGCCCCGCTCTTGAACTATTCGGGCTAAAACCGGAAAGGCAGTAATACTCATGGCTATTCCCATAAACAAACTGAACGATAAAAAATCGACCCCTTTTGGAGTAAACATTTTGTCTTTGTAAATAAAAAATGACAATCCCATTCCGAGTGCAAATGGAATTACAATACTAGCATGACTTATTACTACTGCATCATTGGCTTTATTTTTTAGAACTTTCAAATCTAGTTCCATTCCGATAACGAACATGAATAGTATTAATCCTATTTGACTTAAAAATTGAAGATTTCCTAAAGATTCTGCGGGGAAAAGTAGTGCAGAATAATGCGGGAAATACATTCCAACAACAGAGGGTCCCAAAAAAATTCCGGCAATGATTTCGCCAATTACTGAAGGTTGCCCAATTTTTCTAAAAATCCATCCAAAAGAACGCGCTACAATAATGATGGTAATTATTTGCAATAATAAAATAGCTAATGGATGTTTCAAATTATGAACTAAAGAATCCAAAAACTGAACGAATAAACTGTCTGATGATGATTTGACTACTATATTTCTGCCTATTTGTAATACTTTTCCTTTGGATACGATCCAAAACATAAGTGCTGTAAATCCTCCTGTAACTCCTATATAGAACAAAGCATTTTTAATATTTTTCATTGGCAAATTAGCAGTTGTTTTAATGATACAAATATGAGAAAACTAAACTATTTTTTGTAAATTTAATTCATTAATTAATAAAATAAAAATAAAAAATTCTAATCATAATTCTATAAAAGTTTTGATTTATGTCTATTGGTATTAATACGATTTCACTACCTTTGCACTCATTTTTAATTTCATAAATGAAGAAGAAATTTACAGCTGGTTTTTGGGAAAACATTGCCGGAATTGTGCTTCGAAATAGAATCACAATTTTGATTGCTGTTTTTTTAATTACTATTTTCCTTGGATTCCAATGGAAAAACGTTGGCATGACCTATAATGAGGCTAATTTATTACCTAAAAATCATCCGGCCAATAAAGACTATACTCAATTTTTAAACACATTTGGCGAAGAGGGAAATTTGGTGGTTATTGGCGTAAAAGATAATGCTTTTTTTACTCCAAAAGCTTTTGCTGCATGGAATAATATGATGACTTCTATTAAAAAACATAAGGAAGTAGAGCTTATTGTTTCGGTTAACGATTTAAAAAAATTAAAAAAAGATACGGTCAACGAAAAATTTAAATTGGTGCCACTTATTGACCAAAAAAAAACCGGAAATCAGATTTATTTAACCGAAATAAAACGACAACTTTTTAATGATTTACCCTTTTACGAAGGACTTTTATTTAACAAAAAATCGGGAAGTATTCGAGGCGCAATTTACATTAACAAAAAAATTGTAAACTCGCCAATTAGAAAAGAATTCATCTTAAAAGTACTAGTTCCTGCCGTAGATAAATTTGAAAAATCAACTGGAATTAACCTTAGAGTTTCAGGAATGCCCTACATTAGAACCATAAACACCGAGAACATGAAAGGAGAAATCGGATTGTTTATTGGCGCCGCACTATTCATCACCTCATTAATTTTCTTCTTGTTCTTCCGTTCGTTTAGAGCTACGTTTATTTCTATCTGTATTTTGATATTTGGCGTTATGTGGTCGTTTGGCACTTTAGGACTATTTCATTACAAAATCACTATTCTTACCGCTATTATTCCTCCTTTAATCATTGTTATCGGAATTACCAATTGCATTTTCTTGATTAATAAATACCAACAAGAAATTAAGAATCATGCCAATCAAGCCAAAGCATTACAGCGCGTAATTTCTAAAATTGGGGTGTCAACATTGATGACAAACATGACTACTGCAATTGGTTTTGCTACGTTCATGATTACGGGAAATGATTTGTTGTATGAGTTTGGATTAGTTACTTCTATAAATGTAATAACGGTTTATTTACTTACTCTTGTTGTAGTTCCTATTGTATATAGTTTTATGGCATTACCAAAGGAAAAGCACTTGGATCATTTGACAAGAAATTACCTTTCCTCTATTTTAAATTCAGTCGAAAATATTGTAAAAAACAAACGTAAAGCCATTTACATCATTTATGGGTTGCTATTGGTTTTTAGTATTATTGGAGTTTCTCAAATGAAAGTTTCTGGAAGTTTGATTGGTGAAATGCCTAAAAGTGCTTCGTTCTTTAAAGACATTTTGTTTTTCGAAAAAGAATTTAATGGCGTGCAACCCTTGGAAATTATGATTAACACCAAAAGAAAAAAAGGGGTTATGAAATCATCCACTATCAGAAAAATGGACGAATTGCAACAAACCATAGATAGTATTCCTGAACTTTCTAAACCCGTTTCAATTGTAAATTTGGTGAAATATTCGAAACAAGCATTTTACAACGGAAATCCCAAATATTATGAGTTGCCTACTTCGCAGGAACAAACATTCATTTTGAGTTATGCAAAAAATGCCACTAAAAATTCTAAAGAAAACTTGATGAAAAGTTATGTTGATTCTACTGGGCAATATGCTAGAATCACTACATTCATGAAAGACATTGGAACCGAAGAAATGGCAAAAGTAGAACGAAAATTAAAAACAAGAATCAATCAAATTTTCCCAAGCGATCGATTTGAAGTAAAACTTACCGGAAAAGCACTAGTATTTCAAAAAGGCACTACGTACTTGGTTGAAAATCTTATCGAATCTTTAATATTTGCCATCCTTTTAATCGCTGGATTAATGGCGTATATGTTTCGTTCTTGGAAAATGATTTTTGCATCGGTAGTAACCAATATCTTACCGCTTTGTATTACATCAGGATTGATGGGTTATTTCGGAATCCCATTAAAACCATCTACTATTTTAGTATTCAGTATTGCTTTTGGAATATCAGTTGATAACGCCATACAGTTTATGGCAAAATACCGTCACGATTTGATTCGAAATAATGGTAAAATTAATAAATCGGTAGTAAGTGCTTTGCATGAAACTGGGGTCAGCACCTTCTATACTTCCATTGTATTAATCTTTGGATTTGCAATTTTCACACTTTCCAGTTTCAGCGGAACAATTGCTTTGGGCGGATTGATTTCGGTTACGCTTACTTTTGCCATGTTTGCTAATCTATTAGTTTTACCTGCATTGGTTTTAACAACAGAAAAATGGAGTCGAAAAAGCGATTTGATTGAGGAACCGGCATTAAAAATTCTTCGTTCTCAAATAGAAATGGAAGAAGAGGACGGAGAAAACAACATTGAAAAACTGTAAAAATAATTTATATTCGTCATATGATTTGATTTGTTATTACTTACAATATAAAATCGAATGATCTAAAAATCTATAAAATGAAACATACAAAAGTTAAAGACTTACTGAACAGCTCAAAATCGAATTATGAAGTTAATGCAAAAGGTTGGGTTAGAACTTTTAGAAACAATCAATTTATTGCGTTGAACGATGGTTCAACTATCAATAATATTCAATGTGTAGTTGATTTTGAAAATACTCCAGAAGAAACTTTAAAAAGAATTACAACGGGTGCCGCAGTTTCAGTTACAGGTGAATTGGTAGAAAGCAAAGGTGCTGGTCAGAAATATGAAATTCAAGTTTCCAAATTAGAAATTTTGGGGGATTCAGACGCAGAGAAATTCCCGATGCAACCCAAAAAACACTCGTTAGAATTCCTACGTGAAAACGCTCATTTGCGTGTTCGAACCAATGCGTTTAGTGCTATTATGCGAGTTCGTTCGGTACTAGCACATGCTGTTCATACCTATTTTCAAGAAAAAGGGTTTGTGTATGTAAACACGCCCATCATTACGGGATCTGATGCTGAAGGTGCTGGAGAAATGTTTAAAGTTACCGCTTTACCTTTTGACAATACACCAAGAACTGATAAAGGAAAAGTAAACTACAAAGAAGATTTTTTCGGAAAAGAAACTAACTTAACAGTTTCTGGACAATTGGAAGGGGAAACTTTTGCTATGGCTTTGGGTCAGATTTATACTTTCGGACCAACTTTTCGTGCGGAGAATTCTAATACTTCACGACATTTAGCGGAGTTTTGGATGATAGAACCCGAAGTCGCTTTCAACGATTTGAATGACAATATGGATTTGGCAGAAGATTTTATCCAACACGTAATAAAATATACGATGGATAAATGTCCGGACGATTTGAAATTCTTAGAAGGTCGTTTGTTGGAAGAAGAAAAATCAAAACCACAAGCCGAGAGAAGCGAAATGGCTTTATTAGAAAAACTAAGTTTTGTGTTGGAAAACAATTTCAAACGCGTTTCTTATACCGAAGCTGTTGATATTTTAAGAGATTGTACTCCAAATAAAAAGAAAAAATTCAATTACATAATCAACGAATGGGGTGCTGATTTACAATCGGAACACGAACGCTATTTGGTTGAAAAACACTTCAAATGTCCTGTAATCTTATTTGATTATCCAGCCAACATTAAAGCATTTTACATGCGTTTGAATGAAGACGGAAAAACCGTTCGTGCTATGGACATCCTTTTTCCTGGAATTGGAGAAATTGTTGGTGGTTCTCAAAGAGAAGAACGTTACGACGTTTTAGTTGAAAAAATGAAAGCTTTAGGTATTGACGAAGAAGAACTTTGGTGGTATTTAGACACTAGACGATTCGGTTCGGCAGTTCACTCTGGATTCGGATTGGGATTTGAACGATTGGTATTGTTTGTAACAGGAATGACGAATATTAGAGACGTAATTCCATTTCCGAGAACGCCACAAAACGCAGAATTCTAAAAGTTAATTTGTTGATTCGTTAATTCGGTTATTTGTTTTTATATGATTCAAATAACCAAATCCAGAAATAACAAAATAAAGATTATGTTAAAGCAATTCTTAAATCTTAAATTATCTCAAAAACTTTCCCCTCAACAAATTCAGTTGATGAAGTTGATTCAGTTGCCCACTTTGGCATTTGAGCAACGCTTGTTGGAAGAAATGAATGAGAACCCAGCATTAGAATTGGGAAAAGAGGAGGAAGAAGATTATGAAAAAGACGAGTTTGATAACAATGACGAATACGATGATTATGAAGGAAGCGACAACATCGAATCCGAAGACATCAATCTAGATGAATATTTAAGCAACGACGAAATTCCTGATTATAAACTTCAGGCAAATAATTTCAGTGAAGATGATGACAATCGAGAAAGTCCGTTTGCGTCTCCTGTTAGTTTTCATCAGGATTTAATCAATCAATTGAATACGTTTATTCTGAATGATACCGATAGAGAAATTGCTGAATTCCTTGTAGGCAGTATTGACGATATGGGATACATCCGCAGAGACATTCAAGATATTGTTGATGATTTGGCGTTTACACAAGGGATTTATACCGATGGGGCAACTGTAGAACGAATCCTACACGTGATTCATGAATTAGAACCATCAGGCGTGGGTGCCCGTGATTTGCAAGAATGTTTGTTGTTGCAACTGAAACACAAAACACCAACCGAATCGGTAACTTTGGCAATTGACATTATCGAACATCAGTTTGATGCTTTCACCAAAAAACATTATGAAAAGTTACTTCAAAAACAGGGTATTTCTCAAGAATTATTAAAGAAAACCATTCACGAAATAGAAAAGCTAAACCCAAAACCAGGGGGTTCATTTACCGGAAATAATAAAGTAACCGAAAATATCATCCCTGATTTTACAATTCGAATTAATGATGGCGAGTTGGAATTGACTCTCAACGGCAGAAATGCTCCTTCGTTGCACGTTTCAAAAGATTACCAAGAAATGATGCAAACCTATAAAGATTCACGTGATAAATCGCATTCGCAAAAAGATGCTGTGCAGTTTATTAAACAGAAATTGGATTCAGCAAAATGGTTTATTGATGCCATAAAACAGCGACAAGAAACTTTATATGTGACCATGAATGCTATTATGCATTTTCAACAAGAGTATTTTTTAGACGGCGAAGAAACCAGCATGAAACCGATGATTTTAAAAGACATTGCCGATATGGTTGGCTTGGATATTTCTACCGTATCTCGTGTAGCCAACAGTAAATATGTAGATACGCCTTATGGTACCAAATTGATTAAGGAATTCTTCTCGGAAGCCATGAAGAATGACCAAGGCGAAGATGTATCTACTCTTGAAATCAAGAAGATTTTACAAAATGTGATTGAAGCGGAAGACAAACACAAACCCCTACCCGACGATCAATTGGCAGAAATTTTAAAAGAAAAAGGGTATCCTATTGCCCGAAGAACTATTGCTAAATATAGAGAGCAATTGGATATTCCGGTGGCGCGAATGAGGAAAAAGATATAATCTGGATTTGTTTCAGATTCACAATAAAAAATCCCGATTACTCGGGATTTCTAATTTAGTTCTAACTATTATTTCAATTTTTTCTTAACCATAACTTCTTGGTAAGCTTCAATGATATCTAATTGTTCAATATCATTGTAGTTTTTAATTTGCATACCGCAATCATATCCTTTTGAAACTTCTTTTACGTCGTCTTTGAAACGTTTTAATGCAGTAAGTTCTCCTGTAAATATTACGACACCTTCTCTAATAATTCGTATTTTAGAATTTCTAAAGATTTTACCATCGGTAACCATACATCCTGCAATAGTTCCAACTTTAGATATTTTGAATGTTTCACGAATTTCGGCAGTACCTGTAATTTCTTCTTTCATTTCTGGAGACAACATCCCCTCCATAGCATCTTTTAAGTCATCAATTGCATCGTAAATAATTGAATAATTACGGATGTCAATTTCTTCTTTATCGGCAAGTTGACGAGCATTTCCAGCAGGACGAACATTAAATCCAATAATAATTGCATCAGAAGCCGAAGCTAACATTACGTCAGTTTCAGTTATGGCTCCAACCCCTTTATGGATAATATTGATTTGTATTTCTTCTGTAGATAATTTAGCAAAAGAGTTAGAAAGTGCTTCAACCGAACCATCAACATCTCCTTTAAGAATAATATTTAATTCTTTAAATTGTCCAAGAGCTATACGACGACCAATTTCAGCAAGCGTAATATGACGTTGTGTTCTAACTGATTGTTCTCGCATTAATTGAGTACGTTTAGCGGCAATTTGTTTTGCTTCTCTTTCGTCTTCAAAAACGTTGAATTTATCTCCCGCAGTTGATGCTCCGTCCAAACCTAAAATGGATATAGGTGTTGAAGGACCTGCCACTTTAACATTATTTCCTCTTTCATCATGCATCGCTTTCACTTTACCATGATTTTTTCCTGCCAGTACATAATCTCCAACTTTTAGGGTTCCAGATTGTACTAATATTGTTGAAATATAACCTCTGCCTTTATCCAATTGCGCTTCCACAACAGTTCCAACAGCTGGTTTATTTGGATTGGCTTTCAAATCAAGAATTTCAGCTTCAAGTATTACTTTTTCAAGTAGCTCTTTTACCCCTGTTCCTGCTTTAGCAGAAATATCATGTGATTGGTATTTACCACCCCAATCTTCCACTAGCAAATTCATTGATGCTAATTTTTCTTTAATTTTTTCAGGATTAGCGTGCGGCTTATCCACTTTATTGATGGCAAAAATCATTGGTACTCCAGCTGCTTGAGCATGAGAAATTGCCTCTTTTGTTTGTGGCATGATATCATCATCAGCAGCAATTACAATAATTGCAATATCGGTCACTTGAGCTCCACGAGCACGCATTGCAGTAAACGCTTCGTGACCAGGGGTGTCAAGGAATGTGATTTTTTGTCCGTTATCTAACTGTACGGCATACGCTCCAATGTGTTGCGTAATTCCACCAGATTCTCCAGCGATAACATTTTCTTTACGGATATAATCCAGTAATGACGTTTTACCGTGGTCAACGTGACCCATTACAGTAACAATTGGTGCTCTTGTAACTAAATCTTCTTCTCTATCTGCAATAACTTCTATAGAATCTTCGATATCTGTAGTAATAAATTCTACTTCAAATCCGAATTCATCTGCAACGATTGTTAATGTTTCAGCATCAAGACGTTGGTTCATCGTAACCATGATTCCTAATGACATACAAGTCCCAATAACTTTGGTAATCGGCACATCCATCATCGTAGCAACTTCACCAACCGTAACAAATTCGGTTACTTTAATCGTCTTACTTCCTTCATCAATGGCGCGTTGCTCGTCATCTGAACGTTGACGGTGCGTATCTCTTTTATCTCTTCTGTATTTAGCTGCTTTAGATTTAGACCCCTTTCCTTGCAATCTTTCAAGAGTTTCTTTAATTTGGTTTTTAACCTCTTCTTCCGTTGGCTCTACTTTTTGAACAATGGCTGGTCTATTTCCTTTTTGGAAACCTCCACCCCCTGGTTTATTGGCTACAAATTTATTTCCTCCTGTACCTGCTGGTCTATTAGGACCTCCTGGAGTATTTCCACCTGGAGTTCCTGGACGAGCTTCTCCTGGTTTTGGCGGAATTCTTTTACGTTTGTTTTTATTAGCGTTTGCATCCGTTTTACTTCCAACATTGATCTTTGGAGTTTCAACTTTCTTTTTAGGTTTGTTGAATTGCGATAAGTCAATTTTTTCTCCTGTAAGTTTTGGTCCTGATAGATTTTGATATTGAGTAGTATGCGTTTCGTCTTCTATCGGGGCATCGATTTCTTCAACTTTATCCGTTTTCTTAACTGTTTTTTTAGTTTCAGAAACTATGTCTTTTGTTTTTGATTTATCGACTATGGTTTTTTTAGTTACTTCAGCTTTAACTTCTGGAGTTTTAACCACGGGCACTTTTACGGATTCTGTCTTACTAGAAGGATTGCTTTTTGGAGTTAAGTCTATTTTACCAACTTGTTTAGGACTAGAAACTGAAGCCTTAGCTTTGATTACTTCAAGACGTTGACGCTCTTCTTCAACTTTTTTCTTGTCTTCAATTTCTTTTTCTCTTTCAAGACGAAGGGCTTCTTTTTCTTTCTTTATTTCTTCACTAATACCTTTAGAAGCTTCTTTATTGCCTTTATCACCTGCAAATTGGTTTTGTAGAATATCAAACTCTTTGTCGGATATCTTAGCATTTGGGTTTGCATCAATGGCAATACCTTTATCCTTTAGATAATCGACAGCTCTTTCTAACGAAATATTTAATTCCCTTAAAACTTTGTTTATTCTAATATTTCTTTCTTCAGACATACAATCTTTTATAAATTCTTTTTTATATTGTGGTGAAAGCGGAATTAGTTTTCAAATTCTTCTTTCAATATGCGCATTACTTCTTGTATTGTTTCTTCTTCTAGATCCGTTCTTCTTGCTAAATCAGCAATATCTTGTTTCAAAATACTTTTAGCAGTATCTAAACCAATTTTAGCAAATTCATCAATAATCCATCCGTCAATCTCATCTGAGAACTCAGTTAATTCAACATCATCTTCTTCTGTAGTACTGCCTTCTCTTATTACATCTAATTCGTAACCCGTCAGCAGGCCTGCTAATTTAATATTTTGTCCACCACGACCAATAGCTTTTGAAACTTCTTCTAATTTTAAGAAAACCTCTGCGTGCATAGTTTCTTCGTTAATTTTAACAGAAGACACTTTTGCTGGACTCAAGGCTCTAGTAATTAATAGAGAAGCATTAGTTGTATAATTGATTACGTCAATATTTTCGTTTCCTAATTCACGAACAATTCCATGAATACGTGACCCTTTCATACCAACACAGGCGCCAACTGGATCAATTCTATCGTCATAAGAATCTACAGCTACTTTTGCTTTTTCTCCCGGAATTCTAACTACTTTTTTAATCATGATTAGACCATCAAATACTTCTGGAATTTCTTGCTCAAATAATTTTTCTAAGAATATTTCAGATGTTCTAGACATTATTATTTGTGGCTTATTGCCCTTCAATTCGACACTTTCGATAATTCCTTTAACATTATCTCCTTTTCGAAAAAAGTCAGATGGAATTTGTTTTTCTTTTGGTAATACAATTTCATTCCCATCGTCGTCAACCAAGATTACAACTCTTGGACGAACATGATGGACTTCTGCCGTATATATTTCGCCAATAATATCTTTAAATTGTTTGTACAAATTAGTATTATCATGCTCGTGAATTTTAGAAATTAAGTTTTGACGTAAAGCCAAAATTGCTCTTCTTCCGAGATCAATAAGTTTAACTTCTTCTGAAACTTCTTCACCAATTTCGAAATCGGGCTCAATTTTTCTGGCATCAGAAAGCGTAATTTCCAAATGCTCTAAATCTAAATCGTCATCAGCAACAACAATTCTTCTTTGCCAAATTTCCATATCTCCCTTATCAGGATTTATGATTATATCAAAGTTATCATCAGAGCCATACTTTTTTTTCAAAGCATTTCTAAAAACATCTTCTAAAATCGCCATAAGCGTTACTCTATCAATAAGTTTATCGTCTTTAAACTCTGAAAACGAGTCGATTAATGCAATATTCTCCATTATTCTATTATTAATTAAAATTTACTGTAACCACTGCTTGTTTTATATCACTATAAGGTATTTCTTGTCTTTTTTGAACAGTTTCTTTACCTTTTCCTATTTTTTTAGGTTCTCTTGCTTGCCAAGACAACACTATGTATTCATCATTTGCTTCTATTAATTCTGCTTCGAAAGTTTCATCGTTTGCTTGGACTATTAAAGTTCTTCCAATATTTTTATGATATTGTCTAACTAATTTTAGAGGAGAGCCAACTCCAACTGATGCTACTTCAAGTGCATAGTCGTGTGTTTCTCTGTCTAAATTATTTTCAATAGTTCTGCTAATGTCAATGCAATCTTGAAGATTAACTCCATTATCAGCGTCCAAAGTTACAATAATTTTGTAAGTATCTGAAATTGATAATTCTATCAAAAATAAGTCTGGCTTTTCAGACAAAGCGTCATTTAGAAGTTTTGAAACCTGCTCTTTAAATGTCATATTTTTATAAAAAGAGGGAAGCAGTGCTTCCCTCATTATTCCATTTCTGTTTAATAACGCTGCAAATATAGAATTATTTTTTACAATTAAAACCTTTGCGCTCCAAATTTTTTCGTAACTTTATAGATATCAATTTATTTTAAATAAATAAAATTTAAATCATGAAAAAAATTTTAATTCCTACTGACTTTTCACTAAGCGCAGAACACGCGTTAAAAGTTGCTGCTCAAATTGCCAGAAAAAATAATGGCAAAATAGTATTGTTGCATATGTTAGAATTACCTAACCAAGGTAGTGATGCTATAGAATCTGGGGTGGATATCCCAGAATTGATGTTTTTTAAAAATGCTGCTATTAAAAAATTAGACGATTTAATGGATGCCGATTATCTTGATGGCCTTAATGTTTCAAAAATTATTCAATTTGAAATGGCTTTCGATGGTATTTTAAAAATAAGCAAGCTTAACAATGTCGATTTAATTGTAATGGGGTCTCACGGTGCTAGTGGCTATAAAGAAATGTTTATTGGTTCAAATGCCGAAAAGGTGGTGCGTAATTCTGAAGTACCTGTTTTAGTAATTAAAAAAGACGAAGGCGAATTTGCAGTAACTAATTTTGTTTTTGCGTCTGATTTTAATGACGAAGCGAAAAAACCTTTTGAAAAAGCGGTTGAATTTGCTTCAAAATTTGATGCAACTCTTCACTTGGTTATGGTTAACACTCCCAATAATTTTAAATCGACTACTGTTGCTGAAGAAATTATGAAAAATTTTCTTTCTAACTTTAACGTTGGCAAATTAGCATCATACATTTACAATGAAACAAATGTTGAAAAAGGAATTTTGAATTTTGCGGACAAAATTGGCGCCGATTTAATAGGAATGAGTACTCATGGCAGAAAAGGACTTTCGCACTTCTTCAATGGAAGTATCAGTGAGGATTTAGTCAATCATTCCAAATTGCCCGTTGTTACTTTTAAAATAGGATAATTGAGATTAAAATGACTTTTGCTTAACTTGTTATACGAAGTTTTAGTCAAACTGTTCAAGAATATTGTTACAAAAAAAGGTTACCTAATGGCAACCTTTTTATATAAATAATAACTTAATGTTATGGATTTTGCTCAAAAGCTTGATTTTCGTTTGAACCAATAGCTCTTGAGTTAATTACAGTATTATTTTCATCAACTATCATGGCAACAAAACTAATATTATCGGCATTTAAAACATTAGTTGGAATAGGAACTGAAAAACTTTTTGTAACTTTTTGCCCTAATGTTGATCCTAAAATAGCGTCTCCTAAAATATCAGTTAATGGAGCCCTTAATACATGGTTATGAACATAATTTGTTAAAACATGATCACCATTTCCTACATAAGAATTGTAATTAATCTGATCATGTATTAAATTGTTTTCAAGAACAACTACAACTAATTTAAGGTTCGAGTAGTTTTGTGCAAATTTAACATTGACATCAATATTTATATTACCATTTGCAACAACAGATTTCATCGACAAACCAAGTCCACAATTGTTTCCTGTTAAACTTAAAGCTTCGTTTAAATTAAGGTATTCAAATGCAGTCCATGTTTTAGTTCGATTTAATTTAGCTTTGGGCAAGCCTAAAACTATATCTCCCGGAAAAATTAATTGAACCAATTGAGCAAAAAACGGCTTACTATCAACTTTATAGGGATCTGATGATTGATTGTGAATAGCAACTTCAACAATTTTGCTAGAAACTTCTTTAAATTTTTCAACAGCATAAGGTATTCGTGTGCAATTTCCACACCATGTACCAGTATAATCTTCTAATAATACATTTTGTTTAAAATATCCTGAAATAGGTGGAGCACTTAATCCATTATCAGGTATGTTTTTAACAATATTTGTATCACTACAAGAAAACATAAATAAAGCCAAAAAAAGTACTAAAACATAGCTTATTTTTTTCATTTTAATATAAAATTAATGTAATTAGTGAGCACATTATATATTCAAACTAGAATTGATAAAAACTCAATACAAATAAAACAATAAATATTTTATTTTTAAACTGTTTATTGTTTTATTTGCAAATCAAATTAATTAATTATGAAAAAAATATCTTTAATACTACTTTTTGTTGGGTTGAATTTTTTTGGACAACAACATCAATTACCAGATTTGAACTTAGCAGATGTTAATGGTAAAAAAATGTCTTTAAAAAATGATTTTTTAGAAAAAGATAAATTTTATATTTTTTCATTTTGGGCAACATGGTGTTCACCTTGTATCAACGAATTAGAAGAGATAAATGAAGTTTATGATGATTGGAAAAAAAATGTAAATATTGAATTAATTGCTGTGGCTATTGATGATTCAAGAACTGTTAAAAGAGTTAGACCATTAGCAAATGGCAAAGAATGGACTTATAAAATACTATTAGATACTAATCAAGATTTAAAAAGAGCTTTAACAATTGTAAATGTTCCTTATACAATAGTGGTTAAAAATGGAAAAATTGTTCACATACAAAATGGTTATTCTCCTGGAAGTGGCACTGAATTACTAGAAAAATTGAAGACATTATAAAATGAAAAATAATATATTTATAGTGATAGTATTTATTTCTATCTCTGTGTTTTCTCAAGAAAAAGGCAATGTTACTGGAGGACTTGAAAGTAACGCACAATGGTATTTGAATGATAAAGAACTTGATTTTTCTCAACCAGAAAACCCTCTAAGATCCAATAATTATCTATTTATAAATTATAAATACAAAAACTGGTTAGGTGGAACTCAAGTAGAATCCTATGAAAAAAATGCTCTTTTAAATTATAATCCAGCTTTTAAAGGCACGAATATTGGAACCTATTTTTTAGAATATAAAAATGATAAAATAGATATTACTGGCGGGTATTTTTATGAACAATTTGGTAGCGGATTACTATATAGAAGCTGGGAGGATAGGGCTTTAGGAATCAACAACGCTTTAAGAGGATTAAGAGTAATTATTAAACCTACATCTTATTTGACAATTAAAGCTATTAACGGGAAGCAAAGATCTGGTTTTGATGTTGCTAATAGTACTATTTATGGTCTTGATACTGAAGTAGTTTTATCTGATTTGTTCAAAATGAAAACTTCGGAACTTTCTTTTGGCATAACTTATGTTGGGAGAGATGAAAAAACAGATTTTGTAAATCCAAATTTTAATAGATTGACTAATGCTTTTGCTGGAAGAATAAATTTTAGTAGAAATGCTTTTTATTTAACAACGGAATATGATTATAAATCAAAAGATGCTGTTGTTCAAGTTAATCAAGTTTCAAACAGCTTTGTGAAACCAGGGAGCGCATTGGTTTTAAACATGGGATATTCTAAAAAAGGATTTGGACTTGATGGAACGTTTAGACGTCTTGAAAACATGAGTTTCTTCTCGGAAAGAGAAGCAAATGGGAATTCTTATAACGATAAAATAATGGGATTTATTCCTAGTTTGACTAAACAACATCACTATAATTTAGCTAATATTTATGTCTATCAAGCGCAACCAAATGTTCTTCTATCTGATGAAAGTCTTGTTAAAGCTGGTGAAATAGGTGGTCAAATAGATCTGTTTTACAATTTTAAAAAAGGAACTAAATTTGGTGGGAAATATGGCACTAAAGTTGCTATAAATTATTCAAATTGGCACGCTTTAGGAGGAACATTCTATTTGTATAGCCCTCAAGATTATAAAACAGATTTTCTTGGATTTGGAAAAAAATACTTTTCTGATATTAATATAGAAATAACAAAAAAAATTAGTGATAAGTTGTCAACTGGATTTGCATATATTAATCAGTATAATAATTTAAAATTAACTACCGATACTTTTGGTATTGTGCAAACAAATATAGTAGCTGGAGAAGCAACTTATAAATTTAACACTACAAAATCAATTAGAATTCAAGGTGAGCACATGTGGGCTGATAGTGATAAAAGAAACTGGGCCGCATCAACTGTAGAATACAATTTCAACTCTAAATTTTCTGTTTATGCCTCTGATATGTATAATTATGGTAATCTTGATGGTAATGATAACCACTATTATAATGTAGGTTCTGCATTTAGAAAAAACTCAACTAGAATAGCTTTAAGTTATGGAAGACAAAGAGGTGGATTAGTTTGTGTAGGTGGTGTTTGTAGAATTGTTTCAGAAAGCTCTGGAATTTCATTGTCATTAAATTCAACTTTCTAATTGGTTTACAATGCAATTTTATATAGCTATAATTACAATATATTAAAAGAAAAATAACAAAGGCTGTCTAATTAGACAGCCTTTGTTTGTAATATTGGTCAATCTATTTTAGACGACTCAAAATATAAACTCAAGTAAATTTATTTTTTCACAATCTTAATGGTGGCTTTTTTACCATCATTATTACTGCATTTTAAAATATAAATTCCAGTAGATAAATTAGAGACGTCAACAGTTTGATAACCCTTTAATAGCTTGTTCTCATTAATTAATGCTCCTTTCATATCGTACATTTGAAGATTTACACTATTTGTAACATCAAATTCAAGACACGATGAAACCACACTTGATTTTAACCCTAAGCCAATGTTCTTTATATCAAAGGTGCTATTAGCTAAATTTGGATTAAATCTATAGGTAAAAGAAAAGGGGTTTCCAACTATAGCGCCAAAATTATTGGTTCTGTAAATTTGAAAAACATAATCAATAATTGAAGTTCCATTACCAGGGTCTGAATTTATAAAATGAGATGTTGTATCATTTTCTCCTGCTGCAATAGTTACATTAGTTGATGCTGACGGATACATTTGTCCGACTGTAACTCCACTATAACAATCACCACCAAAACAGACTGCCATTCCTACTCCATCAGTATTTATAAAACTAGTACATTTTAATTTAACTTCAATACTTGACGTTAAAGTATTAGTGATTTTTAATGACAAAGTAGCTTCATTAAGTAGAACAGAATTAAAAGTAATTACCTCACCATCAGCTATAGGTGTACCATCAATTTTAGCAACCGCTAACTGCGCGTTGCTTATACCTGCTATAAAAAGAAAAGCTAAAAGAATATTTTTTTTCATTGTTTTATTTTACTAATAAATGTGTACTATATGATTCATTTTCCAGAGAAATATTAACTATATATTCTCCACTAGCAACATTTTTAAGTTGAATATTTAAACTTTGGTTATAATCAACACTCTTATTGTCATTTTTTTGAACTAATCTACCTTGTAAATCATAAATAGCAACATTGTAAACTCCTTCTTTTAGATTTTGAATGCTAAAATTATCGATTGCTGGATTAGGATATATTTGGATATTATTGAATCTTGAGGCAACTTCATTATTTCCTAGTGATGAAAATGGTATAGAAACTGCATTTACAATTTCTCCTGTTATTTGATCTATTAATACTAGAACGGCATTCATATTAGCAGCAACATAAGCAGTAGGTTTAGTGTAATTAAATGTATAATTCACAACTTGTCCGTCGGTAATTGTTGTTGGAACTGAACCACTTTGACCATTGTATCCGCCAACTAAAGCTCTGCCTACATGATTGTAATACATTTGTGCGGCAGGAACTGGATTTGCCAATGATTCAAAACCTCCCATTGGACCATTTGCATTATTTGCATAATAATTTGTTTGTTTATATCCTGTTGCTGTACCGTGAACATTATCTTCAGAAATAATAACTCCCATAGAATAATTTGCATTTGCAAAATTAGCTCTAAATGTTGCCGATGCGTTAATTGAAATAGCAGTTCCATTTATTGTACCCGAAGCAACCAAACTTACAGGAACAGACAATACCCTTCTTTCATTTAAATGTGAAATCATTAAATTTTGTGAAACACTTTCATTTTTAACTGCTCTATCTACATTCATTCCTGGAAAACCAGTTATTCCAGCAGCAGTATCATAAGCAGCTAATTTCATTGGATCTGTACTTCCATTATGTACAGCAACACCAATAAAATCATTCGGATAGGTTGTAGTCATATAATTCATTGCAACAGCTCCTCTTGGGCACCATCCACACCAAGTTCCAGTACCTTCTTCAAATAAAACTTTTTTAGGTGAAGATTGACTTATTGTGTTAAACAAGTTAGAACTTGAATTATTTGTAGGGTCAGAATCTAAATTACCATCAATATTAGTAATAGTGGTTACAATATTTTTATCAACCAATGTGCTGTAATTGACTACCGTTGGATGATCAATAGTAACTACTTCTTGAGATGCAATTGTAATTGGAATTATTGAAATATGATCAGTACCATCATTCCATTTTACAGTTAAATTATTAACTGTATTTGCTCCTTTGTTTTTTACTGTAAGGGATAATGTATTATTGATATTTAATAAACTATATCTGTTAATTGTTGAAGAAAGAACACTTACATCATTAGCCGGTAAGGTAACAACAGACATGTTGTCAACTATTAAATAATATTTATCTGTACAGCTGAAATGTCTAAAACTAACATAAATAGTTTGACCAATATAACTTGTTATATCTAAGGCCTTGTTGGTTAAAACCAAGTCCGAAACATCGGTCTCATAAAGTGGTGTAGATGCTGTAATTACTGCAGGATCATTTGATGTAGTAATATAGATTGCATAATGTTCGTCTGGCCAACTTGATGCCGTAAGTTGATCATATAAGAAGAAAACATTTGATGCTGTTACAGCTGTCAAATCAATTGCTGGAGATGTTGCTAAATTGTCTGGAGTTAATGGAGCAACTGCAGTGTCATCATACGAGAATGAAACTAAAGAACCCGAACCAAGTGTTGCATCGATAGTTGAGGCGTTTAAGACTGCCCAATTGTGAGTATCTGCATCTAGGTCAGTAACAACCCATCCATTTAATCCTCCTTCAAAATTTTCAGAGTAATACGTTTGCCCAAAAGAGTAATTACTCATGGTTAACAAGAAAGTAATTGCAATAATAGTAATTTTTTTCATAAATAATTTAGTTATAATTTTAGATTACAATATTAATAAAAAAAAATATATAATTGCTTTTATTTCAATGTATTCCTATTAAATATTTTGAAAAGATTGAGTTTTAAAAGAAAAAGTTAAAAAAAAATGTAATTTTACAAAAATATTGGGGATGTAGCTCAGTTGGCTAGAGTGCTTGACTGGCAGTCAAGAGGTCGTGGGTTCGAGCCCCATCTTCTCCACTAGTAATACAAAGCCTTACAGCGATGTGAGGCTTTTTTGTGGCCGTTGGGTGGCGATGTAGGGTGTGCTGACTTTATTAGTGGGTATGATAATTTATTTTATTAGCAGCCAAAAGTAGGTTTTAATTATTACTTTTGGCTACCAATAAATTTTTTAAATCCTATAATTTTTCAAACAAACTATCCATTGTAACCTCATTATCCATAACCTCATTACTATAGGCATTTTTTTTAACTCCATAAGTTGTGACAAATGTGACAAATAAATTATCTCTTGTTGATGTTTCTTTAATGAATTCACTTTTCTTATTTCGTATATTTTCAGCATAAGATTTGTCAATGACAAATTCATTAACAGAAAATTTCATTTCACAGATATTTATACTGCGGTCATTTCTTGCTATAAGTAAATCAATTTGAGCATTTTTATTTCTCCAGCTCCTACTTTTAGTATCGATACCTATTAACCCTAGTTTTTTTAATATTTGGTCAACATGTTTAAGACACAGCGTTTCAAATGCAAAGCCACCCCATGAGATATAACTCCTAGAAGCAAAAAGACTTGTCCAACTGGTGCTCAAATTATTTTTAATAAACTTCAAATAAAAAAGAGAGTATTCGTCTGAAAGTCTATAAAGGGTCTCTTTAGTTTTTTTATCATAGGGATGATATTCAGAAATAAACCCAGATTCGATTAGCTCTTGAATCGTATTAGATAGTGTTCCACCAGAAGGAACCTTTGATTTATCTATTAATTCTTGTCTTAACATTCCTTTTTGGCTCGAAGCTAAAGCTTCAACTATTTTCATGTGATTCTCGGAATTTTCAAATAAAGAAGCAAATATTTGATTAAATTCATTTACTAAAACCCCATTTTTTTGAAAGCAAAGCCTATCAATTGCTACTGGAACGCTGTCCCCTGGATTAATTTTTTCCAAATAGTGAGGAATGCCTCCAATAGCCATATACAATTGGAGATAGGAATATCTATCTAAATTAACTTTTTTGGATTTTAGAAAAAGTTCAGTTTCATAAAGATTAAAAGGCAACAATCTTATAGGAATTGTTATCCTATTATGTAAGCCTTTTTTATCATTAATAACTTTATTAACCATAAACGAAGCCGAAGAACCACATATCACAACAATCAAATCATTTCGTTTTGTACAATAGCTATTCCAAAAGTGACTAAACATTTGTACAAATTTTGACTTGTGAGTGTAAATCCAAGGGAATTCATCTATAAAAATTACTTTTTTGCTTGATTTTTTTAAAGTGTCAATATAGTCCCCTAATAATGTGAAAGCTTCCATCCAATTAATGGGCACAGTAGTATTTGTTGGATGCGAATATTTTTTAGAAAGTTCAATATGAAAGTTCATCAATTGTTCTTTGAAACTTCCATCAGGAATTCCTGAAACTTCAAAAATCATTTCTTTAGAAAAGGTCTCACGGATTAAAAAAGTTTTCCCAACACGTCTTCTTCCATATATAGCTATTAACTCCGACTTATCCGAATTTATAGCGTTATGTAATAGTTCTATTTCCTTTTCTCTTCCTATAACTTTTTTCATAAAAGTATTTTATTATCAGCCAAATGTATAAATTAATATTGACATTTGGCTAACAATAGATTTTAATTAGCAATAATTTTTTACAGTTATCTAAATTTACAACTCATTAATCTAAGTGTACTTTCTAAGTGGGAAAATGTTAGAAAATGCACGATTTTGCATTACTTAAAAAACGAAAACCTAAGTAAAATAGGGCTTTCTTGAGATATAGATTCTACTGGCAGTCAAGAGGTCGTGGGTTCGAGCCCCATCTTCTCCACAAAAAACCGTCTGGGAACAGACGGTTTTGCTATTAGTTCTCCCTTTTCAAATCCTCTGCTACTTTTTCCAATTCCATGTACCAATCTTCTCCAAACTTTCTAATTAATGCTTCTTTTACAAATTTATATATCGGTACTTGAAGTTCTTTTCCGAGGGTACAGGCATCATCACAAATATCCCATCGATCATAATTAACGGCTGCAAATTCTGAGAAATCTTTAACTCTAATTGGATATAAATGACAGGAAACGGGTTTTTTCCAAGAAATAACTCCTTGGTTGTAGGCCTGTTCAATGCCGCATAGCGCTGTTTTACCATCAAAAATTACGTAAGCACAATCTTTATTGTCTATTAGTGGAGTTTCTAAATCTTGTTCGGTTCCTTTTACCCATGTGCCCAATCGTTCGATTGCTTCAATTCCTTCTTTTCGAAGAAATGGCTTTACTTTTGGATAAATTTCTTCCATAATTTTAGTTTCCTCCTCACTCAAAGGTGCCCCAGCATCACCATCAACGCAACAAGCACCATGACAAGACGAAAGATTACAAACAAAATCTTTTTCTAAAATATCTTCTGAAACTATTGTTTTCCCTAATTGAAACATTTTGCTAATCTTTAATTTTTTCAAAGGTACAAAGGATTATTTCATTTTTTAAGGATATAACTTAGGGAAAGTAATAATTGAACTCTCAATTTCAAACCATAAATATTTTTATTGCTATTATTTTAAATATTGATTTAGTTTATTTTGTATTAATATCATCCTCTAAAATTGAAAATTATTAGGTAAAAATGGTTTGGGTGTCATTCGAAAAACATATGGAGTTATACTACTGGCCATAGCTGTTAAATTATTTGCCGCTAATGTTAAAGAAATGTTTGTTTAAATCAAATTTTACTATTTTTACACTTTAAATATATTCAATGAAAATTTTTACTACAACACTAATTATTTTAGCAATTGCACTTATCATTTTTAATGTATCCCAACTGGATTTCAATAACCCACTTGAAGGAAATAGCATGATTGCATTAATTGGAATTATCGCTTCATTTTGTGCCGTTTTTATTCTTCTTATCTTCAAAATGTCTAAAAAGATTGAGCAAAAACTTAAAAATAAATAATTAATGTTTGATGTTTTAGTTATTGGTGGTGGCGTTTCTGGAGTTTCTTGTGCTTTAGTTTTGGGATCCGCTCAAAATAAAGTTTTTGCCAAGGAAAAAAAAATTGGGATTATTGCACATCAAAAAACAGCGTCTCTTCAAATGGCATTATTTAATAATGCTTACGGAATTTCATCAGGGAAATTAGGTTCAGAGCTTTTAACCGAAAGTTTAGAACAACTTCGCAATTTATACCCACACATTATTCAAATTGAAGACGAAAAAGTAATTAAAATCGAAGGTGAATTTCAAAACTTCACCGTTTTTACAAACAAAAATTCTTATCCAACAAAAAATATTGTAATTGGAATTGGTTCTTCAAACACATTTACTATTGAAGGATTGATGGAGTATATAGAACCTCACAAAAAATCTATTGCCGAAAAACAACGTGTGCAATTAAAAAATGAAGACCATAAAGTTGCTGACGAAATTTATGTAGCGGGAACTCTTGCAGGACACCGAAGCCAACTTGCTATTGCTGCGGGAAGTGGAGCTGCGGTTGCCACTGACATTTTAACTTTATGGAATGATAGCATTTCGTGTCAAGTTCATGATTCGATTAGAACAAAATAGTTTATTTCAAAACCGCTTTTATCATCTTGTCCTCTTTCAATAGAATTTGATAATATTGATTTTCACCAAATAACTGTCTTGCAAATTCTGCAGTAATGTAGCGATTTACAATTACTTTATTATAATTCAAATCGATGGTTGCTCCTATTTTATACATGTATTTTTCAAACTGATTTACATAATACTGATTACCATTCATTTTTGCTTGAAATTGTTCCAAATTCAATCCTTTGAATGTATTTCTGTTATGGTCTAATTGTTCAAAAACAAAATGTCCAACTATACCCGTTTGCAAAATATATTCTAAACTTTCATCTCCATAAGTCACTTCAAGTGGTATAAAAACATCAGGTACGATTCCACCACCGCCATAAACTATTCGTCCTTTTTTTGTTTTGAATTTTAACGAATCTGAAATTTTCATTTTCCCTTTTTCATACAATTCGCCACTAGCAAAACGATCTTCAGATTCTTTGAAATAATCTCTGCTATTCCCTTTTTTGTAGGGTTTTTGTATAGAACGACCACTTGGCGTATAATATCTTGCTATTGTCAATCTAACCGCAGAGCCGTCTTCAAAATTCATTTCGCGTTGCACCAATCCTTTTCCAAAGGAACGCCTTCCATAAATTGTACCACGGTCATTATCCTGAATCGCGCCCGCTAAAATTTCACTTGCTGACGCCGAATTTTCATCAATTAAAATAGATACTCGCCCTGTTTCAAAATCGCCATCATTGGTGGCATAGGTTTTATCGATGTTTCCTTTTTTGTTTTTTGTGAAAACAATCAACTCTTTATCTTTTAAAAGTTCATCAGCAATTTGAATGGTCATTTCCATTAAACCGCCTCCATTTTCCCGCAAATCAATGACTAGCGAATTGATACCGCTTTTCTTCAATTTCAATAATGCGAAATGAAACTCTTGAGCAGTTGTTTCAGCAAACCGGTTGATTTTTATATATCCTGTGGTATTGTTTAATAAAATAGCGGCATCAACACTTTTTATTGGAACTATATCCCGCTTTATTTTAACTTTCAATTGTTTATTTTCTGATTTTCTATAAACCGTTAAGGTAACTTCAGAGTCTTTTTCTCCTCTTAATTTACTATATAGGACTTCGTTTTTAAGTTTTTTTCCAAAAAGTTTGAAATCATCAGCATATAAAATTCGGTCGCCTTCTTTAATTCCTGCTTTTTGCGCCGGACCGTTTTCTATAGGTTTTATAACTGCTATAGTATCGTTGTAGGAATAAAAATTAACCCCGATACCAACAAAATCGCCTTTCATGCTTTCAGCAACAGCAGTTTGCTCGCTTCGAGGAACATAAACCGAATGTGGATCGAGATTGGCAAGAATATTGGTTACCGTTAAATCTACAATAGAATCCGTTTTGACGTCATCTACATATTCTTTGTCGATAAAATATAAAAGTCGGTTGAGTTTGGTTTTATAATTATTTTTGGAAAAGGCCATTTTGGTTGATGGATAATTTATTAATCCACCAATTACTATTCCTAATGCCACGCAGGAAAAAAACAAAAAAGGTATGAAGATTTTATTGATTTTCATTAAAATTTTATTCTAAATCCTCAAGCTGAAATACTTCAATTCCGGCTTTAACTAAAAAATCGAGTCCCGATGTATCTCGATATCCTTTTTGATAGACCACTCGTTTGATTCCCGATTGGTGAATTAATTTACTACACTCTTTACATGGTGAAAGTGTAATGTATAGAGTCGCATTATCACACGATTGTGTAGAACGTGCCACTTTTAAAATGGCATTTGCTTCTGCATGAAGCACATACCATTGGGTCAACCCTTCTTCATCTTCGCAGCAATTTTCAAAACCCGATGGCGTTCCGTTGTATCCATCGGAAATTATCATTCGGTCTCGAACGATTATGGCGCCTACCTGCTTGCGTTTACAATACGAAAGTTTGCTCCATTCGGCAGCAATTCTTAAATAAGCTTTGTCGTATTTGTTTTGTTTTTTGTCTTTCATTTATGCTGAACTTGTATCAGTATTCTTAATTATAATTTTTAGGCGCTAATGCACAAAGTTTACGTTCTTTAAAATTCTAAAATCCATGTAAATGGTTTACAAATATAGCTACTGCTTCACTTCAAATCCAACTTATTTTTTCCAAATTGGATTTTCGATAAGTATTGGAACAACTACGCCAATTACAAAACTCGACATAATAAGTGTAAAATCACGTTTGTTGAATCGGAATAAGGTTTGTGATATGAACGCTAAAATTAAAACGGCTAAAACCACAACAATTTGTGCGCTTTCAATTCCGATTGCAAATTCGAATAATGGAGCTAATTTATCTACTGGTTTTCCGGGTAAAATTGAATTAAAATAATTGGAAAATCCTAACCCATGAATTATTCCAAAAAACACGGTTACGCTAGCAACGAAAGTTATATTGCCGTTTTTTACTGATTTTCCAACCATTATAATATTGAAAAGTGCTGCAATTAAAATCGTAATTGGAATTAACAATTCGACCAAAACTGTTTTTACAGAAACAACATTAAACATAGAAAGCAATAAGGAAAGGGAATGACCAAGCGTGAAAAATGAAACTAAAATTAAGATTTTTTTCCAGTCTTTAAGGACATAAGGAACGGATAATGCAATTAAAAAAAGTAGATGATCGTAGCCATGAATGTCCAAAACATGATTTAATCCTATTTTAAAAAAAATCCAAAAATCTGACATAACAATTTCGTATTTATGCGTTTGTAAATGTAAACTTACACTATTTTTTGAATTTGTTTAATAAGATTCCTAAAATTTGATTGAATTAGTTTTCCTTTTAAAGGGATAGTAATTATAATTGATTCGATCCTTTTCAATTAAGAAACGAAGAATACATCAATTAGTTTTTAATTTATTTGTACGCTTCCATAAACTCCTCTGCTTTGGCAACCATATTGTAACTTCCGCAGAAAAACGGAACTCTTTGATGCAATTCAGTGGGTTGAATTTCCATAATTCTTGTATAACCGTCTGAAGCTTTTCCGCCAGCTTGTTCAGCTATAAATGCCATCGGATTACATTCATATAACAACCTTAATTTACCGTTGGGTGCTTTGGAACTCGTAGGATAAATATAAATTCCTCCTTTAATCATGTTTCTGTGAATGTCTGAAACTAAACTTCCAATATATCTTGAAGTATATGGCCTATCGTCTTCTTCCAGTTGACAATGTTTCAAATAATGCTTAACTCCTTGCGGAAAATGAACATAATTTCCTTCATTTATAGAATAAATAGTTCCGTCTTTAGAAAATTTCATATTAGGATGCGAAAGATAAAACGTTCCAATCGCTGGATTTAAAGTAAAGCCATTTACTCCATGACCTGTTGTATAAACCAACATGGTTGAGGTTCCATAAATAACATAACCCGCAGCCACTTGTTGCGTTCCAGGTTGAAGAAAATCTTCACTAGTTACTGGCGTTCCAATGGGCGTTACTCTTCTAAAAACAGAAAAAATAGTCCCCACAGAAACATTAACATCAATATTAGACGAACCATCTAGCGGATCCATTAAAACCACATATTTATTACTGTGGCTATTATCTGAACCAGCAACTGTTATGAAATCATCATTTTCTTCAGAGGCAATTCCGCAAACAATTTCTCGATTAATTAACGTTTGAATAAAAACTTCATTGGCATACAAGTCTAGTTTTTGTTGGTCTTCTCCTTGAATATTTTGTTCTCCTGAAGATCCAATAATATCAACCAATCCCGCTTTGCTTACTTTGTAATTAACCACTTTTGCGGCCAATCTAATGGAGTTAATAATTCTGGATAATTCTCCTGAAGAATATTGAAAAGCATTTTGATTTTCAATAATAAATTCACCTAAGGTTTTGTTGCGCTCTTCCATTAAGAAATCGTTGTAGAGGTTTGTGCAAATATCGTTATTTTTATGAAAAAAATAGTAGCTTTTGAAGTATATTTTTTTTATCAAATTTATTTTTCTATGCAATTCCAAATAATTGAAAACATACAATCATTTCTTCAATTAATCTTTTATTATCTTTATCTTTATCTGAAGCAAATGCTCAGATTATTTTAGTGAAAAGCACTAGGAATTTGTATTTTTGAAAATTAATACTGTAAAGATGATTATTAGAAAAGGAACTCCGGACGACATGTCTTCGGTTTTAGACTTGATAAAAGAATTAGCCATTTTTGAAAAAGAACCTGATGCTGTTGTGGTTACAGTTGAAGATTTAGTGCGCGATGGCTTTTCAGAAAACCCATTATTTCATTGTTTTGTGGCCGAAATAGCAAGTACTATAATTGGAATAGCTTTATACTATTACCGTTATTCGACTTGGAAAGGCAAAACCATTCATTTAGAAGACTTAATTGTAAGAGAAAACCAACGGGGTACTGGAGCCGGATTTGCACTTTATAAAGAAATAATTCGACAAGGAAAACACGACAATGTGCGTCGTATTGAATGGGCAGTACTCGATTGGAATACCCCTGCCATTACTTTTTATCGAAAAACAGGAGCAAAAGTATTGGAAGATTGGCGTGTGGCTCAAATGGATGAGAACGGAATTGAGGCATTTTTATCACAAAATAAATAACAATTGTAGTCCATTTGAACTTGTTATTTTTTTAGATTTGTAAATGATTTAAACTTTGCAATAAAAACAAAAGAATTTTTACTGAAATGAGAATATTTAAATTTGGTGGTGCATCTGTGAAAGATGCCAAAGGAATAAAAAATGTATTTGATGTTTTACAAAAAGTGGGTCATGAAGAGCTGCTAATTGTAATTTCGGCAATGGGTAAAACAACCAATGCTTTGGAACTAGTAATCAAAAATTATTTTGAAAAATCGAACGAATTTCATGCCTCACTTCAAGAAGTTCGGAAATACCACAATCAAATTTTACTCGACTTATTTGAAGACGAAGATCACGATGTGTTTTTTGCAGTAAACAGTCATTTTGCCGATTTAGAGTATTTTTTAAGAAGCAATAAATCGCCTAATTATAACTTTGTGTACGATCAAGTAATCAGTTATGGCGAAATAGTTTCGACGACCATTGTGAGTCATTATTTCAACGAAAAAGGATTAAAAAACAATTGGATTGACGTTCGAAATTTTATAAAAACCGACAGCGCTTATCGTGATGCTAACGTAGATTGGGAGCATACTCAAAAATTGATTTTAAAAGGTATCAAAAAGAAATCGTTGAACATAACTCAAGGATTTTTAGGTTCCGATGAGAACAACTTTACCACTACTTTGGGTAGGGAGGGCTCCGATTATACTGCCGCTATTTTTGCGTATTGCCTGAGTGCGGAAAGCGTTACCATTTGGAAAGATGTTCCAGGAGTTTTAAATGCCGATCCGCGTTATTTTGAAAATGCCATTTTATTGAATCAAATATCTTATCATGAAGCGATTGAATTGGCTTTTTATGGCGCTTCAGTAATTCACCCAAAAACATTACAACCGTTACAGAAAAAAGAAATTCCGTTATTTGTAAAATCATTTATTAATCCGCTTTTGCCGGGAACCAGCGTTTCCAAAGGTGCCGATTTAGATCCAAAAATACCTTGTTTTATTGTAAAGAAAGGCCAATTATTAATTTCGCTTTCGTCTATAGATTTTTCTTTTATTATGGAAGAAAACATCAGCGAGATTTTTGCGTTATTCCACCAATTCAAAATAAAAGTGAGTTTAATTCAGAACTCCGCGATTAGTTTTTCCGTTTGTATTGAAGATAAATTTGGAAATTTCAACGATTTAAAAGGGATTTTATCTAAAAAATTCAAAGTTTCTTACAATGAAAATGTTTCGCTCTATACCATAAGACACTTCTCTAAAGAAGCCGCCGAAATGGTTGAAAAAGATAAAGTGGTTATCTTAAGACAAGTTTCTAGAGAAACAATGCAAATTGTAACTAAGGAGTAATTTTTAACTCTCTTTTTTTTACAATAATAAATACTACTTTTGACATTTAAGAGTTATCTTATTTATGTTAAAAAGTAGTTTTTATTTGTTGCTGTTGTTCTGTTTTTCGAGCGTTTTGGCTCAGGAAATCGAAACGCCTTATAAAAATAAAAAACTTCCCTTTTCAAAAGACACCATAGCTATTGATAACGTAAGTATCAACGAATCTTTTTTCAAAATTCTCGACAAACACGGCAATCTTGTTGATACTTCATTTTATAAAATGGATTTTAAGAAAGCCAAGTTGCTCTTTAAAAATAACTATGTTTCTAACGATTCCATCACCATTCGTTATTTAAAATTCCCGGAATTTATTACCAAAACTTACTCGATTTATAATGATGCGCGCGTAGTTCCGAACGAAGCTGGGAATTTATATGTGGTTAAAAGAGACAATCTAAAATCCTTCAAACCCTTTGATGGATTGAATACTTCAGGAAGCATTACCCGTGGCATTACCGTTGGAAACAATCAAAATTCAACAGTAAATTCTAATCTCGATTTGCAAATTACCGGTAAGATATCCAATAAGGTATCGCTTCGTGCTTCCATTCAAGACAGTAATATTCCGCTTCAAAATGGTGGTTATTCTCAAAAATTAGATGAATTTGATCAAATTTTTATTGAACTTTTTTCCGATAAATGGAACATTCGAGCAGGAGATTTATTTTTAGAGAATAGGCAATCACAATTTTTAAATTTCAACAAAAAAGTTCAGGGATTATCGACACGTTTCACTTTTGGTACGCCCGAAAACAAAACGGAAATCTTTGCTGCAGGCGCCGTGGTTCGAGGACAATATGCCAAAAGTAGTTTTATTGGACAAGAAGGCAATCAAGGGCCATACAAACTTCGAGGCAATAATGGCGAATTGTATGTATTGGTGATTTCGGGTTCTGAACGCGTATATGTGAATGGAATTTTGCTAAAGCGGGGTGAAAATAACGACTATGTAATTGATTATAATGCTGGAGAAATCAAATTTACATCGCTTTTTCCCATCACCTCCGAAATGCGAATTGCAATTGAATACCAATATTCGGACCGAAGTTATACGCGTTTTATTACCTATGGCGGCGTCAATCATCAAGAAGAAAAATGGAGTTTGGGGGGTTATTTATATTCTGAAAGTGATGTGAAAAACCAACCTTTGCAACAAAATTTATCGAGTGAACAAGTAGCAATTCTTCAAAATGCAGGTGACGATCTTAGTCTGATGAATGCGCCTTCGGCATATATCGATTCCTATTCTGAAAATAAAATTTTGTACAAAAAAGTAAGTATTGGCGGTATTAATATCTTTCAATATTCGAATGTATCTACCGATGTTTTATATAATGTAAAATTCACTTTAGTAGGTGCCAATCTCGGAAATTACAACCTTACAAGTAACACTGCTGTTGGGAAAATTTATGAATATCTACCCCCTGTTGGTGGTGTTCCGCAAGGAAATTACGAACCCATTACACGATTGGTTCCGCCCACAAAGATCCAAATTGCAACGGTTTTAGGAAAATTTAATCCGTCAGAAAAGACTTCCGTCGATTTTGAATTCGGCATCAGTAATAATGATTTGAATTTGTATTCAAAACTTGATGATGGAAATAACAAGGGAATTGCCTCTAAATTCAATGCAAAACAACGGCTTTTTTCTGGAAAATTTACTGTCGATGCAGTAGCCAATTACCAATTGATTCAGAACAATTTCAAAACTATTGAGCGATTATTTACCATCGAATTCAACCGCGATTGGAATTTAACCAATATTTCTGGAACCCAAAGTTTGCTTACATCGGGATTGAATTTTGATTTTAAAGAAAATGGATTTGCTAAATACCAATTAGAAAAGCTCGACTTTTCAAATAATTTTTCGGGCACACGCCATATTGTTCAGGGGAATTTTAAAACTAAAAACATATCATTACAACAAAATAGCAGTTTTCTTAACAGTACGGGCAGTGTTTCAAACACCACTTTTTTTAGAAATCAATCGCGAGGGAAATACCATTTTAATAAAAATTGGGTTGGTTCGAGTTTCCGTTTAGAAGATAATCAAGAAAAGCTAGTAGCGACCAATCAGTTTACCAGATTAAGTCAGCGATTTAGTGAAATTGGGGGGGGTATTGGTAGAGGGGACAGTACGAAAGTCTATGCAGAAATAGGGTATTTACATCGCAATAATGACAGTTTGCAATCGGGATTATTAAAGCGGGTGAATGCTTCTAATTCCTATTATTTGAAATCGAAATTGATACAAACTCAAAAAACCAATTTATCCCTTTTTGTGAATTACCGACGATTGACCTTTTCAGATGTTTCAAAACCTAATGAACCGTCATTGAATTCTCGTGTACTATATAATGATAACTTTTGGGGTCAAATGATCCAAACAAACACCGCTTATGAAAATGTATCGGGTACTATTGCACAACAAGAATTCACCTATTTGCAAGTCAATCCGGGTCAAGGTGTTTACATGTGGAACGATTACAATGGCGATGGAATTCAGCAATTACAAGAGTTTGAAGTCGCACCATTTCACGATTTGGCCAAATATATTCGGGTGTTTCTTCCCAATCAAATTTTTGTAAAAACACATCAGAATAAATTTTCGCAATCCGTTACTTTAAGTCCGTCCCGATGGAATAACGAAAAAGGATTAAAGAAACTCCTCTCCTTTTTTTACAATCAATCAGCATTTTCTTTGGATAGAAAAATTGAACGTAAATCGGATAATTTTAACTTAAATCCGTTCTCAAACAGTACCGATAATTTGTTAGGTATGAACAAAAGTTTTAGAAACAGCATGTTCTACAATCGAGGCAAGCAAGAGCATTCGGTGACCTATACCTATTTAGAAAGTCACGTAAAAAGTTTACTTTCTATTGGATCGCAAGAAAATAATTCGAGTTCCAATCAATTGCAATATGCCCACTTACTTCAAAAAAGTTGGTTGTTCAATTTAGATATGTCAATAACAAAATTGAGTAGCATCTCGGATAATTATGCTTCCCGAAATTTTGAATTGAATAGTTATGATTTAGCTCCTAAAATATCGTATTTATTTTCCAACAATAAAAGTTTGTCTTTGTTTTTCGAATATAAAAATAAACAAAACAAAATAAATGAAGTAGAACGGTTGAAACAACAACACATTGGATTATCATTTAATTATTCGAGTGATCAAAAAATAACAATTAATGGTGAATTTTCAATGTTTAATAATGCCTTTGTTGGAAATCAACTTTCACCGGTTGCTTTTCAAATGCTAGAGGGATTACAAGCGGGGAAAAATTCGACATGGCGCTTGTTGTTACAAAAAAATCTAACCCAATATTTAGATATCAACATTAATTATCAAGGAAGAAAATCGGAAACTAGTCAAACTATTCATACGGGTAACGTTCAATTGAGAGCTTCTTTTTAATGTTTTTTAGTCTAAAGATATTTTTGCTTTAAAAAACTAAAAATTTGTTTTTTTATTTAACAATTTGCTAAAAAAAATACTTCTAAAAGTTTACGAAAAAAAATACTAAAAAATACAAATCCCTTATTTTTAAGGGTTTTTTAATTTTATTTAATTCATAAGTCATTACATATCAATATTTTATAAAAATGGCTAAATCAGTCTGTTTTTAAACATTGTTAAAAACTAAAGCCGATTGTGAATAAGTTTGGTTTTTTCTTTGTCTAAAAAATAACCACCTTTGTAACAGTTGAAAAAAATTAAAAAACCTATAAAAAATCATAATTATGTCGTTCATAGAACCAATTCTAAAAGAGAACAAAGATCGCTTCGTCATTTTTCCGATTAAGCATCAAGATATTTGGGAATGGTACAAAAAACAAGAAGCTTGTATTTGGACAGCCGAAGAAATTGATTTGCATACCGATTTAAATGATTGGAATAACAAATTGAATGCCGATGAAAAATACTTTATCAAGCATATATTAGCTTTTTTTGCGGCTTCAGATGGAATTGTAAACGAAAATCTTGCTGAAAATTTTGTGAGTGAAGTACAATATCCAGAAGCTAAATTTTTCTATGGATTTCAATTGATGATGGAAAATATTCACAGCGAAACTTATTCGTTGTTAATTGATACTTATGTAAAAGACGAAACTGAAAAACACGAATTATTTCATGCGTTAGAACATTTTCCAGCGATTAAAGAAAAAGCTGATTGGGCTTTAAAATGGATTGAATCCGATTCTTTTGCAGAACGACTAATAGCTTTTGCAGCAGTAGAAGGCATCTTTTTCTCCGGTTCTTTTTGCTCCATTTATTGGTTGAAAAAACGTGGCTTAATGCCCGGATTGACTTTTTCTAACGAATTAATTTCTCGTGATGAAGGAATGCATTGTGATTTTGCGGTGCATTTACACCGAAACCATATTGTAAATAAAGTACCTAAAGATCGAATTACTGAAATTTTGACCAATGCATTAGATATTGAAAGAAAATTTATAACCGAGTCACTTCCCGTAAGTTTGATTGGAATGAATGCTGCTTTAATGACTCAATATTTAGAATTTGTTACCGATAGATTATTGGTAGAATTAGGTTGTGAAAGAGTGTATAACTCATCTAATCCGTTTGATTTTATGGATATGATTTCGCTTCAAGGGAAAACTAATTTTTTTGAAAAACGCGTTGCGGAATACCAAAAAGCTGGAGTTATGAATTCTGATTCAGAATCCAGTAAAATTAGTTTCGATGCCGATTTTTAAACTGAACTCGTTTCAGATTCATAATTAATCACGCAAAAATAGATACTGAAACGAGTTCAGTATTAATTACAAATAACACGAAATAGTGAAGGGATTTTCTATTTCACAAAAAACAATGATTATGTACGTAGTAAAAAGAGACGGCCACAAAGAGCCGGTAATGTTTGACAAAATCACCGATAGAATTAAAAAACTATGCTATGGTTTAAACGATAGAGTTGACGCTGTAAAAGTAGCCATGCGAGTGATTGAAGGATTGTATGACGGAGTTACTACGTCCGAATTGGATAATCTTGCTGCTGAAACGGCAGCTTCAATGACTATTTCACACCCAGATTATGCGCAATTAGCTGCACGTATTGCCATATCTAATTTGCATAAAAACACCAACAAATCATTTTCGGAAACGATGAATGAAATGTATCATTATATAAACCCAAGAACCAATCAAGAAGCTCCGTTACTTTCGGAAGAAGTACATAACGTAATTAAAGAAAATGCTGAGTTTTTAAATTCACATATCATATACAATCGCGATTTTAATTACGATTATTTTGGTTTCAAAACTTTGGAACGTTCGTATTTATTGAGAATCAATGGTAAAATTGTAGAACGCCCGCAGCACATGTTGATGCGTGTTTCGGTAGGAATTCATTTAAACGATTTGGATTCCGTTATCGAAACCTACGACTTAATGTCAAAGAAATTCTTTACACATGCCACACCAACTTTGTTCAATGCCGGAACTCCTAAACCACAAATGTCTTCTTGTTTTTTGTTGACTATGAAAGACGACAGCATCGACGGAATATACGATACGTTGAAACAAACGGCAAAAATCTCGCAATCGGCTGGAGGAATTGGATTATCAATTCACAATGTTCGTGCTACGGGATCTTACATTCGTGGTACTAATGGAACTTCAAACGGTATTGTTCCGATGTTGCGTGTTTTTAATGATACCGCGCGCTATGTAGATCAAGGTGGTGGAAAACGTAAAGGTAGTTTTGCTATTTATTTAGAAACATGGCATGCCGATATTTTTGAATTTTTAGATTTAAAAAAGAATACCGGTAAAGAAGAAATGCGTGCAAGAGATCTATTCTTTGCAATGTGGACATCCGATTTGTTTATGAAACGCGTGGAAGAAGATATTCATTGGACGTTAATGTGCCCAAATGAATGTCCGAAATTGTGTGACGTTTATGGCGATGAATTTGAAGCATTATACACATCGTATGAAGCTGCCGGAAAAGGAAGAAAAACCGTTAAAGCACGGGAACTTTGGGAGAAAATCTTAGAATCACAAATTGAAACAGGAACGCCGTATATGTTGTACAAAGATGCGGCGAACAGAAAATCGAACCAAAAGAATCTGGGGACTATTCGTTCATCAAACTTGTGTACCGAAATCATGGAATACACGTCAGAAGACGAAATAGCAGTATGTAACTTGGCCTCTATTTCATTACCAATGTTTGTAGAAAACTGCGAATTTGATCACCAATTGTTATTCAATGTGACCAAACGTGTGACTCGAAACTTAAATAAAGTAATCGATAGAAATTACTATCCTGTAAAAGAAGCAGAAAACTCTAATATGCGCCATCGTCCGGTTGGATTGGGTGTTCAAGGTTTGGCTGATGCCTTTATCATGATGCGATTACCTTTTACAAGTGACGAAGCTAAACAAGTAAATCAAGATATTTTTGAAACATTATATTTTGCAGCTGTAACTGCATCTATGGAAATGGCAAAAGAAGAAGGACCGTATTCTTCTTTCAAAGGTTCTCCGATTTCTGAAGGACAATTTCAACACAACCTCTGGAATATCAAAGACGAAGAACTTTCAGGACGATGGGATTGGGCAAGTTTACGAAAAGAAGTTGTTACACACGGTGTAAGAAATTCGCTTTTAGTAGCGCCAATGCCAACGGCTTCTACGTCACAAATTCTAGGAAATAATGAAGCGTTTGAACCTTACACCTCAAATATATATACAAGACGTGTGCTTTCTGGAGAATTCATTGTGGTAAATAAACACTTATTAAACGATTTAGTAGAAAGGGGTTTATGGACTGAAACCTTGAAACAAGAATTGATGCGTAACAACGGCTCGGTTCAAGATTTGGAAATTCCAGAAGATTTGAAAGAATTGTATAAAACAGTTTGGGAAATGTCGATGAAAGACATTATCGATATGAGTCGTCATAGAGGTTATTTTATTGACCAATCGCAATCGTTAAACTTGTTCATGCAAGATGCCAATTATGCTAAATTAACTTCGATGCATTTTTATGCTTGGAAAAGTGGCTTAAAAACCGGAATGTATTATTTGAGAACTAAAGCTGCGGTGGATGCAATTAAATTTACGTTGAACAACGATAAAAAAGCCGAACCATCTATTGTTGAAAAACCAGCAGCAGTTGCAGTTGAAGTTGTTGCTCCAGTTGAAAATGGAGAAATGACCGCCGAAGATTTTGCTGCCATGGTAGAACGCGCTCGTAATGCCGCAGGAAACGGTGGTGATGATTGCGAAATGTGTGGGTCTTAATTACAAAATAGAATAAAAAAAATGAAAATACAAAACAGCTGTCAATTGATGGCTGTTTTGTATTTTAATTATCTTTGAATTCAAATAAAAAAGTTCAGCATGAAAGAAAAAGGAGTTTACACTGGAATAATAGAAAAAGACGAAAACGGCAATTATTTTTGTGGTGAATATTTATTGGATTACCAATATACTGAAGCAAGTTTTAAATTGGGTGACGAAATCAACATCAAAAGTGTGATTGCCAACCCAAGTGATAAAAGCTATAATCAATATCCTAAAAAATCTAGAGTATTTTTTTTAGCCAATGACAAAAAATAAATTTTGGCAAATAAAATTGAATTTAATAAAAAAACACTTTATTTTATAAAATACTAAATAAACAAGATGAACTGGGAACAACTTTTATCTTTAAAACGTCAAGGCGACAAAGGAAAACGACTACGAATTGAAGAAGATGATACGCGACTTGGATTTGAGGTCGATTACGACCGAATTATTTTTTCGTCAGCATTTCGAAGTTTGCAAGATAAAACACAAGTGATTCCACTTTCCAAAACCGACTTTGTTCATACAAGATTGACACACAGTCTGGAAGTTTCGGTTGTAGGTCGTTCTATTGGGCGATTAGTAGGTAAAAAAATCATCGAAAAATATCCCCATTTACAAGAAGTTCATGGGCATCAAGCAAATGACTTTGGGGCTATTGTCGCTGCAGCATCATTGGCACATGATATTGGAAATCCGCCGTTCGGACATTCAGGCGAAAAAGCGATAGGTGAATATTTTTCGATTGGAAAAGGACAACAATTTAAAGATCAACTAACCAATAAAGAGTGGCAAGATTTAATTGATTTTGAAGGAAATGCTAATGGGTTTTCTGTTTTAACCAGTTCACGCCCAGGAATTGAAGGCGGTATTCGTTTGACTTATGCTGTTTTGGGAGCATTTATGAAGTATCCCAAAGAAAGTTTGCCTAAAAAACCAACACAAAATATAGCTGATAAAAAATACGGCTTCTTTCAATCAGATAAATATTTTTTTAGAGAAGTAGCTGAAGAATTGGGTTTAATTCCTAATAAATCTGGTAATGATATTGGATACGAACGCCATCCGCTTGCATACTTGGTTGAAGCTGCCGATGATATTTGTTATACGATAATCGATTTTGAAGATGGCATTAATTTAGGACTAGTTTCAGAAGATTTTGCTTTAGAATATTTGATTAAATTGGTAAAAGACACTATTGACACTAATAAATACCAAACACTTACTACAAAAGAAGATCGCATTAGTTATTTACGCGCTTTAGCTATTGGGAATTTGATAAATGATACAGTTCGTATTTTTATTGAAAATGAAGATGCTATTTTAAAAGGAAATTTTCCTTATGCCTTAACCGACAAAAGTAAATACAAAGCACAAATTTACGACATCATTAAATTAAGTGTTAAAAAGATTTATCAAAGCCGAGAAGTAATTGAGAAAGAACTTTCTGGCTATCAAATGATTAACAATTTGTTGGATAAATTTATAACTGCTTACAACAACCAACACGAAGGAAAACCAACTAATTATGACAAATTATTATTGAACCTTCTTCCTGAAAAACACAATGTTGAAAAAGAAAGTTTGTACGAACGTCTGCTACACATTTGCCATTTCATTTCGATGCTAACCGATGGCAATGCGTTATTGTATAACAAAATAATTTCTGGATAAAAATTGTTAAATTTTTGATTTTCAACCAAAAAAATTGCATTTACATCAAAAATAAATTAAGTTTGTCAACCTATTAAAAAATTACAAATTAAAATTATGAAAAAAATTACATCACTATTGATGATTTTGTTTACCGTTTTAGGATTTTCTCAAATAAACAAAGAAAAAATCCAAACTTACTTAGAACAAAACAAAACTAAAATTAATTTAACAAGTCAAGACATTAGTGATTGGTATATACAAAGTACCGGAAATTCAGAGTCGACTATGATTGACACTTATTGGTTGGCTCAAAAATACCAGGGTATTGAAATCCATAATGCGGTTTCTAACGTATGGGTAAAAAACAACGAAATCATTAATGTTATCAATGGATTTATTTCAAATATTAATCAAAAGGCAAATACTACAACACCAAGTCTATCTGCATTAGCTGGAATACAAAAAGGATTTTTAGCTTTAAATATTACTCCTATTTCATGCGATATAATTGAAAATATTAGCGCTTCTGAATTTAAAATTTCTAATGGCAACCTAACTGAAGATCCTATATCTGCTAAGTTAGTTTTTCAGCCCATAAAAAACATGCTAAAATTAGCTTGGGATTATACATTTTATACTCAAGACTATAAACATTTATGGAGTATTAGGATTGATGCTTTAAACGGAAGCTTATTAGAAAAAAAAGATATGGTTATATCTTGTGATTTTTCTAATAATTCAAATTTTTCATCAAATTTAGATCAAAGTAGTCCATTTACTAAAACTTTTTTTAAAAAGGAATTGGCTGCTTCACCACTTCAGGTTCAAGGAGGTTCTTACAGAGTAATTCCATTTAATTATGTAAGTCCACTTGAAAGCCCAAGACAATTAATTGCAAACCCTGAAAATGCTACTGCTTCTCCAAGAGGATGGCATAACGCAAATACCTTAACAGGTACTACTTCTTCCTTAAATTATACTTATACTAGAGGAAATAATGTATGGGCTAGAAGTGATTATGGTGGAGTTAATCCAACAGCAATTTCAACAACATCAACGGCTAATGGATATTCTCCAGATGGAGGAACAGGATTGCTTTTTGATTATCCTTATGCTGGCACTTCTGCTGTTGCAAATACCTATATTAATGCTGCTTGTACTAATTTATTCTATATGAATAATGTATGTCATGATTTATGGTATCAATATGGATTTAACGAATCAAATGGCAATTTCCAAAACAGTAACTATACAACTGTATCTTCACCAGCTTCTGGAGATTATGTCTATGCAGATGCACAAGACGGATCTACAGCTGCTACACCAACTTTAAATAATGCTAATTTTTCTGCACCTGTCGACGGATCAAAAGGGAGAATGCAAATGTATTTATGGAATATAGCGCCAACCTATAAACCACTTTTTGTAGTTTCACCTAATGCAATTGCAGGAAATTATAATTCAAGACAAAATGGTTTTTCGCCAGGACATGTTGATTTACCTATTGCTCCAGCAGCAATACAAACTGACTTAGTTCTTTATGATGATGGTTCTGCTGATCCTGGAGCTGCAGATAATTCAGATGCATGTAGCGCAGCTGTTAATGCTGCTGCAATCAATGGACACGTTGTATTGATAAATCGATCTTTAGCTGCAGCTGACGGGGGTACACCTTGTAATTTTACAGTAAAAGTAAAAAATGCGCAACTTGCTGGTGCAACAGCCGTAATTATATCTAATAATATAGATGTTACAGATAATTCAGGAACTCCTGTTGATGTTCCAATTGGAATGTCAGGTGCTGATGGCACAATAACAATCCCTGCAATTGGAATTTCAAAAATAATTGGAGATATGTTAAGATCTCAGATGTTAACAAATACAGTAAATGTAAAACTACAATTACCTGCAGACTATATTCCTTTTGTGAATGTTGATGGTGATATGGATAATGGGGTAATCGCTCATGAATTTGGTCATGGAATATCTATTCGCCTAGCAGGCGGAAGAGCAAATTCTGGCTGTTTACAAAATGAGGAGCAAATGGGTGAGGGTTGGTCTGACTGGTTTGCATTAATGCTTCAAATGCACCCAGGAGATGTTGGAACGACTCCTATAGGATTAGGTAATTATGCAGTTAGCCAACCAGCAAATGGACCTGGTATTAGAAATTATCCATACTCAACTGATATGACAGTAAATCCAGAAACGTTCAATACAGTTAATTTTAACCAAGTAAATAATGTTACCGAGACACATAATGTAGGAGAGGTATGGGCAACAATGCTTTGGGATTTAACTTGGGCGTATGTAAATAAATATGGTTACGATGATAATAAATATACTGGTACAGGTGGAAACAACAAAGTAATGCGTTTAGTATTAGATGCTATAAAATTACAACCTTGTGGCCCATCTTTTGTTCAAGCCAGAGATGCAATTTTAGCTGCTGATTTGGCTACCACTAATGGTCAAGATTATTGCCTAATATGGGAGGTTTTTGCAAGAAGAGGATTAGGATTAAATGCAGATTCAGGTGATCCAAATAGTTCTATTGATGAGATTGAGAATTTTACGGTTCCAACTCCTGGAACAACACCTGCAACAGGTTCAAATTGTGTTTTAACCGTAGATTATTTTGCTACTAATAATCAAGACTTATTTAGAGTTTATCCTAATCCAACTAATGGGGATTTAAATATTAGAATCAACAATTATTCTGGAAAAGTAAACATTCAAATAATTGACATTAACGGAAGAATTGTAAATGAATACCAAAACGAAGACTTTAATATTGAAAAATCGTTGAACTTAAGCAATATTCAATCAGGAATGTATGTTCTTAAAGTAAGTGGTGATTCATTGAACTTTACACAGAAAATTGTAAAAGAATAAATTCTTATTAAATAAATAAAAAAAGGAACTCAATGAGTTCCTTTTTTTATTTAGCTTCGCTCCGTTAGCCCTAACGGTCTCGGGTCCATTGTAACGTTTCCATCAAGTTCTGCATATCGTTTCTAATATAATCTGCGGCAGGCATGATCGAATCAAAATTAGGTTTTGCATAGAAATACACTGAAGCAGTCAAAAAATGTTTAATGCTATCCGTCGCATAAAATTGGGCGTTGGTTGCCGCATTTCCAGAAACTTTATAAAACACTCCATACACCTTTTTTTTAGGGTTTAAATAAGGTTGTTCTATAATTTCATCAGCTTTAATTACGTGCTCATAGGTCAACTTTTGTGCATCTCGAAGTAATTTATCAATGTTTCCATTTACGGGTTTATAGGTAAGATAAATGGTTGCTTTCATTTTAGGATAGCTTATTGTAAAACCACAATCATTTTCTTCTTTTATAATTGCCTCTGAATTCATATTAAAAGTAAACGGGCAATGGTTTTCAAAAGTATCATAATTGGCTATCGGATAATCCAATCGCAATTGACTTGGAGGTTTTGGTAAAACATCGTCTTTACAGCTTGTAAAAAGCAATACGCTAGAAGAAAGTGTTATTCTGACTAGATTATTAAATTTATTACTCATCAAGTGTCACTTTAATTTGTTTCACACGTTTTTTATCGACTACTTCTATGGAAAACAAGCAGTTTTCAAACTGGATTTTCTGTCCTTTTTTTGGAAAATTTCCTACTATTTCCAAGATGAATCCAGCAAGTGTTTCGGCTTCACCTTTTCTAATTTCAAAGGAGTCTTCATCAACATCAATTATTCTATAAAAATCCTTAAGGTTAATTTTGCCCTCAAACAGATAATTTTTATCATCAATTTGTGAGTAATTGATGTTTTCATCATCAAATTCATCACTAATATCGCCAACAATTTCTTCGATAACATCTTCTAAAGAAACCAAACCCGATGTTCCACCATATTCATCAATAACAATTGCAAGATGGCTTTTCATGCTTTGAAAATCTTTAAGTAAATCATCTAACTTCTTATTTTCTGGAACGAAAAAAGGTTCACGTAGCAATGTTTTCCAATCAAATTCTTTTTTGGAGATATGTGGAATTAAATCTTTAACAAATAAAACGCCTTCTATGTGGTCAATATTGTCTCGATAAACTGGAATTCGTGAATATCCCTTTTCAACAATCTTCGGAAAAATAGCTGCAAAAGTTTCCTCAATTTCTAGGGCAAAAAGGTCAATTCTTGGACTCATAACTTGTTTAGTATCTGTATTTCCAAAAGATATTATGCCCTCTAACAGTTTTTGTTCTTCGTGACTAGTGTCATCTGTTGATGTTAATTCTAGAGCTTGAGATAATTGATCGACAGAAAAATTAGTTTTTTGTTTGCCTAATTTTTCTTGAATAAATAGCGTAATAGCTCGCATTGGCAAACTAATTGGCGAAAGCAATTTGTCTAAAAAAAGCAATGGATAAACTATAAACGAAGCAAATTTCATATTGTTTCGGCTTGCATAAATTTTAGGCAAAACTTCGCCAAATAATAAAATTAAAAAAGTTACTAAAATTACTTCTACAATAAATTTTATAACATTTGAAGCAATTCTAGAAAAAACAGAGTCTAGCGAAAATGAGAAAAGAATTACAATAGAGATGTGTAGAAAGTTGTTGGCAACCAATATGGTAGCTAGTGTTTTCTTTGGTTTAGATAATAACTGATTTATTAAAACCGCTTTTGATGGATTTTTTAGAGATAGATCAGAAAGATTTTTTGGTGATAAAGAAAAAAGTGCTACTTCGGCGGCAGCAACCATTGCGGTACAAAAAAGCAAGATAAAAATACCAATTATACCGAAAATTAAACTGGTATCGATTGACGAAAGGGAAATAAAACTGGGATCTGAGTCCAAATTTAATTAGGATTAGTTAAACAAAAATTAATACGGTAAATCGTTTTCAATTGGTGTATTAGATGTTTCAAAATTAGTATTTTTAGTTTCCGAAATTGGATTGTTTCTATTAGATTCATTATCCTTTTTAACATTCAAAAAAGTAAATTCGGTAACTTGAATTTCTGTAGTATATTTTGTAGAACCATCTTCGGCCTGCCATTGACGTGATTTAATTCTACCTTCGATATATATTTTATCGCCTTTAGACAAATACTTTTCACATATTTCGGCCGCTTTATTTCTTACCACTAAATTATGCCATTCTGTAGATGTTATTTTTTCGTTGGTTGATTTATTGATATAAATTTCGTTGGTTGCCAACGGAAATCTTCCAATACAATTTCCACCATCAAAATAGTGCATTTTTATATCATCACCTAAGTGACCAATTAACATAACTTTATTTAATGTCCCGTTCATAAATATTCAATTTGAGATAACCAAAATTACAAATTAAATAGAATACTTTTCAATAAAATTATAAATTACTATTGGAAAAGGAAAATTTCGTACTAAATTCAGCTTAATACCGTCAGTAATTTTATTAGAAATAGTTACTTTATAAAAATTAATATGGAGTTTTTGATGAGAAAGTTTATGTATTATTTGCTGCTTGTTATAAATTTCGATAGATGTAATTGCATTTTTCGAAAATTTTTCTTGAATTTTATTTACTATCGTCTCAAAATCCAAATCTTCATTTGTTTCAATAACTGGAAATTCGTATAAATTTTGCCAAATTCCTTTTTGCGTTCTCTTTGTTATAATAGTATTCTCATAATTATCTAAAAAAATAACATAATTAAAATACCTATTAGTGACTTTAGTTTTTTTAGATTTAACAGGAAGTTCGGCAACTTTTTTCTTTTGCAAAGCGACGCAGCTATTATTAAAAATACATATGTTACAATTTGGTTTTTTTGGCACACATTGCAAAGCTCCAAATTCCATTATTGCTTGATTGAATAATGCAGGTTTGTCTTTTGGTATTAACTCCTTTGCTAAAGCTGTATATTCTTTCTTAGCACCACTTGTTGCAATATCGGTTGTTATATCAAAATAGCGAGAAAGGACTCTAAAAACATTGGCGTCTACTACTGGGACAACCTCGTTAAAAGCAAAAGATGCAATTGCAGCGGCAGTATATTCACCAATTCCTTTTAGTTTTAATAAATCATTATAATTGTCTGGAAAATTTCCGTCAAATTCAAAAGCAACAATTTGTGCCGTTTTATGCATATTTCTGGCTCGAGAATAATATCCTAATCCTTGCCAAAGTTTCAAAACTTGTTCTTCATCTGCATTTGCCAAATCGAAAATTGATGGGAAAGCCTCTGTAAATGACATGAAATAAGGCAATCCTTGTGCGACTCTTGTTTGCTGAAGCATTATTTCAGAAAGCCATATAAAATAAGGGTTAGCTGTATTTCGCCAAGGCAAATCGCGTTTGTTTTGTAAATACCAAAGCAGTAATGAGTTAGAAAAATCCATAAATATTTATAAACGGACAAAAGTAAATCTTTATGTGATTAAATTTTAATCCATTATACTTGAAATATTGTTTTTTTAATTCATATATTTGCACACTCAAAAAATTACACATAATTATTAAATACGAAAGAAAATGACGAAAGCAGATATCGTAGCTAAAATTTCAGAAAAATTAGGTCTTGAAAAAGGAGATGTTCAATCTACAGTTGAAGCATTAATGGAAGAAGTAAAAGCATCATTAGAAGGTGGTGATAATGTTTACTTAAGAGGTTTTGGAAGTTTTATTATTAAAACAAGAGCAGAAAAAACAGGGAGAAACATATCAAAAAATACTACAATAAAAATTCCTGCTCACAATATTCCTGCATTTAAACCTGCAAAAGTATTTGTAGAAGGCGTAAAAACTAAAACTGAAATTGCTGTTTAGTTAAAAAAATTAATTATTAATCACAAAAAAACAACCTATGCCAAGCGGTAAAAAAAGAAAAAGACATAAGGTAGCTACTCACAAACGTAAAAAAAGAGCGAGAGCTAACCGTCACAAAAAGAAAAAGTAGTTTAAAACTACTTTTTTCTTTTTAAACGTTCATTGAAAACGAAGTTTAGTGTTATGCAACCAGTCACAGTAAGCAGTCTGCTCACCTTAAACTGCAACAGACAGCTAAAATTCATCGGGTAACGACCTGTAAAAAAATGTTTAATCCATCCTTACTTTAGCAATTAATGATTAGCAATCAGCTAGCAGCCATTTTTGGCTAAAAGCTAAAAGCTAAAAGCTTAAAAGCTTTTTGTTTGGATAAAAATTTACAACATGAATAAAGAACTTATCATCCGAAAGGAAGACGATGCTGTAGATTTTGCCTTATTAAAAGATGGAAAACTAATTGAATTACACAAAGAAGAAGGAAAGGGAAACGATTTTTCTGTTGGTGATATTTTTATTGCCAAAATCAGAAAACCTGTTCCAGGATTAAATGCTGCTTTTGTAAATGTGGGCTTTGAAAAAGATGCCTTTTTACATTATCACGATTTAGGTCCGGCTTTACTTTCTTATTTGAAATTCATAAAACTTGTAAGCGCAGGTAAAATAAAAGATTTCTCCCTAAAAAACTTTAAGTTTGAAAAAGAAATTGATAAAGATGGTGCCATAGCCGAAGTGCTAAGTGTCAACCAGTCAGTTTTAGTGCAAGTGGTAAAAGAACCTATTTCTACCAAAGGACCAAGGATAAGCTCTGAGCTTTCTTTTGCCGGTAGATTTTTAGTTCTTGTCCCTTTTTCGGATCGTGTTTCTATTTCGCAAAAAATAGAAGACAAAACCGAAAAAGACCGATTGAAAAAATTGGTGCAAGCTGTCAAACCAAAAGGTTTTGGTGTTATTGTGAGAACAGTAGCAGAAGGCAAAAAAACAGCCGAATTAGAAAAAGATTTGCAGAACTTGATAACAAGATGGACTGCAATGTGTAAAAAATTACCAACTGCTCATCATCCGTCGAAGGTATTAGGAGAACTTAACAAAGCATCTTCGATATTGAGAGACGTGTTTAACGATACTTTTACAAGTATTCAGATTGACGATGAAGAGTTGTTTCAAGAAACCAAGGACTATTTAGCCGAAATAGCTCCTGACAAACAAAAAATAGTGAAATTTTATCAGTCGAACGATACGCCATTATTTGAGAAATATCATATAGAACGTCAAATAAAAACCTCATTCGGGCGAACCGTTTCTATGAGTAAAGGGGCTTATTTGATTATAGAACACACCGAAGCGTTACATGTTATTGACGTAAACAGCGGAAACCGTTCTAACAAGGCCACGAATCAGGAGGATACTGCACTTGAAGTGAATATGATTGCTGCGGCAGAAATTGCACGTCAATTAAGACTTCGCGACATGGGAGGTATTATTGTAGTCGATTTTATCGATATGCATAATCCAGATAATCGTCAGGTTTTATATAATTTCTTGAAAGAAGAAATGAGCGACGATAAAGCCAAACACAAGATCTTACCGCCAAGTAAATTTGGATTAGTTCAAATTACCAGACAACGCGTGAGACCAGAAGTAAATATTGAAACAAGAGAAGAGAATCCGAATAACTTGAGTGGTGATGTAGATGCGCCAATTCAAATTATCGACAAAATTGCTTTTTCACTTGAAAAAATTATCAAAGACCACAACAAAGTGAAGCTAAATGTACATCCTTTTGTGGCAGCATACCTTAAAAAAGGATTTCCATCAATACGTTCAAAGTGGTTCTTTGAACATAAAAAATGGGTGAAAATAATACCGCGTGACGCTTACACGTATCTTGAATATCACTTTTTTGATCATCAAGGGAAAAAAATTAAATAAATGCTGAATATTAATTCAAAATAGAAACGCCTTTCTTTCGAAAGGCGTTTTTTGTTTATCAATATGTTTCTATTTTCTTTTTTCGACAAAAAACCGTTTCATAATGCTGGCACATTCTACTTCTAAAACTCCATGATTTATTTGGGTTTTTGGGTGTAATTTTGTTCCTAAAGTAATAAACCCACGCTGCTCGTCACTAGCTCCAAAAACAATTTTAGAAATCTGACTCCAATACAAAGCGCCAGCACACATTTGACAAGGTTCTAGAGTAACATACAAGGTGCAGTCTTTTAAATATTTTCCGCCAAGAAAGTTGGCCGCAGCAGTTATGGATTGCATTTCGGCATGAGCGGTAACATCGTTTAGTAATTCCGTTAAGTTATGGCTTCTAGCGATGATTTTATTGTCAATTACAATTATGGCACCAACGGGAATTTCACCTTTTTCAAAAGCAGTTTCGGCTTCTTGCAAAGCTTTTTTCATAAAGTATTCGTCGGTGAAAATGTTATCCATAAAGCAAAAATAGGAATTCAATTCGTACCTTTGCTACATGTCTGAAAATTTACTTAAAAATATCAATAATCCAACCGATTTACGAAAATTGGAAACCACGCAATTACCTCAACTAGCAGGCGAATTACGTGATTTTATTATTGATGTAGTTTCAGTAAAAGAAGGCCATTTGGGTGCAAGTCTTGGTGTTGTAGAACTTACAATTGCGCTTCATTATGTGTTTAATACACCGGATGATTTGTTGGTTTGGGATGTGGGACATCAGGCCTATGGGCATAAAATACTAACTGGAAGGAAACATAAATTTCATACTAATCGCCAACTTGGAGGCATTTCTGGATTTCCAAAACGTAGCGAAAGTGTTTATGATGCTTTTGGAGTTGGTCATTCATCCACTTCAATTTCTGCCGCATTAGGGATGGCAATTGCCTCTCAATTGAAAGGAGAAAACAAACACCACATTGCCGTAATTGGAGACGCCTCTATTGCCAGTGGAATGGCGTTTGAAGGTTTAAATCATGCCGGAGTGACAGATGCTAATTTATTGGTAATTTTAAACGATAATGCTATTGGAATTGATCCAAGTGTTGGAGCTTTAAAAAATTATTTAACGTCCGTTAAAGAAGGAAAAAACCCAAAACAAAATAACATGATTAAGTCCTTAAATTTTGATTATTCAGGACCCATAGACGGTCATAATTTAGATGCTCTTATTTCAGAATTGGAACGTTTGAAAAAAGTAAAAGGACCAAAATTTTTACATATCATTAGCACCAAAGGAAAAGGGTTGCAATTAGCCGAAGAAGACCAAGTAAAATATCATGCGCCAGGAAAATTTGATAAAACTACTGGTCAAATACATCACAAATCAGAAGAAAATTTACCTCCTAAATTTCAAGATGTTTTTGGAAAAACATTAGTAGAATTAGCCACTGAAAATTCAAAAATAATCGGAATAACACCTGCAATGCCTTCTGGAAGTTCGTTAAAATTTATGATGGATGCTTTTCCAGAACGCGCTTTTGATGTAGGAATTGCCGAACAGCATGCAGTAACTTTAGCAGCTGGAATGGCAACCCAAGGAATGGTTGTTTTTTGCAATATTTATTCTACTTTTTTGCAACGTGCCTACGATCAAATGATTCATGATGTGGCTTTGCAAAAATTACCTGTAATTTTCTGTTTGGATCGAGCTGGATTAGTGGGAGAAGACGGAGCTACCCATCATGGAATTTTTGATTTGGCGTTTTTAAGATGTGTTCCTAATATTATTATCTATGCTCCGAAGGATGAAATAGATTTGCGAAACATTTTATATACCTCCTCATTAGGGCTAAATCATCCTATTGCCATTCGGTATCCCCGAGGTAGAGGAAAATATTCCAATTACGAATCTCAAATTTCGAATTCTGAATTTGAAATAATTGAAATTGGAAAAGCACATTTGCTTAAAAAAGGAACTAAAATTGCCGTTTTATCTACTGGATTTATTGGCAATAATGTGACGTTGGCTTTGGATACAATTTCTAATGCTAATGAAATAGCGCATTATGATTTTGGATTTGTAAAGCCGTTAGACGAAACAATTTTACATGATATTTTCCAATCTTTTGAAAAAGTAATAACAATTGAAGATGGAGTAATAAAAGGTGGTTTTGGAAGTGCTGTTATAGAATTTGCGTCTCAACAAAATTATACTATCCCAATAAAAAGATTAGGAATTAACGATGTGTTTATTGAACATGGAACGGTTGCAGAACTTCAAAAAATAAACAGAATTGATGCGGAAAGTATCTTGAAGGAACTTGTTTTTGAGTAAAAAACTCTAGATTTAGAACTCATTTTCGATTGTTCTTAGACTTTCGTTTCGGTTTTTACATTAGAAACTTTATACGTTTGTCCATCGCCTGTAGTTTCAACTGCTTTTACTAAATCTTCTGATTTCAGCTTGTCTAAATCGAAATTTACAGTCGCTTGCTTTTTGTCAAAGTCAACTTTAGCGCTTTGAACTCCTTCCATTTCAGATAATTTCTTCTCGATGGTTTTTGCGCAACCTTCTGGGCAAGTCATTCCATCAATAGTAAATAATGCTGTTTGGGGTTTTACAGCAGCAGTAATTTCCTTTTTTGATACTGTTTCCAAACTATCAGATGATTTAATTTCATTTTTTTTACAGCCAACAAAAAATGTTATTGCTACTGCCAATACTGTGATTACTTTTGAAAATTTCATATTAAGTTCGTTTTTGTTTTTTACAATTATTCCTTTGAAACAAAATTACACTATTTTTTATATGCCAATTCATAAAATTATGTCAAATTTGTTGCTTCAAACAAATTATGATGCTTGCTAAACAACTTAGATGGACTTTATTATTTGCGCTGGCTCTAATTTGGGGAAGTTCCTTCATCTTAATTAAAAAAGGATTAGTCGGTTTATCACCTTATCAATTGGGTGCTTTACGAATTATATTCACGTCATTATTTTTATTGCTTATCGGATTTAAAAGTTTGACTGAAATTAAACACTTTCAATGGAAATACATTGTCATAACTGCATTATTCGGAACCTTTATACCCGCTTTTCTTTTTGCGGTTGCAGAAACTAAAGTAAGCAGCTCGATTTGTTCTATATTGAATTCGCTTACACCACTAAATGCCTTATTAATAGGGATTGTTGGATTTGGATTGGCATTTAAACGCAGTCAGTTTATTGGAGTTGTAATTGGTTTATTTGGAACGGCTGTTTTAATATTTAACGGGAAACAAGAAAATTCAAATGAGAATTACACCTATGCTTTATTAGTAATTATCGCCTCCATTTGTTATGCTTTGAATGTAAATTTAATTAAAAAATATTTATCTGATGTAAAGCCGTTATGTATTACTACTGGGAATTTTACAGTCATGTTAATTCCGGCATTAATTGTATTATTTTCAACTAATTTTTTTGAGATTGTTTATTTGCCCGCAACGCGACATTCAATGCTTTTCATCATTATCTTAGGAATTGTTGGAACTGGTGTTGCTAATATTTTATTTTTTAAATTAATTCAAATATCCTCACCCGTTTTTGCATCTTCAGTAACGTATTTAATTCCAATTGTGGCATTTTTTTGGGGACTATTAGATAATGAAATGCTTACTCCTTTTCAGTTTTTTGGCGCGTTTATTATTTTAGTTGGCGTTTATTTGGCCAATAGAAAGTAACCATCATGTTTCCTTTTGTTCCCATTTTTGAACAAGGAATATTAAACAACTCATTTTAAATTTTGAAATAAAAAAAACCGCCATTACTGACGGTCTTTCCTTATTTAGTTTAAATGTGATTATTGAAAATCAGCATCCGTAACAGCTTCGTTAATTTTAATATCAGTTACTTTTATTTCAATCTCTCTTCCCATTGACATTACAATGTTATAAGGGAATTTTATCCCTTTATAGTCTTTATAATCACTATATGAAATTGTTGACACCCCTTTTTGTCCGATTCTTTCAGTGGAAGTCAACACTTTTAATCCGGATTTTACATCATAATATAATGTCGTTTTACCGTTTTTAATTGCATAAGCATCGCTTCCATTAATTGGTTCTATTCCGTCTAAAGTTACATCCGCTTTTTTAGACAATAACAATTCTTCAAAAGTAGTGGACGTTGCTTTTTTCTCTGCAAATTCCTCTAGAGTCAACTCTTTCTTTTGTCCTTGAGCAGCTAAATAACCACTTTTATCACCAATTACTTGTTTTGATATTTCCATCATTCCAACCAATTCTAATTTGGATAGTGTTTTCCCATTTACATCTCTTTTAGACATGTAAGAAAGGGGTGCTGGTGCTCCTTCAATTTCTGAGGTTCCTGAAACGAATATAGTTTTTACTCCTGCAACTGCTTTTTCACCTCCAATTGCATTGATATAATTATCTAAAACCAATTTCACAGTAACTCCAGCTGGAGCAGGTTTTTTCATTTTAGGTTGCTCTGTTGGATTTCCGAATTTATCAAAATAAAACATCGGAATTTTTAATTTTTCTAATCCTGGAATAACATCAGACCCTTTTCCTGTGACAATAATTCTTAAATTATCAGCAAGAAAATACTTGTTGGCAACTCTAATTATATCTTCAGCAGTAACTGCATTGATATTTTTGATGTAGTTTTCATAAAAATCTGCTGGTAAACCTTGTGTTTGAATATTTAATGCATAACGAGCCACGGTTTCAGGTTTCTCAACTTGCATTACAAATTTCCCAATATAGCCTGCTTTAACGTTATTCAACACTTCATCCGTCACTTTTTCAGTTCTAATTCTACTAATTTCTTTAAGAGCCTCTACAACCGAACTATCGGTTACAGCATTTCTAACTTGAGCATTAGCTTTGAATTTGCTTGAAACGTATTTATTAAATCCTACACTCGAATAAGAACCATAAGTCCAACCGTGTTTTTCACGAAGATTCATGTTTAAATATCCATTAAAATCGCCACCAAGAACTTGATTTGCCAAGATTAAAGGAAACAAATCTGGATCGGCTAATTTAGTGTTTACGGTATTGATAATTGCAATTTCCGATTGAACCGCGTTTGGCATATCAATAAAATTGATTTGAGTGGACTGAACATTAGTCGGATTAGCATAAGCTACATTAGGGGCAGTTGCTTTAACCCAAGGGCTAAAAAGTTTAGTAACTGCTTTCTTAACGTCAATCATTTTTACATCACCAAGAACAACTAAATAAGCGTGTTCTGGAACAAAATAAGACCCATAATTTGCTTTTACATCAGCAAGTGAAATATTTCTTATAACTGCTTCTGTTAAATATTCTCCAGAGGGATGATTTTTACCATATGCTAAAACATTTTCTACTCTAGCGGCTACAGCTGTTACATTTTTTTCTTGGGTTTTTAAATTCTCAATTAATTTGTCTTTTTCTTTATCAAATTCTTCTTGAGTTAAATTTGGATTTAAAGCGCCATCAGCCAATAACTCTAAAATTCTTTTGGAATATTTTGATAAACCGCTTGCATAAGCACCTTGAGATGAAAAGCTAATGTCTGCACCAAGAAAATCTATTTCTTCGTTGTAAGCGTCTTTAGAAATTGTTTTAGATCCATTTCCTAAAAGTGAAGCTAGTAAATTGCTAACTCCTTTTTTATCGCCTTCGGCATAAGGAGCATTATCAATTGTTAAACTGAAAGAAACTCTAGGAAGTTTATGATTCTCAACAACTAATACTTTTAAACCGTTTGGCAAAGTAAAAGTTTGCGGTTTGTTGATGTTGATTTTTGGCGATGGGCCCGGTTTTGGTTGTGTTCTATCTTGTGCTTGCATAATTACCGAAAGGAACAAACTTGATATTAATATTACAATATTTTTTTTCATGTGACGTAAATTTATTTATTTTGCTTAGCTTGTTCACTATCGTTAGAATCAGCTTTGTCTTTTGCTGGAACATAGTCCAATATTAAACGTTGATTTGGATTAAGATATTTTTTAGCTACTTGACGAATCTCTTCGCGGGTTATAGAATGATACATTTCTATTTCTGTATTGATCAAATTTACATCGCCATATAAGAGGTAGAAAGATGCTAAATTGCTAGCAATACCTTCAACATTTGAATTTCCATCCACAAAGTCACTGTCGTATTTGTTTTTTAATTTTTCTAATTCTTTTTCAGAAACCAACTCTGTTTGTAAATTAACAATTTCTGCATCAACTTCTTTGGCTAAATCTACATTAGTAAATTCTCCTTGAGGCAAACCATATATAATGTAAGTTCCATAATCTTCTTGACTTTGATTAAATGCTCCAATTTCTAAAGCCATTTTTTTATCATCAACAATTTTTTTATACAAACGAGAACTTTTACCATCACTCAAAATACTTGATATGAAATCTAAAATTCTAGCGTCACGCGTTTTCATCGATGGCGTTCTATAGGCCAAAATCATCATTGGTTTTTGAATGTTTGGGTCTTCAAAAGTGGCATTAATTTCTTTAACTATTGGATCTTCAACGAATGTTTGTCTAACAATGGCTGGTTGTTTACTAATGGACCCAAAATATTGTTCAATCCATGCTTTAGTTTGTGTTGGATCATTAATATCACCGGCAACAACCAAAACAGCATTATTAGGAATATAGAATTTCTTATTAAACGCTTGAAATTCTTCCAATTTAGCTGCGTCCAAATGAGCCATTGAACCAATTGTAGTCCAACGATAGGGATGTTTAGTAAACATATTTTTCTTTACTTCTTGAAAAATTTGTCCATAAGGTCTATTGTCGTAACTTTTTCTTTTTTCTTCTTTTACCACTTCATTTTGAGTATCAACACCGATTTGGTTGATTACTGGATGCATCATTCGTTCCGATTCCATCCATAAACCAAGTTGTAAACTGTTAGACGGAAAAACTTCATAATAGTATGTTCTATCATCTGTAGTATTAGCATTGTTTACTCCGCCATTAGACGAAACAATTTTAAACCATTCACCACGTTTAATATTTTCGGTTCCTTCAAATAAAAGGTGTTCAAAAAAGTGAGCAAAACCAGTTCTATCTGGCTGTTCATCTTTTGCACCAACATGGTACATAACCGAAGTTATTACTACCGGAGCCGATGGATCGTTATGCAAAATAACATGTAATCCATTAGCTAAATCGTATTCCTCAAAAGCAACCTTTTGAGCATGAGCTGTTCCTCCTAGCATAAGCATTGAACTTAAAACGATTAAAGATTTTTTCATAAAAACTATTTGTATTTTAGTTAATAACACCATTAGTATTCTAATTGCATTTTTAGTTACACAAATGTAGATTTTTTTATTTGTTTTTATAAATAGATTAAACAGAATAGTATCTAAAATATAAACGATTGATTTTTAACTTAAAACTTTTTTAAAATAGAGTTGTACAAGAAATATTAATTTGTATATTTGCAACCTTAAAAAAATTAACTAAACAATTTGTTATGTACGCAATCGTAGAGATAGCAGGGCAACAATTTAAAGTAAGCAAAGACTTAAAGGTTTATGTTCACCGTTTAACTAATGAAGAAGGATCAAAAGTTTCTTTTGATAAAGTTCTTTTATTAGATGACAATGGAAACATTACTTTAGGCGCCCCAGCTATAGAAGGTGCTTCAGTAGAAGCCAAAGTGTTACAACACTTAAAAGGTGATAAAGTAATCGTTTTCAAAAAGAAAAGAAGAAAAGGTTACAAAAAGAGAAACGGACACCGTCAGTATTTAACACAAATTCTTATTGAAGGAATTAGTGCTACTGGTGGAAAGAAAGCAGCTCCTAAAAAAGAAGCAACTCCGGTAGTTGAAACTGCAGAAGAAGTAGTGGCTCCTAAAAAAGTCAAATCTCCTAAAGCTACAAAATCAACTGAAGAAGTGGCAGCAGCTCCTAAAAAAACAAAAAAAACAGATAGTCAAGAGTAATAACTTATAAAACCAAAACATCATGGCTCACAAGAAAGGTGTCGGTAGTTCGAAGAATGGTAGAGAATCACATTCAAAACGTTTAGGCGTTAAGATATATGGTGGTCAAGCTGCAATTGCTGGAAACATTATCGTAAGACAAAGAGGTTCAAAACACAATCCAGGTGAAAACGTTTACATTAGTAAAGATCATACTTTACATGCAAGAGTTGATGGAGTTGTGAAATTTCAGAAAAAAGCTGGCGATAAGTCGTTTGTTTCTATAATTCCTTTTGAAGCATAGTCTATTTTTTAAAAATTTAGACCAATTATAATTAATTGTATTACTAATGAGCTCGATATTCTATCGGGCTCGTTTTGTTTAAATGATTGTTTTTTTGATTGCATCGATAATATAAAAAATTGTTGTTTTTGCCGTTAAGATTTAGGCGGTCAATAAAACAACTTTAAAGCAAGAGCTCGAAATATGATTTTATTTTTTTGTAAATTTGCAATCAAATCATTTCCTAATGAGTAAAATCAGAATTACTAAGCAATTTTCTTTTGAAACCGGTCATGCACTTTATGGCTACGATGGAAAATGCAAAAACGTTCACGGACATAGTTACAAACTTTCAGTAACCGTTATTGGAACGCCAATTTTAGACTCAAATAATGTAAAGTTCGGAATGGTAATCGATTTTTCTGATTTGAAAAAAATTGTCAAAGAAGAGATTGTCGATTTATTTGACCATGCAACTGTTTTTAATAAAAATACTCCACATGTAGAATTAGCTAATGAACTTTCTAACCGTGGGCATCATGTGATTTTAGTAGATTATCAGCCAACTAGTGAAAATATGGTTATTGATTTTGCTAGAAAAATCAAATACCGATTGCCAAATGAAATTGAATTGTATTCTTTAAAATTGCAAGAAACAGAAAGCTCCTTTGCCGAATGGTTTGATTCTGATAATCACTAAAAACTAAAATTATCACACCAATATGAGTCCGAAGTTCTTATTTAATTTAATATGGAATTAACCAAAAATAAAAAAATCTATTTTGCTTCCGATCAACATTTTGGCGCACCAACTGCTGCGGCAAGTTTTCCGCGGGAGCAAAAGTTTGTTGCTTGGTTAGACGAAATAAAAATTGATGCTGATGCCATTTTTCTTTTGGGTGATTTATTCGATTTTTGGTTCGAATATAAAACCGTTGTACCAAAAGGTTTTGTTCGGGTGCTTGGAAAATTAGCCGAAATTCGCGACAGCGGAATCCCAATTTATTTTTTCGTTGGAAACCACGATTTGTGGATGAATGATTATTTTCAAAAAGAACTGAATATTCCTGTTTATCATGATAATCAAGAATTTAAGTTTCACAATAAAACTTTTTTAATTGGTCATGGAGATGGAAAAGGTCCTGGCGATAACGGGTATAAAAGAATGAAAAAAGTTTTTGTCCACCCTTTTTCGAAATGGCTTTATCGCTGGTTGCATCCCGATATTGGAATGAAATTAGCTCAATATCTTTCGGTTAAAAACAAATTGATTTCTGGAGCTGAAGATGTAAAATATCTTGGTGAAGACAACGAGTGGCTGATTTTATATTCTAAAAAGAAATTAGAAACCAAGCACTACAATTTCTTTGTTTTTGGTCACAGACATTTGCCTATGATTGTAAATGTTGGTGAAAACTCCGAATATATTAATACTGGAGATTGGATTGGTTATTTTACCTATGGTGTTTTTGATGGAGATAAATTTGAATTAAAAGAGTATAAATAATTAAGCCAACTCACAACTTTATAAACACAAAATAAAAACGCTTCTAAAGGATGTTCCATCCTATTAAAAGCGTTTTTTATTCTCTTGAAAAGAGCTATTCAGAATAGCACATGGTCTAGCAATAATAATTTTTTATTCTACTTCTCTCATTTTGAAAGTATCCATAAATGCAGTAGTATAATTTCCTGCTATATACTCTGGTTCTTCCATTAATTGTCTATGAAAAGGAATTGTTGTTTTGATTCCTTCAATATAAAACTCATCTAATGCACGTTTCATTTTATTAATTGCTTCCTCCCGTGTTTGAGCAGTAGTAATTAACTTGGCAATCATTGAATCATAATTTGGTGGAATTGTATAACCTGCATAAACATGGGTATCTAATCGCACACCGTGTCCACCTGGAGAATGAAGAACAGTGATTTTTCCTGGTGAAGGACGAAAATCATTGTATGGGTCTTCAGCATTAATACGGCATTCTATTGCGTGAAGGTTTGGAAAATAATTTTTTCCTGAAATTGGAACGCCTGCGGCCACTAAAATTTGTTCACGAATTAAATCATAGTCAACAACTTGTTCTGTAATTGGGTGTTCTACTTGGATACGAGTATTCATTTCCATAAAGTAGAAATTTCTGTGTTTATCAACTAAAAACTCTACAGTTCCTGCACCTTCATACTTTATGTATTCTGCAGCTTTCACCGCAGCTTCCCCCATTTTTTGACGTAATTCGTCTGTCATAAATGGAGAAGGTGTTTCTTCCGTTAATTTTTGGTGACGTCGTTGAACAGAACAATCTCTTTCTGAAAGGTGACATGCTTTTCCATAAGAATCACCAACCACTTGAATTTCAATATGACGAGGTTCTTCAATTAATTTTTCAAGATACATTCCGTCATTTCCAAAAGCAGCTGCCGATTCTTGACGTGCTCCTTCCCAAGCTTTTAGTAATTCATCTTGCTTCCATACGGCGCGCATTCCTTTTCCACCGCCACCAGCAGTTGCTTTAAGCATTACTGGATAACCAAATTCAGCAGCTAATTTTTCGGCTTGTTCGTAAGATTCTAAAATTCCAACAGAACCTGGAACACATGGAACTCCAGCTTCAATCATGGTGGCTTTTGCAGATGCTTTATCCCCCATTCTATCTATCATTTCTGGTGATGCTCCAATAAATTTTATTCCGTGTTCTTGACAAATTTTAGAAAATTTAGCATTTTCTGACAAGAAACCATACCCTGGGTGAATTGCATCTGCATTAGTAATTTCAGCAGCTGCAATAATATTTGACATTTTTAAGTAAGATAAATTACTTGGTGGTGGACCGATACAAACGGCTTCGTCTGCAAACTTAACATGCAAACTCTCGGCATCGGCAGTAGAATAAACGGCAACTGTTTTTATTCCCATTTCTCTACAGGTTCTTATTACACGAAGTGCAATTTCACCTCTATTGGCAATTAATATTTTTTTAAACATATTTTTTAATTAGATAATTAGACAATGTGTCAATTAGACAATTTGGAAGATAGAAAACTTCTAACTTCTAACTTCTAACTTCTAACTTTTTAAGATGGATCTACTAAGAATAAAGGTTGATCAAATTCAACTGGCGACATATCATCAATTAGAATTTTAACAATTTTACCTGAAATTTCAGCTTCAATTTCATTGAATAATTTCATGGCTTCAACTACGCAAAGTACATCTCCTTTAGCAATGGAAGACCCAACTTCTATAAATGAAGGTTTATCTGGCGATGGTTTTCTGTAAAAAGTTCCAATCATTGGTGATTTAATAGTCACATATTTAGCATTATCATCAGCAACTGTTGGAGCTGCAACTGACGTTTCTTTTGCTTGAGCTACAGGAGCAGCTGCCTGCGTAAGTGCTTGTTGCATCGGTGCTTGTTGAACATAAGTGATTTCCGGAGTATTTCCTTCTAAAGTAGTCCTGATAGTGATTTTAATGTCTCCAGTTTCTAACTTTACTTCTGCCACTCCCGAATTAGATACAAATTTGATTAGGTTTTGAATTTCTTTTAAATCCATAATATTATTTGTTTTAGTTATAGTTTTTATTGTTTGTTGTATGCCCATTTTAAGTAGATTGAACCCCAAGTAAATCCACCGCCAAAAGCAGCAAAGATAAGGTTATCTCCTTTTTTAAATTTATTTTCGAAATCACTCAATAACAAGGGTAAAGTTGCTGAAGTAGTGTTTCCATATTTTTGAATATTTATAAGAACTTTATCTTCTTCAAGTCCCATTCTTGAAGAAGTTGCATCTATAATCCTCTTATTTGCTTGATGTGCAATTAACCAATTTACATCTTCTTTAGTAAGATTATTCCGTTGCATTATTTTTTCACTTACATCTGCCATTCCTGATACTGCATATTTGAAAACGGTTTTTCCATCTTGAAAAACAAAGTGTTGACTATTTTCTACCGTTTCTTTTGATGCGGGCAAAATAGAACCCCCTGCATCAATTTTTAAATATTCTCTTCCAATTCCATCAGATCGCAAAAGTTCGTCTTGCAAACCAAGTCCTTCGTAATTAGGCTCAAACAAAGCGGCTCCTGCTCCATCACCAAAGATAATACAAGTTGCTCTATCCGTATAATCAATAATTGATGACATTTTATCAGCACCAATTAACAATACTTTTTTATATCTGCCCGATTGAATATGTGCTGCTGCAATTGACATTCCGAAAAGAAAACTTGAACAAGCTGCTTGCAAATCATACCCAAATGCATTTACTGCACCAATTTGTGTGGCAACATAAACTCCTGTGGATGCTACTAGCATGTCAGGTGTAGTGGTAGCCATTATTACTAAATCTATTTCTTCTGGGTTTACATTCCCTCTTTTAATTAAATCTTGTGCGGCTTTTATCGCCAAGAAAGAAGTTCCTTTGCCAGGTTCTTTAAGTACTCGTCTTTCTTTTATCCCTGTTCTTGTGGTTATCCACTCATCATTGGTTTCAACTAAAGTTTCTAAAACTTGATTAGACAAAACAAAGTCAGGAACATACCCACCAACTGCTGTAATTGCGGCTGTAATTGTACTCATATTACTATTTTATTGTCTCTTAAAAAGATCATTTTAAAAGAGGTGAAATTTACAAAAAATTATTTAGTTATAGTTAAATTTTATAAAAAACAAAAAACTCTCACAATGTGAGAGTTTAAATGTAAATTTAAATATTAATTAAGCCGCTACTTCAGATTTATCAATTACTACTTGGCCTCTGTAGTACATTTTACCTTCATGCCAGTATGCTCTGTGGTATAAATGCGCTTCTCCAGTTATTGGACAAGTTGCAATTGTTGCAGCTGTTGCTTTATAATGAGTTCTTCTCTTATCTCTTCTTGTTTTCGAGATTTTTCTTTTAGGATGTGCCATTTTACTATATTATTTATCCGTTAATAGTTGTTTTAATTTGTCCCAACGTGGGTCGGTATTATCTTCTTTTTTAATTTCTTTTTTTTGCTCTTTTACTGATAGTTTAGTTAATTTTTCTAATGTTTCTGTTTGTAAAGTTCCCTCTTTAATTCCTGGATGAACTCTTTTTAACGGAACTGAAAGCACTATCATTTCATAAATATATTGAGATAGATCTATTTGATGTTCGCCGTAGGGCAAAATCAACAATTCTTCATTGTCATTGTTGTACTCTTCTCCAAAATTTACTACCAATTTAATTTTGCCTTTAATTGGCAAATCAAACATTTCATTTGTTAAATCACAAGGCACATGTACAGTCCCTTTGTGTTTGAAGGCAAGCTCCAACATGGTGCTTTTTTTATCTAAAACTACATCTACTTTGATATCACAATCTTCATATTCGTGATAATCAAAACTATCAAAGAACGCTTTCTTAATCTCAAATTCAAATTGATGTTTACTTAACTTTAATCCAATAAACGGAATTAAAAATTCATTTGTAACTTTCATCATTTCATCAATTTGTCAAATCCGAAGATTCGGGTTTGGGAGTGCAAAGATATGAATTTATTATAAATTCAAAAGCGTTATAAACATTTTTTTGTTTATCCGTGCTTTTCTTTTGTTTTGAGTGGGTTTTTTACCAAGTCCAAATACTCATTTCTCGAGTTATAAATATCTATTGCAAGATAAACTGCTTCTTTAAACGATGTAAAATCTGCTAGTCCTTTTCCTGCAATTTCATAAGCAGTTCCGTGATCTGGAGACGTTCTTACCTTATTAAGTCCTGCTGTATAGTTAACCCCATTTCCAAAAGACAAGGTTTTAAAAGGAATTAATCCTTGATCATGATAAGTTGCAATTATAGCATCAAACTTTTTATATTGGCCACTTCCAAAAAAACCATCGGCCGAATACGGACCAAAAGCAAATATTCCTTTTTCGAATATTTTTTTTACCGTTGGTTTTATAATTTCATCGTCTTCTTTTCCAATTACTCCCTGATCTCCGGCATGCGGATTTAATGCCAGCACTGCAATTTTTGGTTTATTGATCCCAAAATCTTGCTTTAGAGTCAAGTTTATTGTTTCTAATTTTTGAATGATTAATTTTTCCGTCAAATGCTTTGCTACTTCATTTACCGGAATATGATCGGTTAACAAACCTACTCTTAAATTATCTTGAACCATTAACATTAAGGCGTTTCCTTCCAGTTCTTTATCCAAATAATCGGTATGACCTGGAAATTTAAAATCTTCTGACTGAATATTGTGTTTATTCATTGGAGCGGTTACTAAAACATCTACCAATCCATTTTTTAACGCATCTGTTGCTGCAACAAAAGATTTAATGGTATAGCTTCCTACATTTTCATCATTCTGACCAAAATTAATATCAACTCCTTCTCGCCAAACATTTAAGACGTTTATTTTACCTTTTACCAATTGCTCTATTCTGTCAATTCCGTGAAGAGCGACTTCAGAATTTAGATTCTTTTTTATAAACGAAAGAATTTTAACATTCGCAAAAATAACAGGCGTGCACAACTCCAACATTCGAGTATCTTCAAATGTTTTAAGGATTACTTCGCTTCCAATACCGTTTAAATCTCCAATTGAAATTCCGACGATTATATTTTCTGCTTTTTTCATGTCCAATTGTTCTATTTATTGCTAATTTTGAAGTGCAAATTTAGTAAAATAAAACGACAAATGTTTACAGGAATAATTGAAACTCTAGGAATAATAAAAGACCTTCGAAAAGAAGATGAAAACCTACACATCAAGGTAAGTTCTTCTATCACAAACGAATTAAAAATTGATCAAAGTGTAGCTCACAACGGAGTTTGTTTGACTGTTGTAGCTATAGAAAATGATACCTATGTAGTTACTGCAATACAAGAAACTATTAACAAAACCAACGTTGGCGATTGGAAAACCTTTGATGTTGTAAATTTAGAACGAGCTATGAAACTTGGCGACCGATTAGATGGGCACATTGTTCAAGGACATGTTGACCAAATTGGTATTTGCAAATCAATAGAAGAAACAGATGGAAGTTGGAGGTTTACATTTGAATATGATGCCGCATTAAATAATATTACTATTGAAAAAGGTTCTATTACTGTTAACGGCGTAAGTTTGACCGTTGTTGACTCCAAAATAAATGAATTTAGTGTAGCTATTATTCCTTACACATACGAACATACCAATTTCAAAAATTTTAAAATTGGCAGTAAAATAAATCTCGAATTTGATGTTATTGGAAAATATGTAGCCAAATTACATTTTAAAAACTGATAATTTTAAGCACAAAAAAAGCTTCAGGTTATTTTGAAACTTTTTTAAAATGGTATATTTTATAAAATCCTAATATTAATGATGCAATTATTAATACCAATATGGCACCGTCAACGGGAACCGGAGGCGGAGGTGGTGGTAGTGGAGGTGGTGGATTATTGGCAGCAAATAATGAATTGCAAATCAATAACCCTGTAAACAATAATCCTATTTTAATGGAATTAATTTTCATAGAGCGTAAAAGTAAAAAAAAAAACTCTGTATCAAAATTTTTTATATTATAATTTGGTGAAGTTCGTTTATAATCGACAAACAACTTAATTTAATATTTAGTAAATGAAAAAAACAAATTTTAATCTTAAGCTAAAAAAAGACTTTTTTATATTGAGGTCTTTTTATAGTGTTCCTTCCTGTAGCTATCGAAACGAATTGTGCTCAAACCAGGGACCATCTGTTCCGATAGCTATCGGGAGAGTCAGGTGCTTATTTTTTTTCATTTATAGTTTTTTGAATAAGTTCGGGATATTGGAATAGTATTAGACCATAAAATATAGCAATCTATATCATACATTTTTTTGAAAACTAATTAAACAAAAAAAGACCTCACATTGCTGGGAAGTCTTTCAATTATTGTGGTCCCACCTGGTAGTGTTTGAGTATTTTTAAAAATATTTAGTATTGATAATCAATTAGTTAATTGATAAAAAAGGGTATTATAAAAGTTGAGCAGAGGGTTTTGCTCAACTGCTTGCTCAACATTTTTTTACTATATTTGCTTTAAAATATTAGAGGAAATCTCGCAAGAAGAACTAAGCTAATATAACAAATAATAACTAATTGCTTTTTATTACTATGATTATATCTGCAATATTGTGGCACAAATCCAACAAAGATGGATTATATCCAATAAAAATTAAACTTTACGAGAACAGAAAAAATAAGTATATAATTACAGGGCTTTCTGTTCAAAAAATCCAATGGAGTACAACTAACAATAGAGTTCTAAAGAATCATCCTAAAGCGGATTACTTTAATAGTATCATTAAAAATCTTTTAGATTCTTATAATGGGGCACAGACAGAAAAAGAAGAAATCATTGGAGAACAAGAAAGTGGAACATTAGGCGATTTATTTGGAGAAAGAATTAGAGATTTTAATTCTAAAAATAGAATTTCAGCAGTTAAAAGATACACAACAATTCTTAGACACCTCAAAGAATTAAAACTAAACACTTTACCTTTAAATACTATAAACAAAGAACATATTCGTTTGTTTAATATGTATTTAATAAATAAGAGAAAATTATCTAATTCTGCATTAAGAAACTATAATAAGGTTGTAAAAACCGCCTTAAACTATGCCGAAGACAATCCGAGATTTGTGCTCCCAAGAACCAATCCTTATCATAAATTTGACCCAATAAGAGAAAATGGAGGGACAAGAGTTACTTTAAAACTTCAAAACATTCATACATTAGATGAAGCTATACATTTTGAAATTCCACTGTTTTCAAATGAGTTTATTGCGACATCTCATTTTTTACTCGCATTCTATTTAATGGGTATTAGATTCAATGACTTAATAAAATTAAAGTGGAGTAATTTGAGATTTAATGAAGTAGTTTATACAATGACTAAAACTGGACAGGTAATGAATTGTTTTTTAAATGATAAAATATTGAATATTATAAAATACAATTTACCGGAAACAATTTACCCGAAAAATCCCGAACAATACATGGCTTGTAAAAATAAAGAAGGACAAGAAATTTTTAAATTGGAAGTAAAATATCGAGAATACAGAAATTTAATAATTCACAGTGAATTATCTAAAATACAAAGAGAAGATTTTGAAAAAGTAATTTTAGAAAGGGATAAATTATTACGAATCATAATTAACAAGTATTCTCGCAACAGAAATGAAGATATATTAGGGGATAATTTTAATGGAATTAATGATGCTCAAAAAACATATGAAAAAATATCTTCCTTGAATGCTAAAACAAATAAATCCTTGAAAAATATTGCCTATCAATATGAGATAGAACCTTTTTCTTATTATTCTGCTCGTCATACATTTGCTCATAATTTTAGAAAAACCACCAACGATTTATACAAAGTTTCAAAGGCTCTCGGACATTCCAGCACAACTATTACCGAAAATTACCTTAAAGCCTTTGAATCATTAGAATTATATGAAGATACCGATAAATTCTATAAAGATATGAATACTCTTTATAAAGTTTAACCTGCCAAATCGTATTCAAAGCTGAAATTGATAGTGGTTTTTCTATTGTATAAAGCCTTCATTTTATTAATGCCTTGTTCCAGAGTAATTTGAAAACTATCAAGTTCAATCCATATTTTTTTAGATTCAATAGGATATGTTGAAGTAATTGAATTAGATAATTTTTTTAAAGATATTAGTTGAGATATTCTTTTCTTATCACCCAAAAAGTTATTTCTAACAGCCTTGGCAATTGAAGTGGTTTTAAATTTACTTCCATATTTAAGATTATATTTTGTTTCAAACAAATCAATTAAACGGAGGAGCTCAGAAGGTTTAATTTCTTTTGTAACTAAATCTGAGAACTCCTCTTGTTCTGAATATATTTGAACAGGAACCTTGCCTATTTTCAATTCTCTTGATGCTTGTAAACGTAAATTTCCATCAATAACCACATTGTCTTTTGATATTACAATTGGTTTAATTATACCATATACCGCTACTTCTGTTAACATACAGGAATACCCCCAATTAGAAAATTCCGGGACTTCATTATATATTGGATTATATTTTAAATCCTTAGAGTCAAACCAAATAATATCATTTTTCATCATACTACTTTCTTTATTTTTTCTACTTCGTTTATTATTAATCCTTCTGGAAATTCTTTAAGAATTTTAACATCATCTGATTGATTTAAACAATCACCATCTTTAATAGTAAATTGTTTCATTATTGAAATTAAAGTATTAAAATCACTTGGATTTTGGTTTTTTCTAAATTCAATTGCTTGGATATCATTTTGTTTTTTCATGCTATTTTTATGCTACTTCTCCTAATTCATATTCAGACAATCTAACCTCTGATGCCATTACAAATTGGGGATTTAATTCATATCCCACATATTTTCTATTGGTCAAAACTGAGATTTCTCCAGTAGAAGCAGTACCGTTAAACATATCTAATATTATATCACCTGGTTTAGAAGTTGATAAAACAAAAATTAGAGGCAAGCTTAGCGGGAATGTCGCCGAATGTTCCATCAGGAATCCGGATTCAAGGCATTTGTTTCTCAAATCTAAAGTGTTTGAACCAGCACTTTTTAATATGTTATCTCTAAAATCTAATCCTGAAACTAATTTTGGATATTTCATTTTTGTACCCATTGATATATTGTTTTTTTCATCAACAAATTCTGATAACCAAGTATCATTGAAAAAATAATCTGCACTTTTTACAAAATGAAATATTGGCTCATAGTTTCTAACACTTCTTTTACCTTGTGTAAACTGCGCATTAGTTTTTAGCCAAAGATACTGGTCAACATATCTCCAACCTCTTCTTCTCATCTCAATTAAAAACAACTCTGGCACACTTTGGTATTGTCCATCAATAACACAATCATTTATGTTAACAAACAATGAGCCCTCCTTTTTTAAGACTCTTTTAGTATCTTCAAACAAATCACATAGATTATTGATGAAATTCAATACGTCTTTTTCAAGTCCAAGTTGATTTTTTCCTGTTCCGTAGTTTCTCATTTGAAAATATGGTGGAGAAGTTATTACAGTTTGAATAGATTCATCCCCTAAGTGAAATAAATCACCACAAGATGAATTGTATATTTTTACTTTTTCAGTAATATATTCATATTGTGCAGGAATAACAACCTCATTATTTTTCTTAAGAAGTTCTCTGTCCAATTTCTTATCCAATTCATTAAGAGTAGTTTCCTCTTTATCAATTTTGGATAATTCTCTGTTTAATATTTCAATATTATTCCCGTGAAGTTCAATAACTTTCTTTTCAATAGATTTAATCTTATTGATTTTGTATTGGCCTATTGATTTGTAGGCAGTGTCTTTCTCATCCTTAACCACTTTCATTTGTGGACTAAGGTCAGTTCTTCTTCCTCTTCCAACTGAATAATATTCATCGTAGAAACGGATTTCAGAAGCAATCTCAACCATAGATTTTACTCTAAATTGATTACTTGATACAGACAAAACCGCTTTCATTTCCTCTGGAGCATCAACAAAGACAACAGGAACTTCTTCAAGTCCCAAATCCAAAGCAATTTGATGACGAAGATTACCTGAGATAATCTCATATTCAAAATTCACTAAAAGTGGAGTCAATAATCCGAACTCACGGATATTGTTACGGATTTCTTCATAGTTCACAGGAACTACATACATTGAGTAGGTTGTTGAATTCTTTTTCAACATTTGTGGAGCAACCACAGAAACGTTTGGTGATAAATTAATTGTTTTCATTAGTTCAAATTTTATAAGTTAAAAAGTGAACCTTTACGACTGGTTTAAACGGGTTGTTGTAATGTTATGAGTTTGTCCTCTCAGTAGGGTTTTAAAGACGGTTTATCGTCTTAACTGACAAATAATAATTCTTTAGATGAATTATTTACATACCTTTTTGTGTTTAGGTTTTCTATTATAAACCTTTTTACTTTTCTGAATCAATGGACGACAAGCCATCCATTTTTCTTGTAGTGTTATTTGAATAATTTTCATAGTTACAATTTTTTGATTCAGTTAGTGTTTCATTATCACATTGCAAATCTAGTAAATAAAAACAATACATTCCAAATAAAAATGCAATGTATTTTAAATTATTTTTTTATAAAATTAAAAAACCGCTGAATTACAGCGGTTTAAGTATGATAAAAATATTAAATTATTTTATAATTGATATTCATTACCATTAATATCTTGAAGAATTATGGGAATTTTATTCATAAAATACTCTTCAATTTTCAATTTTGCCACTTCATTTATATTGTTTTCATTCAATCCTTTTGGAAAATCTTTTAATGAACCTATATAAACTCCTATGTAAGCAGGTTTTCTATATTCCCCTTTGTATTTATATTGCCATTTAACTCTTGCCAATATACTTTTATCAGCATCCCTATTCTTTACAACAGATAATTTATACGTAAAATCAATCCTATACTTGAGTTCTTCAATCTTCTCTTTCCAAAAGTTATAGGTATCTATAATTTGTTTATTGTTATTGCAAAAGTCATTAAATGATTTAATAGACAATGGTAATAACATACTTTTGATTTCAAATTGCGTTGGATTGTTAAATAAATCTTTAAAATAAAGTTCTTTTATATTCCCTTTTTTCATATTTAATACATTAATAAATTTTATGCAATGTAAGCATAAAAATAAACATATCCCAAATACTAGTATAGCCCCCATACCCCTTCGGTATACCTTTGCGGTATCCACCCCCTCCCTCCCTCCCTGACAAAGTTCTCATATAGGGGGATAATACCTTAAATAACCCAAAACACGTTTAAAAATTTTTAGAGAAATTTTAGTCAAAAAATGACTTCTTTAACTTTTACGAATACTTATAGTAAAAGAGTATTATGAAAAAATTAGACCCATTATTCGGATTTGAATGTGAAACAAATGAAAGAGGATTAATTTCTGTAGAAGTAGACTGCGATTATCCTCAAGAAAAAGATAACTGTTTAATGTTATATAATAGATTTGAAGAATTAATGATTATTGACAGTAATGTTGAATTTCCATTGAGATTGAAACATTGGGTAGTAACAATCAATCCTACAGATAAATTTACCATTATGAATTATTTTAGAATTGAAGGTATTAAAAAAATTGTTGATGAGAATAAATCAAAACTAATTGGTAAAACAACCTTTGTCAAACCTGAGGTTCAATATAACAAAAAGGCAAAATACCCAAATCTACACATCCATTTTTATCAAGTTTCTGAAGATGAAGGAATTGAAATGACAAATTTATATGACATGGTTGGAACATGTGCAATCTTCTGTGAAAACACAAAACAATTTACCAAAAAAAGATTGTCCGACCTTGAAGTGCTTGTTAATCCAATAGAGCTTCGAGTGATGTCATTTTTTCCAATGGAATTGGTAGTATTTGATATAGAAAATGAAGATGAAATCCTTGATTTTCCTCAACAAATGCGTATGTTAAAGAGTGTAGAACTCCCTTTTTAAGTACTTAAATGGGGTGAATACTGACCTTTTTTGCTGGGTTTTTTAGCTATTAAAATCAATCAATACATGAAAAATGGGTCTAATATAGGTCTGGGGGATTATACCCATTACAACAATCAATCAATATTTATGAATAAGTTACAACAAAAGATAAAGTCATTACTCCGAGAAATAAAAGAACAACAAGAAAATAGGTATTGGTATGTTGCAACAATTACCTTTTCTACTGAATATTTTTACCGAAGAGTTAATAGTGTGAGTGACTTCTATAAGCGGTTATCTAACTCCAAAACAGGACTTGTTGGACATCCTTCAAACAGGGAATGGTGGAGTAAATTAAGTCCCTCCGGATTTTATGATTTTACTCCAAATAAAGATATTATCGTTTTATCATTCGTAATGGAAACTAAATCTAAACTGAATGAATTGGAGTTCAAGTCAAGGGTTAAAAAAATTGTTCCCTATCTTGAAATTAGTGTTGGGACTAAAGAACAGAAAGAATACGAGTTTGAATTAGCTTTTGAAAGGGAGTTTTACCAACAATACGAACCAAAAACAGAAGTGTTTGGAGATATTAAAAGAAATACTGAATTGCCATTTTAACCTCTAGATAAATAACATTAGTTTATAAAAAAACCACAGATTTTTGGTCTGTGGTTTATAGATTTAATTTTTAATACATCTAACAGATGCGCCAAAAAACATTTGGAAATCTGGAGTAATATCAAAACCTCCATTAATACCGTCAGATTGTATTGAAAAAGCTCTATACCCCGTTAATTGATTAGTTGCAGTATTAAAACCTCCAGGTGAAGTAGTCCACCAACTACCTGATTCATTAATATAACGAAATATTCCTGAATTAATATAACCTGAAGGTCCACTTTGTTGATTACCTCTATAACCTCCTGGAACAGCTGTAAAACCACTTTCATTAGTTGCAATAGAATTAGGACTTAACCAATGAGCAGTGCCAGTCTCCATAACTTTTCCAACTGAATAAATCCCAACACAATTTATCAAAGAATTAAATTCTGAAACATCTGGAATATGATAGCCCGTTGGGGCTAATCCTCTTGGGTCCATTATCGCATATCTGTTATACAATTTTCCGTATATTGCTCCGTTAGCTGGGTCATTGTTGTAGTAACACCAAGCACCTGTTGTTAAATTAGCCCATTGTGTTGGGTCGGTAACTTGAGGGATTATTTCACCATTTCTGTAATGAGAAACATTTAAATTAGACTTCATCCAAGTTTGACTGCAAATTGATACATTTTGATATACATTTCCATCTATATCCGTTAAAGAATTTGAATTGGTGTTATTGTCATTATTTGAACTCGAATTATTTGAACAAGAAAGTATAAATGTACTTGCTAAAATTGATAAGATAAGTTTTTTCATTTTTATTTTAATTATAGGTAAATGTCTCTGAATAAGTTTGAGGAGTTGATGGAGTATTTGTTCCTGTAAGAGGGTCAAAATTATAACTTGTTGTAGTGTTAGTCAAACTAATTGGATAATCTTGCGAATTGTAAATATATGTAATTTGTTCTGTTGCCGCAATAGTTCCGGAAACATTATTGGTTTTGACAAATCCTGTTTCATTATGTGTACAAGGAAAGCCATCTAGACCATTCAAAAACAACAACCCTGTAACATTTTTATACAAAGAGTTTTTATTGTCATAAGTGAAAGTAGTTGTATAAGTCAAAGTCATTGCCGAGTTAAATTCTTCTTTTTTAGTTACATTCCCTGAAGTATAATAATATATATATTTATTTTGGGAAACGACAACACCTGTAGATGTTGTTTTAGTTATATTTTCGGTCACGCTTCCATCTAGATTATGAGTAAATGTAGAATTTTCAGTATAAGGAGGGTTATTATAATTCGTATTAAAATTTTTAGTACTTAACAGATTATTTATATAAGTATAATTTGTAACCTCACTTTTGTTATTTGGAGAAAAATCGGCTACTTGACTAACAAAATCACCATTATATGTTGCTGTTCCATATGACCCATCAATACTATTAATATATCCAGTCATCTTATTTCCATTATAAGAAAATGTAACTACATTAGTGTCCAATGTTCTTGTCTTTAGAAGTAAACCTGTACTTGAAGGATTATTACTATCACTAGAGGAATTTGAAGAGCAAGAAAGTAAAAACGAGCTTACTATAATTGATAAGATAAGTTTTTTCATAATTATTTTATGTTGTATGTTAATGAAATTCCAATATTAGTGTTATACATTGCTATAGTTTGCCCTCCAAGAACCCAATTGTTATATATGTTTGAAAGACCTTTTGTATATCTCAAACCAATAGAAATTTTGTCATTTACGTCGTATCCAGCACCAAAATTAATTCCAAAATCAACACTGTTTTTAGATGGTGGTGTAGATGTTGAATATTGAGATGGTGTAGCGGCTGTATCAGTGCTTAATAGAAATCCAATTTGTGGGCCAGCTTCTAAATTAAATTTGTCAGCAATATAATATTTACCCATAACAGGTATATTTAAATAATTCAAAGTTAGTTTTGCTAATGGACTTGAGGCACCCTGCATTGAATAAAGCAATTCAGGTTGTAAAACAAATTTATCAGAGATATTATACGAGGCATATCCTCCTATTTGCAATCCCATTATTGAGGAATAACCTGCGTAACTGGAAGATACATTTGAATTATTTATACCAATTTTTGCTCCAAATTTAATTTCTTGACCAACTGAAATTATGCTAAATAATAGTATAGCTCCTAATAATGTTTTTTTCATTTCTTTGATTTTTTTAGATTTTCCTACTTCAGAATTGCATTGGCTTTTCGGAATATTCCCAATTATTTTTATTGTAAAATGATTTTTTTAATATCAACAATTTGTCCTTGAGCATTTATTATTTGAATAAAATAAACTCCAGTTCCTCCCCAAGAATTAAGCGACATTGAAGTATTTGTTCCAGATAATGTTATAGGAGTTGATGCCACTTGCTGACCCAATGAATTTATTATATGGATATTTCCACCTGTTAAATCAGTAATGTTGTTAAAACTAATGTTTACCTGAGTACTCGCTGGGTTTGGATAAATAGTAATATTGTTAGCATAAGTAACAGGATTAGAATAGGACATTTGACCAACATTAATAATCAAAGTATCGGTAACGGTGATATTGGTTACACATTGATTTTGATTATATAATTGTGTGATTTCTTGTTGGGTTAGGGCTCGGTTCCATATCCCTATATCATCTAATTTACCCTTTACATAACCTGATAATATCTGCCCGGCTTCCCTTTTACCAATCAATAAAGGATAATTATTTGTAATGAAATTAGTAAATGTTTGCCCATTAAAATTTGCACTTATCAATTGTCCATTTACGTAAAAATTACCTATCCCATTATTGAATACTCCTACCAAATTAATCCAAGTTGAATTAGTTGCATTAATATTGTAATATTGTTGAAGTCCGCCGTTAGCACCAGAGAGTTGAATAGCACCAGTGTCTGAGCCATTTGTGTTTCTATACAATAATTCATAACCATTACCTAAACTCCATCCGCCTTTAGATATTCCCTTTTGCAAGTTATCAGAGCTTAAATTTTGTTGAAAAACCCACATAGAAATTGTAATTTGATTTCCGGAAATATTCAAAGTGGAACTATTAGGAACAGAAATAAAATTACTTATACCATCAAAATTATAAGCGCTATTACTGTTTCCAAATCTATCGGTCGTTAATGTTGCTCCATTGACGGTTCCGTTGTTGCCATTCCCACTTTGGTCGTTAGCATTTCCATTAAAAGGCCAATATCCTACTAATCCATTTGTAGGAACATAAGAGGGAACTTGAGCATTAATAATTTGGGAAGTAATAAGTAACCCAAAAACTAAAAGAAGGATTTTTTTCATCTTTAATTTGTATTAAAATTGTATTAATAATAATACAAATTAAAGTATAACTTTTGGACGATTTTACACCACTTACTTATCGCTATTTAGAGCCATTTTAAAGCTATTTTTAAGCATTTTAACGCTTTCAAAAAATCATAAAAATGAAGATAAAAAGGTAATTATAATTTTTGTTCCGTTATGGGGTTTAGAATAGATTTCAAAAGAATTTCTATTATCGGAATTGTAAAGTTTAATTCGTTCTTTGACTAAATTTATTCCTTTTGAATGTTCCTGGATAGAATCAATTTCAAATCCACATCCATTATCTTCAATTGTAATTGTTGTAAGATTATCTTTTACAACTATTTCTAATTCCAATTTTGGATTGATTACATCATAAGTAAACGCGTGAATAAATGAGTTTTCAATAAATGGTTGAATAATCATTGGTGGTATTGTAACTTTTGATTTATCAATAGCATCAGAAGTTACAATTTTAAATAAAACTGGCGAAGCGTATCTTTTATTTTGAAGATTAACATATAAAGTAATAAACAACAACTCTTCTGCAAGAGTAATTGAGGATTTTAAAGAATTATCCAAGGTTTGACGAATCAATCGGGAAAAATCAACTAAATATTCTAAAGCATCTTCCATTTTATTTTTTACAATATAATTTTGAATTGAATTCATAGCATTAAATGTAAAATGCGGATTCATTTGGCTCTGCAAGGCTTCCATTTTAGTTTCAATCAACCTATTTTGAATTTCATTTTTCTGATTTACTTTTTTGATTCGATTCTTTACATACAAAAAAAGCAAAAACATAAATAAGATTATTAAGAAAATAATAAAAGGAAGAGTTTGCCAAAAAGGAGGAGTAATTGTAATAGTCAATAGCCGCTGTGCATAATTGGTACCTAAACTTAAATCTTTAGTTTGCACTAAAATAGTAAAAGTACCATCGGGCAAGAAGGGTAATAAAATAGACCCATCGGTTGACCATTTACTCCATTTACTATTTTCCAATCCTTGAACTTTAAAACTATAAACAAAATTTGATTTGTCGGAAGCATTTTGAGGTTCAAATTCAATAGATAATGTATTGCTATCATAAGGTAAATCAATATGTGGTTTATTATAAATAAACCATTTCAAATATTTATTAAAAATAGACTTATAGTTAACCTCTAGTTTTGTTATTGCAAGAATACAAGTTTGTTTTTTGGGTGGAAGAATTTTATTAAGATTCAGTTCATAATATCCTTTGGTAGTTGCTAAAAACAAATTATCTTCTATGAGATATGCCGAATTTAATAGTTTATTTTTTAATCCATTTTTTTCATCTAAAAAAATAGTAACGCCGTTTCTATAGAAGTTCAGTCCTAAATTAGTGCCAACTATAATATAGTCTTTATAAGATTCTAAAAAGTTTATGCTTGTTCCTTTTATCTCATTATTCTTAATTTTCTTTAGAATTTGAAACTTTTTAGAATTTGCTATTACATAAATATCTCCTCTTTGGCTAGCAACTATTAGTTGTCCTTTATCATTTTTGCAAGAAGTAAGTAATTCTTTTTCGTTCCATTGTTGATTGGCTAAATAAGAATAGGATTTTTTATCTTCAAATTTATAAAGACCTTTCGCATATGAAGTTAAATACAAACTAGAACCAATTGAAGTACTACAAGATATATCTCTAGGGTTATTCTTGTTTTTAAAATCTAATTCTTTATAATTATTGGGTTGTTTTATATCTTTATAATAAATAGCCGGGAGGTAATCTCTAAAACCTATTAGTTCAGTCGCTCCAAGCATTTTAAAATACTTAACCCCGATAGGAAAAAAGGACATAAGAACTCCTTGTTTAGATATTTTATATAAACCGAGTGTTGTGCTAATAAACAAATTTTGATGATAAACCTCATAACTATTAATATTTATTTTATTCTTTCTTGCTTGAAAATCATTATAATTAGAAGGTAACAATTTTTTCTTTTTTTGGTAAAATTTTTCAGCAAATTTTATCAATTCTGAAGGTTTTATTTCTTTTATTTTATTTTTAATTTCTAAAAATACTTTGGATGAAGTAAGAAATACTTTGGATGAATCTATTTTTAAAATAAACTTAATGTCTTCATTATTAAAATAAGTATAGGCAATTTCTTTATTTAAATCAACAATAAAAAGACCTTTGTCAGAGGTGCCAACATATAATTGATTAAATTTATTATCGTAAAACAAACACCAAATTTGTTTGGAATTAATGTTGAAATTGTCGTTGTAATTTTTTAGTTTGTTTTTAATTATTTTAAAAACTCCTCCGGTAGGGTTACCAAAATCTTGTTCTGCAACAAAACACCCGATTTTAGTCATGGCATAATCCCAAATATATCCACTTTTAATAAGTTTTGAGTTCTTTTTTTCGATAAAATCATTATTTGAAAAACACATTATCCTATTATTATTGTATAATTTAATTGAATCTTTAGATTTAATTACAGAAAGAGAACTGAGAGATAAATTAAAAAGAGATAAATTGTGTTTTTTATCTAATTTCCATATTCCACGATTAAAAGTTACAATATAGAAATCATCATTATAGTTAAAAAAACTCATTACCTTAATTAATTTTTCTTTACCAAACAAATTAAAAGTTTCAATTTTTTTGGTATTTATATCTATAATAGAAAAACCATTATCAGTACCCACAAAGAGTTGGTTTTTAAAACTACATAGTTTTCGGATATTTTTATTACATAACCCATTTTTTTCGTTAAAAACAGTGAATTTCTTTCCATCAAAAAAAGTGATGCCACCGCCATAACTTCCAAACCACATATTGTTATTTTCATCTTCGGCAATTGCCCAGCAACTGCTATGCGCAAGACCATCATCAGTATTTAAATTTTGAATTTTATGGTTTTGAATTTTTGATAACCCAATTGCAGTTCCTACCCAAAGAATACCCCTACTGTCTTTATAAACCGATTGAACCGAGTTGTTACTTAATCCTTCTTGAGTAGAAATATTTTCAACAGTATACTGCTGACAAAATAGTATATTGGATAAGAATATATTACAAATTATTAGGTAAAAACGCATTTGTCAATTCTTCTTTTTTTCTTGTGGATACTGGTAAAAAAATGTTGTTTACTAATTCAACATTTAATTCGTTTACTTTATTGAATTCAACAACAAAGTTGAAATTAACTAAATAAGATTTATGAATTCTTTTGAAAAGTATTTTTGGAAGTAATTCTTCTACATATTTCAAAGTTTTAGACAAATGTATAACACTACCATCAATACAAAATACTTTACTGTAATTACCATCGGCTTGACAGTATAATATGGTACTTGTTTTTACTAATTTAAATCCTGTTTCAACAGGAAGCGCAATTTTATTGAAAATATTTCCTTGAAAATCAATATTTTCTAATAATAGCATTAAAATTTTTTGATGATTAATCTTATTGATTTTTTCTTCTAGTTTTTTAATTGTTGAAATCAATTCTAAATGACTAATTGGTTTCATTAAAAAATCAAAAGCGTTACATTTAAAAGCATCAATAGCGAATTCTGAAAATGCTGTGGTGAAAATTACCTCAAAATCAATAATTTTTAATTCTTTAAAAAGCTCAAAACCATTTTTATAAGGCATTGTTACATCTAAAAAAATAAGGGCAGGATTATATTCTGAAATAGCTTCTAAAGCAGTATCTACACTATCACATTTAGCAACTATATAAAATTTATTAGGGAAAAACTTATCTAACAAATTCTCTAAAAGTTCTCTTGCATTTAACTCATCGTCAATTATAACACATTTTATCATATTGCAAAACTATAAAAATAAATAGCAATATCCATTATGGATTATTAATCGCTTGAATTTTAGTTTAATAGTATCTAAATTTCATTTAAAGGTAATAATTATATCAGTGATTTTTCAATCAATATTACCATCTTGAAATCAAACCCTTTCGTTTCATTTCTTTCATACAAATGGAAGTATACTTTTCTGCGGTCTCACGGGCATTAATTTCAAAGGGGTTTTTATAGTATCCTTTTTGTTTCAAATACCTATTATATTCCTTTTGGTCTTGTTGTGAAGGCATCTGAAGATAATGAGTGTATTCGTGTATTATTGTATCTACAAGTTCTTCCACTGAATTATGATTATTGATGAAGATTCTAATAAGACGAATATTTGAGGTATAATCCCCGAATCTACTCCGTTTTGTTTTATAGTAACAAATTTTGACCTGCGGATAATACTTGTGACCTGAAGGGTAATCCATATTTTTCATACACCATCTTAATACTTCATTTACAAACTTTGATTTAGTAACATTTATATTATAATCTTTCTTCTTAGGCTTTATTTCATTATTATTTTCAAAGCACAACTCAATAATATACAATATTAAAATGACCGACATATAAACTGACCACCAAAACCAAAAACTACTGAACATTATTACATTATTATAATTTCAACATCTATTACTTCTATATAACCTTTGGAATCAATACACAACAATGCGGAATTAATATTGAATGATATAAAATCTTTAATTGACATTAATTCATTCATTGAAACCGGCTTGACAGATTTTAAGGTAATTCTCTCCGAACAAGTTTGATGGTGATTTACGTTGATTCTGTTTGAAACAAATCTTAAAGAATTTAAACGAATGGAAAATTGTTTACCGAATTTTCTCCGAACAAGTGTGTTCAAAACTTTGTTCAACAGGATATAAATTTCGTTTGGTGTTATAGAGTAGTTCATATAAACTTATTTTAAATTAGCAACCTTTCTTATTTTGGTGATAGTATTAAAGTGTACACCTACTATTTTAGCAACTTCAACATTTTTGTAACCTTTTTTAATGTATTCAAGTGCTTTAGAATTCTTTGGTTTTGACAAAAATTTAAGTGTATCTTCATTACTTCCTTTGGCTCGTCCGGTATATTTGTTATTTAACCTTGCGATGGCAATTCCCTCCAATTGTCTTTCTCGGGATATCTTTTTCTCCATTTCTGCTAATGTCCCTAAAATTGAAATAATCATTTTGGTAATATTGTTTTCTGACCCATCAGGTTGGAGAGTACTTAAACCTTGAGAAACAAAGTGTATACAAATCTTTTTTTCGTTGAAATATTTGATGTTACTTAAAATATCTAATAAGCATCTACCGAGTCGGTCAATCTCCCAAACATATAGTTCGGTTAACACTCCTTTTTCAATAAGTTTAAGTATTTGTTTTCCACCTTCTCTTTCAAATAGAGCGATGGAACCACTACACTTATCTTCTACAACAAGTTGGTAATCTTTTTCATTTACTCGTTGTCTGTCTGTTTTTTGTTCTATGGTGCTGGTTCTAACATATAGGACTTTCATATCTCACAATTTAAGGTTAGAGCTAATTACAAGCTATAATTGTGAATTTGCGCTATGAATAATGCTAAATAAACGCTAAATAAGTGGGTATTGATGTATCACAAAAAAAGGTATACCCTAAAATCATAACTTCATAAGATTTGTGATGAGGTTATTTCCATTGTTTTCTTTGGAGCCAAATTTCATTAAATTTAAATATATCTCTTTCAAGTTCATCTCTGCTGTCGGTTGCTTTAGCACTTTAAAAAATATTTTTAACTTCTATCCAACTTTTAATTTTCTAAATTATTTATCCTTGTTTGCAATTCTATAATTCGAGTAATTAATTTTTTAAACTTCAAGAATTCACCATAAATCATAAATTTAGTCATTTCACTATAATCCATTTCATAATCTTTTATAACACTTTCAGGAGGGGTGATATTGATTTTATTTGGAACGTGATTGGCATAATCGAGTCCTCGTAAAGTATTAAACTTTTCTCTATGTGCAACAATATTATTATACAATTTAGAATTTTTTAAGGCATCAACTCCGTGTGAAGTATCCATTAATTTTTCTATATCATACAAATGTCTTGAAAGTCTTTCAATTCTTATTTTCTGATTATTTTGAGAAAACTCTTCGTGAAGTAAAAAAACTTTTTCTAAAAATGTTCTTTGAGGAAGGACAGATGCAACTTGAAACGGAGCTGTTGCAAAAGTTTGATTAGAAAAAGTATCACTTAATATAGAATTGATTTCTCTTACTTCAGTTGGTTCCATTAAGGAACGAGAGCTTACTTCTATCAATACTCTTTGCGGTAAATATTCGGATTTGTCAACCACTGACTTGTAATGAATCTCTATTACTTGTGGGTCTTTATCAGAATCGTTCACCGGCTGAGCAATCAATTCACATTCACTTATCGCTCCGCACTCGATAAAGATTTTCTTTAAATCTTCAAGGAAAGTGGTTGATATGAATTCGCAAGATAATTTTCTTAAATTTTTTATTTGAGTTTTACTTATATCTCCTTCAAAACCAAAAAATTTCCTGTCAATTGCTAAATCAACATCTTCTGAAAACCTATCTATTAGATTCCATCCTTTACTTAAAGATGTTCCTCCTTTAAAAACCATATGTTTACTATAAGGGAGAGAAAATGATGCGTTTAATGCTAACGTTACCCACCAATCTTTTTCAATGGCAATAGATGGCAAACCTGTTAACTCTGTAGCTTGATTAAGTATTTCTATTTTTCTTTCTTTAGATAATTTTAGCCAATTTGTATTCATCATATTGTTTGTGTTAAAATTTTAGATATCCATACGGGAGCAAGTTTGGCATCATTTATAATGTTATCTTTTTTCTCTTTTTTAAGAATTTTTAGAATTTTTAGCAGTGTAGAATCGTCCAATTTAGAATTTCCTATCGTTTTTAATGCCTGAATTACCAAACTACTTATTTCTCCTTTCATAAATAAATTTTTAGGACTTGTATTCCTAAAACTTATAGTTCGCTTCCCTACTTTAATATTTCGGGTGCCCCCATCCGTTAAGTATACTAACTTCATAGGGACTTGAGTAGACAATCCTAATTTGTTCAATGCTTGAACACCTGTTGGAATAATTCTTACTTTATCTCTTCTCGCTATTGCCGTAGCAATATCCTCTGTAGATGGAAATAAAACACCTAATTCTTTATCAAGTTTTGGATACAAATAAATGCCGTGTGCTAAACGAACGATTGTTCCCTTCTCGTTTAAACGTAAAAGGGCTTTTTTAATACTTTCAGAATTGCCATAATCTAAAAAATCACTTACGAAAATCACAATGCCTTTTTGGCGTGATTTAAGTGATTCAAAAATCTTATTTTCTACAATTGGTCTTTCCATATATGATTTATTATTTTCCATTTTTATTTTTTCGAAAGACAAACACTTTATTTTCGTCCCAAATTTAATGAATATTTGGGACGAAAAAGAATGTTTAACGAAAAATATTCAAAATCAATTTGACTTTTCAAAATCTGATATCTATTTATTAAAAAGATAAATACTCTAGCGATGAAAGTCAATAAATAAAGTGGTTACATAATTTCTTTAAAATTATCTAATTGCTTGTTTCTACTATATCAGAGAGTGAATTTCCATCAAATAAACTTAACATTAATAAGATAGACTAACTATGCAAACAAAAGAATGGTACAAAAAGATAGAGATATTAGAATTATATCCAATATCCTTATCAACTTACAAAAAAAGAATAAAGAATATTGACTCGTCAAAAATAAAAACAATAGAATCTATATCAGGTTCTCCAACCAGATTAATTCATCATTCAATATTGGATGAGTTATTCAGAAAGAGAAGACGATTAAGTTTAAAAGAGTTTGAACAAACTATAAAATGGGTTAGAAATCACCATTGGAACTTCATTGGGAATATTGTTCCTGTAAGCTCCACCATTGAGGATTTAAAAAACAAGATGAGGTTCTTATTTGAGGAACTCAAATCATTACAAATGGAAAAAAATCAAATAATCTTGTTTTACACAATCGAAATGAACCCAAATGACAACTTCTACCATGCACATTTTTTGATTGATTGTGCAAAAGATATGCTCGTTCTGGGGGATATTGAAGATAAACTTGCAATCATCTGCGAACCAAACACAAAAAATGAGTCCAGAATTCATCTTGAAGAATATGACATGAAATTTGGAAAAGATGGAGCAATATATTCATCTAAAGAGGAGCGATATTTTTATGAAATATTGGGGTAACTAAATTATATATGTGAAGAGGTTATATAATTACTTACAACTACAATCATTTATTGAAATATTAAGATTGTTTTTTAGTGATAATTCAAAACCATTAACCTGCTTCATTCTTATATTAAATTCCTTGTCACGACTCAATTGTAAAGAAGTATTAATCGCTTCATTCAAATATTCAATAATAGCTTTATCAGAATTAAAATCTTTCACATTAATAGTGAATACTAAATTGGATTTTTTTGTTTTTTTCATAAGATATCTTTAATTATAAATATCTCATGTAATTCAAAAAGACTATAAATACTGGAGTTTAAAATAGTTGAGCACGGTGTTTTGCTCAACTTTTTGCTCAACTTTTTAATAAGAAACCCTTGTAAATACTGATACTTACAAGGGTTTTGTTGTGGTCCCACCTGGGCTCGAACCAGGGACCACCTGATTATGAGTGGGATTAAACATTCACAATCAGCTGATATTCAAGTCTAGACCGTTTTAAAACCGTGCAAATATAAACATTTTTTGTCATTTTTCCACTTATTAAGTGCACTTAGTTAACTAAGTTTTATACTTATCTTATAGAAGACTAATAGCATATAACATAGAATTTTTTATAAAACCCAATTATAATATATTATAGCAATTCAAAATATTTAATATTTTAGTATATTTGAACGAAATTATCATTTTTAAAATGAATCAAACTCTGCTTACAAGATTATTCAAATCTATCGAAGGTAATAAAGAAGAACCTTTGGTAAGGATAGCCTATACCATTATCCAAGAAGAAAGAAGAAAAGGACACGCTAAATTAGCTGACAGACTTGATACTATTTTAGAAGGTAATTTGGCAAAGGTTTCACAACCTTCTCAAAATTCTAACCTAAAGCTAGCTAGAGAAAGAGATGATGTCTTTTTAATACCAGCTGATAGACGCTATAAGTTACCTTTAGCCAATCATATAGAAAATGATTTTTTACGACATGATATGATTTTGGCCTCAGCGGTTGAAGAGAAAATATTAAGAATTGAAAAGGAGTATATTGCAAGAGAAAGACTTGCTCACCATGGCTTAAAACCTCGTCAAAAAATACTTCTTTATGGAAGTTCAGGCTGTGGTAAAAGTATGACAGCTGAAAGAATAGCTTGGGATTTAGGATTACCATTTTACAAGGTTCGTTTTGACACTATAATTTCATCTTATCTTGGAGAATCTGCTTCAAACCTAAATAAGTTGTTTGAGAGTCTTGAAAAATACCCTTGCGTACTTTTATTAGACGAATTTGACATTATTGGTAAGCAAAGAGACCTAAAATCAAATGATGTCGGAGAGATTCATAGAATCGTAAATATTGTTTTAGGACTATTAGAAGAATATAGTGGTCAAGGAATATTAATTGCTACAACTAATTTAGAAGGCAGTTTAGATAAGGCTTTATTTAGAAGATTTGATGAAATAATTGAACTTCCAAAACCAAATGAAACCGAAATAGTAGATTTACTTAAAATAACTTTTTCTGCATTAAATCTTAATAAGAAGATTAAACTTGAAAATTACGCAAAAGATATGCAAGGTCTATCTTATGCTTTAGTTGTTAAGATAGCTAATGATGCCGCAAAAAAATCAATTATCAATTCTCATAAAGAAATTTCTGCCGATGATTTGGATAAAGCATTAGAAGAAAATCTGGCTTTTAACAAATAGTTTGGATTATGGAGAAATTTCCGCATTTAAAATTCCTTCAAAAAGTTACAGGAAAACCTCGTTTGCATGGTGGAGGAAACCCAAATCCACGTTCAGAAGAAAACAAAAACAATAAACAAGGACACTTTGGCTATCTTTCAGGTCAAACAAATCAAATAAAGACAAACTGGCAAGGAGAAATTAACAAAAGAGCAGAACTTAATTTAGCTCCTTTGGATAAAGATATTATTCCTGTTTTTTTAAGAATAAATCCTGATATAATAACGTATGATTTTGATTTGAAACAATTTGGGATTGAGGTAATTTCAGAGGAGGATGGAGGATATATTGTTGGAGCTTCTCTAGATGCTTTTATTTCACTTGACGAAAAAATAAATAGATTTTTAAATGAACAACATGGAGGAGCAAAGATTGCAGATTTTTGGGAAATAATTGACGGGAATCAATGGAAACCCGAATACATTCTTTCTGATTATTTAAAATCTACTTGGAGAGATATTGTTGATGATAATATATATAGATTAGAAGTAGGCATAGCTTTTGACAAGCCACTTGGAAATGCACCAAATCCTGAAACTAGATTATATGAAAGAAATCTAGAGAGATACAATCAAAAATTAAGAGAAAGAGATGAACGTTTTTTAGAACGACAAGATGAATTTGAAGCTTTTATTAATCATTATGGTAATTTAACAAGTGGTATTATTAGTCTTGATGATAGTTTTTGTTGTGAAATTGAAATCACAGGTAAAGGATTTAAAGATTTAGTTTATAATTACCCTTTTGTGTTTGAAGTTTCAGAAATCGATGAAGTTACAGGTATAGATAGTGAAACAGAGGGAGAAGGAGCAGTTGAAATAGAAATAATTGGTCCAGATGCTACAGCTCCAGAAGTTGTAATTATTGATAGCGGTATAATGGAAGGACATAGATATATCGCTCCAGCTATTATTTCAGCAAATTCAAAATCTTACGTTGAAGGGGATAACTCAACAGCAGATAAAGTTGGAAATGGCGGACACGGGACAAGAGTTGCTGGTGCTATCTTATATCCATACGGAATATCCAACATAGAAGCTCCATATAAACTACCTTGCTTTGTTAGGAATTTAAGAGTGTTAGATGACAGCAATAAGCTTACACATAAATTACCAGCTGAGTTAATGACCCAAATTGTAGAAGATAATTCCGATTGTAAAATTTTCAATCTCTCCATAAACTCTAATTCTCCATCACGATTAAAACATATGTCTTCATGGGCAGCTACAATTGATACACTTATAAATCGAAATAAAGTTCTTTTTTTGATTTCGGTAGGTAATTTGTCAAGAGAAGTTATTCGTGGATATATTAATGGAGGTAATAATTATCCAGATTATTTAGATGAGCCAAATTGTAGAATTGCTAATCCAGCTCAAAGTAGTTTTGCTATTTCAGTTGGGTCTATAAATCACAATGCTTTAGATGAAGTTAATTTTGAATCTTTAGGATTAGAAAATGAAATTTCTCCTTTTTCGAGAATTGGTAGTGGCATTTGGGGAATGATTAAGCCAGATGTGGTTGAATACGGAGGAGGCTTAGCTCTTTCTAAAACAGGAAATATAGTTTCTATTAAAGAAGAACTTTCTCCAGAACTAATTCGTTCAACGATGCATGGAGGCCCAGCCATAGGGAATGATATTGTAGGTACATCATTTGCTACTCCTAAAGTATCATATATTATTGCACAATTAATAAAATTATATCCAGATGAAGATGTAAATCTATTGCGTGCTTTGGTTGTACAAGGAGCAAGACTTCCCAATACTTTTTTTGAAAACCCAACAGTGAAAAGTATAAAGAGTTTTGGATATGGTGTACCCTCTTTGGAAAGAGTTACAAAAAACACGCATCAAAGAGTGACATTCTATAATACAGGAACAATAAGAGCAGAAGAAGGTCATATTTATTCATTAAATATTCCAGAATCATTAAGGTCTCCAGCAGAAGAATATGACATCTTAATTGAAGTCACATTATCATATACAGCCAGAGTGAGGCGAACAAGGCAGAAAACAAAATCTTATTTATCCTCCTGGCTTGACTGGACAAGCTCAAAAGTTGCAGAACCTTTTGAAGATTTTAAAGATTATGTTCTAAAAGAAATAGAGGAAGAAACAACTGCTTATGATAAAGATTTAAGAAATGGAATGGCAGGTTGGAATTGGAAAATTAAAAATAACACAACAGGTGTTGTAAATGGAATTAGCAGAACTAACAGTACTGTTCAAAAAGACTGGACAATTATTAAGTCACATGAATTACCAAGTGACATGAGTTTTGCAGTTAGGGGACACAAGGGGTGGGACAAAACAAAAGGTGAAGTAAATTATTCATTAGTTGTTTCAATAGAAATATTAAATTCTAATTTAGAAATTTATGAAGCAATTAGAATCGAAAATGAAATTGAAATTGAAACGTAACAAAAGTTTTAATTTTGAATTTTAGTAATAGATAACAATAATAAAAGCAACTGAATCAGTTGCTTTTATTATTTATTAAATTAATTTTTACACCATTCAAAATCAAATAATCCGACTTTATTATAATAATCAATGTGGATTATTATTTTATCATCTTCAACTACTACAAAAAAACTATTCACATTTTTAATATCTCTTTCAAGGATTCTTTGTAATCGTTTATGATTCACTTTTCTAGTCGTATCGTAAAAGAATTCAATCATGGTTTCTTTTGGATTCAACCACTTTTGGTCCACATCCGAGAAAACCTCAAACCGCTTAACCCCATAGAATTTTACCATATGGAGGTATATCCTAGTTAAATTGACATCTTTCATAGTTATATCATTTTTCTATTTAACATTACTTTTTTAACCTTAATTATAGTTGCTGAACTAGCTCCTGTAATATCTGTAATCTCTCGAATCGTTAATCCTTTCTGCAATTTCTTTTGAATTGCTTGATGGCGTTCCAATAGTTTTTCATCACTTTGAATGGCTCCGATTTTTCTTCCAGAGAATTTCCCAAGTGCCTGAGCGATTTTTATTCCTTCCATAGAACGAGTTTTTATTTGATTACGGGACATCTCCCCAATACTTCCCATAACTGATATAACTAGATTAGCCATTGGGTTTTCTTCTCCATTATCCAAAAAAGTAGAAAACCCTTCTTTTAGCGATTTTAAATTGATATGATTCTTTTTAAAAACAGATATAGTATTCAAAATATCTAATAGATTCCTCCCCAAGCGGTCCGTTGAATCAACTACTACTGTACATCGTTCTGATTGGTTAGTAATTTCATCAAACATTTTAACTGCTTCGGGTCTTTCCATAAACGGAACATTTCCTTGAATCCTTTCGACAAATAGTCTTGTTGGGTCAAATCCTTCATGTGATTTAAACGATTCAATTTGTCTAGCTGAATTTTGAAGGACAGTTGATGTACGAGAATAAAAATAGTATTTCATAATATTTGTATTTAGGTAATATTTTGCTTTAGTTTTAGATGCTCAATTGTTTTAAAACATTAGTATTGGTTTTGTTGGGTTTTTTCTTTAGACTTCTGCTTTAGAAAAGAACTATGGTCTAATCCTAAGGCGAACAAATCAAAAAAGGAAATTTACTTCCCTTCTATCCAATCAATCGCAGGAACCAACATATCACAATAGATTCCTTCTATTGTTTTAACTACTTCTCGATTTTGATTGACAAATACAATTGTATAATCATCAACCCATCGCAAACATACTTTTACCCAACCTTTATGTGTAAGTCCATTTACTTGAAATTCTAATCCACCTTGATATTCTTTTGATTCTTGAAGGGCAGCAAAATTTGTTGCTCCCCAAGCCCAAAGTGCATAACGGTCAGTAAATCGGATTTGTTCTAGTATTGTTTCTGCAATTGCCATTGTTTGAGATGTAGTATCCATGTTTTCAGTTATTTAATTGTACACCACGAGTGTACAAGGAAAATATGACCCACGCCAGCTTTTTTTAAAATATTTCAGCTTTTTTTTATGCGTTAACCCCCGTTAATATTGAGTTGTTGAAAATAGTTTGCATTTTCTCCACGTCAAAATCCGAACAATTCAACATTGGCAAATATTTATTTCTAAAGAAGTAAATATCATGTCAACAACAACCCAAATCAACCAAGAAGGAATAAATGTTCTTTCATTATTCGATGGTATATCATGTGCCAAATTAGCTTTAGAAAAAGCTGGAATAAAAATCAATAAATACTATAGTAGTGAAATATGCCCTCATGCTCTAGCAATTCAAAACCACCATTATTCAGGTGATACAAACCATATCCAATTAGGTGATGTTTGCAAGATTGACGGAATAGAACTTCGAGAAGAAATTGACCTTATCATTTTCGGTTCTCCATGTACCCAACTTTCAAGTGTGAACTCTAAGGACCGTAATGGACTTGAAGGAAATGAATCCAAATTGTTTTATGAAGCGTTAAGGATTCTTAAAGACATATACATATTCGCTCCATTAAGTAAAAAGATATACTTCTTGATGGAAAACGTTTGGAGTATGAACAAAAAAGACAAAGATGAAATAACCAAAGAACTTACTTCTATTTTCGATGATACCAAACTTGTTATGATTAATTCAGCAGATGTAGCTCCCGCAAATCGAAGACGTTTATACTGGACCAACATACCTAATATTGGTGTTCCTGAACATATAGAGGTCAAATACCAAGACATTGTAGTTAATGGACATGTTGATAGGGAAAAAGCGAATGTATTGTTAGGTAGCAATATTACCCTTACCAATGGCATTTTCAGATATTATAAAATGAATATTGGAAACCTTATATATAAGGACAAAGAATTTGCTGAATCATCAACTGAACAAAAACTATTGGCATATCCATTTATCCTTCATAAATCGGGTTATGAAGGTAAATCTAGGTCAGGTTTTGGCGAATATGATTTTCCTAATGGTTGTTATAGATTGCCAAGTGTTTTAGAATGTGAACGTCTTATGACCATTCCTGATGGATACGTTTCAGACGTTCCAAGTGTTTCAAAAACGAATAAAATTAAAGCTATTGGGCTGGCAATGACTGTTGATGTCATTGCTGGTTTGGTTGCGAATTTAAAACAATAATGTTAAAATGAATTACAGAGAAATTAAATTAGCAAATGGCAAAGTTGTAACCCTAGAAAGATTCAAGATGGAATTTATTTACGATGGAATACTTGTAGGCAAGCCAAATAAAGAAATGAATGATAGAATCATTTCCGATGCTATCAAAAAATTTAATCAAAACAAGGTATTGGTTTTAATGAACGATGCTTATACTTCGGAAGATTTATTAAAGCCAATTATGATAACAGTGGGATTGACTTCCCAGCCAATAAATGATAATGATGAAATGTTTGACGGCTCATACCTTAATATCATTTGGTTTTCAAATGATTTTAAGACCAATAGCATTGATAAGATGATTGCTAATTTAAAGTTTGATTATGAGGGTGAAGCTAAAAACTATGAATTCTAATTATCTACACTTTTGTGTATAGGACTATAGATTAAAGAAGAAAAAAGTTACTGCAATCCAATACATGTCTACACCATTTGCATATCCAATTGTAGAATGATTATGGTCTTGTACCGTTCCATCTTGTTTTATATAACCTATCGTGCTTTGATTTTTGTCTTGAACACTTCCATCGGATTTCACATATCCAACGGTTGAGTGATTATTATCTTGAATTGAACCATCACTTTTAATATATCCAATCGTACTATGGTTTTTATTTTGAATTGAACCATCATTTTTGATGTATCCAACAGTTGAATGATTATTATCTTGTATTGTTCCATCTGATTTAATATAACCTGTTGTGCTATGGTTTTTCGATTCAATGGTTTGAGCATGTGTAAATCCAAAACACAATACTATTAATAATAAAATTATTTTTTTCATACCTATTAATATGTTATCAATTTAGTTTAATATATTATTATGACTCATTAGAAAGCTCATCAAACTTCGCCTTCATGGTTGGGTTTCCTTGAGTCAATTTTTTAATGGTTAAATCTTCAGCTTTGTTATTAGCTAAGCGAAGATTGTTTTCAGAAGATAATAATGCTTCTTTGGTTTTATATAAATGGTCAATTGTTTTATCTATTTCGTCAATTGCCGTTTTAAACTTTTTACTTGCTAATTCATAATTTTTTGCAAATCCCTCTTTAAACTTATTGATATTGTCTTCAAAATTAGTAATATCAATATTTTGATTTTTTATCAAACTAAGTTCTGCTTTGTATTGCATTGAGTTCATTGATGCGTTGCGAAGTAGCGTAATAATAGGAATGAAAAACTGTGGACGTACCACGTACATTTTATTGAATTTGTGTGATACATCTACAATTCCAGTGTTGTAATATTCGCTTTCAGCCTCTAGTAACGTAACTAGAACTGCATATTCACATTTCTTTTCGGTTCTGTCTTTATCCAGTTCCTTGAAGAAGTCTTCATTTCTTTTTTTGGTGGCGGTTGAATCCGATTCATTTTTCATTTCAAACATTATTGAAATGATTTCATTGCCATGTTCGTCATGTTCTCTGTAGATAAAATCACCTTTGCTACCAGTGCTGGAATTATTATCCTTCTCAAAATATGCATTTTGAAAGGCGGTGGCTCTTAGTTTGTTGAACTCGGTTTCACAATGCTGTTCCAATGTTTCACCAACCATTTTTGTCGAAAGCTTCAACTTCATATCTTTACGCAAAGCTATCTCTTCATCTTTCATTTTGATGATTTCATCTTTGGTTTTGAGTTCAGTATCAAACTTTTCTTTTAATGATTTTTCTAGTAGTTGCTTTTCAGTTTCTTTATTGTTGAGACTATTGGTTAAATCATCACGTTCTTTTTCTATAGCCTTGATAGCCTCAGAAACAAATAATTTCTTTTCGGTCTCAGCGTGGTCTAATTTTGCTTTAGCACTGGCTAACTCGGTTTCTTTTTTCGCAAGTTGTTCTGATAGGTCTTTTTCACTTTTAGCCTTTAACTCTATTATTTCTTTGTCTTTATTAGCCAGTTCCTCTTGTAATTTATTTTTAAGATTGGCTTCAGCTAATTTTACAGCATTTTCCTTTTCTTTTTCTGCTAGATTTAATCTGTTCTCTAGTTCTTCTTGAAACTGATGGTCACGAACTTGTTTAACTATATCAGCAAATCCTGCTTCATCAACTTTAAATGCTTTTTTACAATTGGGACAAATAATTTCGTTCATGGTAATTTAATTTTTATTTGTTTAAAAAATAGTTTGATGAATGTAAAAGAAAGCAGTACTTAAAATCCCATTTCAATCACAAATATATAATTTTATATTATCAAATTAACTTACCAATTTTATACTAAATTAAATTAATTACTTTTACAATAAATAACAAAAATAATTATGATTATAATAAATAATAAAATGCGTGAAAATGCGGAAGCATTTATTATTAATTGGAGAGGAACTACTTCAGAACGTGGTGAAGCTCAATCATTCACAAATGATTTTTTTAAAATATTCGGTTTAGACAGAAAAAATTTAGCCCAATTTGAAAAACCAATTCAAAAAAAAGATGAATCTGGAGTTGGTTTCGCAGATTTATTTTGGTCTGGAAAATTAATTATTGAATCTAAATCAGCACATTTAGATAAACCTAAAAACTGGGAAAAAACTTTACTACAAGCTGAAGAATACATTGAAAATTTATTGACGCATCAAAAGCCTCAATATATAATGTTGATGAATTTTAAACGAATTAAAAAATATGAAGTTATTATTCTTAAATCGGGTAAAGTTAAAATCAATTTCTTAACTGAAGTTCCTCTTGAAGATTTATCAAAAAGGCTCGATGAATTTTCTTTTTTTATTGAATTTGCAAATTTATTAGAAACTGACGAAGAAAAGGTAAATCAAGAAGCAGCACGAAGAATTGCAAATGTTTACGATGCTATTGAAAGAAAAGGCTATGATTCAAATGATATTGCAATTTTATTAGCAAGAATTCTTTTTTGTTTATTTGCAGAGGACACCAATATTTTTGAAAGGAAACAGTTTGAAAGTTATATAAAAACTACTTCTGGAAAATCTTTAGGAAGTGATTTATTAGAACTTTTTAAGGTTTTGAACACTGATATAAAAAATAGAAAATCGTTAAAAAATGATTTAAAAAACTTTCCTTATGTAAATGGCGGTTTGTTTGATGACAAATTAAATAAAATACCACATACTACTGATGCTTTAAAGGAAGCTCTTTTAGATTGTTGTGCTTATGATTGGTCGGATATTTCACCTGTAATATTTGGTTCATTGTTTCAAGCTGTAATGAATAACGTTGAGAGAAGGTCTTTAGGAGCACATTATACTTCAGAAAAAAATATTTTAAGAGTCCTACGACCATTATTTCTTGATGATTTGCAAACCGAATTTGAAACCTTAAAACCTAGTGAAGCTGCACTTGAAAACTTTAGAAAAAAAATAAATGGACTTACCTTTTTAGACCCTGCCTGTGGATGTGGTAATTTCCTCGTAGTAGCCTATAGAGAATTAAGATTATTAGACATTGAATTTGCAAGAATAAAATTCAAGAAAGGAATTCAATTTATTACAGATTCAAGTTTAATTAACAATATTCATTTGGATAGCTTTTATGGTTATGAAATAGACCCAACATCCGCTATGATTGCAGAAGTAGCCATGTGGCTAACTCAACACCAAATGAATATGCGGTTAGAAAGCCAATTTGGAAAAGCAGTTCCAACAATTCCTTTGCATGAAGCAGCCAATATATCTAACAAAAATTCTCTCCACATAAATTGGGAAGGCAAGAAAAAATTTGTGAAAAATAAAGGGGATGAAAATATTGTTTTTGATTATATAGTCGGAAACCCACCTTTCATTGGAAAACAACTTCAAAATGAACAACAAAAAAAAGATATTACTAAAATTTTTGAAAGAGTAAAAGGAGCTGGAGTATTAGACTATGTTACATGTTGGTATATCAAAGCTGCTGATTATATGAATAAAAATCCGAAAACAAAAACAGCTTTAGTAAGCACTAATAGTATTGCTCAAGGTGAACAGCCAGGGGTTTTGTGGAATGAATTATTTAATAAATACAAAGTAAAAATACAATTTGCACATCAAACTTTTAAATGGCTTAATGAAGCTGAAGGACTAGCCGCTGTTCACTGTGTTGTAATTTGTTTTGGAAAAGAAGACAATAAAGAAAAATATATTTTTCAATTTGAAAATATTAAAGGGGAGCCGATTAAAATAAAAGCAAAAAATATTAATCCTTATTTGGTTCAGGGAAGTGATATTGTAATATTAAAAAGAAGAAAGCCAATTTGTAAAGTTCCTGAAATTTCATTTGGAAGCATGCCAAATGATGGAGGAAATCTAATACTTACTGATGAAGAAAAAATTGAATTTCTGAAAAATGAACCAGATGCAAAAAAATATATTAAACCGCTAATTAGTGCTCATGAATTTTTAAATGGAAAAAAAAGATGGTGCATTTGGCTTGAAAATATTCAACCTCACGAAATTAAGAAGGTAAGCTTCATTAATAAAAGAGTTCTTGAAGTTAAAAAACTTAGAGAAAATAGCAATAGGTTAGCAACCAAGAAATTAGGTAATACTCCATGGCTTTTTGGAGAAATAAGACAGCCTAAATCTGATTATATTTTAATACCTAGACATTCATCAGAAAATCGGGAATATATACCAATTGATATGTTGAAAAATGAAAATATTGTTAGTGATAGTTGTCTAGCTATTGATAAAGCTGATATTTATCAATTTGGAATTTTAACATCCAAAATGCACATGACATGGGTCAGATATGTCTGTGGAAGAATAAAAAGTGATTACAGATATAGTAATGAAATTGTATATAATAATTTTCCTTGGCCAATTGATATATCTAAAACTGATAGGGAAAAGGTTGAAAAATTAGGTAAAGAAATAATTGAAATACGAAAAAAATATTCCAACTTAGGTAATACATTTGCAAATTTATATGGTAATTTAATGCCGTTAGATTTACAAAAAGCACATCAATCGCTAGATAAAGCAATTGATAAGTTATATAGGGATACTCCGTTTTTAAATGAGCCAAATCGAATGGAGTTTTTGTTTGATTTATATGAAAAATATACTGGAGATTTATTTAGTGAAAGTAAATCTAAAAAGCCAAAGAAATAGTGAACATAATAAAACAATATAAAAAAGTAATAATTCCTAAAGGGACAATCTTTTTTAGAAGAGGATTAGATATTAATGTTTATGAAACCATGTTTTTTAGTTTTGATACTTATTTAGTTGGTGCGATAAATCACATGGACAAACCCAAACAAGTATGGATAACAAAAAAAGAAATAGTCTCAAATTTTATAATAAAAGATAAACCAAAACCTAATATTGTGTTGACCGATTTAGATTATTTATATGAATTATTTTGTGGCATAAAAGAAGATTATCTCTATCTGAAGATTAAAGAAAATCCAAAAAGGAATGATTTTTTTAACTATCTAAAAAAGAATAATATCGATACATGGGTAACTTCAGTTGAAAACAAACAAGCACTTGAATTTCATATTTTCTCTGATTCAAATGATGCACTAATAGAATTTAAAGAATTAATAAATGATGAAAATAATATTGTTTATAATGATATTAATTCTTTCAAAAATATCTTTATTATTTAATTTTGAACCTAATTAAATTATATCTAATATAAAAACTAATCAGTTCAACAAACTATTTTCGTGAAATTTATTGCCATTAATTTAATAAATGCCCATGAAGCAATTCCAAAAGGAATACCACTAATTGATGCAGTTAGAAGAATATTGTCCCATTCAGCATAACTAAAATAAGGCTCTGCGATAAAACTGTATAAATGAATGAAAACTATAATAAGTAGCGAGGTTGAAATTCCTAGTAAATAATATTTGGCAATCCTTAAACCTATATTCATTATTCAATTGTTTGAATATTATTATCATCAATTAGCTTTTTCGCAATCCGAACCAATATAGATAACGGTAGTCCTAGAAGTAATGCAAATCCAATTATATTTTCTATAGTTGCATAGTAATAGGGTTCGTTAAAAACAAAAATGTATAATTCTATAAATCCAATAATAATTAGTCCTGTAATAAATCCAATCCAGTAGTAAGTAAGAGCTTTTAGAACTACAATTAAGTATATGTTTTTGGTTCTTGGTAACTTGTTGATTCTATATCCAAACCATAATAAAGCTCCAAATGGCAATCCGCTTATCAATGGAGTTTTAATTATTATTTCCAATTCAGGATAGGCATAAAAAGTATCAAAAAGCAATCCGTAAATATGGATAAATCCTATCATAATTAGCGAAGCAACAACACCAAAAAGGTAAAACTTTAATATTGATTTTAGGTTTTTCATATAATTTTAAAAATTTAATTAGTTATTGTAGCGGGATTAATAGGTCAATATATAAATTCCCTTTCAACCTATGCTTAATCGTAGAATTAAATTCAAATTCTACATTAGAAACCATTAAATCGCCAACATGATTAAATTGAATACTATCATTGTCTCCAAGAAAATAAACTGCAACACCAACCACAACATCATTAAATAAGTTTTCTTTAATTGTAATTTCTTGGTTTATTAAATCACTCGGTCTTAAGTCAACTATACGTAAATCTTCATCTGGAAATTCAGGTATAATTGTGGTTCCTGATTTATAAATTCTGTTCGTATTGATAGTATAAAGCACCAATTCTTTTGT
>CANFNV010000002.1 GCA_947448525.1 Flavobacteriaceae bacterium | reverse complement strand
GTTACTATGTTAGCTAACGGTTTTAGTTATAACTTTACAAATTTAGCTCCTTTTGAAGTTCGCGTAATTTCTGTGTTTATGCAAGTTCCAACCATTCCAACGGTGACAATGGGACAATTACTAACTAACTCTGTTACAATAAATCCTATTGCTGGAGATGAAGTACCATCAAATAATACAAGTAACCTAGCACAAATAATTATTAATGCCTACGATCCAAATGATAAAATGGAATCACATGGTGGAAAAATTCTTTATAGCTCCTTTAATGCAAGTGATTATCTAACGTACACCATACGCTTTGAAAACACTGGAGCTGCTAGTGCAATAAATGTTAGAATTAATGATGTGTTAGATTCTAAATTGGATGAAACAACTGTTAGAACACTTAGTTCCAGTAATTCCTATATTCTTGATAGAGTAGGAAATAATTTAAATTGGAAATTTGATAATATCATGCTTCCTGTTTCTATAGCAAATACAACTACAGGAAAAGGGTATGTAACATTCCAAGTTAAACCAAAACCAGGATATTCTTTAGGTGATATTATTCCAAATACTGGAGCTATTTATTTTGATTATAATCCCGCAATTATTACAAATACTTTCAATACCGAATTCACAGCGCAATTATCCCTGCAAGAATTTTCAAACAATAATTTGATAGTTTATCCAAATCCGGCAAAAGATATGATCACTATTCAATTGTCTGATAGTAATTTCATCAAAGAAATTAGGTTAATTGATATGCTTGGTAGAGTAATTAAAACAGAACTTTTTGATTCTTCTAATTTATCGGAAACGATACAATTAAAAGAAATAACTAAAGGAAGTTATTTTGTTGAAGTTATTACAAATTCAAATAAAAAAGATATTAAGAAAATAATAATTAATTAAAATTATTAATTAGAAAAAACAGTAGTTTTTTTAGAATTGTTTAACCAAAATACCCGTTACTTTTAAGGTAACGGGTATTTTGGTTAAAAAAAATAGAATGTAACCCTAATTGTCTTTAAATAAAGTTGTTCTGTTAAATTTTAATATCATAAGAAATTCTTAAGAAATTATAAAAAAATAATTGCTAAATTCGCATATTATTATTTTTACACCATATAATATATGAATTCTATATTGTCTAAAAAACTATCTCTTGCCTATACAATTATTATTGTGCTGTTTGCCATTACAATTACTATTGGAATTACTAGTTTTATTGATAAACAAGAAAAAACCGAAATTGTAAATAATGTGAGTTCTTGTAGCTATACTACAACAAGACTAAGCGGTTACAGTTTTGTGAAGCCACTTATGTTTGTTGACAATGAATGTGAAGGGGATAATTTAGCATCTACAAAACAAGAAGTAAATGAAATAATTCAAAATTATAAATCATTGCAAGGCGTTATTTCCGCCTCTGTATATATAAGAGACTATAATGAAGGGACTTGGACATCTATAAATGATGAAGAACAATATGAGCCAGGATCACTTTTTAAAGTGCCAATTTTAATTGCTTATTTAAAAATGGAAGAGCTTAATCCAGGCACTTTAGAAAAAGAATTGTTTTTTGACCGTCCTTTTGCAATGGATAAAAATGTAGCCTTTAAGTCGAAATCCATTCAAATAGGACAAAAATATAAAGTGCATGAATTGCTTAATTACATGATTACTTATTCAGATAACAATGCCACCGCATTACTGAATAATAACTTAAAACCAGAAGTTTTAACAAAATTATTTAACGATTTAGGATTGAAAATCCCCGATATTAATGCAAAACATTATTATTTTTCTGCCAAACAGTATTCGCTTTTTATAAGAGCTTTATACAACGCCTCTTATATAACAATTGAACATTCTGAATATGCAGCAGAACTTTTAAGCACTTGTGAATTTAAAGATGGTCTTCTAAGCGGCTTGCCAAAAGGAACAAAAATTGCTCATAAATTTGGCGAGTCTGGAACCCCTCAAGAGATGCAATTGCATGAATCAGGAATTGTTTATTTAAAAAACAAACCTTATTTGATTACCGTAATGACTAAAGGAAAAGATAATAAAACATTATCAAAACTAATCGGTGAAATTTCCGCAAAAGTATACAACAACTTAGCTAGTCAAGAATAATTCTTTTTTATTCAAGGCATAGAACTTTGCCTCTTGAAGGCGCCTATTTACTATTAAAACAATAAATTTTATTATTTCTATTCAAATAGACTAAGAATGGAGTAGGGATTTTTATAAAATGGGGAAAAGTTTTATTTAAAACATGTATTTTTATAAAAAATTAAACCATGAAAAAAATAATACTCCTATTTTTATTTTATTCCTCTTTTGCATTAGCTCAAAATCTCGAATTGTCTAAAATATTGATAAATAAGACGTTAGATAATTGGCATAAAGCTGCTGCAAATGCTAATTTTAAAGGATATTTTGATGTTTTGTCAGACGACGCCATTTATATTGGAACTGATGCTACAGAAAATTGGAATAAAAAAGCATTTGAAGCTTTCGCAAAACCTTATTTTGAGAAAGGAAAAGCTTGGAGTTTTACTGCATTAGAACGTCATATCTATTTTGCTAAAGATGGTAAAATGGCTTGGTTTGACGAACTTTTAAATACCCATATGAAAATTTGTAGAGGAAGTGGTGTACTTGTAAAAGTAAAAAACAATTGGAAAATAAAACATTATGTGCTTTCAATGACAATACCAAATAACAATTCGGATGAAGTTGTAAAAACAAAAGCGCCTATAGAAGACGCTTTGATTATTACATTAAAAAAGTAACTTTATTTCTTTAAATTCTCCAACATCACTTTTGTCATAGAATCCATTTCGAATTGATGGTTCCAACCCCAATCTTCTCTTGCGCAAGAATCGTCTATTGATGCAGGCCAACTGTCCGCTATCTTTTGACGAAAGTCAGGTTTGTAAGATACTGTGAAATCCGGAATGTGTTTTTTAATTTCATTAGCAATTTCATTAGGAGTAAAACTAATTCCGGCTAAGTTGTATGACGATCTAATTTTAAGAGCTTCTGGAGCAACTTGCATGATTTCGACAGTGGCTCTAATAGCATCGTCCATAAACATCATTGGGAGTTTTGAGTCTTCTGAAAGAAAACATTCAAAGGAACCTTTTTTTAATGCTTTGTGATAAATATCAACGGCGTAATCGGTGGTTCCGCCTCCAGGTTCGGTAGTCCAACTTATTAATCCAGGATAACGAACACTTCTAACATCTACGCCATATTGGTGGTGGTAATATTCACACCATCTTTCACCAGTTTGTTTACTGATTCCGTAAACAGTAGTGGGCTCCATAATGGTATATTGAGGGGTGTTTTCTCTTGGTGTTGTAGGTCCAAAAACAGCAATACTTGATGGCCAAAATATCTTTTTAATCTTTTTAGCTTTTGCTAAATTTAAAACATGAAACAAGGAATTCATATTTAAATCCCAAGCAAATGCTGGGTTTTTCTCTGCCGTTGCCGATAAAAGCGCAGCCATTAAATAGACATCCGTAATTTGATATTGTTCAATTAAATGCTCGATTTGATTGTAATCTAGCGCATTAATCACTTCAAAAATTCCATTGTTTACAATATCATTGTTCAATTTTCTAATGTCGGAAGCAATAACGTTATCGTTTCCGTAGATGCTTCGCAATTTTATGGTGAGTTCGGTTCCTATTTGACCGCACGCACCAATAATTAATATTTTAGTCGTCATAATTTGTTTGTTTGTATTACAAAGATAAGGTATTAGTAAGAACAATATTATAGGTTGTAGTTTGAAAGATAATTCTAGAACTTTTATAAAACCTTTCACATTATCCTAAAAACAAAACTACTACTTTTGTATTTTTGTAATCTAATCCAAAATCTTCTGATGAAGTTAAAATCTGTTTATATTATTTTCTTGTTAGCATTAATAATTTCTTGTCAAAACGACAATAAATTATTAATCATTGAGCAGCAAAAAGAAGCTCAGAAAAAAGAGGTTGTTTTTAAAAGCATCGAAAACGGTTGGGAATTTAATATCTCTCCTATCGAACCTGCAACACAAGCAAAAATTAATAATTGGATGGAATGGCGCAACTTTTTAACTGAAATAAACCTAAAACCTAAAAGCACGATTGGTGCTTTTCAAAAAAAATCGGCGACTTTGTGTAAAAAGGTAGACGCTTTAAATTTTACTATTCCAACATACTTTGATAAACCACAAATAAAAGCCAGAATTGCTGTACTTTCTACCAAAATAAAATCGATGGATTTATACATTCATTTGAATCAAATTCCGAGTAGCAAAGTCGTAAAATTAATTGGCGAAATCAATACTGAAATCGACTTCTTTCAACTGCAACTCGAAGAAATTGTAAAACGAAGTCAAATTCCATTGGAAGAAGGCGAAGAAGACATTACTAGGATGAAGGATACGGCTCGAGCAATTCCAGACGAATTGAAATAAATCAAAAACATTGAGCAAAAATACCATTTCTTCTGTATTCCAAAAATCGGCTAAGGTGCAAATTTTAGCTAATGCTTTAGAACAACACAACACTAAAATAAACGCCAAAGGTTTATTGGGTTCGGCTTTGTCTTTTGTAATTCAATCGTCATTTGAAAAATCAGAATTGCCATTTCTTTTACTATTTAATGACAAAGAAGAAGCCGCCTATCACCTCAACGATTTAGAACAACTCATCAACGATCAAGACGTGTTGTTTTATCCTGGTTCTTATCGTCGCCCCTATCAAATAGACGAAACGGATAATGCTAATATTCTTTTGCGTGCTGAAGTATTAAACCGCATAAACTCCCGTAAAAAACCAGCCCTTATTGTTTCCTATGCCGAGGCGATATTTGAAAAAGTAGTTACCAAAAAAGAACTCGAAAAAAACACGTTTAAAGTTGCAACCAACGATAAATTATCCATCGATTTTGTGAACGAAGTCTTATTTGAATACAACTTCAAACGCGTGGATTTTGTAACTGAACCCGGTGAATTTTCATTACGAGGCGGCATTGTAGACGTATTTTCATTCTCGAATGATAATCCGTATCGTATTGAGTTTTTTGGTAATGAAGTCGATTCCATTCGTAGCTTTGATGTAGAAACCCAATTGTCTATCGAAAAGCTAAAAAAGATTTCCATTATTCCCAATGTAGAGAATAAATTCTTTGAAGAAAATCGGGAAAGTTTCTTGGATTATATTAATGAAAAAACGGTATTATTCATTCAAAATACTGATTTAGTTGGACAACAATTGGACAAACTTTATACAAAAGCAACCGAGGCATTTTCTAAATTGGACGCCACAATAAAACACGTTACTCCCGAAGAATTATTTCTTAATCAGAAACAATTTCTGAAAAAAGCACTAAACTTTTCGGTGGTAGAATTAAGCAATACCCCCACTTTTTCTGTCGATAAAACGATAGAATTTCATATTCAACCCCAACCCTCGTTCAACAAACAATTTGATTTGTTGCTGAACAATTTAAACGAAAATCACTTCAACGGCATCAAGAATTATTTGTTCTGTTCTAACGAAAATCAAGCGAATCGTTTTCATGATATTTTTGAAGAAATTAATGAGGAAGATCACGAGAGCCTTCGCAAACAATATAAAACCATTGTATTTTCATTATTTCAAGGATTTATCGATGAAGAAAACCAAATAGCGTGTTATACAGACCACCAAATCTTTGAGCGATACCACAAATTTAGCATCAAAAACGGCTATTCTAAAAAACAAAACATCACGTTAAAAGAACTGACTTCATTAACTGTTGGCGATTATGTAACGCATATCGACCACGGAATTGGAAAGTTTGGTGGGTTGCAAAAAATACAAGTAGAAGGCAAAACGCAAGAAGCCATTAAACTGGTTTATGCTGATAATGACATTGTATATGTAAGCATTCATTCGTTACACAAAATATCAAAATACAATGGAAAAGACGGTGCACCGCCTAAGATATACAAACTAGGTTCGGGCGCATGGAAAGCGTTGAAACAAAAAACCAAAGCACGCGTTAAGCACATTGCATTCAACCTAATTCAGTTATATGCCAAACGCCGTTTGGAAAAAGGGTTTGCTTGTGCGCCCGATAGTTATTTGCAAAAAGAGTTGGAAAGTTCCTTTATTTATGAAGATACTCCCGACCAAATTTCATCAACACAAGACGTAAAAGCTGATATGGAAACAGACAGACCCATGGACAGATTAGTCTGCGGCGACGTAGGTTTTGGAAAAACAGAAGTTGCCATTCGTGCCGCATTCAAAGCGGTGGATAACGGAAAACAAGTCGCTGTTTTAGTACCCACCACTATTTTGGCGTACCAACATTATCGAACCTTCTCCGAGCGATTGAAAGACATGCCAGTAACGGTGAATTACTTAAACCGCTTTAGAACCGCCAAAGAAAAATCAGAAACTATAAAATTATTGGGGGAAGGAAAAGTGGACATCATCATTGGTACCCACCAATTGGTAAACAAGGATGTAAAATTTAAAGATTTAGGCTTGTTGATCATTGACGAAGAACAAAAGTTTGGCGTGAATGTTAAAGACAAACTCAAAACCATTTCGGCCAACGTTGATACCTTAACTTTAACGGCTACTCCAATTCCAAGGACATTGCAGTTTTCGTTGATGGCGGCGCGCGATTTATCGGTGATTACAACTCCCCCACCCAATAGATATCCAATAGAAACTAATGTGGTGCGGTTTAATGAAGAGTTGATTCGTGATGCGGTTTCGTATGAAATTCAGCGAAACGGGCAAGTGTTTTTTATCAATAACCGTATTGAAAATATTAAGGAAGTGGCCGGAATGATTCAGCGTCTTGTGCCCGATGCCCGCGTTGGAATAGGTCACGGGCAATTGGACGGCAAAAAACTAGAAGAATTGATGTTGGCGTTTATGAATGGAGAATTTGATGTTTTAGTAGCCACCACCATTATTGAAAGTGGTTTAGATGTCCCAAACGCCAATACCATTTTTGTTAATAACGCCAATAACTTTGGATTGTCGGATTTGCACCAAATGCGAGGCCGTGTAGGACGAAGCAACAAGAAGGCCTTTTGTTATTTCATAACGCCTCCTTATTCGGCAATGACGGATGATGCCCGAAAACGCATACAAGCTTTAGAGCAATTTAGTGAACTCGGAAGCGGATTTAACATAGCCATGAAAGATTTAGAAATTCGGGGTGCGGGCGATTTATTGGGTGGCGAACAAAGTGGATTCATCAACGATATTGGATTTGATACCTACCAAAAAATCATGAACGAAGCCATTGAGGAGCTGAAAGAAAACGAATTCAAAGACTTGTACCCAACCGAAAATGATATCGAAACCAAAGAATATGTCAAAGATTTACAAATCGATACCGACTTTGAATTGCTGTTTCCAGATGAATACATCAACAGCATTACCGAGCGTTTGACGTTGTACAACGAATTGGCGCTCATTAAAGACGAAGAAAACTTACTGAAATACGAGCAAAAACTCACCGACCGTTTTGGTGCGTTACCCAAAGAAGCCCTGGCTTTGCTCAACAGCATTCGCATTAAGTGGAAAGCTACTAGCGTTGGAATAGAAAAACTGGTGATGAAGCATGGCAAAATGGTGGGCTATTTTGTGAGCGACCAACAAAGCGATTTCTACCAATCCAATAGGTTTATGAAAATGGTGCAGTTTGTACAAATGAACAGCAATCTGTGTAAGATGAAAGAAAAAGAAACCAAAAACGGCTTGCGTTTGTTATTGACTTTTGAGAATGTAAAATCTATTAATAAGGCATTGGAGTTGATGGAGCGGATGTAATTCGTATTTGCAGTTTATTACTGCAATAATTGTGATTCTAATATAAAACGACAACTCTAATCGATTACCATTTCAGGAACCGCACCTTCAATAATTAAGTCTGCTTCTGTTGCCGCAATAATATGTTCCACAGAAACTCCAGGAGCTCTTTCTACTAGTTTGAACCCTTTTGGCGTGATTTCTAAAACGGCTAATTCGGTAACTACTTTTTTTACGCAGCCCACACCGGTTAAGGGCAAACTGCATTTTTTGAGAATTTTACTTTCTCCTGCTTTATTAACGTGCATCATAGCAACAATAATATTATCGGCAGAAGCCACCAAATCCATTGCGCCTCCCATTCCTTTTACCATTTTACCTGGAATTTTCCAATTGGCGATATCGCCGTTTTCTGAAACTTCCATGGCACCCAAAATGGTTAAATCTACGTGTTGACCGCGAATCATTCCAAAACTAAAAGCAGAATCAAAGAAACTGGCTCCTGGTAAAGTAGTGATGGTTTGTTTTCCTGCGTTGATTAAATCAGCATCTTCTTCGCCTTCAAATGGAAAAGGACCCATTCCTAGAACTCCGTTTTCACTTTGAAATTCCACAGAAATATCATTTCGAACATAGTTGGCTACCAAAGTTGGAATTCCAATTCCTAGGTTTACATAATAACCGTCTTTTACTTCTTTAGCTATTCTTTTTGCTATATCGTTTTTATCTAATGCCATAGATTATTTGGTGATTTGAAAATTTGATGATTGATAATTAACCCTTTTTTGAAAAAGATATAATTTTAGAAATTATCAAATTTATAGATTGATGAATCTTCAAATTATTTTTGTCTTACAGTTCGTTGTTCAATTCTTTTTTCAAAATTTTCTCCTTGAAAAATCCTTTGAATTAATATCCCTGGGATGTGAATTTCATTAGGATTTAAACTTCCTGCAGGAACTAATTCTTCCACTTCGGCAATGGTTATTTTTGCAGCGCCACACATACACGGATTAAAATTTCGTGCCGTTCCTTTAAATATTAGGTTTCCGGCCTCATCACCTTTCCATGCTTTTACAATAGCAAAATCAGCTTTGAAAGCATGTTCCATAACGTGCATTTTTCCATTAAATTCGCGTGTTTCTTTTCCAACGGCGACTTCTGTTCCGAAGCCTGCTGGGGTAAAGAACGCTGGGATTCCTGCTTGAGCTGCACGACAACGTTCTGCTAAAGTTCCTTGCGGGATCAATTCCACATCCAATTCTCCTGAAAGCATTTGTCGTTCAAATTCGGCATTTTCTCCAACATAAGATGAAATCATTTTTTTGATTTGCTTTTGTTGTAATAATAGTCCCAAACCAAATTCATCCACACCAGCATTGTTTGAAATACAGGTTAGATTTTTAGTTCCTCTTGCTACCAATTCAGCGATTGAATTTTCTGGAATTCCACAAAGGCCAAAACCACCCAACATGATAGTCATATTATCTTCAATTCCTTGAAGTGCTTCTTGAACTGAAATTACTTTTTTATTAATCATAAACGCTAAGAATTTATGTATTTTTTATTTTAAAGACCAAATTCATCTGTATTTTGTTCTTCTGTATTTGTTGAATCTTTTTCTACATTTTTTGATGGTGTCCAACAATCAACCTTAATATTAAATCCGTCAGGTCTTTCAAACTCATCTTTTGATATTTGTAAATCCGGATCTTCATAACATTTTTTCATAAAATACCCCCAAATTGGTAAAGCAGCGGTTGCACCTTGACCGTAAGTTATACTTTTAAAATGTGCCGAACGATCTTCACAGCCAACCCAAATACCCGTTACAAGATTGGGAACCATTCCAATAAACCAGCCATCAGATTGATTTTGTGAAGTTCCTGTTTTTCCTGCAATTGGATTTTTAAAAACATAAGGGTAACCCGTCCAACGATTATCTCCAGAACCCCCGCCTTCAGTTCTAAGTCGTTCTCCAGAACCCCCTTCGGTTACACCTTCAAGTAGTTTAATAACGGCAAAAGACACATCTTTATTTAAAACATCGTGCGTTTCGGGAACTGGTTCATATATAACGGCACCATTTTTGTCTTCAATTCTTGAAATAAATTGAGGTTTAATATACACTCCTTGATTGGCAAACGTACTGTAAGCAGCTACCATGTCTTCCACAGTAATATCTACAGCTCCAAGCGCAATTGAGGGTTGTACTGGAATTTCTGATGTAACACCCAATTTATGGGTTAATTCCACTACGGCTTCGGGTCCAGTTCGATCAATTAATTTGGCAGAAATGACGTTTACAGAATTCGCTAATGCTCTTTTTAGTGTCATCATGCCTCTGTACTTTTGGTCCGAATTTCGTGGTTCCCAATCTTCCGTAACGTGGTGACGGCCTTTGTGAATCATAAAAGGGGCATCTAACAAAGTATCACATGGCGACATTCCAAGTTGTTCGATTGCGGTTGCATAAACAAACGGCTTGAAAGTAGAACCTACTTGACGAGCTCCTTGACCTACGTGATCGTATTGAAAATATTTATAATTGATTCCGCCAACCCATGCTTTTATTTGGCCAGTTTGCGGCTCCATTGACATTAATCCAGCTTGGAGGAAATGTTTGTAATAACGAATTGAATCCAAAGGTGTCATAATTGTATCGCGTTCGCCTTTCCAAGTAAATACGGTCATCTTTGTTTTTTTGGAAAACGAAGCAATAATTTCTTCGTCGTTTTTATCATCAGCTTTTAGAATTCTCCATCTTTCCGAATTCTTCATTGCTTGCTTTATGATTTTATCTGTTTCGGCTTCAGAAATATTTACAAAGGGAGCATTTTTATTTTGCTTTTGTTGAATCCAAAACTCTTCTTGAAGATTTTTCATATGAGCCAAAACCGCTTCTTCAGCATGTTCTTGAATTTTAGAATCAATAGTTGTATAAATTTTTAATCCATCGCCATAAATATCGTATTCTTCCCCATCGGGTTTTTTGTTTTCTTTAACCCAATTTTTCATATAATCGCGAAGATACTCTCTGAAATAAGTAGCAGTTCCGTCAAGATGACTTTCCGGATGAAAATCTAAAACGATTGGTTTTTTCTCTAAAATGTTTTTGGCTGCTTCTTCCAAATGATTATTTCTAACCAATTGTCCTAAAACCACATTCCTTCTTTTAATAGCTTTTTCGGGACGACGAACAGGATTGAATAGAGATGGATTTGTTAGCATTCCAACTAACAAAGCACTTTCTTCTACTTTTAAATCTCGAGGTTCTTTATTGAAATACACTTTGGCCGCAGAGCGAATTCCTACAGCACCATTCACAAAATCAACTTGATTGAAATACAATGCAATGATTTCATTTTTAGTATATTGTCTTTCCAGTCGAACTGCAATAATCCATTCTTTTGCTTTTTGAATCATTCTAAAAGGAAGGAATTTCGATCCTTCACCATGGAATAATAGTTTTGCTAATTGTTGTGTGATGGTACTTGCACCTCCATTTGACCCTAATTTTGCTGCGGCTCCAAATGTTCTTCTCGCATCAATTCCTGAATGTTCGTAGAAACGCTCATCTTCTGTTGATACTAAAGCATCTACAAGTGATTTTGGTAAATCTTTGTATTTGATTGCAGTTCGATTTTCATTATAAAATTTACCCAAAGTTACCCCATCAGACGAAATAATTTCTGTTGCTAAATTGGAATTTGGATTTTCTAAATCTTCAAAAGAAGGCATCTTTCCAAAAAGTCCCCAAGAAGCAAATATGAAAAACAAGATTATACCTCCAAAACCATAGAAAAATATCTTCCAAAATTTCTTTTGGTAGTAATTAATATCTTTTACTGGTGTTGCTTTTTTAGTTTGAAAATTGTTTTTTTGTGCCATAATTTTTATTCTATAGATTCTACTCTAAAACCTATTTCTGTAATTCCTTTTAAATCGTTTACGCCTCCAATTTTTCCAGTTTGTCTTACTGCCTGTTGGATGTGAACTTTATAATCTCCTTTGAGTTTGAATGCTGCTTTTTCTTTGTAGAACAACTTACTTTCTTTGATATCAGTGAATCCTTCCCCCATTAAAGTTCCATCAGGATTAGCCATTTTATATTCTAAAGTGTCAATAATTACTTTTTTATTCGGTTGTTCTAATGAAACAATCAAAAACAAATTATCAAAAGGATAATCGTTATTGTCGCGAACATTTACAAACAAATTGTAGATCTTTTCACTTTCTAATTTAGGTAATTTGAAGGTAATTATACTGTCTTTGTGCCACGCATTTCCAACAGATTTATATTCGTCAAAAACACTTTTTTTATCACAAGAAATAATTACAAGTGCTATAAAAATAAACAATAAACTATTTTTTATCTTCATTCTTTTTAATAATTATTGGTCTTCTATTTTGGGTATTTGGATTTACTTCATCAGCTTGCTTTCGCTCTTGTGGGTTTTGTCTTGGGTTCCTATTTTGGTTTGGATTAGAAGTTTGAATTTTATTTTTATTTTTGTGTTTACTCTTTTTAGGCAAATCAAAACGTGTTAAACTTTCTTGACCCATAGCGTTATTAAAGTTAGCTTCTTGCTCAACGACAATTTCTATTGCAAAATCTTCTAAAGAAGAAACTCTTTTTTTCTCTTTATTTTGAGCTACTATTTCTCTGACTTGTTCAATTTTAAGAACATGCCAATTTGCAAAATTATCAGTATAAGCAAACCACATTAATCCTTTAAAAATGTCTTGTTTTTGACAAATAGCATCGCCTTTTTCGGTGTGCAATTTGGTGTCAAAATCTGGGAAATCTTTTAAAGCATCGAGATAAGTATCTAATTCATAATTCAAACAACATTTTAATTTTCCACATTGTCCCGCTAATTTTTGAGGATTTAATGATAATTGTTGGTAGCGTGCAGCGGCAGTATTGACACTTCTAAAGTCGGTTAACCAAGTCGAACAACACAATTCTCTTCCACACGAACCGATTCCGCCCAAACGAGCAGCTTCTTGACGAAGACCTACTTGTTTCATTTCGATTCTAGATTTAAAAACTTGTGCAAATTCTTTAATCAATTGACGAAAATCAACTCTATCATCGGCGGTGTAATAAAAAATGGCTTTAGAACCATCACCTTGAAATTCAATATCAGAAATTTTCATTTGTAACTTTAAAGCAATAGCAATTTCACGTGCTTTAACCTTCATTGGCTCTTCTTTATCGCGAGATTCACTCCAAATATCAATATCTCTTTGAGATGCTTTTCTGTAAATTTTCAATATTTCTGGGCTAGTTAAACTAACTCCCTTTTTCTTCATTTGAATTCTAACCAATTCCCCCGTAAGAGTTACAATTCCAACGTCGTGTCCAGGAGATGCCTCTGTAGCCACAACATCCCCAATACTTAACGTAAGTTTTTCGGTGTTTCTGTAAAATTCTTTTCTTCCATTTTTAAATCGGATTTCAACACAATCAAAGGGCGTTTCACCGTTGGGTAAATTCATATTTCCCAACCAGTCAAAAACGGTTAATTTATTGCAGCTATCGGTACCGCAAGTCCCATTATTTTTACAACCCTTTGGTGCACCACCATCAGAAGTTGAACAACTTGTACATGCCATAATTATATAGGTAGTGTCGCAAAAAAACGACTTAAGTTCATAAAACGATTAATTGGTAAAGATAGTATTTTTAAAAAATAAATTCCAATAAAAAAATCTCAAATTCCAAGTTGGAATTAACAGCTGGAATTTGAGAAATAAAATAATTGATTTTTAAAATATTTACTCTAAAATCTTAAATAATTTATCCGATAATCGCACTCTAAAAGGCACTTCAAATGTTACTTTATCGCCAATGGTAGCTAACGTGTTTTCATTTCCGTTAACCAACATTTTTTCTAAAACTAATTCTTCAGTTCCCGTTGTTGGTCCTGTAATTAGGATGGTGTCACCAACTTTTAATTCATTATTTTCAATGATAAAAAGTCCCACCTGTGCTTTCACGTAATAATGCTCCACTTTACCAAGCAATACTTTTTTTACTTTTATTTTTTGGCGAATATCTTTTGGTTTAGCTGCGCTTAGTTCGCCTTTGGCTCGGGTTTGAGCTACAGCCAATGATTTATCGGAAAGTTCTCCTGAATGTTTGAACAATAATTTATCCGATTTTCCTTTACGAAAAACTCTATTGCCTACTTGTTTCCCTCTTCTCAATTTTACTTGTTCTACTAAAGGCAAATTCGTTATTTCCAAACATTCTGAAGAGCAACAATTTTCCATAATAGCTTTACAATCATCACATTGAATGAACAATAAATGACAACCATCATTCACACAATTAGTGTGATTATCACATGGTTTTCCGCATTGGTGGCATTGCGAAACGATATCTTGGGTAATACGTTCGCCAAGTCTATGGTCGAAAACAAAGTTCTTGCCTATAAATTTACTTTCTAAGTTTTCTTCCTTGATTTGTTTAGCATAATTAATAATGCCGCCTTCCAATTGAAAAACATTTTTAAATCCTTGGTGCTTAAAATAGGCAGAAGCTTTTTCACAACGAATTCCGCCAGTGCAATACATAACCAAATTTTTATCTTCTTTGAAATCTTTCAATTGTTTATTAATAATTGGCAAACTTTCTCTAAAAGTTTCCACATCGGGAGTAATTGCACCTTTAAAATGACCTATTTCACTTTCGTAATGATTTCTGAAATCTACTACAATAGTGTTTGGGTCTTCTAGTATATGGTTGAATTCTTTGGCTTTTAGATGAACTCCAATATTAGTTACATCAAAAGTTTCGTCGTTCAAACCGTCAGCTACAATTTTGTTTCGAACTTTTACAGTTAATTTCAAAAACGAATGATCATCATGTTCTAGAGCAACATTCAAACGAATGCCTCGCATAAATTCATAGGTTTCTAATGTTTCACGAAAGGCCTCAAAATTCTCGGCAGGAACACTCATTTGAGCATTAATTCCTTCTTTGGCAACATAAGTTCGACCCAAAGCGTCGAGTTGGTTCCATTGAATAAATAAATTATCGCGAAATTTTTTAGGATCTTCAATTTTGGCATACGCATAAAACGACAACGTAAGACGTTGTTTTCCGGCTTGATCAATCAGCTCGGCACGTTCTTCTGCGCTTAAAGTGTTATACAGTTGCATGCTATAAACGTTTAAGTGAGAAACTAGATTTTGAATTCTAAATGGAAGAATTCGATACAAAGATAATTTGAAAAATTTGAAAATGACCCAATTTGAAAATGAAAAAGCCTTTTGAAACTAATCAAAAGGCTTTTATAAAATATTTTTTTTTAAATTAACAGAACTCTGCGTAAGCATCTTTCAAGTTTTCTGCAATCATTTCGGCTGGGCGGCCTTCAATGTGATGACGTTCTAGCATGTGAACCAATTCGCCATTTTTGAACAAAGCCATACTTGGCGATGAGGGAGGAAAAGGGAACATGTGTTGACGAGCAGCATCAACAGCATCTTTATCAACTCCTGCAAAAACCGTAACTAAATGATCGGGTTTTTTTGCTCCGTCTAAACTCATTTTGGCTCCGGGACGTGCATTTCTTGCGGCACAACCACAAACTGAATTTACAACTACAAGCGTTGTTCCTTCTGCTTTTATTGCGTTTTCTACTGCTTCAGCATTGTATAAATCTTGAAAACCTGCGTCAGAAAGTTCTACTCTCATTGGTTTTACCATTTCTTCTGGATACATAATTAGTTATGATTTAAGATTAAGGATTTTCGAATTACGATTATAAAATCATTGCAAAGATAATGACTATTATAATTGTACAATAATTTAGATTATAAAGTTTTGTTATTGTTTGATAGAAGAATAAAATTAAAAAAATCTTTCAAATAATGCTCTAACAAAAAGGTCTTTGGGACATTTCCAAATGATTTGCAAATCTTCCCAAAACGTAGTTTCTTCATCTAAGAATTTAAAAACTATAGTTGGATTTCCTTTTTTAAATAATGAAGAAAAAACTTTAGAACCCAAATCATTTCTTCTGAATAAAACATCAATAAACAACAAATCATAGAACCAAAATTTATCTTTTTTGTGAAATTTTCTAAAATCGATTTCGGTTTGAAGAAATTGAGCTAGTGATTTTGATTTTTTTATAGTATTTTTAAAAGTATAACCCGTACTCGCTTTTGTCCAACCGCCAGCCGAACCAATATTCATGATGTTTTTAGTGTTGTGTTTCCAAAACAGATAACACGTCATAGGAATATTTCCTTGTTCTTTTTCGATGATTTTGTAGTCTGTAATTCCTAATTTTTTTATGTAATTCTGAATTTCGTAATCATATTCGTCTTTGGAAAGTAAGTCTTTTGAAAACAACGTGTATTCTAATAATGCTTCAGTAGAAGACGTTGGAAGCACATACATAAATCGTGTATTTCCTTTTTGCTCGACAGAAAAATCCATAAAAGTTGCCGTGTTTTTATCAAATACTTCTTCTTTAGATTTTATAAACCAACCTATAAAATGTTGTTGTAATAAAGGATATTTTGATTGATTTTTTACAAGATTAGGGTCGTAAATGGAATTGAAAATTTTATGGCAAGTATAACTTTCAGTTTCAGTTTTTACAATGCAATCATTTTCCAATTCTTGAAAACCAATGACTTTTTGATTGACAAAATGAATGTTATCGTGTATAGAAATTAAATCGAAAACTAGATTGTAAAAATCCAATCCGCGAATCATTTTATATTGGTTCGGTTTCAAATTTAGATTTCGTAAGTAGTTTTCATCCACAAAAAGTGCCTCGCCCCATTTTTTTGAGACAATTTCATCAAAAAGCGAGGAATTATCCCAAAAACACCACGTTCTATCGTTGCTTTTTTTCGGATGTTCATCCAATAATAAAATGGTTTTATCCTTAAATTTTCTAGACAAAATCATTTCATAAACCGTCATCAAAGCCGATAATCCAGAACCCGTAAAAATGTAGTGGTAGTGTTTCACCTTTCAAAGATAATTTTTTTTAAGGAATTTACTGTTTTTCAAACTTCTAAAAACGTATTTTTGAAACAGAAAATCAGAATATTAATGAACAAATCGCTTGAAGATATAAATCAATCAATTGCTACTGACGGCAAGAAAACAGGATTTAGAAAAATCTTGGCTTTTATTGGACCGGCCTACTTGATTAGCGTTGGATATATGGATCCTGGCAATTGGGCAACTGATTTGGCCGGCGGGAGTCAGTTTGGTTATACTTTGATTTGGGTTTTGTTAATGAGCAACTTGATGGCCTTATTGTTGCAAAGTTTGAGTGCCCGATTAGGAATTGTTACGCAACGCGATTTAGCACAAGCATCTCGTGAAACGTATTCGCCTTTCATCAATTATATTCTTTATTTTCTGGCAGAAATTGCTATTGCGGCTTGCGATTTAGCCGAAGTTCTCGGTATGGCAATCGGAATTAATTTGCTTACTGGATTGCCTTTAATTTATGGTGTTTTGATTACTGTTTTAGATACATTTTTACTGCTTTTTTTAATCAATAAAGGAATGCGAAAAATGGAAGCTTTCATCATTGCATTGGTTTTGATTATTGGATTTTCGTTCATTTTTGAAATACTTTTTGCCGAGCCAGAAATGGGAAAAGTGTTGACTGGATTAATTCCAACATTACCAAATAAAGCCGCTTTATATATTGCCATCGGAATTATTGGAGCTACGGTGATGCCCCATAATTTGTACCTGCACTCGTCATTAGTTCAAACTCGAAAATTTGATAGAAGCAAAGCCGGAATCAAACAAGCATTGAAATACAATTTTATTGATTCTACGATTGCTTTAAATTTAGCATTTTTTGTCAATGCAGCCATTTTGATTTTAGCCGCAGCTACATTCTATAAAAATGGGTTATTTCATGTGGCCGAAATTCAAGACGCACATCAATTATTAGCACCAATTTTAGGAAATAAATGGGCTCCAATTTTATTTGCAGTTGCCCTAATTGCGGCCGGACAAAGTTCAACCATTACGGGTACATTAGCTGGACAAATAATTATGGAAGGTTATTTGAATTTAAGAATTCAGCCCTGGGTTAGACGAATTATTACGCGTTTAATTGCTATTGTTCCAGCGGTAATAGTGATTTTAGTTTATGGCGAGAGCGCTACTGGAAAAATGTTAATTTTTAGTCAGGTAATATTGAGTTTACAATTGGGTTTTGCTATAATTCCGTTGATCCATTTTGTTTCAGATAAATCAAAAATGAAAGGATTCCATATTGGTAAAGTTACTCAAATTACCTCTTGGATTGTAGCTTTGATAATCGTTTCGTTGAACGCCAAATTGGTTTTTGATGAAATAAGTCGTTGGTTACAAACTTCGGATAACCCAACATTTCTTTGGTTAACTGTTGTTCCATTAGCTGTAGGATTTTCAATTTTACTGCTTTATATTGTTTTCAAACCCTTTATTACTAAAGCAAAACAGGAAGTTCAAAACCATTTACCTCATAATTTTGAATTGAATTTTTATAAAGTTGCCACTTACAACAAAAAAAATATTGCTATTTCTGTCGATTTTTCAGACGCAGATCAAATTGCTATTAATAGTGCTTTTGAATTGGGTGGGAAAGAAGCCCATTATACATTAATACATGTTGTAGAAACTATTGGCGCCATTTTTTATGGTGAAAATATAAAAGACCACGAGACCACAATTGATGAAAAACTATTGTTAGAATACAAAGAAATTTTGATGTCTAAAGGATTTAACATTGACATTCTATTAGGATTTGGAAAACCAAATGAAGCAATACCTAAAATTGTAAATGAAGGAGTTTTTGACATCTTAGTCATGGGAACACACGGGCATACGGGTTTAAAAGATATTCTATTTGGCACAACAGTTGATAAACTTCGTCATAAGATTTCGATTCCGTTATTCATAGTAAAAAATAAATAATGAAAAAGATTATACCGATTTTATTTTTATTTTTTAGCATTTGCTTTTATGCTCAAAGCACCTTTAATATCACAACCAAAAAAGGGATTTCAAAAAAGGGATTTCAGTTGCGATTGAAGTCGGTTTTTGATGATTCGCGATGTCCAGAGGGCGTTACTTGCATATGGGCAGGCGAAGTTTCGGCCACGATTGAAGTTTATAAAGAAAAAAAAATGGTAGAAGAAAGAAATCTTATTTTTAACAGTGAAAATAAAGCTGAAAACGTAAGATGGTTTGAAAAATATTTTCCAAAAAGAATAAAAGGAATTGGCGTAGTGCCCTATCCAAAAGAGGGAATTACTACAAACCCGAAAAAACAATACCTCTCTATTGTTTTTATTGATTAATTACATCCACAATTATCGTCTCCACAATTTTTTTTTGGTTTCTTTTTACCAAAAAACTTATTGTATAAATAAGCTAAAGCGATTCCTAAAGCGAAGTAAACAAATATTTCTTGCATCCTTTTTATTTTAAAAACTGATAAGCTAAAAGTGCCGTTACATAAGCAAAGCCACTCATGAAAACCAATTGAATTAGTGGCCATTTCCATGAATTGGTTTCTTTTTTAACAATAGCAAGCGTACTAACACATTGCATTGCAAAAGCATAAAAAAGCAATAATGAAATTCCGGTGGCAAAGTTAAAAACGGGCTTTCCATCAGCTTTGGTTTCGCGTTTCATTTGTTGTTTAATCGTTGCTTCCTCTTTGCTGTCGTTGCCAACGCTATAAATAGTGGCAAGTGTGCCAACAAAAACTTCTCTGGCTGCAAACGAACTTACAACTGCAATTCCTATTTTCCAATCGTATCCTAGAGGTTTTATTACTGGTTCAATTGATTTTCCAATTATTCCTATATAAGAATGTTCTAATTTATATTCGGCAACTCGATTTGAAATCGCATCTGAATTAAAAGAATTTGCATTTAAAATAACTTCTTGTTTCACAATTTTTTGAGCATTCCCAAAATCTTTATTTGGTCCATGGGAACCCAAAAACCATAGAATAATTGATAAGGCTAAAATAATTTTACCCGCTCCAAAAACAAAAGATTTGGTTTTTTCTAAAATATTAATGGCTACATTTTTAAACAACGGAATTTTATAACTCGGCATTTCAACAACAAAATAGGATTTGGAACTAATTTTTAGAATTTTATTTAAAATATAGGCCGATAAAAAAGCTATTCCGAAACCTAAAAGATACAACACCATTAATGTAATTCCTTGTAAACTAATGAATCCCAACACTTTTTTTTGTGGGATTATTAGCGCAATTAATATTGCATAAACTGGTAATCTTGCTGAACAAGTGATGAAAGGCGTTACCAAAATCGTTATTAATCGTTCTTTCCAATTCTCAATATTTCTGGCTCCCATAATGGCTGGTATAGCACAAGCAGTTCCCGAAATTAGTGGCACAACACTTTTTCCCGAAAGTCCGTATCGGCGCATTAACTTATCCATTAAAAAAACCACACGACTCATGTAGCCACTTTCTTCAAGTATAGAAATAAATAGAAATAGGAAGGCAATTTGCGGAATAAAAATTAGAATGCCACCAATTCCAGGAATTATACCTTCACTTATTAAATTAGTGAACTCTCCGACTGGAAGTTGTGTTTTTGCGTAAGATGCTAAATTTGCAAATGAACTATCTATCAAATCCATTGGATAATTTGACCAAACAAAAATAGATTGAAAAATTCCAAAAAGAATAAAGAAAAAAATAAAATAACCTAAGATTCTATGAGTCAAAACTCGGTCTAACTTAGCTCGAATATCAAATGCTTTGGATTGATCAATTTTTTGTCCAATTTTTAAAGTGTCGTTTATAAATTGATACCGTTTTATAGTCTCTTTTTGTTGCAATCGTTTTAAATCGGCATGTGATTTTGTAAACGAACTTTTCATTTCGTTTCTATCTAAATTTAGGAAATTCACATCTTGAGTTATCACCAACCAAAGTTTGTAAACCAATTGATTTGGAAATGTTTTTCTTAATTTATCAAAATATTCTAGGTCAATTGATGAGGCATTTAAACAAGAAACTTTGGATAGTAATTCATAGTTCAGAATCAATTCTTTTATTTTTTCAATTCCAATGTTTTTTCTAGAGCTTACTAATGCAATTTTGGTTTTCAATTGGTTTTCCAAAAACGGAATATCCAATTCAATTCCTTTTAATTTCATTCGGTCGCTCATGTTGATGACCAAAATGGTTGGAATTTCTAAATCTTTAATTTGAGTGAAAAGTAGTAAATTTCGTTTTAGATTTTCCACTTCAGAAACAACAACAACAACATCTGGAAAGTTATCGTCTTTTTTGTTCATCAATAATTCAATAACGACATTTTCGTCTATTGAACTAGCATTTAAACTATAGGTTCCTGGTAGATCCAGAATGATAGCTCTTGATTTTTCAGATAGTTTACAATAACCTATTTTCTTTTCAACAGTAATTCCAGGATAATTTCCAACTTGTTGGTGCAAACCTGTAAGTTGATTAAAAACCGAAGTTTTTCCAGTATTTGGATTTCCAATTAGTGCTACTTTTATAATGTCTTTTGCCATTAATTTGCAGTTTCAATAATAACCGTTATTTCTTTTGCAGTTTCTAGTCTAATAGCCACATGAGAATCATTAACTACAAAATATAATGGGCAACCAAAAGGAGCAACTTGAATTAACTCAATAGAATTACCAGGTAAACAACCCATTTCGAGAAGTTTTAGTGGAATTTCCTCTATATTGAAATCACAAATAATTCCCTTTTGACCAATTTTAAGTTCCGCAATTGAAGTTTGCACGCCTTTATTTAGATTGAATTAAAATACAAAAATACATATTTAGGGCCAAAAAAACATGATAATTATCAAGTTTAAGAAATGTTTATCTAAATGAACTTTTTTAATTACTTTTCTTCTTCACAAAGAAAATTAATATCTTCTAAAAGTTGTTTTACATTTTTAATTCCGGGTTCAGAAGGGCCGTCAAGATTGGTTCCATCATAAAATCCGCGAATTCGTCTTTTAGAATCAACTAAAACAAAGTTTTCGGTATGCACCATATCATACATTTCGGATGGTTTCCCAGTTTTTACCGCTAAATAGGATTTTCGAGCAATATAATAAATGTCTTTCTTGTTTCCAGTAACTAAATTCCATTTGCTGTCAATTACTCCTTTTTCGATGGCATATTTCTTTAAAACGGAGACGGAATCAATATCTGGAGTAACCGAATGAGAAAGCAATAGTACTTTAGGATTATTCTTAATTTGATTTTGCAACCAAACCATATTGTTGGTCATTTTTGGACAAATTGATAGACATGTTGTGAAGAAAAAATCAGCGACATAAATTTTGTCCGCATAATCTTTTTGGGTAATGGTTTTTCCATTTTGATTGGTAAAAGTAAAATCGGAAATGGTATGGTCTAAAGCTACATATTGAACAGTAGAATCCACTAATTCTGTATTGACATCACTTGGATTATATACTTGTAACGTTTTTTTTGGCTTTAAAAGAATATAGAAAGCGGTTATTGTAATAATTGAAAAAAGTACAATAAAACTTATAAAAATCTTGTATTGTTTTAATATTGAAAACATCTTTTTTATGCAAATCTACAAAACTACTTTCGGAATCATGAGTTTCAAAATAGTAAAGCAAACGCATTATGCCTTTTTTAACATTTTGTAAACTAAAAATTAATAGATTTGTGCAAACAATCAAGAAAATAATATGAAACTTCAAACTACAATTAAGTTTGGCTTGTTGGCGGCAAGTCTTTTTGGTTTAAACCAAGCGAATGCACAACAAAAAAAACCAGGATTAAACCTAGATTTAATGGACAAATCAGTTAGACCAAATGATGACTTTTTTAAATTCGTAAATGGCACATGGTTGAAAAACACCGAAATTCCAGCAGACAAAACACGTTGGGGAAGTTTTGATGAATTACGTCAAAACACCGATAAAGATGCTTTGGCAATTTTAAAAGACGCTGCCAAAAATCCAAAGTACAAATCTAGTACAGATCAAGGGAAAGCGATCAATATGTACAAAGCTGCAATGGATACCTTAGCGAGAAACAAACAAGGAATTGCTCCAATTAAAGCAGATTTAGCTAAAATTGATGCTGTAAAAAACATCAAAGATTTGCAAAAATTACTAATGGAAACGGAAGCAGCTGGCGATGGTGCTGGTTTCTTTGGTTTTGGAATTGGTGCTGATGAAAAAAACAGCAACCGAAATGTTGTAAGTCTGGGTATTGGTAGTTTAGGCTTACCTGACAGAGATTATTACGTTTCAGAAGAAAAAGATTCTAAAGAAAAACGTGAAAAATATGTACTTCATGTAGCTAAGATGCTCCAACTTTTAGGAGAAAATCCAGAGATTGCAAAAGCAGATGCCGATAAAATATTAGCATTAGAAATTCAAATGTCAAAACCAAGATTGGATAGAGTTGAACGACGTGATTCTAAAAAACAGTACAATCCAACTTCTTTAGCTGATTTGCAAAAATTGGTTCCAATTGTAGATTGGAAAGATTATATAAAAGGCATTGGAATAGCTAAACTAGACACTATAATTGTTACGCAACCAAGATACATGGCTGCATTACAAATCATTTTCACCGAAAATAAAGTGGAAGATTGGAAAGCTTACATGCGTTGGATGTTATTGAGAGGAGCGGCTGGACAATTATCTACAAACCTAGAAACAGCAAATTGGGAGTTTTACGGAAAAACATTAACTGGTGCCTTGAAACAAAGACCACGTCACGAAAAAGCACTTCAAGTAGTTAATGGAACTGTTGGTGAAGCTTTAGGAAAGCTATATGTTGAGAAAATGTTTCCAGCTGAAGCTAAAACTAAAGCGGCTAATATGATTCAAAATCTTATTCGTGCTTATAAAAACAGAATAAACAATTTGACATGGATGTCACCAGAAACGAAAATTAAAGCAATTGAAAAATTGAATAAATTAACAATAAAAATTGGATACCCAGACAAATGGGAAGATTACTCTGCGTTGTTAGTAAAAAGTCCTGAAGAAGGCGGAAGCTACTATGAAAATTTGAAAAATGTTTCAATGTGGCAATGGAAAAAAGATTTAGATAAATTAAGTAAGCCCGTTGATAAAACAGAATGGGGCATGTCGCCACAAACGGTAAATGCCTATTACAATCCATCTTATAATGAAATTGTTTTCCCTGCTGCAATTTTACAACCACCATTTTATGATTATAAAGCGGATGAAGCGGTAAATTATGGTGGAATTGGAGCAGTTATTGGTCATGAAATTTCTCATGGTTTTGACGATCAAGGAGCAAGTTATAACGCTGAAGGAAATCTTGTTGATTGGTGGACGGCTGACGATTTAACTAAGTTTACTGCGCTTGGAGGGTCATTAGCAGATCAATATTCTGCGCTAGAACCACTTCCAGGAATTCATGTTGATGGAAAATTTACATTAGGTGAAAACATTGGTGATTTAGGCGGAATTAACGCTGCTTATGACGGTTTACAATTATACTTAAACGAAAACGGAAACCCAGGATTGATTGATGGATATACTCCTGAACAACGTTTGTTCATGTCTTGGGCAACAGTTTGGAGAGGAAAAATTCGAGATGAAGCATTAAAAAATCAAGTAAAAACCGATCCACATTCGCCGGCTAATTATAGAGCTTATGTGCCATTATTAAATTTAGATACTTTTGCAAAAGCATTCGACATTAAAGAAGGAGATGGGATGTATATCGCTCCTGATAAGAGAGTTAGAATTTGGTAAGACAGTATAATAATTACCTATAAAGCCACAAAATCAATAATTTTGTGGCTTTTATTTTTGCAGTTAATTTATTTTTTAGTTTGCAAATACTCTAAAATTACTGGTGATGCATGAGTAAAACTTGGAAATTGTTCTATAATACTAACCGCTCGTTTTTTATTCAATTTATAAGTCAAATCAAATTCTGTAGTAAACAAAATTGCGCTTAAAAAAGGATTATTTATAAATTCTAATAATCGATTTAAAGATAAATCTATTGCGTGAATTTCAATAATTTCTTCTTTTTGAAATTTAAATTTTAATTCCATTTTCAAAATATCTTCATCCATTATAGGACGTACATATATATTCATCAATTCCGTATTTCCGATAGTTTTTGCTAAGGTTAATTTAGCAAAAGTTCCTTCTTCTATACTAGCTTTAACTTTGGTGTAAAATTCTGAAAAGGTTTCTTTAAAAGGCATTTGGTTGATTTTGAAAGCCAAAGATTCATGGATTAATTATCGTAATCTGTGAATCTGTGGCTAATTATTTTTATAAATTAGCAAAAAAATCGTTTCCTTTATTATCAGTAATAATAAACGCTGGAAAATCTTTAACGGTAATTTTACGAACAGCTTCCATTCCGAGTTCTTCAAAATCAACAACTTCAACTTTTAGGATGTTATCTTGAGCTAATATTGCAGCAGGACCTCCGATGGAACCCAAATAAAATCCTCCGTAAGTTTTACATGCTTCCCTTACTTCTTTGGTTCGATTTCCTTTAGCAAGCATAATCATACTTCCGCCTGCTTTTTGGAATTCTTCTACATACACGTCCATTCGGCCTGCTGTTGTGGGACCAAAACTTCCTGATGGCATTCCTTCAGGAGTTTTTGCAGGTCCTGCATAATACACCGGATGGTTTTTGAAATACTCCGGCATTGGTTTTCCAGCTTCCAATAATTCTTTGATTTTTGCATGCGCAATATCACGAGCAACAATTAAGGTTCCGTTTAATTTTAAACGTGTCTTAATTGGATATTTAGACAATTCTGCCAATATATCTTTCATTGGTCGATTCAAATCTACCTCAACTGCAGCTTCCAAATGTGGCGGAACAGCTGGTAAAAATTGCTGTGGATTTACTTCCAATTGTTCTAAGAAAATCCCATCTTTTGTAATTTTCCCTTTTATATTTCTATCGGCAGAACAAGAAACTCCTAATCCAACGGGACAAGAAGCAGCATGGCGTGGCAAACGAATTACGCGAACATCATGCGCAAAATATTTTCCGCCAAATTGCGCACCAATAGCACTTTCTTGACAGTATAGCAGTACTTTTTGCTCCCATTCTAAATCGCGAAAAGCTTGACCTGACATATTCCCAGAAGTGGGAAGATTATCAAAATAGCCCGCAGAAGCTTTTTTAACTGCCGATAAATTGGCTTCAGCAGAAGTGCCTCCAATAACTAAAGCTAAATGGTAGGGCGGACAAGCAGAAGTTCCTATATCTTTAATTTTTTCACGAACAAATTCTTCCATCGATTTTTCATTCAGCAGCGATTTTGTTTTTTGGTACAAGAAGGTTTTATTAGCAGAACCTCCGCCTTTCGTTAAAAATAAAAACTCATAAGAAACTCCTTTTTTGGCATAAATATCAATTTGTGCTGGCAAATTTGAACCTGAATTTTTCTCTTCAAACATGGAAATTGGAACAATTTGTGAGTAACGAAGATTTTTATTTTGAAACGTATTGAAAATTCCTTTTGACAACCATTCGGCATCATCAACTCCTGTAAAAACACTTTCGCCTTTTTTTGCCATAACAATTGCGGTTCCTGTATCTTGACAAGATGGCAACTGACCTTCAACGGCTACAGATGCATTTTGTAATAAATTATAAGCAACGAATCGATCATTATCGGTTGCCTCAGGATCGTTCAAAATATTGTTTAGCTTTTGTAAATGCGCTGTTCGTAACATAAATGAAACATCGTTCATGGCTTCTTGCGCCAAGAATTCTAACCCTTTTGGGTCAACAGTTAGAATCTCTCTGTCTCCAAATTGTTCAACTTTTACAAAGTCAGAAGTTAGTTTTTTGTATTGAGTATCGTCTTTTACTATCGGATACGGGTCTTGGTATATAAAGTCCATTGTAAATATTTTTGAAGTGTAAAGTTAAGCATAACCTGCAAGGTTTCCAAAACCTAATAAGTATGGCAATTCTAATTACCTACAATCAAATGAAAACCTTGTAGGAAAAAATTAAAAAAACCAACTCGCCACAAAAATCGCAGTGATTACACAAATTAAATCTACTATAAGCATGGTTCCTAAAGCGTAGCGGGTGTTTTTTATATTAACCGAACCAAAGTAAACTGCAATTACATAAAAAGTGCTTTCAGCACTACATTGAAAAATACTACTCAACCTGCCAGTCATGGAATCAGCACCAAAAGTATTCATGGAATCAATCAAAAACCCTCGGGAACCAGCAGAACTAAAAGGTCGTAACATAGCTACGGGCAAAGCATCCGTGATTTGTTTATTGACCCCCATATTAGAGAAAAAGTAAGCAATCCAATTACTCACAATTTCAAACAAGCCGCTGTTTCTAAATAAAGAAATCGCCACTAACATTCCTAGAACATAAGGAAAAATTGTAACTCCAGTTTTAACTCCGTTATTTGCTCCAGATACAAAGGCCTCAAAAACAGTAGTTTTAACTTCTATAAATTTCTTCTCTTTGATAAATGAAAATAATAAGGTAAAAGCAATAATTCCGACCAATATCAATCCCGAAAGATTGGATGTGAAATAGTTTTTTCCAATTAAATCTAAGTGATTGACATACATTAATAGGCCAACAATTGCAGCAATTAATGTCATCAAAACAACAACTAAAGAAGCGCTTTTGAAGTTAATTTTTTGCTTAATTCCAACAATTAAAAAAGCTGCAATCGTTCCAATAAAAGAAGTGATAATACACGGCAACATTACATCTGCAGGATTACTTGCATTGGCGGCCGCACGATAACCAATAATAGACGTTGCTATTAATGTTAGACCCGAAGCGTGTAAACACAGAAACATAATTTGTGCATCGCTTGCCCTTTCTTTTTCGGGATTTATTTCTTGTAAACTTTCCATAGCTTTTAAACCAAATGGTGTTGCTGCAGAATCCAATCCTAAGAAATTAGCAGCAAAATTTAAGGTCATATAAGAAATGGACGGGTGGTTTTTTGGAACACTTGGGAATACTTTTACAAATACTGGACTCAGTAGTTGAGCTAATTTTGCGGATGCTCCAGAAATAATTAACAGTTCCATCAAGCCGCAGAAAAAAGCTAAATAGGCAATTAAAGGAAGTATTAAGTCTACCAGCGTGTTTTTACAAGTTGGTAGCAATCCATCACTTTTTTGTTTACCACTATAAATTTTTATGGTTTTATTTGATAAAACATAGATTGAATCGATGTTCAATGTGTCACGATTAATGACCATTGTTTTGTCTGGAGCTTTTTCGATACTGTCTTTGATAAAAGCAGGTAAATCTTGAAGGTATTTTTCTGAAACTAAAATAGGATCATCTTTCTTACCATTTAAAACAAAATCAATAGTATAGTTGTTTCCAGCAAATAAACTAACTACAACAAAAGCAATTGAGGAGATGAAAATAACGAGCCAAAATCTACTTAATACCATGATTTGTTTTTTTGTAAATATAACTATTAATAAAAAACTGCCGCTGATTCAAAGATTAAATTGAATACCATCAAATAATTTTTGATAAACTTTAATCTTATTTATATAGAAGTTAATAAAATTTAAACTCTGTAAATCTTTGGCTAATTTAACTAAACGTGAATAATTTCGTTATCAACCAATAAATCTTCCCTTCTGAAACGAAGAAAAACTTGTGCCACAGCGATAACATCTTTTTCGCAATAAGTTACAATTCTGTCAATATCTTTTTCTACGTAAAAAACATGTCCGACTTGACTTCCGTCAATATCGCCCTTAGGAGATGGAATTCCCAATATTTTTGTGAGTAATTTTAATGACGTAAAATGTTTATAATCGCCAAATTTCCACAATTCTAAGGTGTCTAAATGAGCAATTTCCCAAGGTTTTTTCCCGAACAAATTAAGCTTATTTGGAATTTCAACTTGATTGATAATCATGCGGCGAGCTATGAATGGAAAATCAAATTCTTTGGCATTATGTCCACAAAGAATATGCTGAGAACCATCAAAATGATTGCATAATAAATTATTAAAATCGAGGAGAATCTTTTTTTCCTCTCCAAATAATGAAGTCACTCTAAAGTTTCTAATGTCTCCTTTAGTTGTAAAATATCCCACTGAGATACAAACTATTTTTCCAAACTCTGCCCAAATTCCTGCTCGGTCATAAAACTCTTGGGCAGAAAATTCTTCTTTACGTTGGTATTGGGTTTTTAGCTCCCAAAGTTGTTTCATTTCATCGTCAAGCGAATTGAAATTTTCCTCTAACGGTACAGTTTCTATATCAAGAAATAGTATATTGTCTAATCTAATTTTTTCTATCATGGCTTTTAAATTTATAATATTACAAAAACGAATTTACACAAATATTTTATTCGTTGAATAGGTTACAGGAAAAAAATTAAAAATAAACTTGTTGATTACTAAGAATTATTTTGAAAAACTATAAATATAAATTTCTAATGAATTCAATTCTTCATCGGTCATTCCTTTAGTTATATCAAGATTTATTTTCATAGTTTCATATTGTAAGGGATCTATTATGGGTTCCGATTCGGCTTTAAGAAAATTCTTCAAACTAGTATTTTGTTTCTTATAGATTTTTGCTATTTGTTTCAAACTAGGTCCAATTACTTTTTGGTTGGTTTGATGACAAGCGGCACAATTGTTTTCCTGAAAAAGTTGTTGTCCTTTTTCTAATGAAGCCATTGCTGGAATAGAATTTTCAGGTTTCTGTGCTTCATTTTTACAAGAAAAAATCGTGAAAGAGATTAAAATTAAAACTACTTTTCTCATTTATTTTCTCATTAAAATAGCGGCTTCTTTTGCAAAATAAGTTGAAATTAAACTAGCTCCAGCCCGCTTAATACACATTAATTGTTCCATCATGATTTTGTCATGATCCAACCAACCTCTTTCCGAAGCCGCTTTTATCATAGCATATTCTCCCGAAACATGGAAAACAGTTACAGGAACATTTACGGCGTTTTTCACTTCACGAACAATATCTAGATAGGCAATTCCTGGTTTTACCATGACCATATCAGCACCTTCTTCCACGTCCATAAGCGCTTCTTTGATGGCTTCGATGCGGTTAGCATAGTCCATCTGATAGGTTTTTTTGTCTTTTGGCACTTCTATATCGGCTTCTCTTGGCGCAGAATCTAAAGCATCGCGGAACGGCCCATAAAAAGCAGATGCATATTTAGCCGAATAACTCATAATACCAACATTTGGAAATCCTGCAGCGTCTAAACCTTGGCGTAAACGCAACACACGTCCGTCCATCATATCACTTGGCGCTACAAAATCGGCTCCAGCTTGCGCGTGAGAAACTGACATTTTTACTAGGGCTTCGTTGGTGGCATCGTTGGCAATATCGCCATTTTCGATGATTCCGTCGTGACCATAAATGGAATACGGATCCAAAGCCACATCGGGCATCACAATCATTTCTGGACAAGCCGATTTAATGGCTATGATGGCGCGTTGCATCAATCCATTAGGGTTCCAAGCTTCTTTTCCGGTGTTGTCTTTTAGTAATTCGTCTACTTTCACGTAAATGTTTACGGCGCGGATTCCTAAAGCAAAGATATCTTTCACTTCTTCAACGGTTAAATCGATCGAACGACGGAAAATTCCGGGCATAGAGGAAATTTCAACTTTTACGTTTTCGCCTTCTGCAATAAACATTGGGAACATAAAATCCGATGGACTTAATGTGGTTTCGCGAACTAAACTTCTTATGGATTCATTAACTCTTAAACGACGATTTCTTTGCAATGGGAACATAGTGTTTTTTATTTTAGATATTAGATATTTTGCAATTTAAATCCAATCAATTGGTGATTCTAGTAATTTAATTAATTTTTCTTCTTCACTTCCAATTTCTGGATGATGGTCGTAAACCCATTGCACATGGGGTGGAAGGGACATTAAAATACTTTCGATTCGGCCGTTGGTTTTTAGCCCAAATAAGGTGCCTTTGTCGTGCACTAAATTGAATTCGACGTAACGTCCTCGGCGGATTTCTTGCCATGTACGTTGTTCTGGTGTGTAGGGTAACTCTTTTCTTCGTTCTAAAATTGGAGCATAGGCTTCTAGAAAACTGTTGCCGACTTCGGATACGAAATTGTACCAATCTTCCATTTTCATTGTTTCGGTTTCTTTACAATAATCAAAGAATAATCCGCCTAATCCACGGGCTTCATTTCTGTGAGCATTCCAGAAATAGTCATCACACTGTTTTTTATATTTTGGATAAAACTCTCGATTATGCTTATCACAAGCGGTTTTACAAGTTTGATGAAAATGAATAGCATCTTCTTCAAATAAATAATAGGGAGTTAAATCTTGTCCGCCACCAAACCAAGAATTGATTACGTTTCCGTTGTCATCGTACATTTCGAAATACCGCCAATTGGCATGAACCGTGGGTGCCATTGGGTTTTTAGGATGAATCACCAAACTCAATCCGCAGGCAAAGAAATCGGCTTCACCAACGTTGAAGAGTTTTTGCATGGAATCGGGTAATTTTCCGTGAACTGCCGAGATGTTTACACCTCCTTTTTCGATGGCATTTCCGTTTTCAATTACTCGTGTTCTTCCTCCGCCACCTTCAGTTCGTTCCCAAATATCTTCACGAAATTTGGCAACACCATCAACTTCCTCTAATTTAGAAGTGATTTGGTCTTGGAGGTTTAATATGTATTGGTAGAATTTATCTTTCATTTTAAAAGCTGTTCGCTCTCAGTTTATTTATTATACTCCTTCACGGCTTCCACAAATGCCTTGGCGTGATCTACTGGAATGTTTGGTAAAATTCCGTGGCCAAGGTTTACTATATAATTGTCTTTTCCGAATTCGTCTATCATTTGGTGAACCATTTTTTTGATGGTTGGAATTGGAGAAAGCAAACGGCTTGGATCAAAATTTCCTTGTAAGGTGATTTTTCCTCCTGTTAAATAACGAGCATTTCTTGCAGAACAAGTCCAATCTACACCAAGTGCGGCTGCTTTAGATTGTGCCATTTCACCAAGAGCAAACCAACAACCTTTTCCAAAAACAATAACAGGTGTAATATCAGCTAAAGCTTCCACAATTTTGTTGATGTAGTTCCAAGAGAATTCTTGGTAATCTACTGGCGATAACATTCCGCCCCAAGAATCGAAAATCTGAATGGCATTACATCCTGCTTTTACTTTTTCTTTCAAATATAAAATCGTGGTATCGGTAATTTTTTGTAATAAAGTATGTGCTGCCACTGGATTTGAAAAACAAAATCCTTTGGCTGTATCAAAACTTTTAGAACCTTTTCCTTCTACACAATAACAAAAAATTGTCCAAGGCGAACCTGCGAAACCAATAAGTGGCACCTCATCGTTCAACATTTCTTTGGTCAATTTAATGGCATCAAAAACGTAGCCTAAAGTTTCATGAACATCTGGAACAATTACTTGATTGACTTGTTCCATGGTACGAATTGGATTGGGTATTATTGGCCCTAAATTGTCTTTTAGTTCCACATGAATTCCCATGGCGCGTGGCACAACCAAAATATCTGAAAATAAAATCGCAGCATCTGGTTTTACAATTCTAATAGGTTGAACCGTAATTTCTGCTGCTAATTCTGGCGTTTCGCAACGCGTAAAGAAATCGTATTTATCACGCAAAGCTCTGAATTCGGGTAAATATCTTCCGGCTTGACGCATCATCCAAACGGGTGGGCGTTCTAAAGTTTCGTTATTTAGGGCACGAAGAAATAAGTCATTTTTTAACATTGTTTAAAGTTTAAAAGTTTAAAAGTTTAAAGTTGTATTACCTTAAAATCAAACTGTTTTAATAATATTCTATTACTTGTGAAATCACATTTTCAACCGATGGTTTTTCTGCGATGATTATGTTTTTTACTTTTTTATTTTCTAAAGCTTCAGCGGTGGTTTCACCAATACAGAAACACATTTCGTCTTTTATTGTATTCCATTTATAATAACTTTCCACTGCTGATGGACTGAAAAAAAGGATTCCATCGAACCTAGATTCCCCTCCTTTGGAGGGGTGCCCAAAGGGCGGGGTGGCTTTAGTGGAAGTTAAATTTGTCTCGTACACTTCGATTTCGTTGAAAGTTATTCCGTTTTCTTTCAGCGTACTTGGCAATACATCGCGGCGTAAATTTCCGCTGAAGAAAGTGAACGAATCGGACGAATAAACTAAAGAAATTATCTCAGCTAAATCGGATGCATAGCCGGTGTAGGCAACAACATCAAATCCGTTATTGGTTAATAAATCTTTGGTTTTCATCCCTACTGAAAAGACATTTTTAGTTTTCAGTTCTTGCCATTTCGGATGTTGTAAAATGCTTTGAACAGCGTTTTGACTGGTAAAAATCAGATTGTCATTTACTTTTGAAAGTTCAAAATTCTTAATTTTAGTTTCAATGAAATCTTCTTCAAACAGATTAATATTGGCGTCAAGCAAATCTTGTTTTTGTTTTGACAAAAGCTTTTTGGTAGATAATATGTTGATTTGTTTTGTCATTCTTTATATTAACCATTAAGAAATTAAGAAAAATTAAGAGCAAAACTTAATGAAACTTAATATCTTAATAGTTCCATTTTATTTTTTCAATTGTTTCTTAATTTCTGCCATCAACTCGGTTCCTCCATTAGCCAAAATTTCTTGTGCCGAATGAAATCCTAGTTTTTTCCATTCTGAAATATCTACTACTTTCTCTATTTCTAGTTTTTGTTTCCCATCAATTGATAGTAGAACACCTTCAAAATTGATGGTATCTTCATTTTCATTGTAGCGAGCAATAGCTCCAATTGGTGCCGTACAACCACCTTCTAAAGTTTTTAGAAATTGTCTTTCTATGTAGGTGCAAATTTCGGTTTCGATATGATTTAATTGGGATAAGGCATCCAAAGTAAAGTTGTCGTCTTCCATTGCAAGAACAACCATTGCGCCTTGTGCTGGCGCTGGAATCATCCAATCGAGATTAATGAAATTTTCAGGTTTTATATTGATTCGTTCCAATCCTGCAGCAGCAAAAACGGCGCCGTCCCAATTATTATGTTGTAATTTTTGCATTCTAGTGTTTACATTTCCCCTCAAATCAACCACTTTATGGTAGGGGTATTTATTCCACCACAAGGCTTGACGGCGCAAACTTCCTGTAGCGATAGTTCCATTAGATTCTAAAAAATCTAAGTTTCCTTTGTGAACTAAAATATCTAAAGTTGTGGCTCTTTCTAAAACGGCAGCTTGAACAATTCCAATTGGAAGTGCTGTTGGAACATCTTTCATAGAATGTACAGCAATATCCACTTGACCGTTAATCATTGCAATATCTAACGTTTTAGTAAAAATTCCAGTGATTCCCAGTTCGTAAAGTGGTTTGTCTAGAATGATGTCTCCTTGAGATTTTACGGCAATAATTTCGGTTTTATAACCTAAATCGTTGAGTTGTTTTTGAACGGTGTGTGCTTGCCAAAACGCGAGTTCACTATCACGGGTTCCTATTCGTATTGTTTTATTAACCATTTTACTCCCTCTTTTGAATCATTAAGAAATTCAACTAAAAAATGGTTTCTCATGTTCTAATTGAAATACTTTTTCAATCCATTCAATACCATCATCCATTGATTCACCGTCTTTTAAGTGGTTTACAAAAAGATTAGTGATTTTTTGAATGATTCTATTGCTAATTAATTCCGCTTGATCTTCATCAAAATTAGCTAATTTTTTACGTTGAAAATTTAATTCCCCGTCTTTAATAGCATTTAGTTTTTCTTTTAATGCTTGAATGGTTGGCGCAAATTTTCTGTTTTTAGTCCAATCAATGAATTCTTCTTTAATTTCTTCAATGATTGTTTCTGCTTGAGGAATATGTAATTTACGGTTTTCTAAAGTTTCGTCGGTAATTTGTGACAAATGATCAAGGTGAATTAACGTTACCCCTTCAACATCTTGAACATTTTCATGTACATTTTTTGGAATGGATAAATCTAAAATTAACATCGGCTTTTTTAGATTTAAAATGGCTTTATCAATGGTTGGGTTTTGCGCTCCAGTAGCAACAACAACAACATCGGCTTTTTGAAGCTCTAACTGTAAATCGGAGTAATCTTTTACAACTAAATTTAATTTTTGAGCGAGTTTCTCAGCTTTATCTTTAGTACGATTTATCAATGTAATCTGCTCATGTTTAGTGTGTTTTACCAAATTTTCACAGGTATTCCTTCCTATTTTTCCTGTTCCGAAAAGCAAAATATTTTTATTAGTAATATCGACTACGTTCTTGATGATGTATTGAACTGAAGCAAAAGAAACCGAAGTTGCACCCGATGAAATTTCAGTATCTGTTTTTATTTTTTTGCTAGCTTGAATAACCGAATTTATCAATCTTTCTAGATATAAATTGATCATTCCGCTCGATTTACTTTCATTAAAAGCAGTTTTTAACTGACTAATGATTTCAAAATCCCCCAAAATTTGACTGTCTAAACCTGTTCCAACTCGAAACATGTGATTGATAGCTTCTTGATTTTTATAAATGTAGGCCACTTCTTGAAATTCTTCAACACTTCCGTTGCTGTTTTCGCAAAGTAATTTTATTAATTGGTAGGGATGCTGAGCAAAACCATAGATTTCAGTTCTATTACAAGTTGAAGTCACTAATAATGATTCAATTCCTTCGGCTTCGGCTTGTATCAGCAAAGTTGATTTTGCTTGATTGTCTAAACTAAACTTTCCTCTAATGGCGGCGTCTGCTTTTTTATAACTTAATCCTAATGCATAAAAAGAAGTCTGTTTCGACATATTAAAATTTTCCATAAGGTACTTTTCGAAAAGTGCAACAAAAATATTACTATCGATTTCATAAAAACAACGCTAGAGGGACTTTTTATATCGCTGTGAGAATTTTTAAATCAAATTTGACTTTATAGCGTTATTTGTTATAAATTTGCATTGAAATCAAGTATTTTCAAATTGCTTATATGGATTTATTCTAAATAAAAACTTTATAAAGTCAGACTCTGAAATGAATTCAGACTAAAAAAATAGCGCTATGGGTTCACAAGAAGTAATAACCATTGAAAATGATTTTACCCTAATTCGTTTTCAAAACGATGGAACCGAAAATTTTCATGTAAAAAAACATGTAAATCAAGGACTTATTCAATTTCATTTTGGCATTAAAGGAAAAGCAAAATTTGTTTTTAACGAGGGTAATTATGCTTTAGAGTTAAAAGATGAAAAGTCATTGTTGTTTTACAATCCGCAAAAAGAACTGCCTTTGAATTTAGAATTAACGCCAAATTCATGGATAATATCAGTTATCATTTCTATTCAAAAATTTCACGGATTGTTTTCTAATGATTCTGAACACATTCCGTTTTTAAGCAAAGAAAATAAAGATAAAAAATATTATAAAGAAGGCGATATTAGTCCGTCTATGGCTATCGTTTTGAGTCAATTGTTTCATTATAATTTGAATCCATCTATAAAAAACCTGTATTATAAAGGAAAAGGATATGAATTATTGAGTTTGTATTTTAACCGTTCAGAAGATCCAAATGCAGAACAATGTCCGTTTTTAATTGATGAAGATAATGTCTTGAAAATTAAAAAAGCTAAAAAAATTATTATTTCAAATATGGCCGAACCGCCCGGATTAGAAGAACTTTCGGAGCAAGTGGGATTGAGTTTGAAAAAACTAAAGATGGGTTTCAAGCAAATTTATGGGGATACGGTTTACGGATTTCTATTTGATTATAAAATGGATTACGCCCGACAATTGTTAGACAGCGGTTCGTATAATGTGAATGAAGTAGGTTTGAAAATTGGCTACAGCACCGGAAGTCATTTTATAGCGGCGTTCAAGAAAAAATTTGCTACCACTCCGAAGAAATATTTAATGTCGATGAATCCAAATACATAACCGAATCAATTTTGTAAATAGAACAATTAAAAAAACATAAATATAAAAAGTAAGAATCGATTACTTTTACCAAAAATTAAATTTCAAACAATGAAAGGAGTATTATTAGTAAATTTAGGTTCGCCCGAAAGTCCAACGCCGGCAGCTGTTAAGCCGTATTTAGATGAATTTTTAATGGATCAATACGTGATTGACGTGCCATTTTTATTGCGCGCTTTGTTGGTGCGAGGTATTATTTTACAAACGCGTCCAAAAAAATCGGCGGAAGCTTATGCTCGAATTTGGACAAGTGAAGGTTCCCCTTTGATTGTCATTTCAAAGAAAATGCATCAAAAAGTGCAATCTTTAGTAGATATTCCAATGGCTCTAGCCATGCGATATGGCACCATGACTATTCAAAAAGGATTGCAAGAATTGAAAGATAAAGGCGTAACCGAAGTAATGCTGATGCCTTTATATCCGCAACACGCAATGGCTTCAACTACTACTATTTTGGTTTTGGCAGAAGAATTACGCCAGAAATTTTTTCCAGAAATGACTTTTACCAATGTACCTGCATTTTACAATAAACCAGATTATATTAAGGCATTAGCCCATTCCATAAAAAAACAACTCGAAGGATTTGATTACGATCATTTGTTGTTTTCGTATCACGGAATTCCAAAGCGACATATTCGTAAAACCGACGTCACTAAGTCACATTGTAAAATGGACAGGACGTGTTGCAATACGCCATCGGCAGCACATGAGTTTTGTTATAGTCATCAATGTTATGAAACTACAAAACAAGTAGTGAAATTATTAGGAATTCCAGAAGGAAAATACAGTCAAACGTTTCAATCGCGATTAGCAGGTGACAAATGGTTAACGCCTTATACTGATGTTGAAATCAACAAAATGCCCGAACAAGGAATTAAGAAATTAGCGGTGGTTACCCCTGCTTTCGTTTCTGATTGTTTAGAAACGTTAGAAGAAATTGCTATGGAAGCCAACGAACAATTTATGCACCATGGTGGTGAGGAGTTTATGGCAGTTCCCTGCATGAACGATGAAGACGAATGGTGTGGGGTTGTGGCGAATTGGATTAAAGAATTTGAAAAATAATATTGGTTAAAGATTTCAAGTTGTTATAATTCGACTGAAAACTGAAAACTGAAAACTGATAAAAATGGAACTCTACAACTACATAAAATCGCTTCACTTAATCTTTGTCATCACTTGGTTTGCAGGTTTGTTTTACATTGTTCGTTTGTTTGTATATCAAATTGAAGCGAAGGAGAAACCTTCACCTGAACGAGAAATTTTACTAAAGCAATACAAAATAATGACTTATCGTTTGTGGTATATTATCACATGGCCGAGTGCAATTTTGGCTACTTTTTTTGCGTTTTGGTTGTTGCATTTAATGCCTTCTTGGTTGCAAATGCCGTGGATGCAAGTCAAATTAGGATTTGTGTCTTTATTATTTGCTTATCAATTTAAATGCCAACAAATGTATAAGCAATTGCAAAATGATAACTTCAAGTATTCGTCTAACTTTATGCGATTGTGGAATGAAGGAGCGACGATAATCCTTTTTGCAGTAGTTTTTTTAGCAGTTTTAAAAAATGCTTTAAATTGGATTTACGGAGTTGTCGGAATCTTTTTGTTTTCAATTCTGATAATGTTGGGATTCAAATTTTATAAAAGGATAAGAGAAAAGAAGTAATTAGTAAATAGTGATTAGTAATTAGCTATTCACTATTTACTAATCACTAAACACTGTAAAATGAAAAACTTCAAAATGTCAATGCTTTCCCTTCGAATTAGGATTTTCCTATCGATGATTGTATTGATATTAATTGCCTCAATTTTAATTGCCTATATAACGGTTATTCAGTTTGAAAATGAAGCCAAAAAATACCATCAAGAGCTTCTAGATCGTAAAGAAAATGCCGTAAGAGAAAACATCAATTACATACTTTCCAACTCAACATATCCGTTAACTCGAAATAATTTACCCTATATTTTTAAGGATAAAATTCACGAACTTTCCGATATTCACAATGTAGAAATTAACATCTATAGTTTAAGTGGAAAACTATTGAAATCATCGAAGGCCTCTTTTTCAGTAGATAATGTATCGCCTCCAATACCAAAATATATAGTCAAATTGGTTGAATCATCCATCGAAAAAAGATATGTGGATATTAAAAATATTGACGGTATAAAAATACGTTCCTCTTACACACAAATTAAAGACGATAAGTTTAAACCCCTTGGAATTTTAAATTTACCTTATGTGGAAGATGATAGTTTTTATCAAAATGAAATTCAAGATTTCTTGGTTCGCTTGAGTCAAGTTTACTTTTTTATGTTAATTATTGCCTTTGCAATTGCTTATTTTTTATCCAGTTACATTACAAAATCGTTGAAAACCATTTCCGATAAGATTAACGAAACCAGCTTGAATCAGAAAAATGAAAAAATCGTTATAGAAGCCAACAGCAGAGAAATAAATTCACTAATAAAAGCTTATAATGGCATGGTTGATAAATTGGAAGAAAGTGCCACCATGTTAGCGCAATCGGAACGAGAACAAGCATGGCGTGAAATGGCAAAACAAGTCGCACATGAAATTAAAAATCCGCTTACACCTATGCGATTGACGGTACAAAGTTTTCAACGAAAATTTGAATCTGATGACCCAAATTTGAAACAAAAATTGAATGATTATACCAAAACAATGATTCAACAAATTGACACTATGAGTTCGGTTGCATCTGCATTTTCAAACTTTGCTTCCATGCCCGCTCAACAAAATGAGACTTTAAATGTGGTGGAAGTAGTAGAGTTTTCATTGGATATTTTCAATGAAGAATACATCCGGTTTGAAAGTGATGAAGAGGAGATCATTACCATTATGGATAGAACGCAATTGATTAGAATCATTACCAATTTAGTAAAAAATGCCATTCAAGCAATTCCTGAAGAACAAGAAGAAAAATCAATTATTGTGGCCGTAAAACGAGTAAATAATTCTGTAAATATTACAGTAAAAGACAACGGAATTGGTATTGAATTAGAAAACATAGAACATATTTTTGAACCAAAATTTACTACAAAAACAAGCGGAATGGGTCTTGGTTTAGGAATAATAAAAAACATCATCGAAAATTACAAAGGAACTATTACATTTGAAACAGAATATAGAAAGGCAACTATATTTATCGTTTCGCTTCCAATAATTTAAAATAACTAAAATGAACTTCGAAAACATAATTATTACTTCCGAGAACGGAATTGGGCAAATTACAATCAATAGACCTTCAAAATTAAATGCTTTAAATGCAGCTACCATAAAAGAACTTCATGACGGGATAGAAAAATTAGATGAAATTCCTGAAATTCGAGTAATTATAATTACCGGAGAAGGAGAAAAAGCATTTGTAGCGGGGGCTGATATTTCTGAATTTGCTAATTTTTCGGAAGAAGAAGGTGCTCAATTGGCACAACAAGGACAAGAATTGCTATTTAATTTCGTTGAAAACTTAAAAACTCCCGTGATTGCAGCTGTAAACGGATTTGCACTTGGCGGAGGATTAGAATTAGCGATGGCATGTCATTTCAGGATTGCCTCAGATAATGCTAAAATGGGTTTGCCTGAAGTTTCTCTTGGGGTAATTCCAGGTTATGGTGGAACGCAACGATTACCTCAACTTATAGGAAAAGGACGTGCTATGGAAATGGTAATGACTGCCGGGATGATTACTGCCGAGGAAGCACACAGAAATGGATTAATTAATCATGTGGTGCCACAAGCTGAACTTTTAGATTATACAAAATCATTGGCGCAACGCATTATGAGAAACTCTCCTGTTGCGATTGGTAACGCAATTAACGCAATTAATGCCAACTTCAAAGAGGGAGTTGATGGTTATCAAACAGAGATTAGAAACTTCGGAAAATGTTTTGGGACAGAAGATTTTAAAGAGGGGACAACCGCATTTTTAGAAAAAAGAAAGCCCAATTTCAAAGGAAATTAATAAAATGGAGAATCAAATTTGATTCTCTTTTTTATTTTTCACCTTCCCATTCGGCATAAAATTGCGAAAGAAAAAGTTCCATAAATTGATGTCTTTCAAGAGCTATTTTTTTTCCAATTTCTGTATTCATTTTATCTTTTAACAATAAGAGTTTTTCGTAGAAATGATTCAGCGTTGGTGCCATACTGTTTTTATATTCTTCTTTACTCATATTGGTTTGTGGCTTAATATCTGGATTATAAAGTGGTCTGTTTTTAAATCCCCCATAATTAAATGTTCTTGCAATTCCAATAGCTCCAATGGCATCTAATCTATCGGCGTCTTGAACGATCTGCAATTCTTTGGAGGTAAATTTATTTTCGAAATTTCCCCCTTTGAACGAAATGTTTTCTATGATATTTATAACATGAGTTATTATTTCTTCGGGGGTGTTTTGGGATTCTAAAAATTCTCTTGCTACTTTTGGTCCGACGGTTTCGTCACCATTATTAAATTTACTGTCAGCGATATCATGAAGTAATGCCCCAAGTTGAACAATTTTCAGATTACAAATTTCATTTTGAGCAATTAACAAAGCATTTTTATACACCCTTTCCATATGAAACCAATCATGACCAGATTCAGCATTTTTAAGTTTTTGTTTTACAAAAAGAATTGTATTATCAATTAATAGCATAAGTATTTAAGTTAAAAAAATCCTTTCTTTTTTAGGAAAGGATTTAATCTATATTCTATTGTCTTTTTTCTATTATCTAACTAGAGCGGGTTGTACCCATTTAAAAATATAATTTTCATCAGGCAAAACCAATCTTTCAGAAACTTTTGCCATTCTTGCGGGTAATTTCATTAGATAATCTCTTGCTTTTTCAGCCTCATCGCTTAGATTCCCTATTTTATCAATTTGCCATCTTTCAATTAGTTTTTGCATGATTTCTACATAATCATTAGCAGTATAAACTCCTAATTTTTGTGCAGAATTAGAAAATTGTTCAAAAGCTACTCCAATTTTCTCACCAGATTCTCTCAAAAAAAGAGCTGGCATTGTAATTTTTTGTTTCATCATGTATTGAAAGGCCAACATCATTTCGGATGGATCTACTTTAAAAATTTGATCTACAAATTCGCAATAAGCATGATGATGGCGCATTTCGTCACCTGCAATTAATTTACAAACTTTAGACAATTTTTTATCCCCATAATCTTTGGCAATTTGGGAAACTCTATTATGGGAAACATAGGTTGCTAATTCTTGAAAACTAGTATAAACAAAGTTTTTATATGGATCACGACCAGTACCAATATCAAATCCATCGGCAATTAAATGCTGCGTAGTAATTTCAACTTCGCGCATATTTATTCTTCCCGATAGGTATAAATATTTATTCAATAAATCACCATGTCGGTTTTCTTCACTTGTCCACTGACGAATCCATCTCGACCAACCGTTGCGTTCAACATTATCAATTCCTTCTACATCCATTAACCACGATTCATAAGTAGGAAGTGCTTCTTCTGTAATGGTATCGCCAACCATTGCTACCCAGAAATCATAAGGTAAATCCTTGGCTATTTCTTGAAGTTCTTTAACTTCTTCAAAGAATGTATCACTTTGTGCGTCTGGCAAAAAATCAGAAGGTTGCCAAATTGTTTCAATTGGAATTAAAAATTTATCGACAAATTCATCGACTTTAGAATCTAGAAATTGCATTACTTCTAGACGTACATTTTTTATAGACATGTTTAATATTTTATTGATTGTACAATAGCTTTTTCTATTTTTTCCATTAATTCATTAAACGAAAAATCTTTTACAGCCATTGGTTCGTGTATTTTAAATTCCAATTTATTTCCAAGACCCATCGGAAAAGCTCCAAATTTAACTATTTTCCATGAATTATTTATTGAAATGGGCACAACATAAGAAGAAGGCGCATATTTACAGAGCATTTTCAATCCATTTTGTGCAAATTCATTTGGTTTTCCGTCTTTGCTTCTTGTCCCTTCAGGAAAAATTACAGCAGAACGATTAAACTTTTCGATATATTCTGACAATTGTTTAATTAATGGAATTGCTTGTTTTGGGTCTTTTCTATCTATCAAAATGGACCCTCCGTGACGCAAATTATAAGAAACACTTGGAATTCCTTTTCCAAGTTCTTTTTTGCTGACAAACTTGGCGTGGTGTTTTCTTAAATACCATATAATACCAACAATATCATATAAACTTTGGTGATTTGCTACAAAAATAAGGGGTACATTTTTGGGAATTAGTTCTGTGTTTTTAAAAGTGTAAGTAGTCCCAAGTAGATTAGAACATTTTACCAAAAAGAAATTCAAATAATCAACGCTTTTTTTGTGTGCCTCGTAACCAAATAAATTAAAACAAACCCACTGAATTGGATGAAAAATAACCAAACACAACCCGAAACAAAGGTAATAAACGATTGAAATTGGAAAGGATATTAGCTTTTCCATAATTGTTAAAAAATTGTTGGCTAAAGTAAGAAATATTTTTTGGTTACAATTGTTTAAAAATCATTTTGATAAACTGCATTTACATTAAAATTTTATTTATTTTTACAACTTAAAAGCCAAAAAATTAGAAAAAATGAGTACAGAAAAAGATGCAAAATTAAAGGCGTTACAACTGACGCTTGACAAACTAGACAAAACCTACGGAAAAGGAACCGTAATGAAGATGGGCGATAAAGCCATTGAGGAAGTAGAAACTATTTCTTCAGGTTCGTTGGGGATAGATTTAGCTCTAGGAGTTAATGGATATCCTAAAGGAAGAATTATAGAAATATATGGGCCAGAATCTTCTGGAAAAACAACCCTAACACTTCATGCTATTTCAGAAGCACAAAAAGCTGGTGGAATAGCTGCTTTTATTGATGCCGAACACGCATTCGATAGAAATTATGCTGAAAAATTAGGCGTTGATATTGAAAATTTAATCATTTCACAACCCGATAACGGAGAACAAGCATTGGAAATTGCCGAGAATTTAATTCGTTCTGGAGCCATTGATATTGTAGTAATTGACTCTGTTGCAGCTTTAACTCCAAAAAGTGAAATTGAAGGAGAAATGGGTGATTCTAAAATGGGATTACACGCTCGTTTAATGTCGCAAGCCTTAAGAAAATTAACTGGAACGATTAGCAAAACGCATTGTACGGTTTTCTTCATCAATCAATTGAGAGAAAAAATTGGCGTGATGTTTGGAAATCCAGAAACTACAACAGGAGGAAATGCTTTAAAGTTTTATGCTTCAATTCGTTTAGACATTCGGCGTTCATCACAAATTAAAGATGGTGAGAACGTTATTGGAAATAGAACAAAAGTAAAAGTGGTAAAAAACAAAGTAGCACCGCCCTTTAAAGTTGCTGAATTCGATATTATGTATGGTGAAGGAATTTCAAAAACAGGAGAGATTTTAGACTTGGCTGTAGAATTTGAAGTAATTAAAAAAGCGGGGTCCTGGTTCAGTTATGGTGAAACCAAATTAGGACAAGGTCGAGATGCCGTTAAAGCTTTAATAAAAGACAATCCAGAATTAGCCGACGAATTAGAACTTAAAATTAAAGCTTTAATTAAAGAAAATAACGCATAGAAATTAAATCACGCTACATGCGTGATTTTTTTATAATTTTACGCAACCTATTTAATTTTTTTGGAATAAATAATAAAAACAAATTACAATGAAAACTATTTATTTAATATTAACTGCTGGTTTTTTAATCACTTCTTGTAGTAAAGAAAATGATGGTCCTTCTGCAACATTAGAAACATTGCCTGTAAGCCAAGTGGAAATGCCTACGCAATTTGCTAAAGACAGTATTACAGAAATTCCTCTAAGCTACATTCGCCCAACGGTTTGTCATAGCTTTTATGATTTCTATTATTTAAGAGAGGGTTCTACAAGAACAGTCGCTGTGATATTGTTAAAAGAAAATAGAGGGTCTAGTTGCCCTGTAAGCCAAACTACCTATACTATACCATTAAAATTTAAACCCATTGCTTTAGGTACATATCATTTTAAATTTTGGACTGGTGCAAATTCGCAAGGTGTTGATCAATATAGTGAATATGATGCCGTAGTTAATCACTAATTATGTTTGAAAATGATCGTGTAAATAATAACAAAGAACTTAAACTTCTGCTTAATTGCAGAAATATTTAAGCTAACTGAGGTAATTTTGGTATAAAATTCTACATGGGTTTGTGCCAATTGGACTGGAACAATGAAACCTAACTTTTCAAAATCATCATAAAAGACGCTCTTGAGATTTCAAAAGCACCTAATTTCTCCAAATGGTCGTTATGAACTTGACAATCTAGTAGCTTATAATTGTTTTGTTTTAAATATTCTATCAATTTCACAAAAGCTACTTTACTTGCATTTGGAACTTTAGAAAACATACTTTCACCACAAAAAACATGTCCTAAATCTACTCCATATAATCCTCCAACCAATTCGTTATTTAGCCAAACTTCAAAGGACATTACTTTTCCAATTTTATGTAATTGGGTATAAGATTTAATAATATCATCTGTAATCCAAGTTCCGTTTTGACCTTTTCGAGTTATCGATTGACAATTAGAAATTACTCCTTCAAAATTTTTATTTAAGGTAACATCAAAAATATTTCTGTTGATGATATTTCGGAGACTTTTAGAAATCTTATAATCCAGCGGATTGACCACCATTCGCTCTGGAGGAGACCACCAAAGAATAGGTTCTTCATCGTTAAACCATGGAAAAATACCGTTGCTATAGGCCAACATCAGTCGTTCTACAGACAAATCTCCACCTATAGCTAAAATACCTTCATGAGAAGCATCTTCAACTGGCGGAAAATAGAGCTCTTTGGTTAGGAAATGCATTTTTGCTAGAATAGAATATAGAAAGAGAAGAAATAAAATAAGCAAAAGCCATTCTAAAAATTACATAAAAATTAGAATGGCAGTCTTTATTCATTTCTTATTTACTCTATTCTCTTTTTTAGAAAGGTAAATCGTCGTGTTCTTCTTCTTTAAAGTCGGTTGCTGGAGCAAATGCTTCTGCGGCTGGCATTGGAGGCATTTGAGTCGTCGCTGGAGCCTCTGATTGTAATTTTTCAATTCTCCATCCTTTTATAGAATTGAAATATTTGGTTTCTCCTTGCGGATTAATCCATTCTCTTCCTCCCAAATTGATAGAAACTTTTACGTTTTCACCAACTGCGATAGTGTTTAATAAATCACTTTTATCTTGAACAAATTCAATCATGATACTTTGTGGATACTGTTCATCTGTAGTCACCACTAATTCTCTTTTTTTGAATGTTGGGCTAACTTGTTGTTCTGCACCAACTACTTTTACTTTTCCTGAAACTTCCATAATTATTCTACGTTTATTGATTTGCTAAAAGTACTTTCCAGGCGGTTAGCACTTCATTTTTATCTAAATATTCTTTTGCTAATTGGTGTTTTTTTACTTCGTCATCAGCACTCAAAACACCTTTCACTTCAAAATTTTGTTTTACAAATATAGTAATTTCTTCACTTGTTGGCAAAGATTCTACATTTCCTAATTTACCAAGATCATTCCCATTAAAAATGCTACTCTTTTTTATAAAATCAGGAATTGCATCAACACCAATTCCTAAAGTTACTATAGGTTTTTGCACTTCAAAAAGTCCTTGATTGGCTCTTGAATACCAATTTCCTCCTAGTCTTGAAACCAAATCAATTTTCATTGGATCTATAATTCCATTGGAATCTAAAATAGCTTCATTAATGTGAATTTTAACTACTTCACAAATAATCATGTTTCCAGCACCACCTTCGGTTCCCAGCGCGATTATTTCGTTGACTTTACATTCTAATTGTACTGGACTTTCGGCAACACGATAGGGTTTTACAATATCCGAGGGAATTGCTGTCAAACCGGATTTTGCAAATTCATTTACACCGTCCGGGTATTCAGTACTAGACAACGACATTTGTTGAACGATATCATAATTCACCACATTAATAACGACTTGTTTGGTTTCTTGACAATTAATCAAGGTGTGTTTTATAGAATTATCACGAACTCTTCGAGCGGGAGAAAAAACCAAAATGGGTGGGTTAGAACTGAAAATATTAAAAAAACTAAATGGCGATAAATTGGGCTTTCCGTTTTTATCAATTGTACTTGCAAATGCTATTGGCCTTGGTGCAACGGCGCTTTGTAGATAACCCTGTAATTTAGCCGGAGAAAGTTCTTTTGGATCGAGTGTTAACATAAAAACTAATTTTAACAAAGATAAGAAACAAAGAGTAAATGGCAATTTCAAAAAGCAATTCCATATTGAAAAAAATCCTTACTTTTAAACAAAATTTTATAAATGCAATTTTCTGAAAGAAGAAACATTACTCGATGGATTATTATAGCAACTTCATTTGTTATTGTATTACTTATTCTTTGGAATACCTATTCATTTTTTCAAATATTTAAAAAAGAAGAGCGCATAAAAGTGAAAAATTGGGCAATTGCTCAAAAAAAAATCAATAGTGTCGACTTGAATGTTGATTTAGAATTGCCCTTAGAAATTATTAAAAATCCAGGTATTCCAATTATTAAAACAGAGAATGATTCGATTATTGACATGGTTAACGTTGATGAGCAAACTAAAAAGGATAAAATTAAATTAAGCGTTCTACTAAAACAATTAAAAAGTCAAAATGAACCCATTATAATGCTTATTTCTAAAGGAAAAATACATTATTTGTACTATGGCGATTCTACTTTATTGAATAAATTAAAATACTATCCATTAGCTTTATTGCTCATTATTTTTCTTTTTGGAGCGTTGGTTTACAATTTTTACAAAAGCACTAAAATGTCAACTCAAAACAAACTTTGGGCAGGAATGGCAAAAGAAACCGCACATCAAATTGGCACCCCTTTATCTTCTTTGATTGGTTGGTTGGAAATTATGAAAGCCGACAATTTTGATGAATCTATTGTCTCTGAAATTGAGAAAGATATTAATAGACTACAAACCATCACGGATCGTTTTTCAAAAATTGGTTCAGAACCCATATCAGAACCAAAAGACATTATTGAAGAAACACAAAACTCGTTTGATTATTTAAAATCTCGTTTTTCCAACCAAGTTGAATTTAGTTTTTCTGCTCCAAATAAACCAATTATGGTTTCTTTAAATCCAGCATTACACAGTTGGACAATTGAAAACCTAATGAAAAATGCAATTGACGCCATGAAAGGAAGAGGTTCTTTAAAAATTTCTATTGAAAAGGAAGGGGAACAAATAAAAATTAATGTCTCTGATTCTGGAAAAGGAATTCCGAAGAATCAATTTAAGCGTATTTTTGAACCTGGGTTTACATCTAAAAAACGAGGTTGGGGATTGGGATTGTCTTTAACAAAAAGAATTGTTGAAGAGTACCACAGAGGAAAAATTAAAGTGCTCCAATCAGAAATTGGGAAGGGAACAACAATGCAGATTTTGTATAAGAAAGCAAAATAAAAATCGGATTTACAAGAGTTAGCTATAATTTTCTTGTATTTCTTTTGCTAAATTTTCAAACTCTTCTTTGGTTAAAGTAACTTTATTTTGAAAACGCATCTCGTCCATTTCGTTTAACGGAATTAAATGCACGTGGGCGTGTGGTACTTCCAAACCGATAACGGCCATTCCAATTCTTTTGCAGGGTACTGTTTTTTCTAATGCAATTGCTATCTTTTTAGAAAATGCCATCAAGCCAAGATATAATTGATCTTCAATATCAAAAATCTTCTTTATTTCTTGTTTTGGGATGCATAAAGTATGTCCTTTTGCATTTGGATTTACGTCTAAAAAGGCTAAGAAATTTTCATCTTCAGCAATTTTATAACATGGAATTTCTCCGATTACTATTTTCGTGAAAATACTAGACATAAATTAGTCTCTAGAAATTTCTAAAATTTCAAATTTCAAATTCCCGTTTGGAACCGTAATTTCTGCTATTTCTCCTACAGATTTTCCCAGTAATCCTTTTCCAATTGGAGAAGTTACCGATATTTTTCCGGTTTTTAAATCGGCTTCACTTTCGGCAACCAAAGTATATTTTAGCTCCATTCCGTTAGCTTGATTTTTAATCTTTACATTAGATAAAACCAAAACTTTAGAAAGATCTAAATTACTTTCGTCAATTAATCTAGCGTTCGAATACACTTCTTCCAATTTGGCAATACGCATTTCTAGCATGCCTTGGGCTTCTTTAGCCGCATCATATTCAGCATTTTCAGATAAATCGCCTTTATCTCTTGCTTCTGCAATATCAGCTGATGCTTTTGGACGCATCACGCTTTTTAAATGATCTAATTCTTCTCTAAGTTTTTTTAACCCTTCTATTGTGTAATAAGATACCGTGCTCATAATTTCATTTCTTTATTTACTTCTTATTTTCTAAAGAAGTTATTATTTTGTTTGTAGTATATTAAAAATACTTATTTGTTGTTATTATAAAATAGAAAAAATCCCATGAAGACGGGATTTCTTTTTTCAAAGATATGTATTTTGTTTATTAAATTCTTACTTTTGTTTAATAATGCAATACAAAGTTAATTAAATTAATTTTTTTTTGAACTATACTTTTGATAAATTTTTAACATGAAAAAAATACTTTCTTCAATTCTTATTTTAACATTCCTTTTTGGTTGTAGTAAAGACAAATTTAATAACAACAATCCTTATTTGCCAAATTATGCTTTCTCAATCGATTTAAATAAAAGTTTACCAAGTTACAGCGCCTTAAACTTTACTGGGAATGCGGTAAAAGCTTATCCTGCGAATGGTCCATCAAGAGGCGTGATCATTTTTAATACTGGAAGTGGTTATAATGCGTACGACGGCGCATGCCCTAATCAAGATTTATCAAGTTGTTCTACTTTAACCATAAGTGGCTCCAATGCCAATTGCCCCTGCGGAAGTGAAAATTATAATTTATTTACGGGTCAAAGTGCCGGGAAACAATATCCTTTAAAACCCTATCGTGTTGAAGTTAACGGAGATTTGATACGAGTTTATAATTAAAAGAAAAGCCAAGTTAGAATGAACCTGCCCCAAAAATTTTGACACTATTTGGGCAATTTTTAAAAATTAACTTGGATTTTTAAAATCTAAAACTTCAAAGTAGCGCCAATTAAAAAGTTTCTAGTTGCTTGCGGATAATACCCTGAACCTTGAATGGTTTTAGTTACACCCGGTGTTGAATAAGTATCATCATAAGTATAAAAGTATCCATTAGAAATGTACTTTCGATTGAAAACATTATTTACCAATCCAGAAAAAAGTATCGATTGAATTCCTTTATTTATGGTCCACAAATAGGTAATATTAAAATCATGAACATTGTAATCTTTCAAAATAGATCTTTGAGAATCGATATTTCCCATAAATTGTTTGCCCACAAACTTATTTAACAAAATTAGGTTTAAATTTTTAATGGGTTCGAATGTAGTAGCATTACCAAAGATAATGTTGGGAGAAAAAGCAATATTAGTGGTTCCTAAGTTTTCTAGAATGCCATCGCGTTGAAAATAGAAATCTCTGTTTTTGTTTTGACTTATGGTAATGTTGGGCTGCAATCTAAATCGAGAGTTAAGTCTAATTACCGATTCGATTTCTAATCCAACACGGTAACTGTCGCCACTATTAGTAAAAACAGGCGATCCCACATTGTTCAAGGCGCCGGTCATCACCAACTGATCTTTATATTTCATATAAAAAGCGTTAGTATTTATAGCTACTTTTTTAGAATTGTACTTCCATCCCAATTCATAATCTAATAAATGTTCTGGTTTAACACTTCCATTTTCATAATCTTCGCGTCGTGGTTCTTTGTTTGCAATTCCAATATAAGCATAAAGGGCATTTTTGGCATTCAATTGGTAGTTAGTACCTACTTTAGGATTGAAAAAATGAAACGAATCGTTAACATCATTAAAATAAATACTCGATGCTTTGTAAAAAACCAATCGGTATTGCAAATCGGCATAAAAGTTTATTTTACCATGAGTTTGTGAAACTTTTGTGTAGAAATTAACATCGTCTTTATTTCCGTAATTATTGTAATATCTATTGGTAGATGGCACATAATACTGCGTCCAAACTACTTCGCCAAAATGTTTTCCTAAATACCGATTAGCAGCACCGCCAAAAATAATGTCGGTTTTATTATTTTTGTAATTTAATGAAAATGTGGTTCCGAAAAAGCCATTATCCAACCATAATTTCCGAATTAAATCGGAAGTGGTATTGGATTGATAATCGGGAAAGTTATAATCGGCTAAAATCTGATCTTGCTTGTATTGCTGATAATAACCTTTCCCTAAAGTGTAATGAAGAGCAACTTTCGAAATCCATTTTTCGGACCATTTTTCGGACCAATGCAATTGAAAGTGATTTTGCCAATAATTATCAGTTTCATTATCATAGAATTTCATGATGCCGTTGGCATCAAAATACATTCCCGATGGGTTGAAAGTTCGGTCATTTTCGAGTTTATCTAAATCTTCAATGCCATTCCATGCTTGATACGTTTTTTCTTTTCCACCGAAAGCAAGAAATTGTATTGATGTTGATTTTTTAAGATAATTCAAATTAAAAAAGTACCCAAACATTTTGCTTGACGCTCGGTCAATATACCCATTTGAAGCTATTTCGGAAATTCTGGCATTGATTTCAAAATTATTGTGCAAGCCGGTTCCGAAAGCTAACGTGTGTTTTCTCGTAGCATAACTTCCAACTGAATTCGAAATTTCTGCATACGCTTTTTCTTGAATCGATTTAGTTTGCACATTCAAACTAGCTCCAAAAGCACCGGCACCATTGGTTGAAGCTCCAACACCTCGTTGCAATTGAATACTTTCTATGGAAGAAGCAAAATCAGGTAAATCTACAAAATAAGTACCGTGGCTTTCACTATCGTTAAACGGAACGCCATTGAGCGTAACATTAACCCTTGAGCCATCGGCACCACGAACACGCATGTATGTATACCCTACTCCGTTTCCGGCATCTGTAGAGGTAACAACAGACGGCAAATAGTTTAGTAAGATGGGAATATCTTGTCCTAAATTCCTGGGAGCTATCTCTTCCTTACTAACGTTGGTAAACGTAACCGGATTATTCTTGTAGGCTCGAACTGCCGAAACTAAAACGTCATCAAGTTGTGTAACTTTGGTAGAATCTTTTGGTTTTTCTTGAGAGAAGGAGAGAGCAGAACAAAGTGAAAAGAGAAAAGATACCAGATAAAATGCTTTTGACTTCCGAATTTTGAACTTTGAATTTTGACTAAATAAAATTTCCATTCGTAAACTGTTTTACAAATAAAAAGAGGTGATTATTCTTTGATTAAAAATAAAATGTTTGTTTCCTATGACAATATATAGCGAGCACACTATAAATTAGTTTGTCATTTTTCCCTTAGCAGCATTACCTGCTCAGGTTCATTGGGTATAATCTCAGCTCGTTATTTAGAGCACCCCTTTTGAGACAGGTCAAAGATAAGACAAAATCAATGACAATTGCAATAGCAAATGTAAAAGTCAAAAAAATGGTTTTTAGAAATTGAAGTTTATAACTCTGGTTTCTTTCTGTTTTGCTTTATTTCGGCAATGGAAGACTTGTCTTTTAACCGTTTTTCTATCACGGATTTTGGAATTTTAGTAGCTTTTCTTGGATTTGGAACCACTAATGACTTTTCTATAATTTCTAGGAAGCGTTTGGTAACAATGGTTTTGTTTTTTAATTGGCTTCTGTCTTCATCACAATTCAAAATTAGAATTCCTTCAAGAGTTAGTTTCGATTTTAATTTTTTTTGAGATAATTTTTTTTCTTCATCAGACAAAGCTAATGAGTTTAATAAATCAAAAGTCAAAATCACTTTAGAAGAAACCTTATTTACGTTTTGACCTCCAGCGCCAGAACTTCTTACAGCTTTGAAACTTAATTCAGATAAAATCCTTTGTTGTTCCATTAGAAATCTAAAGGTTGGTGTGAGGGTTTCAATAAATCGTTAACCGTTTTAACTGGATTAAAAGTTATTAAAGGCACTTCAACAAAAATAGTCATCCATTTAGCCATGGCTCCATTCCATAATCCAGGAAGCTCAAAAGCATTATAGGGTTTACCTTTGTGATTTTTTTCAACTACAAAACCAGAATTAGGGTCAATATATTGATTCAAATCGAATTTCTGTCCGTTGTAATTTTTAATTCCACACACCAAATCTACTGGATTAAAATGAGTAGCACTTTCAAATATTTTTATTTGATTTTCGTCTTTTTTATCCATTTGAGAAGACTCAATTATTTGAAGAAATGTTTTTCCTTTTTTATCAGTTACCCAAAATGGTCCACCACCAGGTTCACCTTCATTTTTTACCATTCCACAAACTCTAATAGGCCTATTTAAAATAGTTATTAAATGGTCTATTTTACTTTCTTTAGTATATTTTATAAAATCGTCTTTAATTCCTATATTCAAATTAAATTTGATATAATTCTCAATTTGGTTTAAATCTTCATTAGAAATCGAACTGCTATTTAGCAGTTTCAAATGCTTAAAAATAGCTTCTTGATGTTGAATTAATATTCCGGCCAAGGCTTTCTTATATAAAGAGATGATTTCTATATGATTTTGAATCACATTATCAATATTCTTAATAAAAACAATATCGGCATTCAAATTATTCAGGTTGTCAATCAAAGAACCGTGACCTCCCGGACGGAAGACAATACTTTCATTCTCGTCTCTAAATGGGTTTCCTTCTAAATCTAGGGCAATAACATCGGTAGATTTATCTTGATACGAATATTTAACATCAATATTTACATTTGATTTATTTTCAATTTTACCTCTTACTTTGTTTATTATCGCTTCAAAATCTTCTTGATGCTCTTGGGAAACCGTAAAATGAATGAATGATTTTTCATTAGATGCAGCATAGAAAACACACTCGTTTAGGTGTTCTTCAATCGCCGTAGATGTATGGGATTCGTATTTATGAAAAGGCAAAACACCTTTAGGTTTGTTGGCAAAATCAAACTGTTTTGGAGAAATCATGGTTTTAATAAATCCAAAATCTTTGAGGTCTTTTTCCCAGGAATTATATTCGGGAAATGTTAGTTTGGCTTTTTCTAAAACCTCAGTATAAAAGGGTAATTTTTCTTTAGCTATTAAAAAAACAGGTAAATTTTTATCTTTTTTTCTGTTTATGTATGCATTTATGCTTTCTTCGCCAAGTTTAAATTCATTTAAAAATTCATTTAAAAATTTAAACATTCTACTAGCTGCTCCGGATGCCGGAACGAACTTTTTGAGTTTCAAGCTTGTTTTTTTATCATCAAAAAAATTAGAAAAATATTTGGCTTCTTCTTCTGAAAGTGCTGTTATTCCGTCGTTTTTAACTGCAGCTCGATCAAGAAGGATTTTTGGAATTCCATTTTTTAAAATGTTAAATTGAAATTTTATGGTTTCCATTTTAATATTCCGATGATAAATTTTAATAAAGTCAAATGAATTTAGCCCTAATTCTCTGGCTTCTAGAAAGTCATTTGTGATTTTGGTTGCTTTTTCTAATCGCTCTTCCTTGGTTCCAGACAACTTAATATACGGTTTTTGAAAATCAATTAATGCCTTTTCAAAAATAGCTAATGTGTTTTCTCTGCCACTTGGTTTGTCCCTCAAATCATCTGCTTGCCAAGGAACATCAACATCAGTAAGAAAAATTAGTTCATATTTATGTGACTTGGCTGCGTTTTCAAGAATTGCATCACAATTATTAAAATAGATGTCTGAATAAACTTTAGTAACCAGCAAATTGGTGTCACAAAAAAGCAGTTTATTAGCTTGGTTTAAAGCTTCATTTTCAAGATTGGTTTGCCCAATTGCAATGGAAATTAAATCTTCTTGCGAACATATTTCTTGTTTAAAATTCCATTTATCTTGTAAATAATCACGTGCAAATTCAGGAATCCAAACAGTATTAAATGCTGATGCGAGTTGTGATGCAAGAGTAGTTTTTCCAGAAGATTCTGGTCCAAATAGTGCAATTTTGATTATTTCTGTAGGTTGTTGTTTAAGATTTTCTTCCATTCTGAATAGCCAAAAATGGCGATAATTGTAAATATTAAATATTGTAACGACAGCATTCCAAGTCCTCTATAAGCAAATAATGGAACTGCAATTATATCGCCAAAAATCCATAATGTCCAGTTTTCAATTTTTTTTAAAGCCATATACCACATGCCTGTAAAAAATATTCCTGACGTAAAAATATCAATATAATTAGGAATTTCAAGTTTATAATCAAAAAAAACATAAACTAAATAAGTAATAATTATGGTCAAGAGAAAAAATCCTACTCCCATTTTTTGTTCCTTTCTTGTGGTTTTTGTAATTTTTAAATTGGGGGTGGTTTTTTTTGAAGTCCATTTATACCAACCATAAACACTCATTACAGAATAGTAAAAATTCATTGTCATATCTCCAAAATAGTGTGCTTCATACAATAAATAAACTGTTATTAATGTTGAAATTAATCCCGTAGGAAAGACCCATATATTCTCTTTTTTAGCACAAAAAACACTTATTATTCCTAATACAAAAGCCAAAAATTCCAAAATGATTTGGATTGTTGAGGTGTTTTTATATTGTGAAACAAAGAAATCTAACATGGGTTTACGATTGTTGATTATTGAATTTCGAATTAAAAAAATCTAAATCATTTTCAAATGCAGTTCCAATTACAACCATATCGGCTCCCGAATTGTATGCATTTTCTATTTCTTGTTTGGAACGAATGCCGCCACCTACAATTAGAGGTATACCTATATTCTTAGAAACCAAATGAATCATTTCTGTTGGAACCGATAATAGTGCGCCACTACCTGCTTCTAAATATATTAATTTATTGCCTATGAATGCTCCTGCTTGAGCTGTTTGCAAAGCATAATCGGGATTTTTTCTATCTAATGGTTTTGTTTGACTTACTCGTTCAACAGCAGTTTCGGTTCCGCTTTCGATTAAAATATAACCGGTTGAAATGACTTCTAAATTAGTTTTATTTAAAATTGGTACGGCATTAACTTGATGCTCTATTAAATAATCTGGGTTTCTACCAGATAATAATGTTAGGAATAAAATTCCGTCAGCTTTATTCGAAATTTGTGACGGATTTCCAGGAAATAATAAAATTGGCAAATTAGTTTTCGATTTTAATTCAATAATTAAATCGTCTAAATGAATTCCATCAAATGAACTTCCTCCTACAAAAAGGTGAGTTGCGGGTGATTGATTGATTTTTTTTATTAAAATCGAAACGAAACACATTTCAACTTTATCTGGATCAATTAGAATGGCCAGCAGTTTTTTGTCTTCTGCTTTTGATTTTACTATTTCTTGGAATATTGACATTATATTAGGCACACAGATTTAAGAAATTACTTTACATCTCCAAGGAGCAAACAAAGATATAATCTTCTACCGAATCGAATTGGATTTTGAAATTTTCTTCTTTATTATTGAAATTCAATTGTGCTGTTGCATTATTATCTTCAAATGAAAAGGGATTTTCAAAAATATTATATAGAAAACTAATTCCTGCTTCGTTTTTTATTTTGAAAATACTTTCTTTGATTCCCCAAACAACCGTTGCTTTTTTAATTTTTTCTTCCTCAGACAAGCCTTCCAAATGAGAAGTATCCATAAATCGAGAAGCAATTTTTAGTATTTTTCCTTTTAATTTTTCAATATCCAAACCAACTTTTTGTTCACTAATTGCAATTGCTGAAAATTCATTGGAATGTGAAATGGAAATATGTAGGTAGTTGGTAGTTTGGAATTGGTAGTTTGGAATAGCCTCGTCTTTTATTTGCTTATCTTCTAAGTTCAAACTTCCATCTTTCCACTTTAAAAAAGGTTTTCCAAATTCGTCATAAAACAAATCAAAATCAGTATAATAATTATGTTGCAAAAGCATTCGAACGGCTAAAAATCCTTTTTGATGGCTTTCGGATTTCATGCTTTTCAAACGTTCTAAAGATGAAGGTTTTAGTCGCACTTGATTAAAAAGCGTGTCAAAATCTTCGGTTATTTTCCAAAGATACAGTTTAGTGGTGTTTGATAATAACAGTACTTTATGTAATGGCATTTAGTATTTTGTTGTTTTTCAAAAGATTAAATAATTAAACATATCATAATTTTGAAAATTAATTATTAAAATCAAAACGTATGTTGTAATTTTGCATGAAATTATAAAAAACAAATATACATAATAGATGAGTACACAAACGTTACCTTATGTAGCTTTTAAAGTGAAAGATATTTCTCTTGCGGCTTGGGGAAGAAAAGAAATTGAATTAGCAGAAGCTGAAATGCCTGGATTAATGGCATTAAGAGCAGAATACAAGAACGAACAACCGCTAACTGGATCCCGTATCGCTGGATGTCTTCACATGACTATTCAAACTGCTGTACTGATTGAAACTTTAATTGCTCTTGGTGCAGAAGTTACTTGGTCATCTTGTAACATTTTCTCAACTCAAGATCAAGCTGCTGCTGCTATTGCTGCTGCTGGAATTCAAGTTTATGCATGGAAAGGTCTTGATGAAGAATCGTTTGACTGGTGTATTGAACAAACCTTATTTTTTGGTGAAGACAGAAAACCATTGAATATGATACTTGATGATGGTGGTGATTTAACTAATATGGTTTTTGACCGATATCCAGAATTGATTCCTGGTATTAAAGGTTTGTCGGAAGAAACTACTACTGGAGTTCACCGTTTGTATGAAAGAATGAAGAACGGTACGTTGTTTATGCCGGCAATTAACGTGAATGACTCGGTTACAAAATCGAAATTTGATAACAAATATGGATGTAAAGAATCAGCTGTTGATGCTGTTCGTAGAGCAACGGACATTATGTTGGCTGGAAAAAGAGTTATTGTTTGTGGATATGGTGATGTAGGCAAAGGAACCGCGGCTTCTTTCCGTGGTGCTGGATCTATTGTTACTGTCACTGAAATTGATCCAATTTGTGCTTTACAAGCAGCTATGGACGGTTTTGAAGTGAAAAAATTAAATACTGTTGTTGCTAATGCAGACATCATTATCACCACAACTGGAAATAAAGATATTGTTCTTGGTTCACATTTTGAACAAATGAAAGATAAAACCATCGTTTGTAACATTGGTCATTTTGATAATGAAATCGATATGGCTTGGTTAAATAAAAACCACGGTGCTTCAAAAGTTGAAATTAAACCACAAGTTGACAAATATACTATTGCTGGAAAAGATATTCTTATTTTGGCTGAAGGACGTTTGGTAAATTTAGGTTGTGCTACAGGGCATCCAAGTTTTGTAATGAGTAATTCATTTACCAACCAAACTTTAGCTCAAATTGAGTTATGGAAAAACAGTGCTTCCTACAAAAATGAAGTATACATGTTGCCTAAACATTTAGATGAAAAAGTGGCTGCTTTACACCTTGCAAAATTAGGCGTTGAATTGGAGACTTTACGTGACGATCAAGCTGCCTATATTGGAGTTGGTGTGGATGGCCCATATAAACCAGAATATTACAGATACTAAAAAAGTACGAGGTACTTAGATTAGAAGTACGAAATATAAAATCCCAGATGTTTATAAAAACATCTGGGATTTTTTTGTATACTTTTTCTAAAAATTATCCGAAATTGCAAACAAAACAAAAATGCCTTATTAAAAATAATAAGGCATTTTTATGTGTTTATTTAGAAATTATTTCACAATCAAAAATTCCGAACGTCTGTTTTGAGAATGTTGTTCATCTGTACATGGCTCACATTGCACTTTAAGTTCCGATTTACCAAAACCTTTACCAGATATTCTTTCTTCTGATATACCTTGAGAAATAACATATTGAACTGTTGCTTTAGCTCTTCGGTCAGATAGTGAAAGGTTATATTCGTCACTTCCTCTTGAATCTGTATGAGATTTAGCAAATATAACTAGCTTATCATTGTTTTTCATTACTTGTACTAACTTATCCAATTCAAAAGCACCTTCTTGAGTGATATTGCTTTTGTCGTATTCAAAGTAGATTGGTTTTAAAACAATCTCTGTAGGGGTAACAATCACATCAATTGGTTGCAATGGAGCAACAATTTTAGCAGTAGGTCCTTTGCTTTTAGCTACAGGAAATATATTACCCTCAAAACCATCTTTTGTTGCTTGAATAGAATAGATTTTATCACAATCTACTCTAAAGTTTACTACTCCTTTATCATTAGATGTTTCAGTAGAAAGTATGTTTTTCTTTTCATCAACAACAGCTACTTTAGCATTTGGTAAAATTTCTCCTGATTTAGCATTTGTTACAACTACTAATAAATCTACCCCGCAAATTGGTGTAGCACTGAAAATATCGTCATTTCCATTTCTGTTACTAGATAAGAATCCTATATTTTTAGCTTTATTGAAAGTAAACGCAAAGTCATCTTTTTCAGTGTTAATTGGTTTACCCATATTTACGGCTTCTGTGCTTTTAGCTAAATCAATCATGTAAACATCATATCCTCCCAAACCTTGTTTGCCGCTTGAAGCAAAATATAAAGTTGAATTGTCATCAGCAATAAAAGGGAAACTTTCATTTCCTTCGGTATTGACTTTAGGTCCTAAATTTTCAGGTTTTCCAAAATCTGTACCATTAATTTCGACTTTCCAAATATCAACTCCACCAAGACTACCAGGCATATTAGAAGAAAAATAAAGGGTTTTTCCGTCTCTACTTATACTTGGATTGCTTAAAGAATACTCTTTACTGTTAAAAGGAAGGGGTTTAACATTAGTCCATTCTTCGCCTGACTTAGTTGCTGTGTATAAATTATTTTTACCTAATTTAAGTTTATTAACTTTATCTTTTTCAAAAAGCCCTTCTCTAAAACTATCTCCTGAAAAATAAATTGTATTTCCATCAGTACTAATAGTTACTGGGCCATCATGGAATTTAGAGTTTAAAGAGGTAAGAGGAATTGGTTCCGAAAAGGTTCCTGAGTCAGCCATGATTGAACTATAAATATCTAAATAAGGTTCCCCGCTCCAACCATAATTTTTTCTGGAGCCACTTCTAGCACTGGTGAAATAAAGTTTATTGCCGTACAAAACTGCACCAAAATCAGATTTATCTGAACTTAATGGTAAAGAGTTGACCGTAAAACTTACATTTTTATTCAATATTTTTGGAACATAATTTGGGTTTTCTTTGAATGATTTAGCACGTAAATCATTTGGAGCCATAGACGCAAACTTATTCATTTGTTTATTTGCTTCTTCATATTTTCCGATAACTTTAAGCATTTGCGCATATCTAAAATACGTTTCTGAATCTTGTTCTGTTTTTGTAGCTTTAGCATACCATGTTACAGCCTCTGTAGTATTAAACATATTAAAATAGGCGTCTGCTAATTGTTTGTAAACATAACCATCTGCCTTTCCATTATCTACTAGTTTTTGATATTCCTTTGCGGCTGATACGTATTCGTAACGATTAAAGAATTTGTCGGCAGTTTTTGTATCTTTATTTTGAGCACTAATAGAAGAACTTATGGCTACAAAAAACAATGCAATATATAGATTTTTCATTTTTACTGTTATTATTATGTTAGAAATATCTTGGAGATTGTGAAACTTTTTTCGGGAAATTTAAATCAAATAAAATCATAATCTCGTGGGAAGATGGAGTAGTTACTTTTAAATCAGAAACAATTTTATCGTATGCATATCCTACTCTTAAACCTGGAGATACAGCATAGTTTACCATTGCACCAAATGAATCTTGTTTTCTATAAGTAGCTCCAACTTCAAATTTATCATAAAACATAAAGTTAGCAGAAACATCAAAAGATACAGGACTATTAAATGCAGATTTAATCATAGCTGATGGTTTAAATTTAAGATCTGGATTCAAATCAAAAACATAACCTCCAGTTAAGAAGTAATGAAGTGTTTCTGTGCCGAAACGCATTCCGTTATAACTTAAATAACTTGATTTTAACATGTTTGGCACAGAAAAAGCCACATAATATTTGTTAGTGTAATAAAACAACCCAGAACCTAAATTTAAAAATGATTTACTTGAGTTTTGTTGAAATGCAGGGTCGTTCAAATCAGGCACGTAACCATCACCAATTTGTGAAAATAATCCTACTTTGTGAAAAGTCCCTCCACCTTTCAAACCAAATGCCAATCTACGATCACCACCAAGATTTAAGGTATAAGAGAAATCTGCATACAGGTTTGTTTCTTCTACGGGTCCAATTTTATCATTAATAGCAGACAACCCTAAACCAACATTTTTTCCAACAGGGCTATTGATAAAGAAGGTTCCAGTTGTTGGAGCTCCATCAATATCAATCCACTGTTTTCTAAATAACAAACCGCCAGTCATGTTTTCTTTAGAGCCAGCATAAGCAGGATTAATAACACTCATATTATACATATATTGTGTATAATGAGGGTCTTGCTGCGCACTGACATTCATAAATGTCATGATAGCAAACAGGGTTAAGAAAAATATTTTTTTCATTGTTTTGAAATTTATCATTTAAAATTTGTTTGTTATTTAGTTTCTCTGTTTATGTAAATCCATCCTGTTTTACTAGGTTGATTATTTTTGAATTCAATTACATAGTAATAAGTGCCATCAGGAAGTTCATTACCTGCATCCGATTGACCCATCCATTCGTTAGAATAATCTACTTTAGAATAAACTATAGTTCCGTATCTATTAAAAATTTGTAATTGTTGTACATTCATCATTCTCAAATCGAAATAGTCATTTAGATTATCGTTATTTGGAGAAATACCTCTTTGAATTTCACAATAAATTCTGTCAATAGTTATTTGATGGGGCGGCGCTGTACACAATTGTGCCGATGTAACCGTCGAAGTAATAACTAATGGTAAAGCAGGTGTTGGAGTTGTAGTTGAAACATAATGTGTAACATCAAATGTTGCATTAACTTCGCCTGAAACTGTTACTCCTCCCACTTGCCATGTATATGTTGAAGTGTTTACATCAAACGAATTATTTAATGGTACTACATTTACATTATATACATTATTAAAACATCCGTCAGTAAGCGTGAAATCAAAGGCAGGTGCAATTGTTGCTACACCCGATTGGCTAACGCTAGAACAACCTGTCGAAGTATCAGTAACTATTACTGAGTAGGTTCCTGAAATTGAAGTAGTAAAAGTAGCAACGTTTCCTGGATTACCTCCACTAGGAACTGTCCAAACATAATTATAAGTTCCAGATGGTGTTACCGAAGTGGTAATAGTAGCAAGCACACCTTGACAAACAGAATCACCAGTTACAGTAACAATTGGTAATCCTTTTATGGTTACTGTATCAGTTATTTGACATCCATTACTATTGGTGTAAGTAATAGTTGAGATTCCACTTCCAACACCAGTAACTAAACCTGAACTACTAATTGTAGCAACAGAAGTATTGGAAGATGTCCATGCATTTGCTGTTGCTTGAGTAGCACTGCCTGTTAACTGCGAAGTAGCTCCTACACATACTGATAAAGTACCTGAAATAGTTGGCAATGCATTTATAGTAACAATAACTGAAGATTGACATCCATTACTATTAGTATAAGTAATAGTTGATGTTCCAACTGCAACAGCAGTAACTAAACCAGAATTACTAATTGTAGCAACAGCCGTGTTTGAAGACGTCCATGCATTTGTAATTGCTGGTAATGGTATGCTATTCCCTGATAACTGTGTCGTGTTTCCAATACAAATTGATAAATTACCTGATATTGTTGGTAATGCATTTATGGTCACAATTTCGGTAGTTTGACATCCATTATTATTAGTATAAGTAATAGTTGATGTCCCAGAAGCAACGCCAGTAACTAAACCTGAACCACTAATAGTAGCAACAGAAGTATTAGAAGAGGTCCAAGCATTTGTTGTTGCCGGCGAAACACTTCCAATTAATTGGGTAGTATTTCCAACACATGCTGATAAAGTTCCTCCTATTGTTGGTAAATCATTTATTGTAACTATATCGGTAATTTGACAACCATTACTATTAGTATAAGTAATAGTTGATGTTCCACTTGCAACAGCAGTAACTAAACCAGAAGCACTAATTGTAGCAACAGCTGTGTTAGAAGAGGTCCAAGGATTTATTGTTGCTGGGGAAGCGCTACCTGTTAACTGAGTTGTACTTCCAACACATGCAGTTAAAGTTCCTGTTATAGTAGGTAATGCATTTATTGTAACCGTCGCAGTATTTTGACAACCATCGCTATTCGTATAAGTAATAATTGATGTTCCACTTGCTACAGCAGTAACTAATCCTGTACTATCAATTGTAGCAACAGCTGTATTTGAAGACGTCCAAGCATTTGTTATTGCTGGAATACCATTTGCTGATAACTGTGTCGTATTTCCAATACATGCTGATAAAGTGCCCGTTATTATTGGAGCAGTAGGTAACGAATCTAGTGTAACAGTTATCGATGAAGTACATCCGGTAACAGTATCTTTTACTGTTATTGTATGCACAATCGGACCAGGAGTTAATCCAGTAAAAATAGGACTATTTTGGTATGGACCACCATCAACACTATATTGATAATATGAAGTTGTAGTGTTTAATGTATATAAACCAATATTAGAATAATCATTATTAGCACAATCAGCAGGGGTATTTCCAGCATAATCAAAAATGTCCCAATCATTATTATTGAAAGTCGGATTTGGTAGAGGTGAAATTGTTGTTTTTCTTCTAAAATCAGCACCTTCAGTACCTATGTTAGTTGGAGCCCAATTATTGTCTCCAAAAGTTCCCCAACTATCTATTAGTGTTGTTCCATTAAATAGACCAAAATGATCATTTCCATTAGCTAAAAAATTCACAGACCCAGATCCACTACTTTGTGCACCTAGAGATCCATCACCGCCTAATATTGAAGAACATATGTTTGAACCTCCAAATCCTAATGCAACAACATAAGTTGCTCCAGAAGCAATATTCACATTATTTAATGGCAAGGTAAATCCATAGGCATTACCATTATTCGCGGTTTTAATAGAATAATTCGATAAATTAATCGAAGCACCTGTTCCATTGTATAACTCCACATAGGATAAAGATCCAGAATTAGAATCTGTAGCCTCAGAAATAAACAAATCAGTTGGTGTAGCAGTTGCTATACTTGAAACAGGGGAAGTGACTTCAACTGTTCCTGTTGGACTTGCACATGTTGGCTGAGTCAGAATACTAACTGTTGGTGTTGGAATTGAATTTACAGTAACATTAATAGTATAAGATTGAGAACATTGTCCAGCATCTGGCGTGAAAACATAAGCACCTGAAGAGGTATTGCTTATAACAGATGGCGACCATGTACCTGTAACTGACGTTGGTGTATTTGTAGAAACTGTTGGCAATATTGGTGCAGTAGTACCTGAACATATAGGTGTAATAGCATTAAATGTTGGAGTAATTATTGAATTGATAGTAACTGTTCCAGAAGCCGTTGCAGGGCAGTTAGCTGTAGTAACTGATATTGCATCTATAAAATTACCAACTGTTAAATCGGTTGTTCCAGCGCTAACCGAAACAAAACGAAGTGAATAATTAGAAACACCATTGTTTGGGAAGGTGAATGGAACCGTACTATAAACCCACGCAGCAGGTGTTGCAGAGAAAAGTCCTAAACTAACATATGGTCCGCCGATAGGCCCAACCTCTACTCTCATTACATCTGTTCCACTAAAACGACCTCTATGAGCAAACGAAATATTGATTGTTGAACCTGGTAATACAGTCATATCTTGGTAAAGTGTGGAAACTTGATTGGCATTTAATTCGATAAATTGAGTTCCTGAGTAAGAAGGTGTTGATTGACAACCAGAAGACCAAACTTCAATCATTCCATCTGTTGCAGTAGTTTTCCAACATGAAAAATTACTTTGATTAACAAATAATAATCCTGCTGCCGGAACTCCAATAGGTGCATCAAAATCCATATTACATAAACTACTTACATTGTTTACAACAACAGTATAAACGCCTGGAACAGAAGTTGTAAAACTCGATACATTTCCTGGATTAGTCATTCCTGCAGGAACAGTCCAAGTATAAGTATAAACTCCAGGAGTGGATACAGTAGCAGTAACTGTTGCTAATCCTCCACAAACTGTAGGATTATTAACACTAACAACTGGGACAGGGTTTATAGTAACATTTGACGATACGCTAATACTTGAACAACCAGTAACAGTGTTTGTAGCAATTACTGAATAATTTCCACTAACAGTTGCATTGAAACTTGAAACGTTTCCAGGATCAGTTGCTCCTACGGGATAAGTCCAAACATAAGAATAGTTTCCTGCTGGCAATGGTGAAGCCGTTACTGTTGCAATCTGACCTTGGCAAACCGTTGGACTATTAACAGTAACTGTTGGTAGAGCATTAACAGTAACTGTTCCTGAACCACTAACACTTGAGCAAGCAGTAGTAGTATTCGTAATTATTACTGAATAAACTCCTTGAATAGTTGTAGTAAAAGTAGCAACGTTTCCAGGAGGAGTAGCTCCAGCTGGTATTGTCCATGCATAACTATAGGTTCCAGCAGTTCCTGGAGTAGCAGTTACAGTTGCAGATTGTCCTGCGCAAACTGATGAATTATTTACTGTTACAGAGGGTGTAACAGGGTCTACTAAAATAATAGGAGTAGTATAAGAATACGAACAACCATTTACTGTGATCGTAAAATTTGAATAAGTCGCCGCATTTAATCCGTTAATAACTATTACTCCAGAATTATCAGAAGTTAAATTAATAGAACCAACAGCAGTAGATCCTTGTTGGTAGGAAACCCCATAAGTAGTACTAGGAGCCATTCCAGATATTGTTATGGAACCATTAGTGCCACTACAAGTTGTTGGATTAGAACTTGAATAAGTTGGCTGAGCCTGTATTGTAAAGTTAGCGGTAAAATAAGCTCCATTGTTATCAATTAGAATATTTTCTTCACAGCCCGCTGTATTAGATGTGCTACCAGTAATATCATAATAAACTTGTATTATATAATTTCCTGGAAGATATGTAGTCAAGTTAACTGGAGAATAAGGGTTTGTAGTACCGTCTGCTATAACTCTATGCCATTTTTGATCCCCTGTATTACATGTGCCTCCAGAAGGAAAAGTACCTCCAGTACAACTATCAAATAATGGTAAATCCATTACTTGGAAGGAACCAGGAGTGGTAGCAGTAGGATAAATTCTATAGTTTAATCGAGCACTACAAGCATTTGCAGTAGCCGATTTGAATGTTTTAACTTCTGCTCCCCTTAATATTAAGAGATTAGAGTTCTGAACGTATGTTCCTAAATCGGAGTTTTGAAATACGTTTCCTACTGGTCCGATAATATCAGCGCCAGAACCTACAGTATTAAAGAAATTTGATGTAGAACAATTGGTTAACCAAACGGCACTTGCGTAACTTCCAAATGAACAGTTAGTGTTAACCGTAACATCTAAAGTAGTATTTGAAGCACATTGCCCAGCATTTGGTTGAAAGGTATAAGTGCCAGAGGTTGTATTACTTACTGTCGCCGGTGTCCATACTCCTGTTATAGGTATAGGAAAATTACTAGAGGATGTAGATAATACTGGAGCAGGAGTTCCAGAACAAATAGGGGCGGGAGTGGTAAATGTCGGTGTAATACTATTAGTTACAGTAATATTCATCGTTGTTGGTAAAGCACATTGACCAGCATCCGGAGTAAAAGTATATGTTAAAGTACCTGTTACTGACGTATCAATTGTTGATGGAGACCAAGTTCCGGTAATTGCAGTAGGGGTATTATTAGATGATAAAGGCAATATTGGAGCTGTTGTATTTTGACATATAGGACCAATTTGTGCAAATGTAGGTGTTACTTCACCTACAATATTCAATAAAATACTTTCAGCCTTTGTTACTACAGTACCATCACAAGCAGTATATTTCGCTTCAGCTGTTAAAGTGGTATTTACTGTAGGACAAATAGTGGTATTTGTATTTGTTGTCAAAGTAACACCATCTTGTAACCAAGAAAAGGTTGCGTTAGTAGGTCCTGCAGGCAAAAATCGCCAAGCTTCGTTAGTTGTAGACCAAGTGCCCGTATTTCTTCCTGGAGGAACAACCGCATTAGTACCATCAGAATTTTGAACACCAATAACACCACTTCCAGAATTCCATGTGGTACAACCATTTCTATTTCCAATATTCACATCTATAACATTAGAAGTTTCATATAAAACTACCTGACTTGTTTGTGGAGGATTAGCTACACATGATGTACTGTATAATCCTACTTGGCTAAAGCTAATTACCATAGCTCTACAAGGAGCAGTTCCTAAAACTTGATAATTAATATTGGGTTGTGGTGCTGGAGTAGAAACTCCTCCTGGCCCTGGATTAATGTCCTGATAAGGGGCATAAATTGCATTTAAAACAGGAAAGGTGGGACTCGGAATTGTAGCTGTAAATGCCCATGGACAATTAGAACCAGAGGTATGAGTGTTAAATGTAACAACTCCATTTGATCCAATATTTAACTTGTCATATGTATTACCATAAAAACAAAATTTAAAAGGAAGAGCAATATCTCCCGACCATATATCATCAGTATTAACAGACACTTGTGTTCCTCCAGTAAAAGGAAAAACAGGTGCAAATGGAGTTGAAGAAACGGTATAATCAGAGGTTGTAAAAGTACTTTCATAAGTAGCTGCTAAATTCAAGCAACTTCCTGGACATAAATTATAAACTCCTGGAGTAGTAGTTGTCAAATGCAAATCTACCCCAGCACAATTAGGTAGTGGAGGATAGATGTAAAGCGAAGTAGCTGGTGTAGCAACACTTACGTCTGGTGCTGAGCAAAGGGCTCTTACATATACATCATAAAATTGTCCAACTGATAATCCTGTTATTGGTGAATTAGTATTTACTGAGGTGGTTGTAACTGTTGGAGCAGGCAACAACCATAATGGTGAGTTAGCTCCTGGGGCAACTGAACCAGCTGGTAAATACAAAATTTGCCATTGCGTTTCCGTACCGCCTGGTGTCCACGAAACAGAAGCTGTTGAAATAGAAGTTGAGGTCGCATATACTCCTGTTGGCTTTGGACAAGCAATTGCAGTAGTTGCAGTTGCAACTCCCGTCCAAGCACTTGTACTTGTTGATGAACATATTGCTCTTACATAAAAGTCATAACACATTTCTGCAGTTAATCCTGTATAAGTATAGGTTATTTGAGGTTGAGGAGTAGTCAATATAGGTGTCAATTGACCAATCCCCACTGGAATTGTATTTGACGGAACTGTTAATCCACAAGGCACAGCATACACTTCCCATTGATTTGGTGTAGAAACCCCATCTGGGTTTTGTGTTTGCGACCATGCTAGTGTAACTGAGTGAGCTAATACAGCTGTCGTAGTCAATAATATTGGTTTTTGACAACTTGGCGATGGATTACAAGTCACATTAGCTGTCCATCCAGCACTAGGAGTAGTAGCATTAGATGTAAATACAAAACTTAATGCGCCATTCGCTGCTGATGAGGTAATCGGCCCAGGAATAGCAGTTCCCGAATAGGTTCCTAATAAGATCCCAGTTGTTGGATCTGAACCATCATAAACTTTCAATAAATCGATTCCGGATTCTGTATTGAATGACGTAAAAGTCACTGTAACCTGAGTTCCAGGTGTCGTTGTAATAATTGTTGTTCCGGTTGCCGCAGTAACATTGTTCGGATAATTTCCTGTTGATCCTCCTGCGTCCGTATAGATACCTCCACACCCTAAAGCAGTTGTAACGGAAGTTGGTCCTGTCCAAGCGCTAGTGCTAGAAGTAAGAGGGTCACATATTGCTCTAACATAAAAATCATAACAAACAGTTGAACTTAATCCGGTATACGTAATTTGAGGAGTGGTACTTGTAGATGGAGTTGTTTGACCATCTGTCAAAGGAGTTGCTGCTGTTGGAGCAGTTCCACCACACGGAACAGCTACTACCTGCCATTGAGCAGGTGTAGAACCATCTGGGTTTTGTGTTTGTGCCCATGTAAGGCCTACTTGGTTGTAAGCTATTGTTGCTGGAGGTGCGGTTAATAATATTGGTTTTTGACAAGCTGGTGCTGGATTACAAACAATATCCGCAAGCCATCCTGTAGAATTTACTGAACCATTTGATGTAAACACAAAAGTCAAAGCACCATCAGGCGATGAAGATGTAATACTTGGTAATGCAGTACCTGTATAAACACCAGAATAAGTAGCTAATAAAGTACCTGTTAAAGAACTTATCCCGTCATAAACTTTTAATAAATCGACTCCTACTTGTGTGTTAAGTAAGGTAAAGTTAACTGTAACTTGGTTTCCTGGAGTAGTTGTTATAGTAGTAGTAATATTTTCGTTACTAGAATAACTTCCACCAACTCCTCCTGAGTCAACAAAATTTCCACCGCAAATTGGTGGTGCAATAGGCGTACAAATTTTTGTTGGACCACACCATAGACTAGTTCCTGAGCAAAGTGATCTTACATAAAAATCATAACATTTTAATGGGTTAAGTCCTGGATATATATAATTAATATTGTTATTTGTTTGATAACCATCTGTTAATAGTGTTAAATCTGTTGGGGCGGCAGAACCCGTTGGCAAAGCTAATACTTGCCATTGATTAGGGAAAGAAGCATCAGGGTTTTGTGTTTGTGACCAAGAAAGTCCTACTTGATTATAAGCAGTTCCTGCAGTGTTTTCAATTAATAAAATTGGTTTTTGACAAGCTGGTGCCGGAGCACAAGAAACGCTTGCAGTCCATCCAGCAGCATTTACAGTAGCATTTGAAGTAAAAACAAAAGTCAAAATTCCATCAGGAGATGATGAAGTAATACTTGGTAATGCTGCGCCCGTATAGGTTCCAGAATATGTAGCAAGCAATGTTCCTGTTGCAGTAGTATTTGTTCCATCATATACTTTTAATAAATCGACACCCGCTTGAGTGCTAAATGAGGAGAAGGTAACTGTAACTTGATCGCCTGCATTTACCGGTAAAATTTGTGTTGAAATATTCTCGTTACTTGAATAGTTTCCTGTAGTTCCTCCTGAATCTATAAAGTTTCCACCACAGATTGGAGGAGCTGCAACAGTTGTAGCACTTACTGGACCACTCCATGAACTTACACTTGTAAGAGAACACGATGCTCTTACATAAAAATCATAACAAGTAAGTGGTGATAATGCGGTATTGTATACGTATGTTAAAGGTAAAGTGGAATTGGAAGTTGATGAATATCCGGTAGTTGCAGCAGTTGGCGCAAGTCCTCCGCAAGGAACGGCTATAATGTCCCAAGAACCAGGTTGATTTCCACTAGAATTATTAGGTTGCGACCAGCTTAAAGAAACTGAATTATAAGTTACCGCTCCATGAGTCAACAAAATTGGTTGCTGACAATCTGGTGCTGGTGCACAAGTAACATTTGCTACCCAACCTGTTGAATTATTGGTTGCGTTCGATGTAAAAATAAACGTTAAACAACCATCAGCAGCTGATGAGGTAATAGTTGGTAAATTTGCTGTTGTATAAGTACCTGAATAGGATGCTAATAATTGACCCGAAGTTCCGCTACCATTATATACCTTCAATACGTCATTAGTTAATTCAGTGCTAAATGATGTAAAAGTAACTGTTACTTGATCTCCTACATTAGATGGACAAATTGTTGTAGTGCCTCCAACTGAAGCAGCAGTTGTGCTGTTAGCGTAATTTCCTGTCGAACCTCCAGCGTCTACAAAAAGACCTCCACATCCTGGAGCCATTCTAAAAGGGTAAGGACCAGTCCAAGGACTGAATGTTCCGTTTCCACAATCCGCTCTAACCCAATATTGATAATCTGTACCCGGAACCAATGCGGCACCGGAGTTTAATGTAGAAGTAATCGCTGTATTTGATGTTGATGTAATTCCAGAAGTTGTTGGAATAGCATCATTTAAGTTTTGTACAAAATACTCCCATGAAGTGGTTGCTGGTGTAGTCCAATTCAACGTAGCAGAAGTTGCAGTTGTTGTTGCTCCTAATCCTGATGGTGCAGGACAATTCAATTGTTGAATTAATAAAGAATATGGATAGGTTTGTGTTGTGGCATTAGATGAAAGCACTATAGTATAAGTTTGTCCCGCTATTACGTTTAAACTTGGTATAGTTCTTACACCATTTGTAGTATTGGCGACTCCTGCCAAACAACTTACTCCAACATTGGAGCAACCCTGATATACAAAAATACTAGAATTAGTTCCAGTAGGAGTCATAGCAATTGAAATAGCGCCTGTAGTTGCTGCAGTATAAGAATAAAACACGTCATTTCCTTGCATATAATTTGTAGTACCCCCAGCGCAAGCTGCAGGTTGTATAACATCATAAGTATCGGCGTAATTTGCTGTAGTATCCGTTACACTATAAGGTAAAGAATTGATAACTATTGGTCCAGCACAAGTTAATCCAGCGGGAACTGTATTAAAATTATAAGGCCCAAGCCAAGTACTATTACTCTCTGTACATCGTTTTCTTATATAAAAAACGTATCCAGTTCCGGGTAATAAAGGAGTTCCAGCTGAAGTCTGAGTTATGGTATAGGGAGGTGCTCCATTGTAAACAACACCCACACCAGTAGGAACTCCTCCAACTGTTGGAACTGTTTCAATTTCCCAACTTGCTGATATAGCAGGTAACCAAGACAATGTTGCTGATGTAGTAGTTGTAGTAACAGGCCCTTGAGTTGTAGCCGCAATACATTGCTCAACTAGTTTTACTTCATCAACAAACCAACTATTACCTGAAATAGCCGCAGCGGGTTGATTAAAACTTCTTACAAATGCAATATACAATGATTGTCCAGCATATGCTGATAGATCAACGGTTTTTTGAACCCATGTATTGATATTAGTCGGATCTGCTATATTTGTTTGATCCCAGCTAAAACCTGTTGCAGCTGGTAGAACATAATTTGCAGCTGTAGTTTGAGATCCTACTGCTGTATTGGTGTTTATTTTAATAAGAAAATTTACATTAATTGTGGGAGCATTAAGCCCAATTCTGGTCCAAAAGGTTAACTGACCATTAGACGGAACAGTAATTAATGGAGTGGCAAGATAATCATCTGATAGGACGCCTGCGCCACCATTTTGCTTTCTATTCATAAAAGCTGATTGGGTGCCTGCATAAGCACTAGTTGTTGTAAATGTCCATCTTTTTTGAGATGCTGATGGAACTGGCACTCCATTATCGAATACCGCCCATTGATTACTGGGTGTTACGCCTGTCCCCAAATTCCATGGAGATGAAGCAACAGGAATTGCTAAACTTGGCCCTGTTGTATTTTCAAAACCTTCTGTTCCTGGTGTTGGAAATTGTGAATATCCAATAACTGAAAACAACAATGTAATTAGTAAAAAAGTAAATTTTTTCATTATTTGTGTATTGATTTTATTAGTTCTTATTTTTTTATATTGCATAAAATAATCATCAAACTTAACAAAAAATTTACTTTTTAACTACACAAATTTATTATTTTTGAATTTATTTTACAGATAATCGATTATTTGTGCGTTTTGTCTATTTTTGCATTACAAAATCATATTATGCTAGAAAAAGAAAAAATAGATTTCGAAAAAACTGTCGTTGTTGGAGTGGTGACTCAAAATCAAAATGAAGAAAAACTTAAAGAATATTTAGATGAATTAGAGTTTTTAACCTATACTGCTGGCGGTGAAGTTGTAAAGAGATTTTGGCAAAAAATGGACAAACCCAATCCAAAAACATTTCTTGGAACCGGAAAAATGGACGAAATTGCAATTTATACCAAAGAAAATCATATTTCTACTGTCATTTTTGATGATGAATTATCTCCATCACAACAAAAAAATATTTCAAAAATTGTAGATTGTAAAATATTAGATAGAACCAACCTTATCTTAGATATTTTTGCGCAAAGAGCCGAAACTTCTTATGCTCGAACTCAAGTAGAATTGGCACAATGTCAATATTTATTACCAAGATTATCTGGAATGTGGACGCACCTGGAGCGACAAAAAGGAGGAATTGGTCTTCGAGGTCCAGGAGAAACCGAAATAGAAACCGACCGAAGAATTGTTCGAGATAGAATTGCTCTATTAAAAGAAAAAATTAAAACTATAGATAGGCAAATGTCTGTGCAACGCGGAAATCGTGGTGCAATGGTTCGAGTGGCATTAGTAGGTTATACTAACGTTGGAAAATCTACTTTAATGAATGCTGTTGGAAAAAGTGATGTTTTTGTAGAAAATAAATTATTTGCTACATTAGATACTACTGTTAGAAAAGTAGTTATTAAAAATATGCCTTTCTTACTTTCTGATACTGTCGGTTTTATTAGAAAATTACCCACTCAATTAATAGAATCCTTTAAGAGCACACTTGACGAAGTTCGTGAAGCTGATTTATTGCTGCATGTTGTAGATATTTCTCATGCCGATTTTGAAGACCACATCGAATCGGTTAATAAAATTTTATTAGATATAAAAAGTAATAATAAACCTATAATTATGGTATTCAATAAAATTGATGCCTATAAACATGAAATTATAGAAGAAGACGATTTAATTACCGAAAAAACGAGCAAACATTATACCTTAGAAGAATGGAAAGCGACTTGGATGAGTAATGTTGGAGAAAAGAAAGCATTATTTATTTCAGCAACTGAAAAAGAAAACTTTGAACAATTCAGAGAAATTATTTATGAAGCAGTTAGAGAAATTCATATAACAAGATTTCCTTATAACAAATTTCTATATCCCGACTATAAAGATGCTATTGAAAATGAAAACGAATAACTTAATTTAAAAGAAATAATTAACTATAATTTCGCTTCGATTGAAATAGTTAAAATTCTGAAATAGATTTATCTCATTTATTTTGCTCTTTTAAAAAGTGGAACAGCGGAGCAAGCTTCACCGTACATAATGCTTTTCACAACAATTTGAAGATGCTGTATTGCAAATATATAAGCACTTTCTGGAACTGGCTTTTTAGAACACCCTTTTAAGATAATGGGCTTATCCTGATACATTGAAAAGTCAATTTTAGAAAGAATATCTTGATACAAAGAAGTCTCTAAATCAGACACATTTCCTATGACTGTTTTTCTTGCATAAGGGATGAGGTGACTAGTTACTAAAATACTAGCCCATGCCGGAATTATAGCATCCGTATCACAATGAATCGCAACAAAATGATCTTGGTATTGTGACCAATTATGATTTTTTAGAGCTTCTCGAAATTCTTTTTCTTTCAAAATAAAGCCTTCATAAAGCCATTGGGAAATGTCAATTTGGGTACGAATTCCTTTTGGATAATAATCTTCTAAATCGAAAACTTCGAGTGAAGAATTTGCTACTTTATTTATAATATCTTCTGCCATTTTATAACATTCCAAGTTCCAATTTAGCTTCTTCGCTCATTAAATCTTTACTCCAAGGCGGATCGAAAGTTATCTCAACTTCACAAGATTTAATTGCGTCTATTTTGGCAACTTTTTCTTCAACTTCACGAGGCAAAGTTTCTGCTACAGGACAATTAGGCGAGGTTAATGTCATCAACACTTTTACTTCATTATCTTCATTAATCATAACGTCGTAAATCAATCCTAATTCGTAAATGTCAACCGGAATCTCGGGATCGTAAATTCCTTTTAAAACTTTTACTACGCTTTCGCCTAAATTAATTTCGTCTTTAAATTCTTCCATAGTTATTATTAATTCTTAGCATCAAATGCTAAAGCATACATTTTTATTTGTTTAATCATAGAAACCAAACCATTGGCTCGTGTTGGCGATAAATGTTCTTTCAAACCAATTTCATCAATAAAATTAGTGTTTGCATCTAAAATGTCAATTGCTTTTTGATTGGAAAACGTTCGAATTAAAATAGCAATAATCCCTTTGGTTAAAATAGCGTCACTATCGGCTGTAAAAACAATTTTATCGTCATTTTGTTGTCCGTGAACCCAAACCTTCGACTGACATCCTTTAATAATATTGTCTTCTTTTTTATATTGTTCCTCAATTAAAGGAAGTGATTTTCCAAGCTCTATGATGTATTCGTAACGCTCCATCCAATCGTCAAACATTGAAAACTCATCAATAATATCCCTTTGAATTTCTTGTATTGTCATTTTTCCTGTTTTACTAACGAAGTCACTTTGTTTACAAAATCGGCAATTTCAATTGGTGGATTTCCATTGTCAAATGTTACAGATTGATATTCTTTTCCTTTATGAATGATGGAGAGATTAGCCATAGCAGCTCCATCATAAAACCGTTTTTGAGTAGGCGCTTCATAGTAATTCAATTTATCTAAATCTATTTTTGAAAACAAAAGCACTAACTGATTCCATTCGGCATCTAAAATTTTTGTTGTAGTGCCCTTTCCATCTTCATTTCTATTTTTTGAAATGCTAATTTCTTGGTTTTGAATTGTAATTTTTTGAAACGATCCTCGTGTATTGGCTACATATTGAATTGTGGTGTTTTTCAAATCTTTTTTAGCATCATCGGAACATCCCTTTGTCATGAAAATGGATATTAAAATCAAGTAAGCAACTTTCATAATTAAAAGGTTTTAAGATAACATCATTTTTGCTTTTTGTAACGCTTCGACAAAGATATCAATTTCTTCTTTAGTATTGTAGAATGCGAAACTGGCTCTTATAGTTCCTGGAATTTTATAAAAATCCATAATAGGTTGGGCACAATGATGTCCGGTTCGAACTGCTATTCCTAATTTATCGATAATTGTACCAATGTCATACGGATGAATCCCTTCAATATTAAACGAAATCACAGACGCTTTTTCTTTGGCAGATCCAAAAATTTTTAAACCTTCAATTTCTAATAATTTATCGGTTGCATAAACTAACAATTCATGCTCATATTCGGCTATGTTATCAAATCCTATTTCGTTTAAATAATCAATTGCTGTACCTAATACTATTCCGCCTTCAATATTGGGTGTTCCTGCTTCAAATTTATGCGGTAAATCGGCATAGGTTGTTTTTTTAAATGAAACCGTAGCAATCATTTCACCACCCCCTTGATAAGGCGGCAACTTTCGCAACCATTCTTCTTTTCCGTAAAGAATTCCAACGCCGGTCGGACCACAAATTTTATGACCCGAAAAAACATAAAAATCACAATCTAATTCCTGAACATTTGGTTTTAAATGTGGAACAGCTTGTGCGCCATCAATCAATATTGCAGCCCCCACTTGATGCGCTTTTTCAATTATATATTTTATTGGGTTGATGGTTCCCAATGCATTAGAAATATGATTAACAGTAACAATCTTAGTTTTTTCCGAAAGCAATTTTTCAAATTCTGAGAGAGACAATTCTCCCTTTTCATTCATAGGAATTACTTTCAAAGTTGCACCTGTTCTTTCACACAACATTTGCCAAGGCACAATATTACTATGGTGTTCTAAAGCCGAAACCAAAACCTCATCGCCTACTTTTACAATCGAAGCAAAACCATTTGCTACCGCATTTATTGCATGGGTAGTTCCTGAAGTGAAAATTACTTCGTGCGGGAATTTAGCATTTATATGATTTTGGATTTTACCTCTCGAAATCTCATACGCATCAGTCGCTCTTTGACTTAATGTATGCACCCCTCGATGAATGTTTGCATTAATTTCTTCGTAGTATTTGATTATCGCATCAATCACCACTTTAGGTTTTTGAGAAGTAGCTCCGTTATCGAAATAAACCAATGGTTTTCCATTCACTTTTTGCGAAAGTATCGGAAAATCGGCGCGTATCTTTTTTATGTCTAACATTTGTTTATTTAGAATTTTTCTAAATACAAAAGTAATAAAATTGAAATTGATTTCTACCAAACAGATGTTAATAATTATTGAAGGTTTGTTCAACACAAATTTCACAAATTATCACAGATTTGATTTTGAATTTGTGTCAATCCATGAAATCTGTATTTATTATTTCCTAAATTGCATCAAAATCCATTAATAATGAGAAAATTTCTGAAAATCATCGCAATAGTTATTCTTACCGCTTTAGTTTACCTACGAATTACAATCTATCCACAACTTGATTTGATTTCAGGTTTTTCGGCGAAAAGTGTCGCTTCTGGACATTTTTTAGACTACCGTTCGATTCAAACTATTCAACAAGGCGACAATGACATTGATAAAATAGATTGGGCAACCAATGAAATTAATAATTTCGAACATTTTGCAACTTCTAATGTTCATGGAATAAAAGAACGCAAAGCCATTTATCGTGAAGGTATAGGTGTAACTTTGATTAATGATGATTTTGATATTACTAAACCCTATGAAGTTCCAAAAAGAACCAAAACCAACAATAACTTACCATTTCCTTATGGAAATTTAGACCCAAAAGACACCTTATTTTCCAACATTGATTATAAAAAATTAAAAAGTATTGTAGCAAATGCCTTTGATAAAAAAGGAGAAAAAAACAAACGAACTCGTGCTATAATTGTCATTTATAAAGACAAAATCATCGCCGAAAAATACGATACTGGTTTCAATAAAAACTCAAGAATTTTAGGTTGGTCAATGACGAAAAGTTTGACTGGGACGTATTTCGGAATTTTACAAAAGCAAGGTAAATTCGACGTAAATAAAACTGCTCCAATAGCCGAATGGCAAAAAGATGAACGCGCCCTAATTAGAACAAGTGACTTACTTCATATGAATTCTGGTTTGGAATGGGAAGAGAAATACGATAAAATTTGTGATGCTACAAAAATGCTTTTTCAAGCAGAAGATATGGGAAAAGTACAGCTAGAAAAAAGAGCGCAATTCCCACCAAACTTGCACTGGAATTACTCTTCGGGAACTACCAATCTATTGTCAAAAATACTGAGAAATCAATTCAAAACCCATCAAGAATATTTGGACTTTTGGTACAGCAGTTTGTTAGATAAAATTGGTATGAATTCGGCGATTGTAGAAACTGATATGGCGGGTAACTTTGTAGGTTCTTCTTACGGCTGGGCCACGCCTCGCGATTGGGGAAAATTTGGATTATTATACCTGCACAAAGGCAACTGGAACGGTGAACAATTGTTTGACGAAGGTTGGGCAAAATTCGTGGCTACACCAACCAATACATCCAAAGGAAATTATGGCGCTCAATTTTGGTTGAACTCCGGTGGAAAATTCCCAGATGTGCCTAGAAACATGTATTATGCCAGCGGTTTTCAAGGGCAAATGGTAGCGATATTCCCAAGCCAAGATTTAGTTATAGTACGAATGGGATTGAGCGAAGAATTCGATTTTAATGGGTTGTTGAGTGGGGTTGTTTCTTCTCTATCACAAAGTAAAAATCACAAAGAGCGTATAGATTAATAACTTTGTGGTATTTATGAATACTTAATTTCTTTGTGGTCAAAACTTACAAATCAAACCCCAAATTAACGCCCAATTTAGTGGCTATTATTTTAGTAATTCGTTGTTTCAGTTCCGGTATTTTGATACTTTCTATTACTTCGTTGGAGAACGCATACATCAATAACGCTTTGGCTTCTTTCTTTGGAATACCACGTTGTTGCATGTAAAACATAGCGCTTTCGTCCAATTGACCAATGGTGCAACCGTGAGAACATTTCACATCATCGGCAAAAATTTCCAATTGTGGTTTAGCGTTTATGGTGGCTTTGTCTCCAATTAAAATGTTATTATTTTGCTGAAAAGCATCTGTTTTTTGGGCTTCTCTTTCTACATATATCTTTCCATTAAAAACACCTGTTGAACTATCGGCTAAAATAGTTTTATAGTTTTGATGGCTTTCACAATTTGGCGTGGCGTGATTTACCAATGTAAAATGATCGACATGTTGCTTATTTCCAATAATTGTAATTCCTTTTAAAGTCGAATCAATTCGTTCGCCAAAATGATAGAAATTCAAGTTATTTCTGGTAATGTTTCCGCCAAAAGAAAACGTATGAACTGAAACTCTACTTTCTTGTTTTTGAGAAATATAAGTATTGTCAATAAGGTTTGCCGATTGCAAATCGTTTTGAACTTTATAATAATCTACGATGGCTCGTTTTTGAGCAAAAATCTCCGTAACCGAATTCGTCAAAACTGCGTTTTCATTTAACGATTGATGTCTTTCAATAATCTGAACATGGGCATTTTCACCTACAATTACTAAATTTCGGGGTTGTACCATCAAAGCGTCTTCATTTCCCGTAGAAAAATAAATGATTTCGATTGGTTTTTCAACCACTTTACTTTTCGGGATGTTAATATACGCTCCTTCATTGGCAAAAGCGGTATTTAACGACGTCAAACTCTCGTCTTTATTAGCAATTTTATTGAAATATTCATCAATAACCATTTTGTATTTTGGCTTGGTTAATGCCGAAGACATCAAGCAAACATCAATTCCGTCGTGCGTAGTTGCTGATAAAAATGAGGAGAATTTTCCATCAACAAAAATGACTTTATACGTATCGATTTCGTGCAAAAAGTACTTTTTAACGACAGCAAATTCTATCGCATTTTCGTGTTTTGGAAACACCGAATAGTCATTTTTTAAAATGGCATTCAGCGATGTATATTTCCAAGATTCCTCTTTTTTTGTTGGAAATCCTTTATTTTCAAAGTTTTTGATAGCCGAAATACGCACATCATGCAACTGAGAAGTCACATCGATCTGTTCTTCAAAAGCCATAAAGGACGATACTAATTTTTCTTTTAAATCCATAATTTTGTTGTCGGTTTTCAGTTGTTTTTGTTATCAGTATATAACAGACAACTGATAACTTTTTAAACTAATTCACTCTTAATCCAATCGTATCCTTTTTCTTCTAATTCATAAGCCAATTCTTTTCCGCCCGATTTTACAATTTTTCCGTCCATTAATACGTGAACAAAATCTGGAATGATATAATCTAGCAAGCGTTGGTAATGCGTGATTACCAAAACCGCATTATTTTTGTTTTTAAGTTTATTTACACCATTCGCTACAATTCTGAGCGCATCAATGTCCAATCCCGAATCGGTTTCGTCTAGGATTGCCAGTTTTGGTTCTAGCATTGCCATTTGGAAAATTTCATTACGTTTTTTTTCTCCTCCAGAAAATCCTTCGTTTAAAGAACGGGATAAAAACTTGCGGTCAATTTCTAATAATTCTGATTTCTCGCGAATTAATTTTAGCATTTCATTGGCAGGCATTTCCTCTTTTCCGTTGGCTTTTCGGCTTTCGTTGATAGCAGTTTTCATAAAGTTGGTAACCGAAACCCCAGGAATTTCTACCGGATATTGAAACGATAAGAAAACCCCTTTGTGAGCGCGTTCCTCAGGAGCCAATTCAGAAATATCTTCCCCTTCCAAAAGGATTTCACCTTGAGTAACCGTGTAATTTTCATTACCCGCAATGATGGAAGAAAGTGTTGATTTTCCGGCACCATTCGGACCCATAATCGCGTGAACTTCTCCAGCTTTTATTTCAAGATTAATTCCTTTTAGTATTTCTTTGTCTTCTACCGAAGCGTGTAAATTTTTTATTGATAACATAATTAATTTGGAAATTTGTTGATTTGGAAATTTGTTGATGTTAACGATTTCTTTTCCAATTCTATTTTCTGTTTTTTTTGTTTTACTATTTATAATGTCGGGATGAAAATTATTTTAAAATTGCCACATTTTCAAATTACCCTACACTTCCTTCCAACGAAATTTCTAATAATTTCTGTGCTTCAACCGCGAATTCCATTGGAAGTTTATTCAACACTTCTTTACTAAAACCGTTAACGATTAACGCAATGGCTTTTTCGGTTGGAATTCCACGTTGATTGCAATAGAATACTTGGTCTTCACCTATTTTAGAAGTGGTTGCTTCGTGTTCAATTTTAGCGCTAGAGTTTTTACTTTCGATATATGGAAACGTATGTGCCCCGCAATTATTTCCCATCAAAAGAGAATCACATTGTGAGAAGTTTCTAGCATTGTCAGCATTAGCGCTAATTCGAACCAAACCTCGGTAACTGTTTTGCGATTTTCCTGCCGAAATTCCTTTAGAAATAATAGTCGATTTAGTGTTTTTGCCTAAATGCACCATTTTAGTTCCGGTATCGGCTTGTTGGAAATTATTGGTTACAGCAATCGAATAAAATTCTCCTATGGAATTGTCTCCTTTCAAAACTACAGAGGGATATTTCCAAGTTACAGCCGAACCGGTTTCTACTTGTGTCCATGAGATTTTAGCGTTTTTCTCGCAAATTCCTCTTTTGGTTACAAAATTAAACACGCCTCCTTTACCTTCTTTATTGCCTGGGTACCAATTTTGAACCGTGGAATATTTGATTTCAGCATCGTCTAAAGCAATTAACTCAACTACCGCAGCATGCAATTGATTTTCATCACGACTTGGAGCAGTACATCCTTCTAGATACGAAACATAACTGCCTTCATCAGCAATTAATAATGTGCGTTCAAATTGACCGGTTCCGGCTTGATTGATACGGAAATACGTTGATAATTCCATTGGACAGCGAATGCCTTTTGGAATGTAACAAAAACTGCCGTCAGAGAAAACTGCCGAGTTTAAAGCGGCATAAAAGTTATCTTTTTGGGGTACTACCGTTCCTAAATATTTTTGAACCAAGTCTGGATATTCACGAATGGCTTCGGAAATACTCATAAAAATAATACCCTTTTCGGCCAAAGTTTTTTTGAAAGTAGTGGCTACAGAAACCGAATCGACTACAATATCCATAGCAACATTGTTCATCATTTTCTGTTCATCGACAGAAATTCCCAATTTTTTGTACATCGCCAAAAGTTCGGGATCAACATCATCTAAGGTTTTATTTGGATCGGCTTTTTTGGGTGCCGAATAATAAGAAATGGCTTGAAAATCTGGTTTTTCATAATGCACATTTGCCCATTCTGGTTCCACCATTTCTTGCCAACTACGAAACGCTTCAATGCGCCAATCGGTCATCCATTGTGGTTCTTCTTTTTTTAAAGAAATAGCACGAACAATATCTTCATTCAATCCAATAGGAAACGTCTCCGAATCTAAATCGGTGTAGAATCCATATTCGTATTCTTTGGTTTCTAATTCGATTTTTAAATCGTCCTCTGTATATTTTGACATATTTTAATTAAAATTTGAAAGTCTTTTGACTTTATGACTTTCGACTAAAGCGAAAATGATTCCCCACATCCACAAGTTCTAATAGCATTCGGGTTGTTGAAAACAAATCCTTTACCGTTTAATCCGCCTGAAAATTCTAAAATAGTTCCGGCTAAGTATAAAAATGATTTTTTTTCAACAGCAATTTTAACGTTGTTATCTTCAAAAACCTTGTCGTTTTCTCGTAATTCTTTGTCAAATTTTAATTCATACGACAACCCCGAACAACCACCACTTTTTACGCCAACTCTAACATAATCAATAGCGGCATCAAAACCGTCTTCATGCATCATTGAGACGATTTTTTTACTTGCATCATCTGAAACTTTAATCATAGCTTATTTTGATTTTGTCTAAATAAAGCGCAAAGTTACTATAAATATCTATTTTATCAACAAGTAATATCATTTTTATAACGTATATAAGTATAGAAAAAATCAATTTCGATGGTATCAAAACAAACTGATTTAGTAAATTGCAGCGATTTTTAGAATTAAATAAAATGAAACTTTATCCCATTGAAGCAGGAAATTTTAAATTGGACGGTGGCGCCATGTTTGGCGTAGTTCCTAAAACCATTTGGAACAAAACTAATCCGGCTGACGAGAATAATCTTATTGATATTGCTGCCCGCTGTTTATTGATTGAAGATGGGAGCCGTTTAATACTTATTGACACGGGAATGGGAAACAAACAATCGGATAAGTTTTTTAGTTATTATTCGCTTTGGGGATCGCATTCCTTAGACAAATCGTTGGCAAAATATGGATTTCATCGTGACGATGTAACCGACATTTTTATGACCCATTTGCATTTTGATCATTGTGGAGGAAGTGTAAATTGGAACAAGGACAAAACAAATTATGAAGTGGCTTTCAAAAATGCTAAATATTGGACTAATGAAAACCATTGGGAGTGGGCAACTCAACCCAATACAAGAGAAAAAGCATCTTTCCTTTCCGAAAATATTCTGCCGATACAAGAAAGTGGTCATTTGAATTTTATTCAAAATCCAAAAGAAGATTTTGACTTTGCTAAAGAAATGAATTTTGAAATTTTTTATGTTAATGGTCACACCGAAAAAATGATGATCCCACATATTAAATACCAAGATAAAACTATTGTTTTTTGTGCTGATTTAATTCCAACTGCTGGTCATTTGCCGTTGCCTTATGTTATGGGATATGACACTAGACCGCTTTTAACCATGCCTGAAAAATCCAAATTTCTTCATGAAGCAGCTGAAAAAAACTATTACCTGTGGTTAGAACATGATGCTCACAACCAAATCATCACGGTTGAAAATACAGAAAGAGGAATCCGATTAAAAGAGGTTTATCGTTGTGATGACCTCTTAATTTAGTGTTAATACTTTGGGAAATTCTATTTAAAGACAATAATTTTATAACAATTATCAAATAAATTTAAAAAAATGAAACAAAACCTATTTTACATTTCGGCGTTTGCCTTTATGGCAAGTGCTGCTATAAATGCACAACAAAGCACGAACACTTTTAGTGCAAAAAAAACAAAATTAACAGAACTTCAAAAACAACGTTGGAGTGATTTAGATTTAAAAAAAGACTCTATCCCGGGAATGAGCTTGGATAAATCGTATTCTGAACTTTTGAAAAACAAAAAAGGCACCAAAATTATTGTTGGAGTTATAGATTCTGGATTAGATATTGATCACGAAGATTTGAAAGGAAAAATCTGGACCAACACTAAAGAAATTCCTGGCAATAATATTGATGATGACAAAAATGGTTATAAAGATGATGTTCACGGCTGGAACTTTCTTGGTGAAGCAACTAACGAAAATTTAGAATTAACGCGTATCGTAAAAAGAGGAGATGATGGTTCGGAAGCATACAAATCAGCAAAAACGGAATTAGATAAAAAAATAACTGAGTTAAATCCACAGAAGAAACAAGTGGATATGATTGTTGCAGCCGACAAAGCCATTCGCGAAGAATTAAAAAAAGAAAAGTATTCTGTTGAAGAACTTAAAGGTATTGTTACTACTGACGCTAGTTTATCTAGAAGTAAAATGATTATGTCAAGCATTGCCAGTCAAGCTGGGGAAGGTTTTCAAGACGAAATAAAATCCTATTCGGATTATGTTTATGACCAATTAAACTATAATTTGAATGTAGATTTTTCTGGGAGAAAGGTAGGTGATAATCCAGAAGACATGAAAGAAACACATTATGGAAACGGAAATGTTAAAGGTCCAGATGTTGAAGATGCGCTACACGGAACCCACGTTGCTGGAATCATTGCTCAAATTCGTGGAAACGGTAAAGGAGGTGATGGTGTAGTGGCTGATAATGTACAAATTATGGCGGTTCGTGCGGTGCCAAATGGAGATGAATACGACAAAGATATCGCTCTAGCCATCCGTTATGCAGTGGATAATGGGGCTAAAGTAATTAACGGAAGTTTTGGAAAAGACTATTCTCCTCACAAAGATTGGGTTTGGGAAGCTATACAGTATGCTGCTAAAAAAGATGTTCTAATTGTTCACGCTGCAGGTAATGACTCGAAAGATGTTGATACCGAACCAAACTTCCCAACAGATGAAGTTAGCGGAAAAGAAATTGCTGATAACTTGATTACTATTGGGGCTTTAAACAATGTTTATGGTTCGAAAATAGTTGCAGATTTTTCTAATTATGGCGCTAAAAATGTAGACGTTTTTGCTCCTGGTGTAGAAATTTATGCAACTGTTCCAAACAATAAATACAAATACGAACAAGGAACATCTATGGCATCACCAAATGCGGCGGGTGTTGCGGCATTAATTCGTTCGTATTATCCAAATTTATCTGCATCACAAGTAAAACACATTTTGATGGATTCTGGAACTCCAATTACGGAAACGGTAACTGTAGATGAAGCTAAAAAAGAAATGCCTTTTGCAACTACTTGTGTTTCTGGTAAAATTGTAAATGCCTACAACGCTTTACTTATGGCAGAAAAAATGGCTGCAAAAATAAAAGTAAAAAAATAAAACAATTCACATAGAAAAGGAAGAGAAAACTCTTCCTTTTTTCTTTTCTAATTATGAAAAAAACACTTTTATTTATACTCTTCGGATTGGTTATCCCAAAACTATCCGCGCAAAATACCGGCTATTGGCAACAACATGTTGACTACAAAATGGAAGTGGTTATGGATATTAAAACCTACCAATACCAAGGAAAACAAGAATTAGTATATACCAATAATTCATTGGATACCTTACGTCGTGTTTTTTATCATTTGTATAACAATGCATTTCAACCAGGAAGCGAAATGGATATGCGATTGCAAAACATAAAAGACCCAGATGGACGAATGGTTACCAAAACCAAAGTAGGTGATAAAGAAATAAAAGAAAGCCGAATTGCCAAATTGCAACCAAACGAAATTGGATATTTACACGTTTCTAATTTCAAACAAGATGGAATTACCGCTGTTGCAAAAGAAGTGGAAACCATTCTGGAAGTTACGCTTGCAAAACCAATTCTTCCAGGAAAATCAACCAAATTCACTTTAGATTTTTCCGGACAAGTTCCAATTCAAATTAGACGTTCTGGTAGAAATAATGCAGAAGGTGTCGAACTTTCTATGGCGCAATGGTATCCAAAAATGGCAGAATTTGACTTTGAAGGTTGGCACGCCGATGCCTATGTTGCTAGAGAATTTCATGGAGTTTGGGGAAATTTTGATGTAAAAATCACCATCGATAAAAATTATCTTTTAGGCGGATCGGGCTATCTTCAAAACGGAAATGAAATTGGATTTAATTACCAAGATAAAGGGATTATAGTAGAAATTCCTAAAAAACAATCAAACCTAACCTGGCATTTTAAAGCACCAAAAGTACACGATTTTACATGGGCTGCCGATAAAAATTATATTCATGATGTGGTACCAACAAATTTTGGAACGACCCTACATTTTATCTACAAAAACAACCCAGAAATAATTGAAAACTGGAAGTTTGCAGAACCAAAAACGGTTGAATTAATGGAATACTACAACCAAATTGTTGGCAAATATCCTTACAATCAATATTCTATAATTCAAGGTGGCGATGGCGGAATGGAATATGCAATGTGCACCTTAATTCTTGGAACTGGTAAAAAAGAAGGCTTGGTGGGATTAATAGCCCATGAAATGGGACACTCCTGGTTTCAGCATATTTTAGCTTCTAATGAAAGTAAACATCCATGGATGGACGAAGGATTTACTTCATATATTGAAGATTTAGGGATGAATAAAATTTCGGAGCTGAAAGCAGAAAATCCATTTTTTAGTGCTTATAAAAGTTATATTGTATTAGCAAACTCTGGGAAAGAACAACCGCTTTCGACACACGCAGACCGATATGACGAAAATAAAAGCTACAGTATTGCTTCTTACAGTAAAGGGGAGGTTTTCCTAGCCCAATTAGAATACCTTATTGGGAAAGAAAATCTGATGAAAACAATAAGAAGGTATTTCAATGATTTCAAATTCAAACATCCCACTCCAAATGATATCAAACGAAGTGCCGAAAGAATTTCGGGGGCGAATCTCGATTGGTATTTATTAGACTGGACAGAAACCCTAAACACTATTGATTACGGAATAAAAAATGTAGAAATTGCTACAAATGATGTTCAAAAAACAGGTGTTTCTCTAGAACGAATTGGGAGAACACCAATGCCTATTGATATTCTAGTTGAATTTACAGACGGATCTAAAGAAAGCTATTATATTCCGTTGCGAATGATGAGTTTTGAAAAAGAAAATGCTAATCCAGAAATCAAAAGAACTGTTTTGAAAGATTGGGCGTGGGGAAGTCCGAATTATTTCTTTGAAATTAATACATCGAAAGATAAAATCAAGAAAATCTCTATTGATCCAAGTGGTTTAATGGCCGACGTAAAGCTAGAGAATAATAGTTACGTAATAAAATAAGCAGAAAAGCGTTCTAGATTGAGATTCATTATTTTGAAATAGAATTTGTATTTTTGCAGTGTCCTATAAAAATATAAATATGAAAAAACTTTCATTAGCTTTAGTATTACTTTTATTAAGTTTTGGTTCACAATCTATCGGTCAAACGATTAGATTAAGAACTAGTAGCGTGAGTTTTATTGAAAAAAATGGAAAGGGGAAATGGGGTGAATGGTCCGATTTTGTTAAAGCTGATTTAGTAGTTACAATTGATGCAATAAAAGACAGAATTATAGTAAACTCTCCTGAAATTCAGGTGTTTTCGATTCTTTCTTATGGCGATAAAATAGAAACCGAAACCTCTAAAACAGTTCCTTTTGATTGTATTGACAACAATGGTTCTAAATGTAAAATATTAGTAATCACAAGAAAAGACGAAGAAAATAGAATGCAATTTTACATCAATTATTCTGAACTTAAATTTGTGTATAACATCTATAATTAATTACAATTATGGATTTTACTTATCCTAAAAAAGAAAAACTTAAAAGCCAAAAAATAATTGATTCGATTTTTTCTGAAGGAAAATCCGTTTCAAAATATCCGCTGCGATTAGTTTACACTGCAATTTCTAATTCGGAAGAACAACTGAAATTTGGTGTTTCTGTATCCAAAAAACATTTCAAAAAAGCGGTAGATAGAAATTATTTCAAGCGCGTTTTAAGAGAATGCTACCGATTGAATAAACATTTAATTTACGATAATTTAGACAAACCCTATGCAATTATGTTTTTTTATCAAACCAAAGATCGGTTGACTTATCAAGAAATAAATGAAAAAACCATACAGTTGTTTGAAAAATGGATTATTGCAAAAAAAGAATAGAATAAAACAATACCCTCGAACAAAATCTTATTTATAAATATAAAAAATTAGTTTTTTAACGTTTATACTTTATATTTGATTTAGTTTATTAAATTCGAAGGTTAAATTTAAAAAAATCATGCTTAAATACTTTAAAAAAAGATATATAATTCCAGTTCTAGCGTCAGGATTTTTCTTTGTTGCTGTTAGTTTCAAAGACGATTTTTTTGAAATAGCTAAGCAAATAGAAATTTTTACTACACTTTTTAAAACCGTAAATCAAAATTATGTTGATGAAATAAATCCGGCCGAATTAATGGATAAAGCCATTAAAAGCATGTTGGCCGATTTAGATCCATACACCAATTATTTCAATGAGCAAGATGTTGTGAAATTCAAAATTAACAACACCGGTGAATATACTGGAATTGGTGCCATGATTACCCGAAAAGAAGATAAATTAATCATCAAAGAACCATACAAAGGATTTCCTGCAGACAAAGCAGGATTGAAAGCTGGCGATGCCATAATTCAAATTGGCGATGTATTGCTATCGGACTTTAAAGACGACGCATCTCAATTGTTGAAAGGCACAAAAAACACTAAAATTGAAATAAAATACATCCGCCAGGGAAAAACACTTACTTGCCAACTTATTTTGGATGAAGTGGAAATAAAAGCTGTTCCTTATTTTGCTAAAATAGATGATAAAACAGGTTATATTGTGCTTTCTGCATTCAATATAAAAACCACTCAAGAAACCAAAACTGCTTTAGAAAAACTAAAAGAAGAAGGTGCAGAAAGAATAATTTTGGATTTAAGAGGAAATCCAGGAGGATTGTTGAATGAAGCTGTTAATGTGTGTAATCTATTTGTTCCAAAAGGAGAAACTATTGTTACTACAAAATCCAAAAACCCTAAGTACAATAACACTTATAAAACTGCAAACGAGCCAATTGATTTGGATATTCCTTTAGCAATACTAGTTGACGGAAAAAGCGCTTCGGCTTCTGAAATCGTTGCGGGGGCGTTACAAGATTTAGACAGAGCTGTAATTGTAGGATGCAGAAGTTTTGGAAAAGGATTGGTGCAACGACCGATTGACATGACCTATGGCACTCAAGTTAAAGTAACCATTTCTCGCTATTTTACTCCCGCCGGAAGATGTATTCAGGCATTAGATTATTGGCACAAAGACAAAGATGGAAAAGCCGTAAGAACAGATGCTTCAAAATACAATGCGTTCAAAACTAAAAAAGGAAGAACCGTTTATGACGGCGGTGGCATCCAACCTGATGTTGAATTGGGTGATTCTAAATTAAGTACGATTGCTGACGTTTTAGAGAAAAATGATGCAATATTCAATTATGTGACTTATTATTATTACAAAAATCAGAATCTTGGTAATAAAATACCAACCCTATCCGATGCCGATTATGCTGATTTTAAATCGTTCTTAAAAAAAGAGAAAATCAGTTTTGATACCGAAACCGAATTGGCATTAAAAACTACTTTGGAAAAAGCTAAAAAAGAAAAAATTGATGAAACTATTAGTGCTCAATATAATCAATTAATGGCGGCTCTTCAGAAAAGTGAAGAAACTCTTTTGGATAAAAATCAGAAAGAAATTAAAAAGTTAATTTTGGATGAAATCATCATACGTTATCAATACAAAGAAGGATTGTATGAGTATAACACTAAAAATAATTTTGAAATTTCCAAAGCAAATACCATCTTAGCAAACCCAACAGAATACATCAAAATATTACAATAATGTTACGATTTTTTAAATTTTTGCCACTTTTAATCTTCGGATGGGTTCATGCACAAGAAGAAGCCGTAAAATCAGTTTACTTTGAATTTGACAAATTTTCTTTAGACGAAAAACAAGCTAAAGAAGTAGTAGATTTTATAAAAAATACAGATTCAACAAGAATAGAATCGATTCAGATTTTTGGTTATACCGATGACATTGGTAAAGAAGATTACAATTTTAAACTATCTACAAATAGAGCTAATACTATTCAAAACCAACTAATTCAAAACGGAATAAAAAGTAAAATAATCGTCACAATTGAAGGAAAAGGAAGGATTCTAATTGACGATGATATTGTAGATAATCTTCCTGAAAAACGCTCTAAAAACCGACGTGTAGATGTAGTTCTTAATCTTAAAGAACTCCCTAAATTGGTTCTGCCGGGATTTTACAATATGATTCAGAAAAGTCATGTGATTGGAGATCATATTTATCTTGAAAATATTTTATTTGAAAAAGGAAGTAGCCACCTAATGGGTAAAGCTAAAGCAGAATTGGATAAGGTGGCGCTTTTGTGTTTGAGGTATAAGAATTTAGAATTTGAAATTCAAGGTCATGTTTGCTGTACGCCTCCAAACCAAAGAGAGGCCATAGATAAAGACACTAAAAAACGGCAATTATCTATAAACAGAGCGCAATCGGTTTATAAATATTTAACTTTTAGAAGGGTTCCAAAAAACAGAATGACTTTTAAAGGTTATGGAAATACTGTTCCTCTTGGCAAAGAACCTGAATATGATAGACGCGTTGAATTAGTAATTACTAAAATATAGCGTTATCCTCGTTTCATTTCAATGTGCGGAATATCGTCTTCTAAATACATTTCGCTAGTTTGCACAAAATCATGACTTTCATAAAATCTTTTGAGATACAATTGTGCTGAAATAGTTATGCTTTTAGTTTTGAATTTTTTTTCTATTCCGGCTATTGCATGTTGCATCATTTCATGTCCCCATTTTCTAGAACGACAATCGGAATGAACTACAACTCGTCCTATTGAGGCATTTTCAAAATAATCTCCTGCATTAAACAATCGAGCATAAGCCACAATTTCATTTTCAATTTCACCAAACAAATGCAATGCTTTTTGGTCTTTGCCGTCAATATCTTGATAGACGCAGTTTTGTTCCACTACAAACACCTGTGAGCGAAGATTGAGACAACTATATAGCTCATTAAGAGAAAGTTCATTAAATCGCTTTATTTTCCATTTTAAGGTTTCAGACATTTTATTTTATTTTTAAAAACTGTGTCGATTTGATAATCGCTTCCAATTCGAACATTAAATCTCGTTTTTCTTTTGATGGTGCATAACAAAACCCTTCAATAACAAGAATTCGTTTGTTAGGTTTATCAACAATCGCGTAATTAACAAAAGGACCGCTCATAAAATCATTTAATAATTCCCAATTTCCTTTGGTTTCAAAAGTTTCTTTGTTATAAATTTTAGTTTTAGAAAGATACGGCGAAAATGCGGGTTCCGTCACCATTCTAGTTCGAGGAACTGCACCGTGAATGTAAATTCTACCTATAGAATCTCGAATGTGAGTGATTCTTTTTACGGCATTATTATTGTCTTTTATGCTGGATATTGGTATTTGATAAAAAATTAAGCTCAAATTTCCGCTTGTGATTTCTTTTTTTAGCCAAATAAATTTTTTACCGTGAAGCACCATCTTGTACTTGACAGGAATGTTTAATCGAACATTAAATTTGTCGCTAATTTTACTAACATCAAATAGCGAATCGTGTTTGATTTTATTCTGAAATACGCGTATTTCCGATTCTTTAATTCTAGTAATAATCAACGAATCGTTGTTTTGAATAGTATCTAAAATTTCTTGAACCGTTTCTCCTGAAATATGAACCACAACTTGCGGATTGGCATATTCATTGCTTTCAATTCTGAATTGACTTTTAGTTTCTTTTTTTACAACAATAATATTTCGGCTATTTGTCATAAAACCTTCTAATAACTTTACGGGATATTGATTTAAAGAAAAAACAGGTTCTTCTTGTGGTAAACCTAAAATGGGTGAAGCAAATTTATTTCGCATACTATCTCCCACTTCTCCGTTCCATAATTGATCGTCAATGATTACTGAAACCTCGTTTGTTTTTCCATAGGTTTCAGTAACGTTTTTAACTTCTTTAGAATTACAAGAAATAAAAAAAATAGGGAAAACTAGTAATAAAAAAAGGGCTTTATTCATAATTAAAAATAAAGCCCAAATTTATAGAAGATTTTTGTATTATCCGTTTATTTTTAATTTCATTCCGGGTTTTATACTTTCGCCTTTAATATTATTCCATTTTTTAATGTCCGCTATAGTAACCCCAGGAAATTTTTGCGTGATTTTTAACAAGGTATCCCCTTTTCTTACTCTATAAAGGTTTTCTTTAGAATTTTTATTGTTTGATGCATAATCCTCTTTTTTAGATTGTTTTACTTTGGTAGTAGTATTCAAGACAACCTCTTCTTTTCCAACTATTAGTTTATCCCCAATTTTAATAGAGCTTTCTGAAAGAAAATTCCAATCTAAAATAGTGCTTACTGAAACCGTATATTTTTTGGCAATTGTTTCTAAATTTTCACCTTTTACAACAATATGTTCAAGGTTTTTAAATTCTGGTTTTGGTTCTTCTTTTCTGGCTACTGCTATATTTTCTGCAGAAATAATTAATTGTGATCCAATTTTTACATTATTATCAATCAAATTATTCCATTCTTTAATATTTTCAATGCTTATATTGTTTTTCTTAGCAATTGTAAATAAATTATCTCCTTTAGCAACAATATAATAATTTTCAGATTTTGAAGTGGTATCAATTTTAGTTTCTTTTTTAGCTTTGACTGATTTAGCATTTTTATTATCAATAACGGCAACCTCTTCATTTCTATCTGGTATAGGTTGTTTAACTTCTATCTTAACCATTGAAGTAACTTTTTCGTTTTTAATAATTTTTAAGTTAATACCAAGTCCAATATTGACTCCTTTAAGTTTATTCCATTTCTTAATTTCAGAAACAGAAACATCATATTTAGAAGCAATTGCGCCTAGATTATCACCACTTTTAACTTTATGTATCTTAATGACGTCTTTAAAGGTAACCACTTTTTCGGTTTTGAAAACCTTTTCTCCTTTGGATTCTTTAGGAGAAATTAAAGTAGTTCTTTCTTTTATTGCGGTTGCCACGTTGGATTCAATATTATCTGATGCTAGTATTTTTAGCGTTTTTCCTCTTGGCGGTTTATCTGTTGACAAATCGTTCCATTTTTTTAAATCAAATACAGAAATATTATATTTTGAGGCAATTTCGCTAAGATTTTCTCCTCGTCTTACTTTGTGAAACTTAGTGCCCAATGGAATTTGTTTATAGGCAATTACAATATTGGTAGTGTCATTTTGTTTTGCAACAGCAATTCTTTCATAAGGACGTTCTCTTTTATTGGCCTCATACTGAATATAAGCATATATTTTATCCTCATTAGACGTGAATACCGCAATCTTATCTTTTGGCAATCTTAAAAAAGTAGATTGACCCGTGATATGTGGAATTTCATTTCTTTTAAATGAAGGATTGAAAAACTGAATTTCTGCAACAGGAATGTCCAATAAATCAGAAATTTGTCTAAAAGTCATGTGATTTTTAATCATAATAGTATCGGTAGCGAATAAATTTGCAACCGACTTATTTGGAACAATTCCATGTTCTTTATGATATTCGAAAATATACATTGTTGCTAAAAACGCGGGTAAATATCCTTGTGTTTCTTTTGGTAAATTCTTTCTAATATTCCAATAATTCTGTTGTCCACCTGAACGGCGAATCGCCTTGGCAACATTTCCCGGTCCTGAATTATAGGCGGCTAGAACTAAATCCCAATCGCCAAAGATTTTATACATATTATTCATGTATTGCGAAGCGGCTTGACTGGATTTCAAGGGTTCGCTTCTTTCATCAACATAAGAATCAATATTCAATCCGTATTGTTTTCCGGTTTGATACATAAATTGCCATAAACCTGTTGCGCCAACACGCGAAACCGCTCTTGGATTTAGTGCCGATTCAACTACAGCCAAATATTTTATTTCTAGTGGAATGTTGTTTTTAGCCAATTCGTCTTCAAAAAGCGGAAAATAAAATTGAGAAATTCCTAATAATCTTTCAAACGCTTTCTTTCTATTTTTTAAAAATGATTTAATAACATTCTCTAAACCGATGTTATACTCAATATTAAACGGCGATTTCTCGTCCATTTTTCTCAACCGTTCTTTAAGTAAAACGGTTGGTAACTCAAAATCTACTTTTTGATCAACATCTACATTTTTAATATCGGAAATCATTTCCTCGTAAACATCAAGTGATGCTAGATCTTTCATCCAAAGACTGTCAATACAAGAAGCCATTTTGTCGGCAACAAAAGTAGATTTAATGGAATCTAAATAAGAGATTTTTGTTTCCTTTTTCACAATCGAATCCTGCTGATTAGCAAATTGTTGACCATAGAATGATACGGTTGCTAAAAGAAGAATTGATGTAATTTTATTTTTAATAAACATACAGATGCTTTTCGGTTTTCGATAGTTCGTAAGAATAGTAATTGCAAACTTACTGATATATAACGTATTAAATGTTTAATTATTGTTAAAATCAATGACTTAGTCTAAAATTGCCTGTATTCCGGGTAAAATTCTTCCTTCTAACATTTCTAACATTGCGCCGCCTCCGGTAGAAACATAGCTCATTTTGTCTTCCAACCCAAATTGTTTTACTGCAGAAACAGAATCGCCGCCGCCAACTAGAGAAAATGCCCCATTTTCGGTAGATTCTGCAATATATTCGCCTAAAATAATAGTTCCGTGAGCAAATTTTTCCATTTCAAAAACCCCTAATGGTCCGTTCCAAAGAATTGTTTTGGACTCCATTATTACTTTTTTGAAATTTTCTAAAGATTTAGGACCCGCATCCAAACCTTGCCATCCGTCCGGGATTTCTCGAACATCAACGACTTGAGTTGCTGCATCATTAGAGAAAGCGTTGGCAGCCACCACATCTATAGGAATGTGAATTTGAACTCCTTTTTCTTTAGCTTTTTTCAAGATTTCTAATGCTAATTCTTGCTTATCATCTTCGCAAATAGAATCTCCTATTTTTCCGCCTAATGCTTTTACGAAAGTAAACGTCATTCCGCCACCAATAATCATGTGATCCACTTTATCTAAAATATTTTCAATAACCGTAATTTTAGAGGACACTTTTGAGCCTCCAAGAACTGCGGTTACGGGTTTTATAGAATTTTTTAAAACACGATTTAAACTTTCAATTTCTTTAGCTAAAAGTAATCCAAAACATTTTTTACTTGGGAAAAATTGTGCGATAATTGTAGTAGAGGCATGAGCTCTATGCGCTGTTCCAAAGGCGTCATTTACATAAATATCTCCCAATGACGCTAATTCTTTAGCAAAATCAACATCGCCCGCTTCTTCCTCTAGATAAAAACGTAGATTTTCTAATAATAAAACTTGTCCTGGTTGTAAATTGGAAGCAGCATTTTTAGCAACTTCTCCTTTACAATCTGAAGCGAATTGAACAGAAACTTCTAGAACTTCTGAAACAGTTTTAACAATATGTTTTAAGGAATATTTATGCTCTTTTCCTTTTGGTCTGCCTAAATGGGACATCAGAATAACGCTACCACCATCGGCAAGAATTTTATCTACAGTAGGTTTGGCTCCTTCAATTCTGTTTACATCGGTCACATTAAAATTTTCGTCTAGAGGAACATTAAAATCTACTCTAATTAATGCAGTTTTGTTTTGAAAATTGAAGTCGTTGATAGTTCTCATTGCTTTTGCGGTATTAATTGATATTGATCTGCAAATGTAACCATTTTAGTTTTTAATAAAACAAGCATAATTAGTCATACAAATTGTTGATTTATTATTTTTATAATTAAAAAATGAGATTCAAATATTAAATACTTTCTGTTATCTTTGCTAATGCTTTTTTCGGAAATTTTAGGTCACGAACACATTAAAAACCATTTGACTATGAGCGCAAGGCAAGGAAGGATTCCTCATGCGCAATTGTTTATTGGTCCTGAAGGAAGTGGAACGCTGGCTATGGCGATTGCTTATGCTCAATACCTTGTTTGCCAAAACAAAGGAAAAGAAAACTCTGATGAAAATGAAGCGTGTAATATCAAATTCAATAACTTACAGCATCCTGATTTACATTTTGTTTATCCGACCGTTACCACCGAAGATGTAAAATCAAAACCTAAAAGCATTGATTTTTTACAAGATTGGAGACAATTTATTAGCGAATATCCCTACGGAGAATTATCCGATTGGTACAAAATTTTGGGCGTAAACAACAAACAAGGCGAAATTCGTGTGGACGATGCGCAGGAAATTCTAAAAACATTAGCACTAAAATCTCATGAAGGAAGTTATAAAATAATGATAATTTGGATGGCAGACAAAATGAATATTGCGGCTTCCAACAAATTATTAAAACTGCTCGAAGAACCAACAGATAAAACCGTTTTTATTTTGATTTCTGAAAATGAAGAAGACATTTTACAAACCATTCGTTCCCGTTGTCAAGTCTTATATTTTAATGGTTTACCCGAAAATGTTATCGCAGAAACTTTGATTTCACAGGAAAATGTAGATGAAAAAACAGCTATTAAAATTGCGCATCAAGCCCAAGGAAATTATAATAAAGCACTACATATTTTGAAAGAAGACAATGATGAACTGTCTTTTGAAAAATGTTTTGTAGATTGGGTTCGAGCCGCTTTTAGAGCCAAAGGAAATGCTGCTGCTATTCATGATTTAATTGCTTGGAGCGAACAAATTGCTGGATTGGGACGTGAAGTTCAAAAAAAATTTTTGATTTATTGTATTGACATGTTTCGTCAAGCGTTATTACTAAATTATCAGGCTGAAAAGTTGGTTTATATGGAACCTTCTGTTGAGAATTTTAAATTAGAAAAATTTGCTCCTTTTGTAACAGGAAATAATATTTCCGAGATTTTTAAAGAGCTTTCAGATGCTTCCTATCATATTGAGCGAAATGCGAACGCAAAAATAATTCTGACTGATTTGTCTATAAAATTAACCCGTTTAATCCATAAAAATTATAATGAATAATACTACATCCTTTTTTGTATTAGTTTTTCTTGCATTAACTTTTATTATGTCGGCACATGACAAACTTTTTCATTGGAATACTAATATGGGATGGATGAAGCCCCATTTTGAAAATACTTTTCTAAAAAAAGTGGTTCCTTTAATAACTTTTGTTTTGGTTTGCTTTGAGCTTGTATCAGGAATTTTGAGTCTTATTGGAATTGTTGAGCTTTATATTAATGGCGGTAGGGTTTTTGGTTTTTATGGTTCCGTTTTTTCGTGTATCACTTTGTTGTTGATGCTTTTCGGTCAACGATTAGCCAAAGATTTTGATGGTGCTAGAACCATTGCTATCTATTTTATGATTGCTATTTTAGGGGTTTTTTTATTGGGTTAAATTACTTTAAATTTTCAAACTCGCTTTAAACATTCGCAATTCTTCCCAAGAAAAAGCCTCGCCAAGTTGTTCTTTCATTGGTGACAGTGATTCTTCTTTATAACCATAAAATGCAGTTGTTAAAATTTCAATCTTACCTTCTGACATAATATTGTTTATGCTTACTGCTTTGTCCTGAATTAGTTTTGTGAAATGACCGAGAATAGTTCCAACCGTTAACTTTCTCAAATTTGCAATCTCTTCTATTGAATTTTTTTCAATCCAAAGTTCATAAGTTATTTGAGTAGTAGCTTTTTTGGGTGTTTTTTCAGACTTGGATTTCTTTGGCTCGTAGTAGCTTAAATCTTCTTTGTCTTCCATTAAGTTTCGATTATTCCTTTTGAAATCCTCTGCGACACGCTCTATTTTTTTGATTTTATAATTCTTGATTTCAGTAGAAGTTAAACTTTCTTTGCTAATGGTTTTTTGTGCTATTATTGTTTCCATCAACAATTTTGCCTTCATTAAATGCATCACGGCTTTGGTCTGTAAATCTTCTAAAACTAGTAATTCATCGTAGAATTGTTTTACCAATTTAATTCTTTTTATTTCTTCTATTTTATATAAAATCTCATATTCTAATCGGTCTAATTTTTCAAAAAAATAATTATATGCCGACTGAATTCTATCATTAATAAATTGATAATCTGTAACTTTCAATGAAAATGATTTATTCAATTGGGCTGTGAATTTCCCTGCCGGATCTAGTAAAGATTCAAACTGTTCCATTTGTTGTGTTGCCCAATTGCTGTGTTTCGATTTTATGGATTTATCACTATCCAAATAACTGAATTTATGATTGCGCCATTCTTGAGCCAATTCAACCCAATTAAAACTGTTTATCAAATAGTTGTGAATGAAATTTTTGGTTTCCATTTTGAGTTCATTTTCCAATGTATCCGTTGAAGCTTTTTTGGATGCATAATCCATAACATCATCATCATTTGAAATACCATTCATTTGAAGGGGAGAAAGCAAAATTAAACCGTTTAACGAGCGTAAACGCGATAAGGCAACGTAGGCTTGTCCTGGGACAAAAACTTGCGAAACATCGAGCGCAGCTTTATCAAAAGTTAATCCTTGGCTTTTATGAACGGTAATCGCCCAAGCTAATTTTATAGGATAATGCACAAAAGATCCTAAAATTTCTTCCTCAATTTCTTTAGTGTTTTCATTTACATAATAACGGATATTCTGCCATTCATATTTTTCAACTTCGATCGATTTGTTTTCTTCTGGAAAATGAACCCAAATTTCTTCTTTAGAAATCGATTTTACAATTCCCATTTTTCCGTTAAAATAATTTTTCTCAAAAGACAGATCGTTTTTTATAAACATGATTTGCGCGCCGATTTTCAATTCTAATGTTTCTTCCAATGGGAAAATTTTGTCCGGAAAATCGTCTATTATTTCCGCTTTGTAGCTAATTGATTGCCCTTCTAAATCATTTATGGATTGGGCGTTGATAGCATCAGCTTTGTTATTGTGAGTCGTTAAAGTAATGTATCCTTTATTTGCTTTTAAATCAAAATTGGGTTGAACATATTTATTAAGAAATAATATGTTTTCTTTTGTTATTTTGTTATTTCTTAAGTTATTAAGCAAGTCGATAAAAGTTTCATCTGATTGTCTAAAAATCTTGGATAATTCAATATACAATGGAGGGTTTTGTTGAATTACATGCGAATGAAAAAAGAATTTTCCTTTGTAATACTTGCGTAAGGTTCGCCATTCTTCCTCGCGAATTACGGGCGGAAGTTGCAATAAATCCCCAATAAAAAGCACTTGAACTCCTCCAAAAGGGATTCTCTTTTTTCTTACACTTTGCAACATAAAATCTATAGCATCCAACAAATCAGAACGTAACATACTGACTTCATCAATAATTAGTAATTCCATATTTTGAATTACTTTACGCTTAATCGCGCCCATTTTAAAATGACGTCGAAGCGTGTCTTTAGTCTCGAATTTTAATGATTCTGAAAATTGATGTTCCGAATTGTTGTCTGGAATGAATCCTCCAAAAGGGAGTTGAAACATAGAATGAATGGTTACTCCGCCTGCATTTAATGCTGCTATTCCTGTTGGCGCAACTACCACACAATTTTTGTGAGTTGATTTAATTATTTCTTTAAGAAGCGTGGTCTTCCCAGTTCCTGCTTTTCCAGTTAGAAAAACTGATTTATTAGTTTGATTGATAAATTGCAGCACATAGTTTGCTTCGGCTGATATAGTTTCCATTGGCTTAGATTTTAAAAAGCAAATATAAAAGTTTGTAAATCAATATACAAACAAAAAACGTCTCCAATTTAATGAAGACGTTTTATAAAATCGTTAGTGAAACTATTACTTAGATTCTGATTTTTTATTTTCTGATTTTTTACCTTCGGATTTATATTTATCATTAACTATTTTGATAATTTCTTTAGTAATATCATATTGATCTTTTGCATATAATACATTTGCTGATTCTCCAGTACCAAAAACGTAATCATAGCCATTTTTTTTACCATATTCTTTAAATACTTTTTTGTATTTTGCTACAATCGTATCCATTTCTGCGCCATGTTGCCCTTGGAGTTGTTGAATAACCGATTGTTGCGCATATTGAAGTTGTTGTTCTCTTTGTTGTAACTCCCCATATTTTTGTTGAGCCCAAGCTTGACCGTTCTTTTGTGCATTAGCTTGAAAATCTTTTTTCTCTGCCTCAAGTTTGTCAACTTCGACTTTCAAACGGCTGTCTTTTTCTCCAGCGATGTCTTCGTATTTAGATTTAAGATCTTTTGCTTCTGTAGATTCTTCTAATAATTTATTAGTATCGATGTAAGCGGTTTTAAAATCTTTTGCAGTTGTTGTTTTATTACATGAAACGATTGCGATTGCAATTGCAAAACATACTATAATTTTTTTCATTTTTAATTAGTTAATTTTTACTATTGTCCAAAAGTATAAAATTTTAATTTGAAAAGATTAAAAAGAATAAAATTGACTTATTTTTAAATATAACTGTTTACTATCGATGTTAAATGTTATATAATTATTTTCTATTAAAAGCAGCTTCATATAAAGCGATTTAAAGCAACAACTCTTTTTGGACAGCAAAATCCTTTTTAGTTGTAAAAAGGCATTAAAAGAAGCTTTTATTTTAATTTTTACTGCATTTTAGAACATATATATGAGAAGAATATTCAGAGTTTTGATTTCCTTTCCAATTTGACTTCAATCCGATGTAAAAAGCTTTTATGAAATTCAATTTTCCGGTTTTATATTTTTCTGATAATAAACTCACATAAAAACTATCAAATTTCATTGGCAACACTTTTACTAACTCCAGTTTTTCCTTAGCAAATAATTTTTTAATGGCTGTTTTAGAAAAATGCCACAAATGGATTGGAACATCATATGCTGCCCAAAAATTACCATAGTAATGAGCGTCAAACGATTTAAAATTTGGAACAGCAATAATTACAGTTCCAAAAGGTTTTATTAATCTTTTTAACTCTTTTATCTGATTTTCTAAATCCGGAACATGTTCAAGAACATGCCACATTGTAATTACATCAAACGAATTACTTTCTAATTCTGAAAGATTTTCTACAAATGAAACTCCCTTTTTCTTTGCGATATTTTTTGCTTTATCACTTGGTTCAATTCCAATTGTTTGCCAACCGTTGTTTTTTGCGATTGATAAAAAATCGCCAACTCCTGCTCCAATATCTAAAATTCTTCCCTTTGAAGATTGTGAATTGATTAATTTTATCTTGTTTTTTAAAGCAATTGACTTTACAAATTGATATGCTTTTTCAAATAAAGACTTGTTTCCGTCAGTGTGTGAAATATAATCTACGCTTTCATAATAACTAGGAAGTTTATCTAATGAGGGTTGCGGATTTGTAATCAACATATCCATGTTTTCATCATAAAGTAATTCAAAAATTTCTTGAGAAACAGAATAATCTTTTACGTTTAAGAAATGTTTTGGGTTTGTTAAATTCATTAAATTGTCTTTATTTATAGGTTTTGGTAAAGCAAGTTTCACGTGGAACAATTTTAAATACGAATTAAGAAGTACAAAATACGAGGATTTAAAATTCATTGTATATTTTGCTTCGTACCTGATGCTTCTGAATCTTAAATTTAAATTATCGTCCCATATAAACCAACAAAACCGAAATATCGCTTGGTGAAACACCGCTTATTCTTGATGCTTGAGAAATTGTTACTGGACGAATTTTACTCAACTTTTGCTTTGCCTCTATCGACATTGATTTAATTATATTATAATCAAAATCCATTGGGATTTTTAAATCCTCTAAACGTGTTAATTTATCAGCATTGCTTCTTTCTTTTTCAATATAACCCGAATATTTTACTTGAATTTCTGCTTGTTCTAAAATTTCTCTATCCAAATCGTTTTCCTCAACGTATGCAGCCACTTTGCTAAATTTTAAAAAGTCTTCTAAATCTATTTGCGGACGTGAAAAAACTTTAAACATTTTATCCGATTGACTGATTGGCGCACTCCCTTTCGCTTCAAGAATTGGATTTGTTTCGGCAACTGCTATGCTCGTTTCTTTAAAAAAGGAAACCATTGCATCACTTGCGGCAAATTTCTTTTCCATTCGACGCATTCTTTTTTCAGACGCTAAACCAATTTCAAATGCCTTTGGGGTTAATCTAGCATCGGCATTATCTTGCCTTAAAAGCGTTCTGTATTCTGCACGAGATGTAAACATCCTATAAGGCTCATCTGTACCTTTTGTAATCAAATCGTCGATTAAAACACCTATATACGCTTCATTCCTCTTTAAAATCATCGGCTCTTTTTCCTGAACTTTTAATGCCGCGTTTATTCCGGCCATCATTCCTTGAGAAGCCGCTTCTTCATAACCAGTAGTTCCATTTATTTGTCCGGCAAAATACAATCCTTCAACCAACTTAGTTTCTAATGTGTGTTTTAATTGTGTGGGTGGAAAATAATCATATTCAATTGCGTAACCTGGACGAAAGAATTTTACGTTTTCAAATCCTGCCACAGAACGTAATGCTTTAAATTGAATGTCTTCTGGAAGTGATGTAGAAAAGCCATTAACATAAACTTCGCATGTATTCCAACCTTCCGGTTCAATAAACAACTGATGTCTTTCTTTATCGGCAAAACGATTGATTTTGTCTTCGATTGACGGACAATACCTCGGTCCTAGCGATTTAATTCTGCCATTAAACATAGGCGAACGACCAAAACCATCTCTTAGAATATCATGAACATCCAATGAAGTGTAGGTCATGTGACACGATCTTTGGTGTATTAAAGGTTTCGTTTCGTCGGAATAAGAAAATTTATCTGGGCGAACATCCCCTTGTTCTTCATTCATTTTGGAATAATCCAAAGAACGTCCATCAACACGCGGAGGCGTTCCTGTTTTCATTCGACCAGATTCAAAACCTACTTTTACTAAGTCTTCCGTAATTCCATAAGCAGCACTTTCTCCTGCCCTTCCTCCACCAAATTGTTTATCACCAATATGAATTAATCCGTTAAGAAAAGTTCCATTAGTTAACACTACTGTTTTTGCTTTTATCTCAATGCCAAGGGAAGTTCTTATTCCTTCCGCTTTTCCATTATTAATTATTAACCCAGAAACCATTTCTTGATAGAAATCTAAATTTTGTGTTCGCTCCAACATCAATCGCCATTCTTCAGAAAAACGCATTCTGTCTGATTGTACTCTTGGCGACCACATTGCAGGACCTTTTGACTTATTAAGCATCTTGAATTGAATTGCGGTTTTATCGGAAACAATACCTGAATATCCGCCAAGCGCATCTATTTCGCGTATTATTTGTCCTTTAGCAATACCGCCCATAGCTGGATTGCATGACATTTGCGCAATATTTTGCAGACTCATTGTTACTAATAAAGTATGAGAACCAAGGTTTGCTGCTGCTGCAGCAGCCTCACAACCCGCATGGCCTGCCCCAACCACTATGACATCGTATGTATTAAACATTTTTTATTTAGGAATTAGTAATGTTTTATTTAGGAACTACAGAACTGGGCTGATTAAAATCCATTCCTGATGATCTGTTCCACGTGGAACTTTGTGTTTTACGCTTTAATAAAACCAAGACATTAACCGAAATGTTCCACGTGAAACATTTTGATTTTTTCATCTTCTTTATTTCTCATTAACTGTTCGTCGATTTCAGATTTGTCTTTATAACCACAATAATGCAATACTCCATGAACAAGCACTCTTTTTAACTCTTCTTCAAATGGAATATCAAAATCTTTTGCGTTATCACTTACTCTTTCTGTAGAAATAAATATGTCTCCATGTAGTTCATTTCCTACAGAATAATCAAAAGAAATTATATCAGTCAGAGTGTCGTGATTTAGATATTGGTTATTTATGTTAAGTAAATAATCGTCATTGCAAAAGATATAATTAATATCACCTTCCTTCTTTTTTTCTGATAAAATCACAGCAGAAACCCAAGACGAAATTTGGTCTTCATTATGTAATTGAAATTCATTTTCGTAATTAAAACTGATCATTTCTTTTAAAATATTCTTGAACCTTTTGACTAAAATTGGAGCGTAAAGGTAATGTTTGTCTGTTTAAAATTTCAACGCTATTTAAATAATCTTGTAAACGTTTTGGAAGAGCATTAGTTGAATTGGTAAACTCTTTTTTATTAGTTTCTGACTGACGCTTCTTTTCTTCGCCTTGTTGTTGAACTGCTTTATCTAATTTTAAAAGTTCATACTTTAAATTCAATATTTTTTGAAGAACATCATTATTAAAACCTTTATTTAATAATTGTTTTTCGATTTGCCTCATTTCCTCCAAAGCATTTTGTCCCTGACCGCCAAGGCCTTGTTTATTCAATTCATTTTGTAACGCCTCGCGGAGTTGTTGTTGCTCTTTATAAATTTCCATTATAGCTTTAGCATCTCCTTCACCGTCTTGTCCATAATCGCCATCTTTATTTCCTTGACTATTTCCATTTCCTCCAGATGCCTGTCCGTTATTTCCCTCTTTCCCATTTTTACCATTTCCATCCTTTCCTTCTTTTCCATTTCCGTCTTTACCACCCTCTTTTTCGCCCTCTTTACCCTCTTTTCCTTCCCCAGGTTTTTGCCCTGGTTTCCTTCCCTTTTTAGCTTTTTCTCCTAGACCTTCTTGTTTTTTTATAATATCCGGCAACTGCATTCCACTTCCATCTCCTGGTTTGGGCTTCCCTTTTCCAGAACCAGACATTTGCATTTGCATTTGCATACTATTTAAAGTAGCCGCCAACATATCGGCGAGTTTATTGGCAGAACTTGTAGCAAATTGTTGGTGTGAAACACCTTTAGGAACGTTGGCGTCTGCAAGTGTTTCAAGAGATTTATCTACATTATATACTACGTTTCCAACTTCGCTGGTAACTTCTTCTGCAATCTTTGGATTACGTAATGAAAGTGCAAATAGAGAATCGTCAACATGTTTAAACTGTTGTTTTAAATCTTGCTGAATCTTAAGGTTTTTATTAAACGACGGCGATCCTCTTTTTAGCCCCTTAAATTGTTTCATAACCTCTTCTTGGGAAAAAGAAAACGCCAAAAGATTGTCTAATATTTGGCGCAACATAGCTGTGTCTTCTTCCATCTGATCTTTTTCGCCAGATTCCATACTCGATTGCATCTCCTGACTCATTTGTTTCATTTTCTTAGAAGCGCTTTTCTGTTTTGGTTTTGCTCCAGATTTAGATGCTTTTTTTAATTCATCAGATGCTTTTTTAAGGTCTTCATCAATACTATTTTCTTTGGGAGCTGTATCGGGAAGATCTAAAGGAGTTTTTAATTCCTTATTGTCTTTTTCTAAATCTTTTAATTCTTCTTGAATCTTATCAAATTCATTATTAATTTCTTCCTGCTTTTCTACTGAATTATCTTTTTCGTGTTCAGATAATTTGTCTTGCTTTTCTGATAGTTTATCTAATTTATCTGCTATTTGCTCAGCTTTCTTTTCAACATAATATTTTTTAGTAAGCTCAACTAATTGCTGTAAACTTTTGGTCTGATTTTTGCTTTGCTGTTTGAGTTTATCCATTTTCTCGAATAACTCATCTTTCTCTAATTTTTCATTTAATTTTTGAAGTTCGTCTAAAAGCTTTTTATTTTTTTCTAAATCTTTATCAACTTTATCCAATCTATCTTTTAGAAGCTCTTTCATTTCATCCTTTTTTTCGGTTTTCACTTTTTCTAGATTGTCTTTCATTTTTTCAGCGAAATTCCTCATGAGCTCATCTTGCTTTTTTTGCTTGTCTAAAAAGTCGTTCACCTTTTGTTGTTCTTTAAATTCAAGATTTTCTTTCTCCTTTCCCATTTTTTGCAACTTCTCCATTTCATTTAATTGCTTGTCTTGGGTTTTTAGTGATTTTTCTAAAGAGTTAATATTATCATTTTGCTGTTGCAGCACCTGATCTTCTTTTTCAGTATCTGTTGCAATTCGATTAGAAAAAACCGGTGATTTAGTACTTTTAAAATTATGAAACGCATCATTATCAAAAATTTCGAAATAATAATCATAAGAAACACCCTGTTCAACAATTAGATTGCTCGGGAAAGCAAATACAAATTGATCATATACATCTCGCTTGATTGCAATTGATCTACGTTGAACTAGATTTGGCTTGTCTTTTGGATAATAAATTACCTGTAACTTAGAAAGTCCGTAATCGTCTGAAACTTGTCCTAAAACATAGTTTTTTTCAATTTTAAGACTATCCGGAGCATTTCCTACAGAAATAGTTGGGAATTGATCTTTAACAACAGTGATTTGATAGTTTAACTTTTCATAATTCTGAACCTTAGTATTGGAAGTAACAATTTGATAATCGGTGTTTTGATTAATATTTTTAGACAATAAAAATTGATTATCTAGTTTAGTAAAAAAATATTTATCGGAAGAATCTAACCATTCTACTTTTTGCGTAGCTATTGTATTCATACGCCAAGTCACTCGTGTTCCCTCAGGAAGGACTGCGTTTCCTGTTCCTTTAATAACTTCTGGTTTTTTATTCAAATATCCTGGGAAATTCAAAGCCATTTCGAAATTAGCAATAGATGGAACGGTAACAACATTCAACTCATATTCATTAGAAGAAACTTCATTGGCTTCTATGTGAAATTCTACATTTTCTTTAGGTTTTGATATCACAAATTGAAATTCTCCTGCTTTATTACTTTCCATAAAATAACTCTCATCACCAATAAAAATCATAGCATTTTCAGGAACAATTTTACCAATTGTTTTGACTTTTAAAAGAAAATCTTGGTTCTGTTCGGTTTGTAAATCTTTATTTAAAAGTTCAAATTCAAATGGTGCGGGCGGTAAAAATTGGTCTTTGTAGTGCACCACGCGATTCAAACTTTGTGAAATAAAATTACTGTTGCCCGACAAATAAAAGAAAGCAAAAAACAGCATTGGAATAATAACTATTGGTAAAAATTTCTTGTTTGTTCCAAAATTAATTGCATTTCCAAATGGAACCGGTTGTAGTGTATTGGCTTTTTGATCAATAGAGGCCAATAATAATTCCGAATTTTTCTCATGACTATCAGAATCCCTTGATAATTGTAAAAAATTGGTCAACTTATCCCCTACTTCACTAAAATGATTTCCTATGATTTTAGAGGCGTCATCATAATTAATTCCTTTTTGAAGTTTGAATAATTTAAAGATTGGAAATACTATAAATCGGAACATTAAAAATAATTCCACAGCAACAAAAGTCCAAAATAAAACAGATCGTGCTGCTGGCTTTAGCCAAAGGAAATATTCTACAAATAGCGTAAAAAGAAAATAAAGCAAACCAATTCCCAGGAAAAAAATAATTCCACGTAGCAATTCGTTGGTGTAAAACTTCTTAATAAACAGTTCGAGTTTATTGTAAATTATATTTTGATTTCCCAAAATTTTTGACGCTTTATTTATAACCGATAAAAGTAAGAATTTATTGTAAGAATAAAAGTTAATTCTTTACTAAACATAAAAAACAATCTCAATTTCAAAAATCAATAGTGATAATAACCTTAAAAAGTTGAATTATTTGAAACAATTGAAAAATAATTTGTTTGAAATTGACTTTTGAAATTGACTTTTGAAATTGAAATTGACTTTTGAAATTGTATCTTTACCAAAATTATACATTCATGTCAAAACAAGTTCGTGTGCGATTTGCGCCAAGTCCAACAGGACCTTTACACATTGGTGGTGTTAGAACTGCCCTATTTAATTATTTATTTGCAAAAAAAAATAATGGTGTTTTCTATTTACGGATAGAAGATACCGATCAAAACCGATTTGTTACTGGATCTGAAGAATATATTTTTGAAGCTCTAGAATGGTTAGGAATTTCGCCTAGTGAAACCGTTGGAAAGAACGAAAAATTTGGTCCTTATCGTCAATCCGAACGCAAACATTTGTACAAGCAATATGCAGAGCAATTAATTAATTCAGGTTGGGCTTATTATGCATTTGATACTACAGAATCCCTAGATGCAATAAGAAAACAGCATGAGATTGAAGGAAAGACATTCATTTACAACTGGCACAATCGTGAAAAACTAGATACTTCGTTAGTAATTTCGGAAGAAAAAACCAATGAACGAATTACTGCGGGCGCAGATTATGTAATCCGATTTAAAACGCCCGTGAATGAAACCTTGCAATTGCATGATATTATTCGTGGTGATATTAAATTTGAAACTAATTTGTTAGACGATAAAGTTTTGTTTAAATCAGACGGGATGCCAACTTATCATTTAGCAAACGTTGTTGACGATCATTTAATGGAAACTTCACACGTAATTAGGGGCGAAGAATGGTTGCCATCTATGCCTTTGCACAGTTTATTATATAAAGCATTTGGTTGGGAAGCACCAGAATTTGCTCATTTACCATTGATTTTAAAACCTATTGGAAACGGAAAACTTTCCAAACGCGATGGTGATAAAATGGGGTTTCCTGTTTTTCCTTTAGAATGGAAAACGGAAGAAGGGATTTCGTCGGGGTATAAAGAAAAAGGATTTTTTCCTGATGCGGTTGTTAACTTTTTAGCTTTATTGGGTTGGAATGACGGAACCGAACAAGAGATATTTACACTGGATGAATTGTGTGAAAAATTTGATTTGAACAGAGTCCATAAAGCGGGAGCAAAATTTGACCCAGAAAAAAATAAATGGTTCAACCATCATTATTTACAAGAACAAAATAATGAGAGTTTAGCTGAAAGTTATGCTCCAATTGTTATAAATAAAGTTGGAGATTCCTCCATCATCGGAATAACAAAATTGGTGAAAATTGTTTCATTAATAAAAGAACGCGCCAATTTTGTATCTGAATTTTGGGAATTATCTGATTATTTCTTCATTGCTCCAACCTCTTATGATGAAAAAGCATCCAAAAATTGGAAAGAAGAAACGCCTAATTTAATGCAGCAATTAATTTCAGTACTAGAAAATAGTGGCGATTTTACTTCTATAAACATTGAAATTATTGTAAAAGATTGGTTAGTGAAAAACGAAATAGGAATGGGAAAAGTTATGCAGCCTTTCCGTTTGAGTTTGGTAGGAGCGCTAAAAGGGCCTCATCTTTTTGATATCGTGGAATTGCTTGGAAAAGAAGAAACCATCAAGCGATTAGAAAAGGCAATTACTAGTTTACAACGGTAATAAATTTTTTAGGTTTTATAAATAAGAGGTGTTAATCGCCTCTTTTTTTGTTTATGAACCAATTGACTGCATAAGGAATAACTATCTTTAAAATTGTGCCTAAATTTCCCGAAAAAACTTTTTCATAAATAGTATTAACAAAAGAAATGGTTTTAGAAGGAAGAATGCTTTCTTTGGTTTTTTCAATACTTAAAAGCATTCTTTTATAATGAATTTCTTTTTCAACTTTTAGAATTTCTAAGTCGTGATCTATTTGAGCGTAAGAGGAATATTTTTTATTTTCCATAATTAGACGTTAAAAAATATTTCAGAGAATTTTTTTAGAATTGGGCCTTCTACAATTTTGTTTTTCAATAAAAATAATAGCAATGCCAAAACCAAATAAATTCCTGCTACAGCAAGAAATCCTAACGGATAACTATCAAATAATTGACTTAAAGCCAACGCTCCTGCTATCGAAATAAAAAGCAAAACAATCATCAAACACATAGCAATTAAAAAGAATTTCAAAAGGAATGTAGTGGACTTCATAGCTACTTTAAAACCCAAAAGTTTGTAGTAAGCAATATTGGTTTCAATAAAAGCTCTGGCATTATGTTGAATAGCTTCTCTATTTTCTTTTAAATCTTCAAAAGCCATTATTTTTGATGTTTTGCGTTTTGCGTTTTTAACTCCGCTAATTTCTCTTCTAGAAAAGTAATTGCTTCCTCAGCTTTATAACTTGTATTCGAAAGTAAGTCTTCAACCGTTTCAATCAAATCATCTTTAGTTTTTGAAATTTTTTCTTTTGTTTCATCTTCAAATGAATTCCATTTAGAATTTACTTGATCTTTTAAATCATCTAAACCTTCTTTCATTTTTTCTCTAGTTTTAGAACCTTTGTCTGGTGCAAATAAAATTCCTAATCCAATTCCGATGGCCGCACCTGCTAAAAGCGCTACAATATTATTTTCTGTTTTACTTGACATACTTTTTTATTTAATTAATTAAAGATACAATAAAATTAAAAGTTGGAATGTTAAATCATCGTTAAAGAAGCCAAACTTATTTTAAAGGGTAATAATCAATGTTTTTGGTTGGGTTGGTTAAATCATGTTAGATTATTTAAAAATTAGATTAAAGTTAAGTTATTAAAGTTAATTATAATAGTTTAATTAAATAGGTTTTTTAATTACAATAAGGTTTTTCAATAATAGAAAAAACCGATATTTCTATCGGTTTTATATTTTTAATATCTATTTTAAAGAAATTAAATTGTATTCAATAATTCTAATACCTTTTCATTTTTTTCAGAGTTTTTTAATTCCGATAATTGTTTTTGAAAATGGTTCAAATTTACTTCATCATTTTTTAAATTTTCAATGACTGAAATTCGAGTTGGAGCCAATTGACTTTTTAATGACATCAAAAATAATTTTGTCAATTGTTCGGTTTCAATATCTTTTACTTTTACTTTATCAGAATGTTTCAAAACTAAATTAGCAAACAATAACGCATTATTATCGTTCTTGGTATTTTTTAAAATTGTATTAATTATTAAACTGTAATTATCAATACTTTTAATATTTTCTACTATTGATTTTAGAATAATTTCGGCAGCATAATCCTCTTTTTCCTTTACATATTTATTGAGTTCCTTTAGGGTATTCATTAATAAATTTTCTTCTTTTTTACCCTTTTCTTCCCAAGCATCTTTTAGTCCTACAGTTTTGTTAAATACTAATTTAGAAGCACTTGAATCTTTATCCACATTAAAATATCCCAAACGTTGAAACTGAAATTTATCATTTCGTTTCACTTCGGCAAGACTTGGTTCTACAAATCCTTTTACTATTTGTAAGGAAGATTTATTCATAAAATCCAAGAAGTTTTTCTCTTTATGAGAATCGGGCGCTTCATCAAAAAACAATCTATCATACAAACGAACTTCAGCTTCTATAGCATGCGGAATTGAAACCCAATGCAAAGTTCCGGCCACTTTTCTTTGACTGGCTTCACTTCCACTTCCTGATCGTGAATTTTCATCATATGTTACTTGAATTTCAATAATTTTTCCGTTATCATCTTTGGTAATACTTTTGCCTTTAATAATATAACCGTTTTTCAGGCGCACTTCGTTTCCGATACTTAATCTAAAAAATTTAGCGGGAGCCACTTCTAGAAAGTCATCTCTTTCTATGTATAATTCTCTTGAAAATGGCACTTTTCTATAACCTGCACTTTCATCTTCTTGATTATTTTCGGCTTCCAACCATTCTTCTTTTCCTAAAGGATAATTAGTAATTACCAACTTTACAGGATCTAAAACTGCCATAACTCTTGGTGCTGTTTTATTTAAATCTTCGCGTAAACAAAACTCTAAAAGCGAAAAGTCAATTACGTTTTCACGTTTAGCAACCCCAATCGTTTCACAGAAATTAAGAATCGATTTTGCTGTATATCCGCGACGACGTAAACCGGAAATAGTAGGCATTCTTGGATCATCCCAACCGCTTACAATATTTTCTTGAACCAATTGTAGTAATTTTCGTTTGCTCATTACAGTGTAATTTAAGTTCAAACGAGCAAATTCAAACTGATTTGGACGTACTTTGGTCTCGTCATATATTTGATCTAAAAACCAATTGTACAATTCGCGGTGCATTACAAATTCTAAGGTGCAAATGGAATGCGAAATTTGTTCAATATAATCACTTTCTCCATGGGCATAATCATACATGGGATAAATTTTCCAATCGTTTCCTGTTCGATGATGGTTACGATGTAAGACTCTATACATCAAAGGATCGCGCATTAACATGTTTTTGGAGGACATATCGATTTTGGCTCTTAAAACGTGACTTCCTTCTGGAAAATCGCCGTTTTTCATCGCTTCAAATAAAGTCAAATTCTCTTCAATAGAACGATTTCTATAAGGACCATCAACTCCAGGTTGCGATGGGGTTCCTTTTTGATTTGCCATTTCTTCAGAAGATTGAGAATCTACATATGCTTTTCCGTTTTTAATCATTATGACTGCCCATTCATACAATTGTTGAAAATAATCGGAAGCATATCGTTCTTCAGCCCAATTAAAACCCAACCAACTTAAATCTTCTTTGATAGCATCAACATATTCTTGTTCTTCTTTTGCGGGATTGGTATCGTCAAAACGCAAATTTACTGGCGCATTGTACTTTAAACCCAGACCAAAATTCAAGCAAATAGATTTGGCGTGACCAATATGCAAATAACCATTTGGCTCCGGTGGAAAACGAAAACGCAATTTATTTTGAGGAAAACCGCTTGCTAAAGTGTCTTCTATAATTTGTTCTATAAAATGAAGTGATTTATCTTCGGTTGACATAATTATTTTGTAATTTTAGCAAAGATAAATAAATGTTTGTGATTTGGTTAATCGTTGATTTGGTTATTTGATAATTAATGAAAAAACAATTAACCAAATTTTCAAATGAAAGAATAAACATATTATGGGAACTATTAAATTACAAAATATCAGAATATTTTCTTTTCACGGTTGTCTTGAAGAAGAAGGAAAAATTGGTTCTGATTATAGAGTTGACTTAGAAATTAAAACCGATTTACGAAAGTCTGCACTTTCAGACGATTTAAAAGATACGGTTGATTATGTACTTTTGAATAAAATTGTAGAGGAAGAAATGGCAATTCGTTCAAAATTATTAGAGCATGTTGCAAACAGAATAATCATAAGATTTTTTAAACAAATACCTTCAGTATCTAGGGTTATATTGTCTGTTTCTAAATTAAACCCTCCAATTGGTGGGGACGTTGAAGCGGTAACAATAGAAATGGAAGAATATAGAAATTAAGTAAGAATTAAAAGGGTTTGTATACAATTTATGAATTATTAAAATTTATGAATTATCAATTGATAATTATCATTTGTTTTATATATTTGCAATCCAATAAATAATTGGCGTCGTGGCCGAGCGGCTAGGCTGGGCTCTGCAAAAGCTCCTACTCCGGTTCGAATCCGGACGATGCCTCTGAAACCTTCAAGGAAACTTGGGGGTTTTTTTATGGTAGATTTTTAGAAAAAAATAATTAAAAATAAGAGGTTAATAGAATACACAAATGTTGTCATTCCTTAGTAATCTTTAAAAATGATTAATATTATTATTGAAAGTTTGAAAGAAAAAGCAAAAATCTTATCTATTATTTTCTATATTTTCTGCTGCTTTGGTAACTATTTGTTTGTCTTTAGGTAATAATCCTTGTGAAAGAATAAAAACTCCAGAAATTATCAAAACAATACTTATGAATTTCTTAATAAGAAGAGTGTTTTTAGGATTTAATTTATTTCGTAATTGTTTGGCTGCTATAATTTTAAATATGTCTGTAATAAAATACGTTACAACCATTGTTGTTAAAAATGTAAACATTCTTGTTGGATCTAATTTCAGTCGGGGTCCAATAGTGATTAAGATTAACAACCAATATCCAAGTACGCCAACATTAATAAAATTAAGAAAAAAACCTTTTATAAATAATGAATAATAATTATTTTCAACAAAAACTTTAGTGTCTTCCTCGGCAATATTTCTGGCTGCTTTTTTGTTTTTAATAAGTGAAATCATACCATAAGTCAACATAACTAATCCTCCAAAAATAAATAAAGCCGGGTCGTCTTTTATGGTTTGAATTAACCTGTAACTACTAAAATAAGCAATTAAAATAAAAATAATATCTGCTAAAACAACACCTAAATCAAATATGATTGCGGCTTTAAACCCTTTTACTACACTGGTTTCTAGTAATACAAAGAAAACAGGGCCAATCATAAAGCTTAAAATAAAACCAGGAAAAATAGCAGCGGCAATATCTTGTAACATAAATAATTTTTAATGTGTATTTATTCCGTAAATTAAAATATAAAATTAATTTAATTTGCTTCTTGTATTGTTCCACCAGCCACAATCTTTTTATTAATTTGTTTTGGTTTTCCAAAAATGGTAATATCACCTCCAGCACGCACTTTTGCTTCTACTAAATCTGTTGCAAATACATCGGCTTCTCCACCAGCATTTAAGGTAATAACTGTTTGACTTGATATTAGTTTATCTGCTTTATAAACACCGCCAGAATTTACTAAAACATCTTGATTTTTTGCTTCTCCTTCAAGGTGAATAGTAGAACCATTTGCAATTCTTACTATTAATTTATCAACATCCAGTTTGATGTTAATTTTAGATCCTTCTTTAACTATTAAATCAAATAAAGTAGATTTTAATATTGCTTCGCTTGAAATTTTAGAACCTTCATTGGCCTCTAAAGCATCTATATTTTTAAAATAGACTACTGCAGAAATATTATCTCCCTTTAAAAGTTTTGTAAGTGGCATTCTTATTTTTAATTCTCCATTTTTATTAATAAATTCGACTTCTTCAGAACCTGAACCATTTAAAACGACTTTGTTTTCTATTGAAGGAATTAAAATAACATCTATTTGATCAAATGATGTTACTTTATTGAAATCACCAACTTTTTTCTCTATTTGAGCAAAAGCTATTGAACTAATAAATAAGAAACTATAAACTGTTTTTTTCATAATTATTCATTTTGTTTTATAAAAGTAAAATCTAATTGTTTTTTAACTAAATCGGCGTTCTTTACTTTAACGTAAACTTCGTCACCTAATTGTAATAAATTTTTAGAAATTTCACCAACTAGTGCATATTGTTTTTCGTCAAAAGTATAATAATCATCTTTAATTTCTCGAATTCTGCACATTCCTTCACATTTATTAGATACAATTTCTACATAAATTCCCCATTCGGTAACACCAGAAATAACACCTAAAAACTCTTCGTCTTTATGATCTTGCATATATTTAATTTGCATATATTTAATAGAATCACGCTCAGCGTGGGTCGCTAAACTTTCCATATTAGACGAATGTTCGCATTTTTCTTCATACACTTCTGCAGAAACTGATTTTCCTCCATCTAAATAATATTGGAGTAAACGATGTACCATTACATCGGGATAACGTCTAATAGGTGATGTAAAATGACTGTAATAATCAAATGCTAATCCGTAGTGACCAATGTTTTCAGTAGAATATTTAGCTTTACTCATGGTTCGAATGGCTAACGTATCTATTAAATTTTGCTCTTTTTTTCCATTAACATCTGACATTAATTGATTTAACGATTTAGAAATATTTTTCTTTTCTCGTAAATCTATTTTATAACCAAATTTAGAAATTAACGCCTGCATTGCAAAAAGCTTATCTTCGTTTGGTTCATCATGAATTCTATAAACAAATGTTTTCTTTTGTTTTCCTATAAATTCCGCCACTTTTCTATTTGCTAAAAGCATGAATTCTTCAATTAAATGATTAGCATCTTTAGAAACTTTAAAGTAAACACCTTCGGGTTCACCGTTTTCATCTAAATTGAATTTTACTTCTACCTTATCAAAGGATATTGCACCATTGTTCATTCTATTTTTACGTAGAATTTTTGCTAATTCATCTAATTTTAATGTAGCTTCAGTAATAACATCTGAAGCGGTAAAATCAGATCCTGTTAACGAAATTTCGGTTGGAATTTTATTAGATTTAGTTTCTATAATAACCTGTGCTTCTTCATATGAAAATCGTTGATCGGAATTAATAACTGTTCTTCCAAACCATTGGTTTAATACTGTTGCTTTATTATCGATTTCGAAGATTGCTGAAAACGTATATTTTTCTTCATTTGGGCGAAGCGAGCAAGCAAAATTGGATAACACTTCAGGTAACATTGGAACTACTCTATCCACTAAATACACTGAAGTTGCTCTATTATACGCTTCATCATCAAGAATGGTTCCTTCTTGTAAATAATGCGATACATCGGCAATGTGAATTCCAATTTCGAAATTTCCGTTTTCTAATTTTTTAAAGGACAAGGCATCATCAAAATCTTTAGCATCTTTTGGATCAATAGTAAATGTTAATGTATCCCGCATGTCACGACGTTTGGTAATTTCTTCAGGATGTATAGCGGTATCTAATTTTTGTGCAAAAACTTCTACTTCAATAGGAAAATCATATGGTAAACCATATTCAGCAAGGATAGCATGAATTTCCGTATTATGCTCACCTGGTTTTCCTAAAACTTTAATAACAGAACCAAATGGCGAATCGGCTTTTTTTGGCCAATCTTCTATTTTTACTACTACAACATCACCGTTTTGTGCATCTGAATATTTGTCTTTTGGAATAAAAATATCAGTATACATTTTAGCGTTGGCAGTAGATACAAAAGCAAAATTTTTCTGAATATCAATCACACCAACGAATTCTGATTTACTTCTTTCAATAACTTCAATAACTTCACCTTCAGGTTTTTTACCACGCCGCCGGTTATACACATACACTTTTACTTTATCTTTATCTAACGCATGATTCAAATTATTTGTCGGTATAAAAACATCGTCTTCAAATTCATCGCAAATAAAATAAGCAGTTCTCCGAGAAGTCATATCGATGGTTCCTTCATAATAATCTTGCGAAACAGCTTTTACTAAATAATTTCCAGGAGCACTTTCAATAATTACTTTTTGAGTAGAAAGAATTTTTAAATCTTTTATTATTTCGTTTCTACTTTTGGTATCATTTAATTCAAGAATAGCACATATTTGCTTATAATTGAATAGTTTATTTGCATTTTGTGATAGTATTTTTAAAATCTTTTCAGAGAATGTTTTCTCTTTTTTTCCAAACTTTTTTGGGAATTTACTCATAATCTTCTCTTAATAAAGTATAAAATTAGTGAATAGTAATTTGTAAATAGTGAATATAGTTAGATTTATTAAAAATATATCTTTTGTATCTTTATAAAAAAATAAAAATGAACGAATTTAAAACTATTGCTATCTTTAATTTTCCACACGAAATTATTGTTTTAAAATCTATTTTAGAACATGAAGGGATTGCTTTTTTTTTTCAAAATGAGAATTTAGTTTCCGTAAATCCTATGGCGAGTTACGCTTACGGTGGAATCCAGTTAAAAATACATCCTAACGATTTTGAAAAAGTAGGAGATATTTTAGATATCCTAAATTCTAATTTAGAAATAGTTTAAAATTTATGTTTATTTCTCTTTATTTTATTTTCTTAAATTAAAAGTTTTCAACATCTATTAAAAACAACAAAAAGAAATTTTAAATTTAAATTATTTTATAATGGTTATTATAGTGTGTTAATTTATACAATAACTTTAAAAGTTTAAAGTTGATTTTTAAGTTATATTTTTTTATACCGATTTATCAACACAGTTTAGAAATAGTAAAAAGCTCATTTTAAGCCAAAATTTAAAATTAACCAACAGTTGTTAACAAGTAAAGAATAGAAAATTTTGTAGATAACTTTAAAACTCAATTTCTGTTGAAAAACCAAAAAATAGTATTGATAACTTTTCTAAAAAAAAGAATAACTATATTAGATTTTTCCACTTCAATTTTTGATTACAAATTATTCTAATACAACCAAAAAAAACTTCTAATTTTCTATCATAAGTTATAAACAAAAGCTGTTAATTTAAAGTTAACTGAATATCAACGAATTGTAAAACGTTATTAACATTATATTTTTTTAACATTTTATATAATTATAATGTAATAATTTTTAGATAGTTGTAAAAATACTCTATTCATAATAAAACCTTACATTAAGAAAATCAGTAAGTTATATTTTTACTAAAATGAAATCCATTTACTAATAAGTTTTATTAAATTTGTTTCGAAAACTTGTACTATAATACTATGAAAATCTCCATCGGAAACGACCACGCAGGACCAGATTATAAAAAAGCAATTGTTGCATTTTTAATTTCTAAAGGACATGATATTATCAATCACGGAACGGATACTGAAGAAAGTGTAGATTATCCAGATTTTGCACATCCTGTGGCTATTGATGTTGAATCAGGAACTGCCGATTTAGGAATTGTTATTTGTGGGTCTGGAAATGGAATTGCAATGACAGCAAATAAACACCAAGGTATTAGAGCAGCACTTTGTTGGACTAAAGAAATTTCGGCGCTAGCGCGCCAACACAATAATGCAAATGTAGTTAGTATTCCTGCACGTTTTACTTCTATACCTCAAGCGGTAGAAATTGTTTCTACTTTTATAAGTACAGATTTTGAAGGAGGAAGACACGCAACAAGAGTAGATAAAATCTCTTGCCGTTAATGGGACACGATCATTCAAACCACCAAGTGCAAGGTAAAAATTTGATATATTCTATATTACTAAATTTACTAATAACCGTAGCGCAAATTATTGGTGGAATAGCCTCCGGAAGTTTAGCTTTACTATCGGATGCACTACATAATTTTTCAGACGTTCTTTCTTTAGGATTTAGCCTTATCGCTCATAAATTATCTAGAAAAAAAGCCACTGATGACCATACTTTTGGATACAAAAGAGCCGAGTTAATAGCAGCTTTTGTAAATGCATCGACCTTAATAATAGTAGCCTTTATATTGATTTATGGTGCAACTCACCGCTTTTTTCATCCAAAATCAATTGAATCTAATCTTGTAATTTGGCTTTCTCTTTTAGGAATTGTAGTTAATGGTGGTTCGGTTTTATTATTACAAAAAGATGCCAAGAATAATCTAAATATGAAGTCGGCCTACTTGCATTTATTAACCGATATGATGGCATCAGTAGCGGTTTTAGTGGGAGGTTTATTAATGAAATATTTTGGTTGGTTTTGGGTAGATGGTGTTATGACCATTCTTATTGCACTATATTTAATAGTGGTTGGAATAGATTTATTAAAAACATCCACCAAGATGTTAATGCTATTCACACCGGATGAAATTCACATTAAAGAAATTGTAGAAGAAGTTAAAAAAATTCCCGGAGCCGGAATTTTACACCACATTCATGTTTGGTATTTAAATGAAGATGAATTGCATCTTGAAGCCCATTTAGATTGTGATCATGATATTAAAATAAGTGAATTTGACGATGTATTACATCAAATAGAAACTGTACTTTTAGAGAAATTCCACATCAATCATATCAACATTCAGCCCGAATTTAAAAAAGAAGGCTCCAAAGAAACTATAGTTCAAGATTAATAAATTTAACTGATGACTAATATAAATTTTATTCAAAGCCAAGTAAACACTTCACCAAAAAACATAGAAGCCACAATAAAATTATTATCAGAAGATTGTACGATTCCGTTTATTTCTCGATACAGAAAAGACCAAACCGGAAATTTAGACGAGGTGGTTATTGAACAAATTGCAAAGCTTTCTAAGCAATACGATGAAATTGTAAAAAGAAAAGAAAGCATTCTAAAAATCATTGAAGAGCAAGGGCAACTTACACCCGAATTAAAATCAAAAATTGAAAAAAGCTTCGATTTACAAGAAATGGAAGACTTGTATTTACCCTATAAAAAGAAGAAAAAAACCCGCGCCGATGTTGCTCGAGAAAACGGATTAGAGCCCTTGGCAAAATTAATATTAGCTCAAAAAAATGACAATGTAGATTTCTTGTCTACCCAGTATATCAATAAAATTATTAAAAATGAAGAGGAAGCACTTCAAGGCGCTAGAGATATTGTTGCCGAATGGATCAACGAAACTATTGCCGTGCGTCAAAGTCTGCGCCGTTTGTATACTAGAAAAGCAATAATTGAATCTAAAGTAATAAAAAAGAAATCGGAAGAAGAGTCAGCTCAAAAATTCTCTCAGTATTTTGAATGGGCAGAACCCTTAACAAAAGCTCCTTCCCACAGATTATTGGCAATGCTTCGTGCAGAAAACGAAGGATTTGTAAAAGTTAAAATAGAAATAGATCTTGAGGAAACCTATGATTTAATAGATGGAATTATTATTAAAAACTCCAATAGTCCATCCATTTCACATGTGCAACTTGCCATTGAAGATAGCTATAAACGTTTATTGCATCCGGCTATTTCCAACGAAACGCTACAAGAAGCCAAAACCAAAGCCGACGCAAAAGCAATAGATGTATTTGCAGGAAATTTAGGTCAATTATTGTTGGCCCCACCTTTGGGAGAAAAACGAATTTTAGCAATTGATCCCGGATTTAGAAGCGGTTGTAAAATAGTTTGCTTAGATGAAAAAGGCGATTTGTTGTACAACGAAACCATCTATCCGCACCAGCCACAGAATGACACTTCTATGGCTATGAAGAAAATAAAATCGATGGTAAACGCTTACAACATTGAAGCAATTTCTATCGGAAATGGAACAGCATCAAGAGAAACTGAATTTTTCATTAAGAAAATTGCTTTTGACAAACCTGTTCAAGTTTTTGTAGTTTCTGAAGCAGGTGCATCGGTATATTCTGCGAGTAAAATTGCGCGGGATGAATTTCCTAATTATGACGTCACTGTTAGAGGTTCGGTTTCAATAGGAAGACGTCTTTCCGATCCGTTGGCAGAGTTGGTAAAAATCGATGCTAAGTCAATTGGGGTGGGACAATACCAACACGATGTAGACCAAACTAAATTGAAAGAAGAATTGGACAATACAGTGATTCGTTGTGTGAATTCAGTTGGAATAAATATCAATACCGCCAGTAAATCATTGTTGAGTTATGTAAGTGGAATAGGCGAGAAGATGGCCGAAAATATTGTAGCCTATCGTTCTGAAAACGGTCCGTTTGAAGATCGAAAACAAATCAAAAAAGTACCACGATTAGGCGAAAAAGCCTATCAACAAGCTGTAGCGTTCGTAAGAATTCAAAACGGAAAAAACCCATTGGATAATTCGGCGGTGCATCCAGAAGCTTATGGAATTGTTGAAAAAATGGCAAAAGATTTGAAAATTTCAGTTAACGAATTAATCGCCAATAAAGAAAAAATAGCTTTAATAAAACCAGAAAATTACACTAATGAAACCATAGGAACTCTCGGAATAAAAGATATTCTGAAAGAATTAGTAAAACCAGGATTAGACCCACGAAAAGCAGCAAAGGTTTTCGAATTTGACCCGAATGTGAAAACCATAAAAGATGTAAAAACCGGAATGATATTACCTGGAATTGTTAATAATATTACTGCTTTTGGATGTTTTGTAGATATTGGAGTTAAAGAAAGCGGATTGGTTCATATTTCACAACTAAAAGCAGGTTTTGTTTCCGATGTGAATGAAGTGGTGAAACTCCACCAACATGTTCAAGTAAAAGTCGTTGAGGTCAATGAAGACAGAAAACGAATTCAGTTGACGATGATTTTATAAAAAAATCCAATTTTCAACATAAAATTGAAAATTGCAATTTATATATTGGAATTCTAAAAAGTTATTCTTTAGTTTCTTCTTCTTTTTTAGTATCTGCTGGTTGATCATCTTGTTGCGCCGCTTTTTTAAATTCTTTAACGCCAGAGCCCAATCCTTTCATTAATTCTGGAATTTTTTTTCCTCCAAAAAGTAATAAAACAACTATAACGATTACCGCTAAGTGCATTGGAGTAAACTCTAAAAATATAGTTAAAAAGTTCATAGATTCAATTATTTAAAATTATACAATGCAAATGTAGAAAATATTTAAATAGAAGCGCAAGAATTTAGCGTTAAAGAACGTTAAAAAGCCACCCTAGGTTTAGAACTAATTTCTATATTTGTATAATAATCAAATTCATGACCGAAAAACGCCTCAAAAAACAGTTGTTAAAGAAGAAACTCTTCACAAAAAACCGATTGGTCATTTTGAACGAAGAGACATTTGAAGAAATTTTTTCTTTAAAGTTGACGTTGATGAATGTGTTTGTAGTAGCTTCAGCAGGAGCAATAGTAATAATTTTTATTACCACTTTTATAATAGCTTTTACACCTTTGCGGGAATATATTCCTGGTTATACTTCTACAAAACTTAAAAGAGATGCAACCGAATTAGCACTAAAATCAGATTCGCTAGAGTTTGCCATCAAAAAAAACGAACTTTATTTAGAATCTATTAAAAAAGTGTTGAATGGAAATTTGCAATATGCCAAAGTGAATAAAGACTCTATTTTGGCCATTAAAGAAGATACATTGCCTGATTTGCAATTGACTGCCACCGAATCGGAATTAAAACTTCGACAACAGGTTGCTGACGAAGAACAGAAAGCCAAGGAAAATAGAGGAAAGAAAAAAGAGAAAAGAAAATAGAATATGTCTATTAAATCATTTGCTGCCCAATTATTTGCTAAGATTATCCACTACAAAACTCAAAAATGGGTTTCAAATCCTATTCAAACTCAGCAAAACGTTTTTAAAGATTTAATCCGTCAAGCGGAAAATACGCAGTTTGGAATAGACCATCAATTTTCAGAAATATATACTCCCGAAGATTTTGTAAACCATGTCCCAATTCGGGATTACGAAGAGCTAAAACCTTATGTAGATCGTGTAGTGAATGGAGAAGAAAATGTATTATGGAAAGGGAAACCAATTTATTTTGCAAAAACTTCCGGAACCACTTCCGGTGCCAAATACATTCCGTTGACTAAAGATTCGATGCCGTTTCACATTGAAGCTGCTCGAAATGCCATCTTAAATTACATTCACGAAACCGGTAAAACCGATTTTGTAAATGGTAAAATGATTTTCCTTCAAGGAAGTCCAATTTTAGAAGAAAAAAACGGCATCAAACTCGGGCGACTCTCCGGAATTGTAGCGCATTTTGTTCCGAAGTATTTACAAAAAAACCGCATGCCCAGTTGGGAAACCAATTGCATTGACGATTGGGAAACTAAAGTGGATACGATTGTTGAAGAAACGATACAGGAAGATATGGCGGTGATTTCGGGAATTCCTTCGTGGGTGCAAATGTATTTTGAAAAACTGCATCAAAAAGGAGGGAAGCCTGTTGGAGAAATATTCAAAAACTTTAATTTGTTTATTTATGGCGGCGTAAATTACGAACCCTATCGTGCCAAATTTGAAAATCTTATTGGCCGTAAGGTAGATTCTATTGAATTGTTTCCTGCTTCCGAAGGATTTTTTGCTTACCAAGATTCCCAAAAAGAGAAAGGAATGTTACTGCTTTTAAATTCGGGAATTTTCTACGAGTTTGTAAAATCAGAAGAATTCTTTAATGAAAACCCCAAACGATACACTATTGGTGAAGTGGAATTGGATGTGAATTATGTTTTAATTATTTCAACTAATGCCGGACTTTGGTCTTATAACATAGGCGATACCGTTCAATTTACTAGTTTAAAACCGTATCGAGTCATTGTTTCTAGTCGAATCAAACATTATATTTCGGCATTTGGGGAACATGTTATCGGAAAAGAAGTCGAGCACGCATTACAACTCGCCATGGAAAACACTTCGATTCGGGTAAACGAATTTACAGTAGCACCACAAATTGCCCCCGAAAACGGATTACCTTATCACGAGTGGTTCATAGAATTTGAAAACGAACCCAATAATTTAGAAGATTTTGCGTTAACCATTGACAACGCTATGCGAAAACAAAACGTTTATTATGACGATTTGATTGTGGGTAAAGTATTACGAACCTTGGTGATTACTAAAGTTTCTAAAAATGGTTTTCAAGAATACATGAAATCCATTGGAAAATTAGGGGGTCAAAACAAATTACCGCGATTGTCAAATGATAGAAAAATTGCAGATCAACTATCATGAAGGTTTTTTAAGCCTGTCAGGGATAAATATAAATAAAATCAGGAGCGAATCGTTTGGGCATTTTCGATAATGGCAATTCCTGCTGCCATTCCAAAGCTCGCAAAAAAGCGAGGCTTTTCCCTTGCATCAGGGCTAATAATGAAAATCAGTATTAAAAATTCAATTAAAGAATATGTTACGAATTAAAATAAAAATTATAATAATAATTCTAGTTTGTTTAATGCAAAATAAATTTTTTTCTCAAACTAACACAATTATTAATCCAAAGGGCAAGTGGTATTTTGGAATAGAAATAGGATATAATAAAGTTAGTTCATTTATGGATAGTAATTCAAAAAAATATTTTCCATTGCAGGCAGGAATAGGTGCAGAATACTATTTTTCAAGGCATTGGAGTTTATCCAGCAGAATTAAATATTATGAAACGGGAGTTTCATTCTATAAACCGGGTTATAGTAGTAGCGGAGGTTTTTTAAATTTGGATTCCGATCCCTATTATGGCACTTTTAATGGAGCGGTAGTTTCTATACCAATTGATATTAAATGGGAGTTTAGAATTTATAAAAATTTAGGCGGAATTATAAAAATTGGTCCCAACTATAATTTTGAAACAAAAAGCAAATACTATAATTACTCACCAAATTTAACTACAGATTATCCAAAACAATATGCAGGAATTAATAGTGGTTATGGATTAAATTATTTCTTAAATAAAAAGCTAGCTTTATATCTTGATTTTGAGTATTTTACTGGGGCATCGAAAGGATATAGTGATAGTTTTATTGGTGAAAATCATTATTTCACTAATAATACTTTTACAAATTTTGGTATTAAATATAATTTTAAAAATTAGTTAATCTAAAATTAAATGAAAAAAACAGTACTATTTCTCCTAATCTCTTATTCCCTTAACGCCCAAATAAAAGGGGTAGTTGTAGATGAAAATAACATTCCTATCCCTTACGTAAACATTTGGGTAGAAAATGAAAATATTGGAACCACTTCTGAAGAAAACGGATCATTTCAACTCAATGTTTCCAAAGATAAAAATCTTATTTTTTCTGCAATAGGATATAAGAAGAGCACAACTTTTTTTAAAGAAAAGATTGTTTTAGAAAAAGAGTTTTATAAACTAGAAGATGTTGTAATTCAAACCTCCAAACAGACTAAAGAAATTGAAATAGGGGATTCTAAAAAAATTCATCACAGACAATTATCAGGTGATAAGCCATGGATTTACGGAAAGTTATTTAGTTATGAAACGAAATATTCGGAAACATCTTTTTTAAAAAGTATTATTTTTTATACCGATAGCAGAAAAGAAAAAGCAAAAATAAAAATTAGGGTTTATGAAGTCAAAGATTCAATTCCTACAAATGATATTCTATATGAAGATCTAATAGTTACGGTTAAAAAAGGAATGAGAAAAAACAAAATAGACGTTTCTAAATATAAAATTATGTTTCCAAAAAACGGATTGATAGTAGGTTTAGAATGGTTAATAATAGATTTTAATAAATATGATTTCGATTATAAAGATGGAAAATCAGAAAAGATTTTAGTTAGTTATGCACCAGATTTGGTAATTAATTATTCAGATATTGAAAATTCTTATAGATTTTCAGGTGGAAAATGGACAAAAAACAAAATTATTTTTTTTAAAACAAAAAATAAAAACCCTTGGGATAACAAAGTTATGGTTCCTGCAATAAATTTAATCCTAACCAACTAATGAAATATTTATTATTCATCTTTACAACTTTCACAATTTCCGCACAAATAAAAGGCGTTGTTAAAGACAGCCTTACTGGCAAGGCAATTTCCTATGTAAACATTTGGGTACAAAATGAAAACATAGGCGTTAGTTCGGAAGAAAATGGTGAATTTACCATTAATACCACCAAAACAAAGAACTTAATTTTTTCGGCTTTAGGGTATGAAAAAAAAACCATAAAAGCAGCAGATGCAGCTATTGTTAACCTAAAACCAACTTCTTATAAATTGGATGAAGTAGTAATTTCCAAGCGATTTGAAACAAAAATTATTGAAATTGGGAAAACCAAAACAGCTATTTATCAAGCTTTTGATAACGGACCAAGAATAGACGCAAAGTATTTTCCTTATTATCCCAAATACAAATCCACACGTTATTTAAAACAGGTTGCTATTGAAACGGACAGCAAAATTGATAATGCAACTATAAAAATTCACTTTTATAATGTTGATTCAAATGGTTATCCGGGTGAAGAATTACTAACAAAAGATTTTATCACAACAGTAAAAAAAGGAGTTAATAAAAACCTATATACCATTTCCGATTTTAATTTAAGAATGCCCAAAACAGGACTTTTTGTAGGGTTTGAAAAACTTATAATTGAAAAAAATAAAACCGAAGAAACCCGAACCAATTTCAATAATAATACAACTTCAGTTAAGAAAACGTATCATCCTTTGATGTTGTATAATTTTGTAGAAAGAGATTTTATTTTCTCATTCTCAGGTGGAAAATGGAATAAAGAAATACAATTAGGCACAGACAATTTACCGATTAAGAAAATGGTAAATGAACCAGCAATAAACCTTATTCTTACCAACTAAACGAGAAATCAGTATATTTGTAGGTTAGAAAACAAAATTTAATGAGGGAAATTAAAAACATTTCGCGTTCTAGAGCGCAAGAATCGTCGGCGGCTATCGAACGATTGTACATTACCATGAGGCATTTATTTAACAGAGGTTTCTATAAACCAATGGGTGTTTCAGGAGACACTTTGAGAGAAGCATTATTGGCGCTTCGACCAGAAATTTATGGAAGTATTGCAGAAGAAAAAGTTGAGCTTAATGGTTTACTTTATGTAATAGAGAGGCTTCCTGTAGGAATTGAAGAATGTCGTTACATCAATTTAACTTCAGACGAAGGGTATTCTAAATCGCATTTTAAAGCCATTATTCCTCCAAAAAGAAGAAGAAATTGTTACCGAATAGACGAAGAACAAATGAATGTTGAAATCACACGCGGTCGATCAGACATTTACGATATTTTAACGCATTTGACTTTTATTTTCATAGAATCACATAAAATCAAAGATCGCATTTTAATTGATGATGATGGCAGAATTTCACGTGATTGGCAAAAATTAGAGCAAGCAGCATTACAGCCCAAAAAATTAAATCAGGTCGATAAAGAAAAAGCTATTTCTCATGCAGCAAATGTATTAGGAAGAACTTTTTCTGAAGTATTAAGTATTTACGATTCTTTTGGAACTTCCGAAAAACCAGATCGATTTTTACATGTAATTTATTGGTTAGGAAAATTAGCAATAGAAGAAGTTATTGATAATAACAAAAGAACGATTACATTCAGTCCTATTTTAAGAGAACGATTAGGTCATCACATTCATGGTGAAATATGGGCAACCAATATCAAAGAAGTTTTAAATCAAAACAACTTATTAGAACGACCAATTCATGTGATTAGTGCTAATATGCACTCTGTTATGAATTCTATTTTTGCAGCTCATGTGCACAAAGGAAAGCTAAAAGATAAATCGGATTTCTTTATTTACGAAGAATTAAGCAAGCAAGGAGCACATGATGTGAGAGACAAAGTCGAAGCCTTTGCACTGCAAAACGGAATGATATCGTTACCAGACCATTCAGGAACCAATATTGATGTTCAAATTTTTGACACGGCTAAAATAGATTGGGCAAAATCTAGTTTTCCAAAGGCGAATATTAGAAAAGAAAAGCCCGTAATAATTGTTATGGATTATGCGTTTGGAGAACAAGCGTATGAAACTATTGACGAATTATTAAAACCATTTAAAAAAGGAACCAACACACTTTTCTTAAATGTAGAATCGGTTTCCATCATGGGTAAAGCAGGTATTCTTCAAGGTGGAAAAGGGGATATTATGATTCCGAATGCACATATAAATGAAGGAACAGCCGATAATTATTTTTTTAACAATGAATTAACGGCAAGTATGTTTGCCGGAAACGACATTCCGGTTTTTGCCGGACCTATGGTAACTGTACTTGGAACTTCATTACAAAATAAAGATTTATTGAAATTCTTTCACGAATCTACTTGGGGCGCTATAGGATTGGAAATGGAAGGTGCTTATTATCAAAAAGCAATTCAATCGGCCTCAAAAATTAGAAAAAGCATACACCCTGACGTAAAAGTTAGGTATGCATATTATGCTTCGGACAACCCTTTAGAAACAGGAAGCACTTTAGCTTCAGGTGGTTTAGGAACCACTGGAGTAAAGCCAACGTATTTAATTACATTTAAAATATTAGAACAAATTTTTAACATTAAATAAATTTTATGAGTTCAGAAAATCAAAATAGCCAACCCGAAGAAATAGAATTAGGAGTATTATTTCAAAAAATAAATAACTTTTTTGGAAACATAGCTTTTTCAATCTTTAAAGGAATTCTTTATATCAGAAGAAATATAATAATTTTTCTAGGATTAATTATTGCAGGAATTGTTCTAGGATATTTTTTGGATATAGAAAATAAATATTATAACAGCGAGATAATAGTTTCCCCAAATTTTGAAAGTTCCGACTATTTGTATTCAAAAATTGATTTAATTTCTTCCAAAATTAATGAAAGGGATTATAGATTTTTAAAATCAATTGGAATAAAAAATCCAGAAGCTATTTCCTCTATTAAGATTGAGCCAGTAATTGATATATATAATTTTGTTAATAGCAGCAAAGCAAATTTAACGAATGCACAAACCACACAAAATTTTGAGTTAGTCAAATTATTATCTGAAAGTGGAGATATAAATAAAGTAATAAAAGATAATACAACGAGTAAGAATTATCTTTTTCATACCATAAAAATAGTTACATCAAGATTTGTTTCTAAAGAGAACACTATTACACCGCTATTAAATTTTTTAAACAAGAGTGATTATTTTGAAAACATTCAAAAAACTTATTTGAGTAACGTCACCGTTAAACTACAAAAAAACCAAGAAGTTATAGGTCAAATAGACGCAATTTTAAATGAGTTTTCTAATAAATCAAATAGCGATTTGAAAAACGACAAATTAATTTATTATAATGAAAATATCCAACTTAACGAAATAATAAAAAATAAAACTTATTTAACAGAAGATATAGCCAATTTAAAAATTCAATTAATTAATTTTAAAAAGACTATAAATGATGTAAGCGATGTCTTAAATATTAAAAACACTAAAGGAACAAACGGTAAAATGAAATTAGTTTTGCCATTTTTATTCGTTGTAATTTTTATTTTCTTAGCGCTTTTCAGAGTATTTTACAAAAAACAAGCCGCAAAACTTAATAAATAAAAACATGAAAGGAATTATTTTAGCAGGTGGCTCAGGTACTAGATTGCATCCGCTTACTTTGGCAGTAAGCAAACAGTTAATGCCAATTTATGATAAACCTATGATTTATTATCCATTATCAACTTTGATGTGGGCGGGAATTAGAGAAATATTAATTATTTCAACACCTCATGACTTACCATTATTCCAACAACTTTTGGGAGATGGAAAAAATTTAGGTTGCCGATTCGAATATGCTGTTCAAGAAAATCCCAACGGATTAGCGGAAGCTTTTATCATAGGAAAAGAATTTGTTGGAAATGATAAAGTTGCTTTAATTTTAGGAGACAATATTTTTTATGGAACTGGACTAGCCGAATTGCTTCAAGCAAACAATAATCCTGATGGAGGCGTAATTTACGCCTATCATGTTCACGATCCAGAACGTTATGGCGTGGTTGATTTTGACAAAGAAGGGAAGGTACTTTCTATTGAAGAAAAGCCAGAAAATCCTAAATCAAACTATGCAGTACCAGGGATTTATTTTTATGATAATTCAGTAATTGAAATTGCAGCTAATATTGCCCCAAGTCATAGAGGCGAACTAGAAATTACAGACGTTAACAGAGAATATTTGAACAGAGGCAATTTAAAGGTAAGTATCCTAGACAGAGGAACCGCCTGGTTAGATACAGGAACCTTTCAATCACTAATGCAAGCTGGTCAATTTGTTCAAGTAATTGAAGAACGTCAAGGATTGAAAATTGGAGCTATAGAAGAAGCAGCCTATAAAATGGGATTTATAGATAAAAACCAATTAAAAAAATTAGCAACACCATTACTTAAAAGCGGTTATGGCGTTCATCTAATGAGTCTACTTCAGGAATAACAAAAACACTATAGACAAAGCATTTATCATTTATTATACATTTTATTTTTGAAATTGTCATTGAAATTGCATTTAAACATGATTTTTAAAGAAACAAAACTAAAAGGATGTTTTACAATAGAACCTAAAATAATCTTTGATGAGCGTGGTTATTTTATGGAAAGTTTCAACGAAAGAACATTTGAAAACGGAATAGGCCAAAGTGTCCATTTTGTTCAAGACAACCAATCGTTTTCGTCAAAAGGCGTATTGCGTGGATTGCATTATCAATGTGGTGAACACGCACAAGCAAAATTGGTACGCGTGCTTCAAGGTGAAGTTCTTGATGTTGCTGTTGATATTCGTCCTGATTCTAAAACATACGGGCAATATGAATCGGTTCTTCTTTCCGCAGAAAAACAAAATCAATTTTTTGTTCCAAGAGGTTTTGCGCATGGTTTTCTAGTATTGAGCGAAACAGCAACATTCTTTTATAAATGCGATAATTTTTATAATAAAGAAAGCGAAGGTGGAATAATTTTTAGTGATACCGAAATCAATATTGATTGGCAATTTGAATTTGAAAAACTAATTATTTCCCAAAAAGATCAAGTACTACCAACACTTTCAAATGCCAAAAAAGTATGGTAGTATTAGTTACGGGTGCCAACGGTCAGTTAGGACAAGCAATACAATCTATTTCAGGTAACTATCCCGAAATAGATTTTGTTTTTTGTGATTCGTCAACTTTGGATATCACTAACGTAAACCAAATTAAAGAAACCTTTAAACAATTTAAACCCAATTATTGTATTAATGCAGCGGCATATACAGCTGTGGATAAAGCAGAAAGCGAACCCGAAAAAGCATTTTCAATAAATGTAACGGGAGCTAAAAATTTAGCTGAAATTTGCAAAGAAAACAATACTATTTTACTTCACGTTTCCACCGATTTTGTTTTTGATGGGAATAAAAAAGTACCCTATTCAGAAGAAGATATACCCAATCCAACAGGAGTTTATGGACAAACAAAATTGGATGGAGAAAAAGCCATTCAACAAACTTTTGATAATTATTTTATTATTAGAACCTCATGGGTGTATTCGCAATTTGCTAATAATTTTATGAAAACAATGCTACGATTGGGCTTAGAAAGAGATAGCTTATCTGTAGTAAACGACCAAATTGGAACGCCAACAAATGCTGTTGATTTGGCAGAAGTTTTAGTTAAGGTAATTAAAACCTACAACTCACAACTCACAACTCACAACTTTGGAATTTACAATTTTTCCAACGAAGGGCAATGTTCGTGGTATGATTTCGCAAAGAAAATATTTGAAATAAATGATATTGAAATAGATTTAAAACCTATTCCAACATCAAGTTATACGACACCAGCCAAACGACCGGCATTTAGTGTTTTGAATAAATCCAAAATTAAAAATTCATTTGATTTACAAATATGTAATTGGGAAGACAGTTTAAGGAAGATAAAAAAATGAACAAGATTAATAAAAACAAATAATAAAAACTTGAAAAAACGTATAATTCTTATCGGATTATTACTGCTTAATTTCGCTCTTGCTTTTAGTCAAAAAGCGAGTAAAATTATTATTGAAAATTCAGATTTTGCAGATATTAATGAGATTGAATTACCCAATGCCACCTTGTTAACCGGAAACGTACGAGTGCGTCACGACGGCATTATTATGACCTGTAATAAAGCCTATTTCTTCAAGAATGAAAACTACATTAAAGCATTTGGTGAAGTCGAAATGGTTCAAGGCGATACCTTATATATGAATAGTAAATATGCCGAATACAATGGCAATCTTAAAAAAGCTTTTGCTTCGGGAAATGTAGTGATGCGTTCTCCAGAATCAACCATGTCAACGGATACCATTTATTTTGATAGAAATTCACAAGAAGCTTATTTTAATTCCAACGGAACAATTGTAAATAAAAACAATACTTTAAAAAGTAGAGCGGGAAGATATTATGTAAAAGAAAAGAAATACCAATTTCTGTCTTCTGTAGTATTAACAAATCCTGAATACACAATTAAATCAAACCATCTAGATTATTTAACCAAAAACGGAGGTTCTTATTTAAAAGGGCCTTCAACCATAACCGGAAAAGATAATTTTATCTATACAGAAAATGGTTTTTATAACAGCAAGAAAAATACAGGTTATTTTTTAAGAAAATCGTATATAAAATATAAAGACCGATTAATTGAAGGCGATAGTTTGTATTACGACAGAAAAAAAGAATTTGCGTCAGGAACCAATAATGTAAAAATTACGGATTCTATAAACAAGGCCATTATTCGCGGGCACTATGGAGAAGTGTATAAAAACAAAGATTCTCTATTTATGACTAAACACGCTTCGGTTAGGTATTTAATAGAAAAAGATTCGATGTTCATTCACGCCAAAAAAATAATTGTAACCGGAAAAACAGGAGAACGAAAAGTAACAGGATTCAATAACGTTCGTTTTTTCAAAACCGATTTAAGTGGTAAATGCGATTCTATACATTCGGATCAAAAAGCAGCATTAACCAAACTTATAGGAAAACCAATTCTTTGGAATTTTGAAAACCAAATGACTGGAGATGTGATGCATTTGGTAGGAAACAACAAAACAGAAAAGCTAGATTCACTAAAGATCCTCAACAATACATTTATTATATCCAAAGACACTCTGGGATCAGGTTTTAACCAAATAAAAGGGCTGAATTTGTTTGGGAAATTTAAAGAAAACAAACTCTACGAAGCCGATGTGGTAAAAAACACAGAAGTAATCTTTTACATGCGTAACGACAAAAATGAACTCATAGGTATCAATAAAAACGTGAGCAGTAGAATAAACATGACTATGGATGATAAAAATAAAGTAGACACTATTACTTTTTTCGATAGCGTAGATGGCGATATTTATCCAGAAAAAGACCTTCCTGAAAATGCCCGAAAACTCAGGGGATTTATTTGGCGTGGCGACGAACGAATTAAAACCAAGGATGACATCTTCCCTCCAGATGAGGCGGAATTAGATAATAAAATTGTAGAGGTGAGTAATAAAAAGTATGAAAAAGAAACATTTGCTCAAAAAATAAAAGAAAACAATTTGTTAAATTATAATTCGGAAGATGATTTTTATGAAGATTTATTTAAAAAGTATAATAATAGAATTGTTGTTGATAAAAACAATACGGCTTTATTAGTGAGAAACTATAAATTTAGACATGCAACAGATATTAACTCTTTTAATATTTATAAAAATAGACATCCTAAATTAAAAGATGAAATTAAGATTAATCATATTCTTTGGGATTGGAAAACGATGCCAGGGACAAAATATGATGGAGGCTTATTTAATGGAACTGAAGATTTAGAAGAAATAGAATTTCCTAAAAAAGAGTATTTAACCTACGAGGAATTATTTGTTTTGTATAATGATAGATTAATTATTGATAAAAATGGTACAGAAATATTGATTAGAAGTGGAAAATTTATTTTTCCTAAAGATAGAATTTCATTAGTAAAATTGAAATTAAAATATAAAAAACACAACAAACAAGTAAGAATAAATCAAATTTTATGGATTTCTGGAGATCAGGAATTATCAAATAAATATAATGGAGGATTTTTTACTGGAGAGGAAGAAAAATAAAATTATTTATAAAAATTACTATCATTTAACATAATTATTAATATTTTATTATTTTGAAAAATACAATAGTCGCAAGAATTAATCCAATTTTAAATTTTTTTTATATTGGATTGTTCAAATTTTTAAATATTGGTTCAAAATATATACTTGTTGGATATTTAATTCGAATTTTAGGAGAGAATGGATATGGGGTATTAACATGGGTAGATTCTATTGTGCAATATTTTATTATGTTAATCAATTTTGGGTTTGATTTATATGCCGCAAAATATGTTGTAGAAAACAAAAACAATCCCCAAAAACTAAATGAAGTAATTTCTTCTATTTATTATATTAAAAGCATTTTATTTCTGATATGTTTTTTATTTTTAATACCATTATCTTTTAATACACAGATAAATATTTATCTCAATCTCATATTACTAATGCTTATTTTAGGCATAGGAGAAGTGCTAATGCCAATTTGGTTTTTTCAAGGAATAGAAAAGATGAAGTCTGTTACTATATTGACTTTTGTAACCAAAACATTATTGATACTTTTGACAGTATTTTTTATTAAAAATACTTTTGACCTTAATTTATATATAGTTTTTTTGGTTATTACTAATGTTTTTTGGGGAATTTTCGGGTTTTTAAAAATGAAAAATGAAATACAATTTGAATTTATATCAATTTCAAAAACAACATTAATTAAATATTTGAGAGAAGGCTATTTATTTTTCATTGGTAAAGTTTCTACTTTTATATTCAACATGGGAACCCTTTTCATTATAGGATATTTTTATTCAAAAGGAAATGTAGCTGGTTTTGACATCGCAATAAAAATTGTATTTGTTTTTATTATTCCTTTCGAAGTTTTACAACAAGCAATTTATCCTAGATTTGTTAGAGGTATTAATAAATTAGTAGTAAAAAAAATATTGATTTATTCACTTGTTATTAGTACAATAATAGCTATATTCACTTACATTTTTTCTGAAAAAATACTACAAATATTTGGAGGGGTTACTATGATTAAATATAATTTTATTTTGCCACTTGTCTTACCATTAATACCTATTGTTAGTACAACAATTATTTTAGGAAATTGTATTATGGTTGCAAAAGGATTCTATAAAGAATATAATCGTTCTTTAATAGTTACTGCATTAATATTTGTTTTGCTTATATTTATTCTAAGAATATTAGATAATTTAAGCATTATGAATATAATTTATGTTAGAGTTTTAGCCGATATAATTTTGCTTTCAATACGTTTTTATTATTGTATTAAATATAGGTTAATCTAATACAAATTTATTTTATATGAATAGAAAAGTTATAAAAATCATAACTACTTAAATCATTAATTATGGAAATGACCCTTTTTTATACCTTTATCTACATTTTAACTAGCTTTATTATAATAATAATACTTTTCAATAAAAGGGTTTTTTCTATAGTATCTCCAATAGATCTTTATATTTTGTTTTTTACAGCAGTAATTATTATTAATTGTCTTTACATATATTACCCCAAACAACAAAAGTTCGATATCTATAATTTAGACACTTTGAATGCCAAAAATTTTAATAAACAAGTAAATGTTTTTTTAAGAATGATGATGTTTTTTTTAATAGGTGTTTATATTTATATATTAAAAAATAAAAATTATACTCAAATAAGTTCAAAAGCAATTCAAATTATAAATGTTGAAAATATATCAATAAACTATACAACAATAAAAAAAATTATGATTATAGTTTTATACCTATGTTGTAGTTTAGTATTTTTCGATTATGGTACTGAACTTTTTTATAGGTTAAATTATATACCACAAAAAAGCTCCATGCTAAAAACTATTTATACAATTCTTCTAATTATTTTATCTGTATTATCTGCTATATCTTTTAAAAAAAACAAAATTCCAGCAATAATTACTATAGCCATAGTATTGTTAATTGGCATTGGTCTTGGAAGTAGAATGGCTACAGTTGATTTAATTGTTTTTGTATTAACGTATTCATTCATGTTAAAAAGCAAAAGAATTAAAATTAAATATTTTATAATTTGGATTCCATTAATTATTGTCTTCTTCGGATACAATATAGCTTTAAGAACAGAGACAAATATTCACGGTCTTATACCATATCTAAATATATTTTTTAAAAAACCAGAAGTAATTTATAAAAACACATTATTTAATATTTACTATACTTTTGTGTATGGATTTATTGCAACCTCAGAAACAATAAAATTATATCACGAGAACATGGGTAATTTAATAACTTGCATAAACCCAATGCCAGGAAATTTAACCGATTGGTATTCATTTTCACAAAGAATGAGAATTAATATTTATGCACCATATACTTCGATAGGCGAATTAGCAAAATTTCCCATTTTTAGTTTTATATATTATGTTTTTTTGGGATACTATTTTTCATATTGTGATTTTCATATTAAATTTTTTATTCAAGCTAAAAAACTTCTTGTTCCCGCAATAACAATAATTTTATTACTGCTATTTATCGTGTTTTCATTTGAATATAATTTAAGATCTTCAATTAGATATTTATATTATTCTGCATTTATTTTAATGTTATCTAAAATAAAAATAAATGGCAAAGCATAAAAAGACCATAGATTTTAGCCTAAAAATAATAGCTTATTTGTTTGGAATGTTTATTTTATTTCCAAACAAGGTGAAACCTTACTTAATTCTACTATTGTTTTTAATTACTTGCTTCTCATATAAAAAAAGTAACTTAAAGTTGTTATTAAATAAAGGGCTTCCATTATTTTTTTTATTTTTAATGTATCTTCTCTCTTTACTTTATTCATGCCAAATAGACACTGGAATAAATTTAATACTTAGAATGACACCATTGTTTATTCTTCCGTATTCTTTTTGTGTAATTGGAATAGCTAACAACAAACTTTTCTTTTCTAATTTTAAAAAAACCTTTATTATTAGCCTAGTTATTTACACAATTTTAATTTTTATCTATCTCTATAAATTAAATTGTTTATTTGGAATTAATAATTTAAATTACGGTTATTCTTATATTGCAAATGAATTTTATGGCATTAATGATCACCCAATTTATATTTCATCATATTTTTGTATTGGTTTATTAATAATTATTTATGAAAAAAATATTAACAAATATTTTTCTTTTTTCGCTTTTTTAACAATTTTATTTGGTTTAATTATACTTTCAAGAAAAGGGTCTATAATTGCATTTTTAATATCTATTATTTATTACTTATTTTTTAATAAAAACCAATTATTTAAAGCACTTTTAATTTTTTCATCCATATTACTTTTAATTTTTTCAATTCCAGAAATTAATAATAGATTTTTTGAATTAGCAAATACAGAAAAAACATTAAACACATCTACTGGTATTAGACAGATTATATGGAAAAATGCCCTGGAACTTACCGCCAAAAGTAAATTTTTTGGTTTTGGTGTTGGAGATGTACAAAATGAATTAGATAAAAAATATTCCGAAAAACACCTTTTTTTACTTGAAAAAGATGAATATAACGCTCATAATCAATACATTCAAATTATGTTAACCATTGGTTATGTAGGACTTTTTTTATTTATTATGACTTTAGTTTATTTTACATTTATTTTACATCGTGAAAAAAATTACTTTGGAGTAAGTGTTTTAATTTTTTTTTATATACTGTTTAACACTGAAAGTTATCTTGAAAGACAAAACGGAATAATTTTTTTCAGCTTAATGTTTAGTCTATTAAATTATAGTGAAGAAATGAAAGAGAATAGATTTAATTTTCCTCTTGTAAACAGAGTTATTAAATTTTTACTTCCATAAAAATAAGAAAGCCTTCATGAAAACGCATAAAATTCTTATTATCGGTTCATTTCCTCCTCCAATCTCTGGAGTAAGTCTAGCAAACAAAGTAATAACTAAAGGCTTAAAAAAAAGTCTAATGTGGAAAGTAGATATCATAAATTCCGAATACTCAAGTAATATTACAGCAGTTCATGGAAATTTAAGTATTGATAAGCTTTATTTTATAAAAACATATTTATTCTTATATAAAGTAATATTTTCTAAAATTATTTACATTACTATTGGACAATCTTTTTTTGGAGTAATTAAATACGCCCCGTTCATTTTATTATCTAAGATATTGAGAAAAAAGTTAGTTTTTCATTTACATGGCGGTCACTTATTAAACGAGTACAACTTATTAAAAGGACTAAAAAGGAAAGCTTTTTATTTTTTTGTTTCAAAAATGGACTATGGAATCGTACTTTCAAAAAGATTGAGAGAAAATTTTTCCGAATTCATCAAACCTTCAAAAATATTGGAATTACCAAATTTTTATGAGTCAGATTTACAAATGACAGAAAAAGAGATTTTAAATTCAAAAGATTATAATGAAATTAGAATCATATTTTTGAGTAATTTAATAGAAGAAAAAGGAATTAATGTATTACTAGAAGCAATTAAAAAATTACATGAAAAATGTATAAATATTAAAATCAAGGTTGCTGGAAATATAGTTTCAAACAATGATTTAAGTAATTATTTTGGTATGTATGGGATTGAATATGTTGGAGTAGTTAATGGAAAAGCAAAAAAAGAGTTTTTACTTTGGGGAAATATTTTTTGTCTACCAACCTTTTACAGAATGGAAGGTCAACCTATTAGTATTATTGAAGCTATGGCAACAGGAAATTTAATAATTACAACGAAGCATGCGGGAATTCAAGATATTTGCACTAATGATAATGCTCTTTTTTGTGAGAAGAATGATGTAACCAGTTTGATGTCCACAATAGCATATTTATCAAATAATACGGCTGAAATAAAAGCAAAGGGCCTTTATAATTATAAATATGCTAAAGACTTGTTTTCTGAAGATAACTTTATTGAAAATGCTAATAAAATTTTACTACAATGTATCAACTAGATCAATTTAATCTTCCAAAAAACTTTAGAGGTAAAAACGGACTAATTGTTCAACTTTGGAGAACAATTTATTTTCTTTTATACAAACCTTCTCCACAAATAATGTACGGTTGGAGAAGATTTTTATTGAGATTGTTCGGAGCAAAAATTGGAAAAAAAGTAATTTTAAGACCATCCAGTCAAATAACTTATCCATGGAAATTACAAATAGGTGATTATTCTTGGATTGGAGACGATGTTGTTTTATATAATTTAGGAAATATTAAAATTGGAACCAATACCATAATATCTCAAAAGAGCTACCTCTGTACCGGATCACATGATTATAATTCAATCAGTTTTGACATTTACCAAAAACCAATAATTATTGGAAATTCTTGCTGGGTAGCAACGGATGTTTTTATTGCGCCTGGAATAACAATTACAGATGAAGTAGTAATAGGGGCAAGGTCATCTGTTTTTAAAGACATATTAGAAAAAGGTATTTACAAAGGAAATCCAGCGAAAAATAATAGTTAACGAAATTGATTTATGAATATTACCATAATAAGCAATAACTATTATCCTGAAGACAGCGGAATTGGATTATATTCTTCAGGAATGGCAGAGTTTTTGGCAAAAAAGCACAATGTAAAAGTTATTTCTGCAATGCCCTATTACCCACAATGGGAAATTTATTCAGAATATAAAAATAAACCAACGTTTTATAGAGAAATCATAAACAACGTTGAGGTTTTGCGCTTTAAACAATACACCCCCAAAAAGCCTACTTTTTTAAAAAGGATTTTTCAAATGTGCCATTTTTTCATAGGCTCTATAGTAAATGTTTTTAAAATTAAAAAAAATGATGTTGTCATTGTAGTTATACCCTTTACAATTTCAATTATTTTAGGAAGATTAGTTAAGTTATTCAAGGGAGGAAAATTAATAGTTCATGTTCAAGATTTTGAATTTGATGCTGCTTTTGAAACTGGACTATTAAAGAAAACAGGACTAGTATCAAAACTTATTTTTCATATAGAACGATTTTTATTAAACCGTGCCGATACTGTAAGTACAATAAGCTATGGAATGTTAAAGAAGTTGGAAACAAAAACAACTTCTTCAACAAGTTATTTTCCTAATTGGATAGATTATTCAAAAATTAATCCCGAAACTTCGAAACCAAATAAATTATTTGACCCTAGTAAATTCAATATTTTATACTCTGGAAATATAGGTGCAAAACAAGACTGGGATTTCTTTATAGATTTTGTAATAGCTTGTCAAGAAATTAATAAAGTACAGGTCTATCTTATTGGTGAAGGTGCAAAACGAGAAGAAGTTGTTGATAAAATTAAAAATTTCTCTAACTGCACTTATTTCCCTCCTGTTTGTTACGAAGAATTAAACGATTTGTTGTGTAATGCTGATCTTCATATTCTTTTTCAAAAAAGCACTGTGGTTGATACCGTAATGCCTTCAAAAATATTAGGCATGATGGCTAGTGCTAAACCTTCAATTGTTACAGGACATGAGGAGTCAGAGGTAAAACATAATTTTAAAATTTCTAATGGTGGGTTTTATTTTTATGATGAAAATAAACTCAATCAAATAATGACAAAAATCAATCATTTGATTGAATCGCCCATAAATTCTGTTGAAATTGGAAATAACGCAAGAAAATTTATAATTAAAAAGTTCTCGATGGAGAAAATACTAAACAATTTTGAGAATGAAAATTTAAATAATTAATTATTTAAATACCACTGATACATTTTTTCAATACCATCCGCCAATTCCATTTTATGTTTCCAACCTAAATTATTTAATTTACCGCAATCAGTAAGTTTTTTAAGCGTTCCATCAGGTTTTTCAGTATTAAAAACAAAATCACCTTTATAACCTACAATATCTTTTATTAAATACGCTAAATCTTTTATAGAAATATCTTTTCCTGTTCCAATATTTATGTGCGTATTTTTAATGTTACTTGGGTTAGTATAACAATCCATGAAATCTCTATTTTCCATAATAAATACACAAGCATCAGCCATATCTTCAGACCAAAGAAATTCTCTCATTGGGGTACCACTTCCCCAAATCTCTACTGAGTTTTTAGAAATTTTGTATTGGTTTAAAATTACATTTGCTTCTTCAATAGTATTTACTTTTAAGTCTAATAGCAACGCTTCAATATTATCCTCAGAAAGTAATTTTGCCAAATGCACTTTTCTTAATAAAGCTGGCAAAACGTGAGATTTCTCTAGGTTAAAATTGTCATTTGGGCCATATAAATTGGTTGGCATCACCGAAATAAAGTTGGTGTTATACTGTATGTTATAACTTTCACACATTTTTATACCTGCAATTTTTGCAATAGCATAAGGTTCGTTAGTGTATTCCAATTCATCTGTTAAAAGGTATTCTTCTTTCATCGGTTGAGGACAATTTTTTGGATAAATGCAAGTGCTTCCCAAAAACAAAAGTTTCTTTACACCATGAACATAACTCTGATGAATTACATTGTTTTGAATCATCAAATTTTCATATATGAAATCGGCACGATACACATTGTTTGCAATAATACCCCCCACTTTTGCAGCAGCTAAAAACACATAATCGGGTTTTTCGGTTTCAAAGAATAGGGCTACATCTGTTGTATTTGTTAAATCAAGTTCGCTACGAGTTCTAGTGATAATATTGGTAAAACCTTTTTGAATTAGATTTTTAACTAGAGCACTTCCAACCAATCCATTGTGACCGGAAACAAATATTTTAGATGATTTTTCCATTCTATTTTCTTTTGACGTATTCCAAATCATGCTGAACCATTATTTTAACAAGATCTTCAAATGATGTTCTTGTAGGATTCCACCCTAATTGATTTTTTGCCTTACTTGGGTCTCCAAGCAATGTTTCAACTTCAGAAGGTCTGTAATAATTTGGATCTACTTCAATTAAGATTTTTCCTGTTTCTCTACAAATTCCTTTTTCCTTTTCATTTGTACCCTCCCAAACTAAAGTAATACCAGCTTCTTTAAACGCTAATTCACAAAACTCTCTTACAGAGTGTTGCTCACCAGTTGCAATCACATAATCTTCAGGCTCTTCTTGTTGCAGCATCAACCACATGCATTCTACATAGTCTTTAGCATACCCCCAATCTCTTAGTGAGTTTAAGTTTCCAAGATATAATTTTTCTTGTAAACCCTGTTTAATTCTCGCAACGGCTAAGGTAATTTTTCTGGTAACAAAAGTCTCTCCTCTTCGTTCAGATTCATGATTAAATAGTATTCCGTTTACAGCAAAAATATTATAAGATTCTCGGTAGTTTTTTGTTATCCAAAAGGCATATATTTTTGCTACGCCATAGGGACTTCTTGGATAAAATGGAGTAGTTTCTGTTTGAGGTATTTCTTGAACTTTACCATACAATTCAGAAGTCGAAGCTTGATAGATTTTGGTTTTTTGTTCTAAACCACAAATTCTAATAGCTTCCAAAAGTCTCAATGTTCCAATTCCGTCTGTTTCTGCAGTATATTCAGGAAGTTCAAAAGAAACTTTCACGTGTGATTGAGCGGCAAGATTATAAATTTCATCAGGTTTTATTTGTTGGATTAAACGAATTAAATTTGTTGAATCCGTCATGTCTCCATAATGAAGTTTTATTCTTTGTTTAGTATGAAGGTCTTTTATCAAAGAATCGATATATAAGTGCTCAATACGTTCCGTATTAAAAGTTGAACTTCTTCTAATTACACCATGTACAATATATCCTTTTTCTAATAATAATTCTGCTAAATAGGAACCATCTTGACCGTTAATCCCAGTGATTAATGCTATTTTCATATTTGATAAATTTCAGAGTACAAATATAGTTTTTTAGGCCAAATTAGAGTCCTTTCACTAAAAAAATCAACTAAACTATTAGGAATATTAACTGGAATAAAATTATAAATATAGTTATCAAAGATATTTAATAAATAGACGTAGAATATTATTAATCGTTCATTAAACATTTTCCCATTTTTTTATTTACTTTTCAACAATAAGTTTAAATTTGTAAATATATAAACGTATAAATGGGCATCTTTACTACATCTATTTCAAGCTTTCCCCAAAACGATAACAATAAACCCGAGGCTGTTTTAGAATACTTAACAGCATTAATATTAATTACATTACCATTAGCAAATATTTTTGTAAGTGTTGCAACAATTCTGTTTGTGTTGGCAGTTGTTTTCTTCAAAAAAAACAAAAGAGTTTCTAATACCGTTTTCTTTATACCAATTTCTTTTTTCATACTTATGGCATTTTCTTTATTATGGACATTAGATATTGCAAAATCACTTTCTGGGCTCCAAAAATCATTGTCCTTTATTGCAATACCTCTAGTGTTTTTTTTCTTCCCAAAATTTAATAAAGAAAGATTAAATACTATTTTTAGAGTCTACAGTTTTGCCATGATTTTGTATTGTTTTTTTTATTTAATAATGGCATTTTTAAATTATTTTGAAACTAATGTTACAAGTTGTTTTTTTTATAATAATCTTGTACCAGAAGATCCAGGAGCCATTTATATGTCGGTTTTTGCTTCGTTTGCCCTGTTTTATTTTGTGCAATTAAACAATAGAAAAACGATAGAAAAAATCGCGCTTTCGGTTCTAATACTCTTTCTGTTTTTACTTTCATCAAAAAGCATAATTACTATCGATTTTATTATCATTGTCTGCTATTATGCTTTTTTTGCAAAAATTTCATCTAGTACAAAAACGTTAACGATTATTTCAGTTTCACTTTTTCTATTCTTTTCCATCTTTTTTGTAAAAGAAGTGAAACATCGTTTTATGATAGAATATGAAACCGCTTTTGTGGATAATACACTTCAAAATTCGTTAGAAGATGAAAAAAAAGGTAAAATTCATAATGTTTCTATAAAAGAAGCATGGAACAATAAAACATTTCATGAATCCGATTTTTTTCCAGGCACCGCATTAAGAGTCTATCAAGTGCGAATTTTTAAAGAAATGTTAGCAGATAACAATATCTTTTTTAAAGGTTTTGGCATAGAGGCTTCTCAAGCACACATTAGAGAAAAAGCTAAAATGTATAAATTGTTTTATGATTACGGCGAGTATAATTTTCACAATCAATACATCCAAACGTTTGCCGAACTTGGAATATTTGGATTACTAATTTTGGGATTTATGTTGTTTTTAAACATTAAAAAAGCATTGGCTAAAAAAGATTTTCTCCATATTGCTTTTGCAATCACAATGATAATGTTATTTTTGTCGGAATCGTTTTTTTGCAGACAAAGAGGAATCGTTTTTTTTATACTACTTTTTTGTTTGTTTAATTCATCATCGAATGAAGAAAAGTAAAATATAACAACATGAAACGAATATTAATTACAGGAGCAGCAGGTTTTTTAGGATCGCATCTTTGTGATAGATTTATAAAAGAAGGTTATTTTGTAATTGGAATGGATAATCTTATTACAGGCGATTTAAAAAATATTGAACATCTTTTCAAATTAGAAAATTTCGAGTTTTACCATCACGACATCACCAAATTTGTGCATGTTCCCGGGCAATTGGATTATATTTTACATTTTGCTTCTCCGGCAAGCCCGATAGATTATTTAAAAATTCCGATACAAACCTTAAAGGTTGGTTCTTTAGGAACGCATAATTTATTAGGTTTGGCACGTGTTAAAAAAGCAAGAATACTAATAGCATCAACCTCTGAAGTATACGGAGATCCATTAGTTCATCCACAAACAGAAGAGTATTATGGAAATGTTAATACTATCGGACCAAGAGGTGTTTATGACGAAGCTAAGCGTTTTCAGGAATCTATGACTATGGCTTACCATACATTTCATGGAGTAGAAACTAGAATTGTTAGAATTTTTAATACTTACGGACCAAGAATGCGGCTGAACGACGGACGTGTTATTCCAGCTTTTATCGGACAAGCATTGCGTGGAGAAGATTTAACCATTTTTGGAGACGGAATGCAAACCCGTTCCTTTTGTTTTGTAGATGATCAAGTGGAAGGAATTTATAGATTATTACATTCTGATTATGTATATCCTATAAATATTGGAAACCCTGATGAAATTACCATTAAGGATTTCGCAGAAGAAATAATCAAACTTACAAGAACCAATCAAAAAGTAGTGTATCATCCGCTACCAATTAACGATCCTTTACAACGCCAACCCGATATAACCAAAGCGAAAGTATTGTTGGGTTGGGAAGCAAAAGTTTCTAGACAAGAAGGAATGAAAATTACTTATGACTATTTCAAATCCTTATCAACAGAAGAATTGCTAAAAGAAGAACATAAAGACTTTTCTAAATACATTAGTTAATGAAAAGTAAAGTTGGAAGATATTCAAAATTTTTAAAACCAATAACTGTCGTTTTAGATTTAATTGTACTTAATTTAATAGCTTTTTATGTATTTCAAAATATTTTCTATTCAAAATATTTTCTAATCTTAGTATCTTTTACATGGATAATTACAGCTATAAACGTCTCATTTTACGAAGTATATCGTTTTACTAAAGTAATATCAATACTAAATAAAAGCGCTAAGCAATTTATATTATTTACAATAATTTGTTATTCATTTTTAGGGTTTTACAATAAAAGTGAAAACTCCAAAATTATGTTTTACTATTTAGCACTAGTTTTTTTTGTTATTATTTTTATTAAGTTTAGTATTTATTATTCCTTAAAGAAATACAGAATATTTTTTAGAGGGAATGTTAGAAATGTTTTAATAATAGGCAATGGTGAAAACGCTAACTTATTAAATGATTTATTTAATAATAATAAGGATTATGGCTGTCATGTTGTTAATAGAATCCTTTTAGAGTCAGATAAATTAAATCAATTAGATAAAATTCTAGAAGTTTCTTCAGTTAAAAATATAGATGTTGTATATGCTTCTTTAGTTGGATTAACTAATAGAGAAATCAATAAATTAATTAACTTTTCAGAGAACAACTTAAAAATATTGAAGTTTTTACCTGAAAATGACGAATTGCTTTTTAGTAATAATAAAATGGAATATTATGATTATATTCCCATAGTATCTATTCAACAAACGTATTTAGATGACCCAATAACCAAATTAATCAAGAGAATTTTCGATGTGTTTTTCTCGATATTTGTAATGATTTTTTTACTTTCTTGGTTAATTCCAATTTTAGCTATTTTAATAAAATTAGAATCCAAAGGCCCTGTTTTTTTTAAGCAAGGTAGACCAGGAATAAACGAAAAAGAATTTTTTTGTTATAAATTTAGGTCTATGAAGATTAATGAAACAACAGAAATAGAGGCCTCTAAAAATGACCCTAGAGTAACAAGAATTGGCAGATTTATTAGAAAAACTAGCATAGATGAAATGCCTCAATTCTTAAATGTTTTAATTGGCGAAATGTCTGTAGTAGGTCCAAGACCCCATCTTTGGTCTCAAAACAAAGTTTACGGAAGTCGAATTAATAAATACATGATGCGTCACCATGTTAAGCCAGGTATAACAGGATTAGCACAAGTTAAAGGTTTTAGAGGAGAGATTGAAAGCGATGAAGAAATGAAAAATAGAATTAATTATGATGTTTTTTATATTGAAAATTGGTCGCTATTAATGGATATTAAAATTATTATACAAACAGTCATAAATATTTTTAAAGGCGAAGAAAAAGCCTATTAAAACACCTTTTTATTTATCAGTTCTTCCATTTGATTGTCTAAATTAAAAACCATTTGAGTTTGAGTAAAAATCTTTTTTTTCAGAGATAATAAATCAGATTTACTCATTTTAGATATAACTGCTAATTTTTCATTCAAATCATCATAATTTTCAACCGAAGCAATCCACCCCATAGAATTTTCATTTACAATATTTTCGCCTTCGCCACCACCAAAGTAAAGAATAGGAAAACCAAGAGCGCCATATTCAAAAATCTTCGAAGGAACCGAGCCATAAATTCTAACTTTTAATGGAACAATCGCAATGTCAAATGATTTTAATTTTTCAATAAGATTATTTCGTTCCATCATGCCGTGAAAAAAAATATTTTTAACTTTTTTAGACGATATTAAAGTTTCAATTTGACTCTTTTCAGCACCATCACCAAATATATGAAGTTCAATATTTAAGCCGTTTAATTCAATTTTTTGACACAATTCTAAAACACTTTGAGCAATTCCTAATAGTCCTGCATAAAAGATTTTTATAGGTTCGTTTTCAACTGTAATTAAATTGAAACTTCCCTCTTTATGATTAGGAAAATTGCGATATAAGAAACATTTTTTATCAGGTAATATGGAATTTACGTGAGTAATAATTTCATTTGATTGACCTAGAATTACAGTCGATTTTTTATAAATAAATTGTTCAATAAACAAGGAGGATTTATGTGAAATAGAGTTTTTTTTGATAGCTTTTAATTCGAGGGCTGCTAATGGCCATAAATCGGAAATATTTACTATTATAATTTTCTTTTTTAAAGAAAGAATAAAAACCGCAATAAAAGAAAGTAATAATGGTGGCGATTGAACCACCACTTTTTTTGGTGTTTTTTTGAACAATAAATAAAAAAATAAACTGAGAGCAAATGACAAAATCGAAAAAACTCTAACTATCAAATTTTTACTCACACTGGGATAAATCCAAAGCCGTTTTATAGCGATATTATTCTGATTTTCCGTCACCCAAAATTTACTTTTATACTCAGGAAACAACTCACCTTTTGGATAATTTCCTAAAGGGCAAATCACCGAAACGTTGTAATTATTTTGCTGTAATTTCAATGCTAACTGCTCAATTCTATTGGCAGCCGCACCTTTTTCTGGAGGATAATAATTCGATATGATTAGGATTTCTTTCATTTACGCTGAACTTGATTCAGTATCTTTTTTCGCTCTTTTGTCATTCCTTAGGAATTTCATTAACAGCTGTATTTTTTTAAGAGTATATCAATAATTCGTTCAGATGCTTTTCCGTCCCATAGATCAGGAATACTTCCTTTTTTGGAACCATTTCGAATAAATTCACCAAATAAATTCACCAGATTTTCGACAGAATCACCAACCAAAGTATTAGTTCCAATTTCAATAGTTTCTGGTCGTTCGGTTGAAGTTCGCAAAGTAAAACACGGAATGCCTAAAACCGTAGTTTCTTCTGAAATTCCCCCCGAATCGGTAATTACCGCAAAACTATTTTTAATCAAATACATAAAATTCAAGTACCCCATTGGTTCAATAAATAGTATATTTTTTAAATCTAAATTACAACCACCTAAAATGGCTTTCGTTCGAGGATGAATTGGAAAAATAATTTTTTTTCTGCCCACCATTTGATCGATTCCTTCTAATAAAATAATTAACGATTTTTCTTCATCTACATTTGATGGCCTGTGTAAGGTTAATATAATATAATTTCCAGTCTCTAATCGGAATTCCTCCCAAAAACTTGGCGAAAAAAATCTATTATAATTTTCATATAAAGCATCAATCATCACATTACCAACAAAATGTATGTTACTGGATTTCAACCCATTTTTTATTAAATTTTCCGATGCTGATTTTGAAGTTGTAAAGTAATAATCGGTTATACTGTCGGTTATAATTCTATTAATTTCTTCAGGCATAGTATTGTCACCAGAACGAATTCCCGCTTCAACATGAGCTACTTTGATGTTCATTTTTTTGGCGACAATCGCACACGCCATTGTCGAATTAACGTCCCCAACAACTAAAACCAAATCACAGGGGTTTTGCAGTAATTCTTTTTCAAAAGCAATCATAATTGCGCCAGTTTGTTCGGCTTGCGAACCGCTTTTCACGTCTAAATTCACATCCGGATGCGGGATATTTAATTCGTCAAAAAAAGTATCACTGAGATTTTTATCATAATGCTGACCAGTATGAACCAATCGGTAGGAAATAGTTGCTCGTTCCGATTGTTTTTTTTCAATCGCTTTGATAATGGGTGCGATTTTTATAAAATTGGGTCTTGCGCCTGCAATTAAAGTTATTTTCATATCAATTTACTAATGAAACAAACTGTTTCAATTTTCCGCTTTTACTTCGTTCTAGTTTTTCTTTTCGGGTAAAAGAGAAGGTTAATCCAGGTTCTAAATAGGCCGCAATGCTAGTTTCAATAGTATCAAGTTGTTTGATGGTTAAGGCACTTTCACTCACATATTCCACTTCAAAAGTATCAATTTTAGTTTGTTTTATTACAAATTCTTTTACATTTCCATCGTCTTCAATAATACATTTAGTTATGTAATAAAAAGTCAAGCCTGCAGATTTTTTTCCGCTAGGAAGATTGGCTATATCATTGGTTCGACCGATTAAATTTTTTAGAATTGGTTTTTTAAAGGTGCTTTTTTCATCTAAAGTTCCAATATCGCCAATATCATATCTAATGAAAGGATGTGCTTTGTTGTATAAAGACGTTATTACGATTCTTCCTTCTTTACCGTTTGGTAATATATTGTTGTTTTCGTCTAAAATTTCTACAAAAAGAGTTTCGGAATTGACTTGCCACTCGCCCTTTGGATTTTGAAAAGCAATCAAATCCAGTTCGGAAGCCCCATATTCATTGATAACCGGAAGCCCAAATTGTTTTTCCATTAAAACTTTATCTTCTTCAAATAACATTTCGGATGTCACCACACAATATTTTAAAGTTGGACAAATTGTTTTTAAAAGAATGTCTTTCTTCTTCAAATATTTTGCAAATAATACAATAGATGAGGTGTACCCATTGATGTATTGAAATTGTTTCTTTTGAAAACTAGCAACTACCGATTCCATAAAAGCATCGGATAAATCAAAAACCGAAATCCGATATCTTTTACTGAAGAAATCTTTGATTCGTTCTTTGGTGTTTCCAATAATATCTAAAGGAATTCCATAAAAACGGGCTTGTAAAGAAGAATTAAAATCCATTCCAAACCATCCAAAACGATCTTGAATTATTGCCCAGGTAAGCGCATGACAATACTTGTCTTTTGCAAAAATAAAAGGCACTCCGCTAGAACCAGACGTTTTATTAACGTAATATTTTTCTTTATATCCTTTTGAAAGTCTTTCAAATATGGGTTTTTGAAACTCTTTTTTTGTCAAAATTGGAAGTGCTTCCCAATTTTTGAATTCCTCTTTGCCAGCCAACTCTGAATAAAAGCTATTTTTTTTTATATGAAAGTTCACAATTTCTTTTCTTTTATCCATAGTATATTTTTCAAAATCTACTTCTGAAATTGCTTGTATTTTTTTTAAATCTTTTTGAGCATCCTTGATTGGAAAGCCATTTAAAAAAAGGGATAAATTAAAGATAGAAAACATAGTTATAAATAAAAAAGGGCTAACAAAAGTCAGCCCTTAAAAATACTATTTATTTCCAATTAATTTTTAATAATTTTTACAGTTTCTGATTTTGAATCTGAAGTGAAATTAAAGAAATACAATCCCGAGTTTAATGCAGAAATATCCAAAGTGTTTTCTATACCATTTAACTCTTTTTCAAGAATAACTTTTCCTGATACATCTACTATTTTCAACGAGTATGAATCCACTAAAGAAGACGAAATAGAAACTATAGAATTAGCTGGATTTGGGGACACAACAAAGCTTTTTGCGACATTAAAAGTTGGGTTAAATAAACTTCCGTTAAATTTAAACACTCCACCAGTAAAAGGGTCGGAATTAAATCCTCCACACCATCCGGTTGTTTCATTTAGGAAAGCAGGAGAAAGTCTTTGAGTGCCAGTTTCAATTGTAGTCCAAGTTACTCCATTGTCCACGCTATATGAAGACCCATCGCTTGTTGTAGTAGTAGTTAATGCAGAAGTAGCAACTAACTTAGTTGTTCCAGGAATGTAACATATGTTTCTAAATCCTGTATATGTTACCCCTGTAGACCAAGTAGTTCCTCCGTTTGTAGTTGTGTAAATCTTAAATGTTCCGGTAGCAGCTGTAGTTGTAGTTGCAGCAACATAATTTTTAGCTCCTACAATAATACCGGTATTGTTATCTGTAAAGTAAAGACTTCCAACGTTTGTTGTAGTAACTTGAGCTCCAAAATCGCTTAATGGAGAATTTAATTTCGTCCAAGTAAGTCCTTTGTCGGTAGTTTTGTATATTTTACCCTTACTAGTTGTAAACCAAAATGAGTTTCCAGCAGCTACAAAATTTCCAGTATATCCATACTCATTTGCAACAACTGCAGGACTAGTTGCTGGTGTCCAAGTAGCGCCACCATCACTAGTTGTATAAATCTCAAAAGTAGTTCCTATGGGATCTCCAAACGCCAAACCATTGTTTGCATCAAAGAAATGTACACCATCTAAAAAAGAATTAACAGTGCCTACTGTCTGAAAACCTGTAGCATTTTGCCTAACCCAAGTTGCGCCGCCATCTGTTGTTTTATAAATAACTCCAATTCCATCATTTGGGTCTGTAACTCCTGTTACAGAAGGGTTTATTGCTCCAGCCCAAGCTGTCAATGCATCAATCGCACTTAAATTTACAATTTGGTAGGTTACGTCACCCACATTAATAACTCCTGGAGTCCATGTTGCACCCCCATTTGTTGTAAGTGTGAATTCTTGAACATTTGCAGCAGCTGCAGTTCCATCATATGCTAATCCCCATAAGGTATTAGCATCAATAATTTCTAATTTACTAATACCTCTTGAAGGACTTGCAAATCCAGAAGCTTGTGAATCCCAAGATTGTGCAAAAGTCGAAATAGAAGCATTGAGTAATAAAGTAAGTAATAATTTTTTCATAGTTAAGTATTAAAGTTTAAACAAATTTAGCTAAAAAAATTAAAAAACAATTTTTTTTCAAATATACTAGTTTTGAATATTATATTTTTGCATCACAACTAATAGCAAAACACAATGACAATTTTACTTTTAGGTTCAGGAGGAAGAGAACACGCTTTAGCATGGAAAATGTTACAAAGTTCTAAATGTTCCAAACTTTTTGTGGCTCCCGGAAATGCAGGAACATCTCAAATGGCTATAAATGTGAATCTCAATATTTTAGATTTTCAAGCACTAAAAAAGTTTGTTTTACAAGAAAAAATAGACATGGTTGTGGTAGGCCCAGAAGATCCTTTAGTACAAGGGATTTATGATTTCTTTAAAGAGGATTACTTATTAAATCATATTCCAGTAATTGGTCCATCAAAACTAGGCGCCCAATTGGAAGGAAGTAAAGAATTTGCCAAAGAATTTTTAATTAAACATAAAATTCCTACTGCTGCATATGATAGTTTTACAAAAGAAACGGTTGAAAAAGGGTGTGCTTTTTTAGAAACGCTTCAACCGCCTTATGTTTTAAAAGCAGACGGATTGGCTGCTGGAAAAGGTGTTTTAATTATTAATGATATAGAAGAAGCAAAAGCCGAATTAAGAAACATGTTGGTTCACGAGAAATTTGGAATTGCAAGTGCCAAAGTGGTGATTGAAGAATTTTTGGATGGAATTGAGCTGAGTTGTTTTGTTTTAACCGATGGAAAAAATTATAAAATACTTCCAACTGCTAAAGATTATAAACGCATTGGCGAAGGCGATACGGGTTTAAATACAGGCGGAATGGGAGCAGTTTCCCCAGTTCCATTTGCAGATGCAATTTTGTTGGAAAAAATCGAAACTAGAATTGTAAAGCCAACCATTGAGGGCTTACAAAACGACGGAATTGAATATAAAGGTTTTGTTTTCATTGGATTAATAAATGTTAAAGGCGAACCAATTGTTATTGAGTACAATGTAAGAATGGGCGATCCAGAAACGGAGGTGGTTATTCCGAGATTGAAAAGTGATTTAGTAGAACTTTTTCAAGCGGTTGGAAACCAAACTTTGGATGAAGTTTCTTTGAAAATTGACGAAAGAAGCGCCACAACAATTATGCTAGTTTCGGGGGGCTATCCAGAAAATTATGATAAAGGATTTGAGATTTCTGGATTAGAAAACATTGAAGATTCAATTATTTTTCATGCAGGAACGAAATTAGAAAACCAAAAAGTAGTTACTAATGGCGGACGTGTTATTGCCATTACATCGTTTGGCGATAGCTTTCAAGAGGCCATAAAAAAATCTTATCAAAACATAGAAAAGCTACATTTTGATAAGATGTATTTTAGAAAAGATATCGGTTTCGACTTACTTTAAGAACGAATGTGCCGTTGTATCTTGGTTTTCTTCGTTGTTTTTTTGGTGTTTTTGTAATTCCTTACACCAATAGATAACATATCTAGCGCAAACCACCATTAAAGTCCAACTAACAATATTGGCTAACCACCAATTATCTAACTCTAATGCACGCAACCAATCCAGTGGTTTAAATAAAAAATCTACAAAAAGTGACTGTATTGCTTCAAAAAATGCTCTCATCTTTAAACATGTATTATATTTACAGCCACAAAAGTATAAAATATCCTCATGATAACAAGCATTTTTAAAAAATCTACACCAATTAATTATTCTCTGATGGGAATATTAATGATTTTGTTCTTTTTTATCTACCAATTTAAAAGCACAACAAGTATAAATTCTTTAGTAGATTTTTTGAAAAAATTCGGATTATTGGGTATTTTATTTGCTTCCCTTTTCTTTTCTAATTTTATTGTAAAAAAAAATGCACTAACTAAAAACAGTTCTTATACTATTCTGTTTTTCTTTCTTTTATTATTATTTTTTCCAAATGTTATGAATAATAATAGCCTGCTTTTGGCTAATTTTTTTATTGTTTTATCCATGAGAAGGTTGGTTTCTCTGCAAACATTGAAAGCTCCAAAAGAAAAAATATTTGATGCTGCACTATGGGTATTTGTAGCAAGTTTGTTCCACTTTTGGTGTATCCTTTTTATTGTTGTGGTTTATCTCTCAATTATTTTTCATGTATCTAGAGATTACAGAAATTGGTTGATTCCATTTGTGTCATTTTTTGCATTAGCTGTGATTTTTGTTTTATATGATTTACTTTTTGATAAAACAGCTATAAACACCTATTTTCAATCAAATGCGATGGATTTTCAAATCGATTATTTTAGCAGTAATTATCAAAATTTAGCTTTTTCAATTTATACTGTATTCGCGCTATTTTTTATAGTTCCTTTTATTTTTACACTCACTAATAAACCGTTAAACCTTCAAGCATCTTATAAGAAAGTCATTATTTCAGCTTTAATTGGAATAATAATTTTTTTAATTTCTACCAATAAAAGCAATGAACTTTTGATATTTACTTTTTTACCAATGGCAATTATAGCAACGAATACCATTGAGTATTTGCAAAATAAATTTCAACAAGAAATCATCTTACTGGTTTCTATTATTTGTGGATTTTTCTGTTTTTTTTCGCAGTTATAATTTACTTCCGTAAGCTAAATCTCCAGCATCACCAAGTCCTGGAATAATGTAGTTTTTTTCATTCAGTTTTTCATCAAGCGCCGCCACCCATAAGTGACAATTGTTGGGAAGATTTTCTTCTAAATAGGCAATACCTTCCGGAGCCGCAATGACAACAGCAATGTGAATCTCTTTTGGTTTTTGCTCCAAATGCAATTTATTTAAAACAGCCACAATCGATTGACCGGTTGCCAACATCGGATCAATAAGAATTAAATTTTTGTTTTCAAAGGACGGTGCCGCCTGATATTCCACTAAAATTTCAAAAGATTCGTCGTTATTTGGATGATGACGGTATGCGGATACAAATCCGTTTTCGGCATTGTCAAAAATGTTCATGAAACCAGTGTGCAAAGCCAATCCAGCTCTAAGAATCGAACATAAAACTACATTATCGGCTATGGTTGTTGTATGTTTTATACCAAGGGGAGTTTGCACATCAATGGCTTTATATTCTAGAGTTTTACTTAATTCATAAGCCATAATTTCACCAATACGCTCAATGTTTTTTCTGAAACGCATGCTGTCTTTTTGAATGGCTACATCACGAATTTGAGCCAAAAAATGGTTAAGAATACTGTTGTTTTCAGAAATATAATGTAAATTCATATAGTTTCAATTTTCAGGTTAAAAGTATAAAAACTATCTTTGCAATCGAGACCTTTTGGTCGAATTGTATGAAATAAAATAAAACCATTCATTATGTTTTCAAAATTTGCCTATTCTATATTTGAACAATGTATAAAGGATTATCATGTTTACGACAATGTAAACCAGCCCATAAATAATCCCTATCCGAAAGATAAAATTGAACATTTATTGTATTTTAAAAATTGGATTGACACCGTTCAATGGCATTATGAAGATATTATTCGTGATCCCAATATTGATCCTGTTGCAGCATTGACTTTGAAAAGAAAGATTGACGCTTCCAATCAAGAACGCACGGATATGGTAGAATATATAGATAGTTACTTTCTGCAAAAATATGTTGCTGTTGAAGTAAAAACTACTGCAAAAATAAATTCAGAATCTCCCGCTTGGACAATTGATAGATTGTCAATTTTGGCATTAAAAATTTATCACATGAACGAAGAGGCCATTCGAACTGAAGCTTCGCAAGAACATAGAGATAAATGTCAAGAAAAGTTGAATGTGCTTTTGGAACAAAGAACCGATTTATCGACCGCAATTGATGATTTATTAACCGATATTGAAAACGGAGATAAATTTATGAAAGTCTACAAACAAATGAAAATGTACAACGATGATGATTTGAATCCAGTTCTATATCAGAATAAGAAATAAAATAATACAAAATTTGCCGCATAAAATCAAAAATATAGCTGTCATTCGACTGTCTGCAATGGGTGACGTTGCCATGACGGTACCCGTTATTTTAGCTCTAGTAAAGCAATATACAAACGTGAATGTGATTGTGGTTTCAAGGCCTTTTTATAAACCTTTTTTTAAGAACATTCCCAACGTGACTTTCTTATCCGTGCATACCAATCATCGGCATAAAGGACTCCTTGGAATTTACAGATTGTATAAAGATTTAAAAAAGAATCAGGTTGAGGTAATTGCCGATTTACATAATGTTCTTCGTTCTAAAATGGTTCGCTTTTTGTTTTCTTTATCGGGAAAAAGAAGTGCATTTACAGATAAAGGAAGAAAAGAAAAGAACGCTTTAACTAGTATAGTTAACAAAGAGTTTAAACCTTTAAAATCTATGGTTGAAAGACATGTAGACACTTTTAAAAAGTTGGGATATACTTTAGATTTAAGTACACCACTTTTTTTAAAACCATTAGAATTATCGGAAGAAGTAAAAGAAATATTAGGCAATAAAAATTGCAAATGGATTGGAATTGCACCTTTCGCACATTATAAAAGCAAGACCTATCCATTAGATTTGATGAAACAAGTTATTGTAGAACTATCCAAAGAAAAATCGTTCAAGATTGCACTTTTTGGTGGCGGCAATCTTGAAAAAGTAGCGTTGGATAAAATGGCAGTAGGTCTTGAAAATGTATATAACTTTACTAAAGTCATCTCATTTAAAGAAGAATTGCAGCTTATTTCCAATTTAGATGTAATGGTTTCAATGGATAGTGGTAATGCCCATCTTGCCGCAATGTATGGAGTAAAAACGATAACGCTTTGGGGAGCTACGCATCCGTATGCTGGATTTGTTCCGTATAATCAACTTATGGAAAATTGTTTGGTTTCTGATAGAACAAAATACCCTTTATTACCCACATCCATTTATGGCAATAAAAAAGTTGTTGGCTATGAAGATGCTATGCGAACAATTTCTGTAGAGAAAGTAGTGTTCAGTATTCAGTCGCAGTTAGCAGTATCTGAAAGTTGCGACTGAAAGACCGCCAATAATTAATTATACATCATCAAAATCCACAAATATCTCGCTAGAAGTTGGATGCGCTTGACACGTTAATACCAATCCATCAGCGACTTCTTTATCGGTTAAAATGGAATTTTTTTTCATTTCGGCAGTTCCTTTAGAAATTCGTGCCAAGCAACTGCTGCAAATTCCGCCTTGGCAAGAATAAGGTGCATCGATGCCTTGTTTTAAAGCAGCTTCTAAAAGCGTTTGCTTCTGACTCATTTCAAAAGATGTTTCTTCTTCATCTACCAAAATCGTAATCGTTGTATGACCAGAATGAGAACTTGCTTCGGAATTTTCAGTTGATGAAGTGGTAAATAATTCGAATTTTATATTTATATCAGCAACATTATGCTCTTTTAAAACGGTAGTTGCCAAGTTGATCATTTCTTCAGGACCACACAAATAGAACTTGTCAAATTCTTTTTCTTTGTGTTTGTTGTTCAACACAAAGTTGATATTGGATTTGTCAATTCTTCCAAAAAGTTCATTTTCTACTTTGGTTTGGCTGTAGACATAATGCACAAAAAACCGTCCGACATATTTTAATTGTAATTGGTGCAACTGTTCGTGAAAAATAGTTTCTTCTGTTGTTTTATTACCATAAAGTAAAACAAAAGAACTCTTTGGCTCGTTTTCTAAAACCGATTGTAGGATAGACAGTACCGGAGTAATTCCGCTTCCGGCAACAAGCGCTGCATAGTTTTTTTGTCTGTCTGCGTTTGGTTCGAACGTGAATTTACCTTCTGGTTGTCCTACTTCAAGGATATCGCCAACACTAAGATTTTCGTTAGCAAATTTTGAAAAAAGACCGTTTTTAACGGACTTAATGGCAATACGTAATTCACCACTATTAGGAGAAGAACAAATGGAATAGGCACGACGGATTTCAGTTCCGTCAAGCGTTAATTTCAAATTGATATATTGACCTGCAATAAATTGGTATGCAGATTGTAATTCGGTTGGAACATTAAAAACCACAGAAACTGCGTTAATGGTTTCGCGCTTAATTTCTTTGATTTGTAATTTATAAAAAGAGGCCATTGGGTTTTATTTTTTGCAAAGGTATGAAACCAAATAGTTTTGAAAAAAAATAAAATATACATAAAAAACTTATGTATATAAAAAACTTATGTATATTTGTGCTTTAATTAGAGATTGCTTCGTGCCTCAAAATAATAAAAAAATGAAAAATTCGCAATTATATAAAGGAAGTTTGAATACCATAGTGATGAAACTATTGGAAGAAAACGGTAGGATGTACGGATATGAAATTACCCAAAAGGTAAAGGAAATTACAAGTGGGGAATTGAAAATAACCGAAGGCGCGTTGTATCCAGCTTTGCATAAATTGGAAGCCGAAGGAGTGCTAGAAGTGGAGGTTGAAAACGTAGACAATAGATTACGTAAATACTATAAACTTACCGAAAAAGGGACCAAAGAAACCAGCAACCGTTTGGCTGAATTGGAAGATTTTATTAGAAACATGCAAAGTTTAGTGCAACCAAAATTAGAATATTGAAAATGAAAAATAACAACAGACTAAATTGCTTAGTATACCTATTAGTATCATTACTGCTGTCAATACTAACTTCGTGTAAAATTAACGGACTTACTAATGATTATGGTAAACTTACTCCAATAGAAAAATCTAAAATCATTGCTCTTAAAAAATTTGAAAATCTGAGTAAAGACACTATTTATAAAATCAATGCTTTGCAATTAAAAGAAGAATTATTAAAATACGATGCTGCAATGGTGTATGAGTTTACCAATGGCTGCTCCTCCGAATATTGCAGACCTCTGAAAGTGTATGAGATGTATGCCCAAAAACACCACTATAAGTTGTTTTTGGTAATGAATGGATTTGCTAATTTAGACAGAACTTTAAGCCAAAACTTTACATCGCCACTTTTTGCTATTGATGGCGATTATTATAAAAAAAGTTTTAGAACAGTTTACACCCAATATTTTGATAATCAATTAAGAGGCAAACCATTTAAAGATAAAGAATGGTTAGGAAATCTTTTCTTTTTTGAAAAAGGCAAGTACGTAAAAACATTAAATGATTTACCAAAAGAAGAAAATCAATTATGAAACTAACCCCTCCCCAAATAGACCAACTTTACACTTTCACACGACAACATTATGTGGAATACTTCGATTTGCAAACCGAATTGGTAGATCATTTAGCCAATTCTATTGAAGAACAATGGGCAGAAAATCCAAAACAATCTTTTGAGGAAGCTTTACAAATGGAGTTCAAAAAATTTGGAATATTTGGGTTTATGGATGTGGTAGAACAACGTAAAAAAGCCATGAATAAAAAATACAGTAAATTGGTTTGGCTTCATTTTAAATCTTTTTTTAGACTCCCTCAAATTTTAGGCACGCTATTATCCATTTTACTCGTGTTCCAATTGCTTAAATCCATTACTATTTCTCATGAAGTTGTTGCAATACTTACTTTTATGATTTTAATTTCCTTTTGGGTAGGATTAATTAGAATGAATAGGAAAAGAAAAAAAACTGTAAAAGAAGAGGGAAAGAAATGGCTACTGAAAGATATTATTTATGGATACAGCTCGTTGGCGGGAATGAGTTATTTGCCTTTTCAGATATTTTTACAATTTGAAATTCACCACTCCAATCTAATTACTTTATTTTTTATGAGTTTTTTTATGGTTTCAATGGTTATTATTGAATACATCATGTTTTTCGTGATCCCATCCAAAGCTTCCGAATATCTTAAACAAACTTACCCTGAATATGAATTGGCTTGGTAACTTGTAACATTTTACTAAATTTATAAACTAATACTCCAACCAAAATAATCAACTATGTTTAAACATTTTATCCGTTTAGAATGGAAGTCTTTTTCACGTTCGGCTTCGTTTGGAACCAATTTGGTGCTTAAGGTCTTTATAGGATTGATGGCGCTTTATTTTGTAGCCCTGTTTCTTGTTTTAGGATTCGCTATTTATCACATTCTTGAAGATTCAGGGCTGAATCCGTTTAGTACCGTGAACAAGTTTTTGATATATTATTTTGTGTTGGATTTAGTGATACGGTATTTTATACAAAAAATGCCTGTTATGAATATTCGCCCATTGTTAACTTTGCCAATAAAAAAGAACACCATTGTGCATTTTGCTTTAGCAAAAACTTCGATTTCGTTTTTCAATTTATTGCATGCGTTTTTCTTTATTCCCTTTTCAATTATGTTGGTGCTGAATCATTATTCTGTTTCGAGCGTGATTCTTTGGCATTTAGGTATCTTCGGAATTATCTATGCCAACAACTTTATCAATATTTTATTGAACAATAAAGACAGTGTTTTCTATTCGGTTTTGGCTATAGTAGTCGGTTTTGGCGTGGCTCAGTATTATAAAGTTTTTGATGTTACTATATACACCGCTCCCTTTTTTGAAGGATTGTATAAAACCAGTTATTTGTTTATTATTCCATTATTAGTTGCGATTATGGCTTATTATTTTGCTTTTAATTTCTTCAAAAGCAATTTGAATCTGGATGAAGGATTAGCCAAGAAAAGTGAGGAAGCAAAAACCGAAAATTTCAATTGGTTGAACCAATTTGGAACCCTCGGAACCTTTTTGAAAAACGATATCAAAATGATAAAAAGAAACAAGCGACCAAGAGGAACTATTTTAGCCAGTGCAGTATTCCTTTTTTACGGATTATTGTTTTTTAATAATGTAAGCGGATTTAATCATAATGTGGGCATGCAAATTTTTGCAGGAATTTTTGTTTCCGGAGGTTTCTTGTTGAACTTCGGACAATTTGTCCCTAGTTGGGACAGTTCGTATTACCAATTAATGATGAGTCAGAACATCCAATACAAGGAATATTTGAGTTCTAAGTGGTGGCTTATGGTTATTGTTACAATAATTTCAACAGTTTTGGCTTCTTTTTATTTGTATTTTGGTTGGCATACTTATTTTTTAATTTTGGTTGGTGCTATTTATAACATCGGAGTTAATTCGCACTTGGTTTTATTGGGTGGAGCTTTTAATAAAACGGCATTAGACATCACAGCAAGAAAAGCATTTGGCGAACGACAAGCATTTGATATAAAAACAATGTTGATTGCTATTCCGAAATTAGCTGTCCCAATGATTTTATATGCTATAGGAACAGCTGTTTTTAATGACAACATAGGACTTTTATTTGTTGCTGTAGCCGGAGTTTTAGGATTTGCTTTCAGAGAAAAAGTGTTCCAAAAAATAGAAGGCATTTATAAATCAGAAAAATACGCCACAATCGCTGCCTACAAACAGAAAAATTAGCTTTCAATACATTTACTAAACTCAAAAATTTCTAAACTAAAAAAATGATACAAGTATCCAATCTTAGCAAAACATATAACAACGGAGTTAAAGTATTAAATATTTCTAATCTCGAAATTCCAAAAGGGCAAAGTTTCGGCCTTGTCGGAAATAACGGTGCCGGAAAAACGACTTTTTTCAGTTTGTTGTTAGATTTAATCCAACCAAGTTCGGGATATATTAAAAGCAATGATATTCATGTAAATACGAGTGAAGCATGGAAACCTTTCACTGCAGCATTTATTGATGAAAGTTTTTTAATTGGCTATTTAACTGCCGAGGAATATTTTTATTTTATAGGCGATTTACGAAATCAAAACAAAGCCGATGTGGATGCTTTGCTTACTAAACACAAAGAATTTTTTAATGATGAAATTCTAAACAGCAAAAAATACTTGAGAGATTTATCTAAAGGAAACATGAAAAAAGTCGGAATTATTGCCACTTTAATCGGAAATCCAGAAGTTATTATTTTGGATGAACCTTTTGCTAATTTAGATCCGACAACAGTAAATCGATTAAAAAAAATAATTAAAGAATTGTCCGATAATCCAGAAGTAACGGTTTTAGTTTCTAGTCATGATTTGGTTCATACAGTTGAGGTTTGTACTCGAATTGTAGCATTAAATAAAGGCGAAATTGTAAAAGACATTCAAACGTCTGAAGAAACATTAAAAGAATTGGAAGCGTTTTTTGCAGTCTAACTTTCTGTTTTCAAATGAAATTATCCGTTGAAGTTTTCGTTTTTCAACGGATTTCTTATTTAAAAATAGCATTATTTTTTTTCAGGTATCAAAAAGAAACGTATTTTTACCAGTTAGTTATACTAAAATTAGCTTTTTAGAGTTAATTATTAAATCGTTTTGACATTGAAAACTAGTACTTTTAAATACCTATTCGCAACAATTTTGGCGATTTTTTTTGTAGCCTGTTCTACAAAGAAAAACACCTTTGTTTCGAGAAATTATAATGCTTTAACCACCAAAGACAATATTTTATTTAATGGCGGAATAGCTTTAAATAAAGGAATAACAGAATTGAAATCACAATTCAAAGACAACTATTGGGAAACGCTTCCAGTGGAACGCATGCAAATCAATCCAGTACAAACGCTTCCGGGTCAGGCTCCAGCCAAAAATCCCAATTTTGAAATAGCCGAAACCAAAGCTACCAAAGCCATCCAAAAACATTCAATGAACTTTGATGGAACTGAAAAAAACCCTCAAATAGATGAAGCGCATTTGATGTTGGGGAAATCACGTTATTATGACCAACGATTCGTACCAGCGCTTGAAGCATTTAATTATGTTTTATACAAATACCCCAAAAGCAATAAAATTTATGAAGTAAAAATTTGGCGTGAAAAAACCAATATGCGAATGGATAACGACGCAATAGCGGTTACTAATCTTAACAAATTACTGAAAGAAATAAAATTTAAAGATCAAATTTTTGCCGATGCAAACGCTACATTAGCTCAAGCTTATTTAAACTTAGAAGATAAACCGAACGCTCTTGCCAAATTAAAAATAGCTACAGAATTTACAAAATCTAAAGAAGAAAAATCACGCTACCGTTTTATTTTAGGTCAAGTATATGAACAAATGGGCTATAAAGACAGTGCTTATGCCCAATATCAGCAAGTAATTAATATGAAGAGAAATGCTGCGCGTCAGTATATTATTCATGCACAAGCGCGTCAATCGTCACAATTTGATTTTACAAAAGGCGATACCTTAGCTTTTGTAAAAAAATATAAAGATTTATTAAAAGATAGAGAAAATCGCCCTTTTTTGGATGTGCTAAATCATCAGATGGGATTATTTTATGATAAATTAAAAAAGACAGAAATTGCAACAAAATATTACAATAAATCATTGCGAATAAAATCTCAAGATTCTTATTTGACAGCATCCAATTATAGAAATCTTGCCGATATATATTTTAACAAAGCAAAATATGTTACCGCAGGAAAATATTATGACAGCACTTTAACAGCACTAAAACCAAGAACAAGAGAGTTTAAGCTAATAACAAAGAAGCGACAAAATCTTGATGATGTTATTAAATTTGAAGGTATTGCGCTACGCAACGACAGTATTCTAAAATTAGCATCACTGCCTTCTTTAGAAAAAGAAATCTATTTTAAAAAATATATAGACCAATTAAAAAAAGAAGAAAAAAAGCAACAAGAACTTGCTGATAAATCGGCAAAAGAACCTAGTCAATCTTCTAGTGCAACCGATCCATTTAAAGGGAAAGGTAAAAATAACGAAAAAGAAATGATACCACCCGATAATTCATCAAATACGAAGAATCCTAATCCTAGTTCCGCTTTTTCTGATTCGGGCAGCACATTTTATTTTTACAATTCAAACACAATAGCTTTCGGCAGAATTGAATTTAAGAAAATATGGGGCGATAGAGCCCATGTAGAAAACTGGAGATTATCTAAAGAAGAGATTAAGGAAGATAAAACCCCAGAAAACCAAGAGAAAACCATTCAAGAAGAAGATAAATCTAAAAAAGAAGACGAAAAATATACCACTCAACATTATATAAAAGATATTCCTACATCAAAAACAATTTTAGATGGGTTGGCTAAAGACAGAAATTTTGCCTATTATCAATTGGGGGTAATCTATAAAGAAAAGTTTAAAGAATATAAGAGGGCTGCAAGTAAATTAGAAAAACTATTGGATTATAAACCAGAAGAGCGTTTGATTTTGCCTTCGATGTATAATTTATATAAAATTTACGAAATTATTGATAAAGACAAAGCTCTTGTAATGAAATCTAAAATAATTTCACAATATCCAGAATCTAGATATGCTCAGATTTTGAGCAATCCATCGGGAATGAATCAAATGAGTTCTTCTCCAGAAGTAGCTTATCAAGCTTTGTATAAAGATTATGAAAACAGATTGTATAGAGAAGTTCTTCCAAAAACAGAAGCCGCAATTGAGGAATATATCGGAGAAGAAATGTTGCCAAAATTTGAGCTGTTAAAAGCAAATCTTATTGGAAAATTAAAAGGACTTGTTGATTTTAAAGAAGCATTAAATTACGTTGCTTTAACCTACCCGAATTCCGAAGAAGGAAAATCAACGGAGCTATTTATTGCAGACAAAATACCTTATCTGGAATCGTTGTCTTTTAATTCTGAGTTTCCATTATCTTGGAATATTTTGTACAAAGCTGATAATTTAGAGGATAAAAATACTATAGCATTATTAAAGAAATTAACAAAATTCACCAACGAAAGAACTATAGAAACACTAACTATTTCTACGGATATATATACTTTAGATAAGAACTTTATAGTGATTCATGGGATAAAGGAAATGGATAATGCCAAAGGAATTGCTCAGGTTTTAAAAGAATTTAAAGATTATAAAATAGCAGAACCAGCAATTGTGATTTCGAGTGAAAATTATAAAGTTGTTCAAATTAAAAAAAATATAGATGACTATATTTTGGGCGATTGGTTGAACAAACCAATAGTTATTGTTCAAAGAAATATTGCGGTTCCAGAACAAGAATCTGGAAATGATAAAAAAGGCAATACAAATCAATCAAACGATCAAAAATCAAAAGAAGAAAGTCAATTAAATGCCGGCAAAAATCAAGAAACACCGCTAACTAAAGATAATATAAATTCTGCCGATATACCTCAAAACGGCATGATGCCTCCGGGTATGGATATGCCTAAAAAACCATAAAGAGATGTTTGATAAAAAACCAAAGTCATATACAGACCTTTTAGGAAAAACCAACAGAATTGTTGAAGGAACTACTATTAAAGGCAATATTGTTTCTCCTGCTGATTTTAGATTAGACGGACATTTAATAGGAAATTTTGAATCCAAAGGAAAGTTAGTTATTGGTCCCGCAGGAAGTGTAACGGGAGATGTAGTTTGTAAAAATTGCGACATTGAAGGAAAGTACAAAGGTAAAATTCAAGTTTCAGAGTTGCTGAATATTAAATTAAAATCGAGTGTACAAGGAGAAGTGGTTTGCGGAAAACTATCCGTTGAGCCCGGCGCAGAATTTAGTGCGAGTTGTATAATGAAACCGCATTTAAAAAACCTTCCACATAATGGACAAGCCGTCGAAGAAAAAACAGCGTAATAAGTGGTTGGCATTTATCAATATTCCTATTCAGATGGGAGTAGTGATTTATCTTTTTGCAAAAGGCGGCAATTGGTTGGATGTTAAGTATCCAAATTCAAATAATACATATGTCAAAGTACTAACTTTAGTTGGTGTTGCTTTGGCATTTTATAATTTAAACCGACAGTTAAAAGAAATCAACGCGATGGATGATAAAAATGAAAAATAAATACAAGCCGGTTTTAGAAGTTTTTCTTCTCGCTTTAGTTGCCTTTATCATTCACAAAACCTTTTTGCATTTCGCTTTGAGTTCATTAGTTGAACAAAAATTTAGGTATTCTTCCCCACTTTTATATTTATTTTTTACTATTTGTTCTTTAGCCATCGTTTTAGTTCTAATAAATATGAATGAAAAAAACATTGATAGTGTTGGTCAAACATTTCTTTTACTAACCTGTATCAAAATGATAATTTCTTATGTTTTGTTACATCCTATATTGCAATCGACTATTCAACTATTAAATCCAGAAAAAATAAATTTTTTTATAACTTTCGCTGTGTTTTTAACAATAGAAACGGTAGTAACTGTAAGAATCTTAAATAAAAATCAATAAATCGTATCAAATCTGATAATTTAGTCAAAAAATTATTGATTATACTTTTGAATATTAATAAAAGATGTACCTTTGCACCAAATTTCAGAAGTAAAAATTAAGATAATTTTAAGTTATGGTGTTTTCGAAAAAACCGATTCATTTTTTAATGGTAATTTTAGTAGCTTTTGTTCCATTTTTTGGCAAGGCAACTACTTCAGATACTTTACAAGATACTAAGAAAGTAGAAACTAAAGTGTTGTCGGAAGATGAAAAAAAAGATGAAGAACGAAAAGAGTTTATCCAACATCACTTATTAGATTCTCACGATTTTCATATTTTTTCATACGGTAAAAATGCAGCGCACCATGTTGGTTTTCCGTTGCCAGTTATTCTTTGGGATAATGGATTGCATGTTTTTTCTTCTTCAAAATTTGAACATGGAGAAGAGGCTGCCGAAGACGGAGGAAATTACTATAAAATTAGCCATCATGACGGGAAAATTTATAAAACTGACGCTTCAGGAACTTTATTAGAAAATACTAAAGGACATATTGAAAACGATAAACCATTAGATTTTTCTATCACTAAAAGTTTTTTTATGATTATATTAGTCAGTGTAATAATGTTTTTATTATTTGCTGGTTTAGGTAAATCATACAAAAAGAATGGTTCTATTGCAAAAGGTGCCGGAAGATTTTTTGAACCAATTATTTTATACATAAGAGACGAAATAGCTATTCCAAATATTGGAGAAAAGAACTATAAAAAATACATGAGTTTCTTATTAACGATATTTTTCTTTGTTTGGTTTTCAAATGTTTTCGGATTAACGCCACTAGGAGTAAATATTACAGGAAATTTAGCGATTACAGGAGCATTGGCTCTTTTAACTTATATTATTACAACATTTACTGCTAAAAAAGATTATTGGAAACATATTTTTTGGATGCCAGGAGTACCAGTTCCAATGAAATTCATATTAGCACCAATCGAGTTGTTGGGAACAATTATTAAACCATTTTCATTAATGATTCGTTTGTATGCCAATATGTTGGCAGGGCACGTTGTATTAATGAGTTTGATAGCATTAATGTATAAAGCAAATAGCATTGTTGGAAGTCCGTTGGCTTTCTTATTGTCATTTGTTTTAACATTATTAGAGGTTTTAGTAGCATTATTACAAGCATATATTTTCACAATGTTGGCCGCTTTATATTTTGGTTCTGCTTCAGAAGAGCACCACCACGAAGAGGCGCATCATTAAAAGCTTTATAAGCAATAAGCAATAAGCGAAAATCTTACTGCATTCAGCTTTAAGCCACAATAACAAATGTTTAATTTTTAATACATATTTTTATGGAAATCCCTAGAATCGTTGGAGCAGGATTAGTAGTTATCGGAGCAGGTATTGGTATAGGTAGAATCGGTGGTTCTGCAATGGATGCCATTGCACGTCAACCAGAAGCTACTGGAAAAATCCAAACAGCTATGCTTATTGCTGCTGCGCTTATTGAAGGAATTGGTTTCGCTGCAATTTTTGCATCGTAACATTTTAAAAAACAAAAGTTGTAACGGTTGGTTGCAACTTTTGTTACTTATTAAAAACAAAATTATTTAAAGAAATATAGAATGGAAGAATTATTTGGACATATTTCATTAGGATTGTTTATTTTACAAACAATTTTATTTATTGCTTTGATTTTCCTTTTGAAAAAATTTGCATGGAAACCAATTCTTGATGCAGTAAACGAAAGAGAAGAGGGTATTAAAAACGCCTTACTTTCTGCTGAAAATGCAAAGAAAGAAATGCAAAATTTAAAATCAGATAATGAGAAATTATTAGCTGATGCAAGAGCAGAGCGCGATCTAATGATGAAAGAAGCGCGTGAAATCAAAGATAAAATGATCAATGATGCAAAATCAGAAGCGCAAGCAGCGGGAGAAAAAATGATTGCTCAAGCCAAAGCAGCTATTGAAAGTGAAAAAAATGCAGCGATGGCAGAATTGAAAAATCAAGTTTCATCTCTGTCATTAGAAATCGCAGAAAAAGTATTAAGAGAAGAATTATCTAACAAAGAATCTCAAGCTAAATTGGTTGAGAAAATGTTGGGTGACGCTAAATTAAACTAATCATTATGTCTAGAGCAGCGATTAGATATGCCAAAGCAATTATAGATATTGCAAAATCTTCAGGAAAATCAGATGCTGTAAACAACGATATGAAGTCGATTGTTACAGCAATCACTGAAAGTCCTGAATTAAAACATTTTCTTACTAGTCCGATAATTAAAATGGAAGTTAAGAAATCGGCTATATCAGAAATATTTTCAAATGTTCAAGCAGAGACCAATAGTTTGTTTCATTTGTTATTTGAAAATAAAAGATTTGAAATACTTCAAGAAATAGCAATTCAATACAATAGATTGTTTGACGAAAGTAACGGAATAGAAGTTGCTAAAGTAACTACAGCGTTTCCAATTACACCAGAATTAGAAACTAAAGTATTGGCTAAAATTGGGGAGTTTTCAAATAAAAAAATTACCATCCACAACATTGTAGATCCAGCAATTATTGGCGGATTTATATTGCGTGTTGGTGACCAACAATACAATGCTTCAGTAGCAAGTAAATTAAGTGAATTAAAAAGAGAGTTTAGCAATTAGAATTCCATTAAAGATACATCAAAATGGCAGAAATTAAACCAGCTGAAATTACAGCAATATTAAAAAAACAATTATCTGGTTTTGAATCAGGTGCAAGTTTAGAAGAAGTAGGAACTGTGCTTCAAGTGGGTGATGGTATCGCTCGTGTTTACGGTTTATCAAATGCTCAATATGGTGAGTTAGTTCAATTCGAAAACGGATTGGAAGCTATCGTATTGAACTTAGAAGAAGACAATGTTGGCGTGGTACTTTTAGGACCATCAACAGGAATTCGTGAGGGTTCAACAGTAAAAAGAACACAACGTATTGCTTCTTTAAAAGTTGGCGAGCAAATTATTGGTCGTGTGGTAAACACTCTTGGTGAGCCAATTGATGGTAAAGGACCAATAGATGGCGAACTTTACGAAATGCCATTAGAAAGAAAAGCTCCAGGAGTTATCTTTCGTCAACCGGTAACGGAACCATTACAAACCGGTATCAAAGCGGTAGATGCTATGATTCCTGTTGGGCGTGGACAACGTGAGTTGGTTATTGGTGACCGTCAAACTGGTAAATCATCAGTTTGTATCGACACTATTTTAAATCAAAAAGAATTTTACGATGCAGGGAAACCAGTATTTTGTATCTATGTTGCTATTGGGCAAAAAGCGTCAACAGTAGCAGGAATTGCAAAAATGTTAGAAGAAAAAGGAGCAATGGCTTATACCGTAATTGTAGCAGCTAATGCATCAGATCCAGCACCAATGCAAGTATATGCACCAATGGCCGGAGCCGCAATCGGAGAATATTTCCGTGATTCAGGGCGTCCAGCATTAATTGTTTATGACGATTTATCTAAACAAGCTGTTGCTTACCGTGAAGTATCACTTTTATTAAGAAGACCACCAGGTCGTGAGGCATATCCTGGAGACGTTTTTTACTTGCATTCTCGTTTATTAGAAAGAGCTTGTAAAGTAATTGCAGATGATGATATTGCTAAAAATATGAACGACTTACCAGATACTTTAAAAGGTATCGTAAAAGGTGGAGGTTCATTAACTGCTTTGCCAATTATTGAAACCCAAGCAGGAGACGTTTCTGCTTATATTCCAACTAACGTAATTTCGATTACAGACGGACAAATTTTCTTGGATGGAGATTTGTTTAACTCTGGAGTTCGTCCAGCTATAAACGTAGGTATTTCGGTATCTCGTGTTGGAGGAAATGCTCAAATTAAATCTATGAAAAAAGTAGCGGGGACCTTAAAATTAGACCAAGCTCAATTTCGTGAATTGGAAGCTTTTGCTAAATTTGGTTCCGATTTAGATGCCGTGACTTTAAATGTAATTGAAAAAGGTAGAAGAAACGTAGAAATCTTGAAACAAGGTTTGAATGACCCTTATACTGTCGAAGATCAAGTTGCAATTATTTATGCAGGATCTAAAAATTTATTAAGAAATGTTCCAGTAAATAAGGTTAAAGAATTCGAGAGAGATTTCATCGAATACTTAAACAACAAAAACAGAGATACTCTGGATGCTTTAAAATCAGGAAAATTGGACGATAGCATCACCAATGTTATTGAACAAGCGGCTAAAGAAGTTTCAGCAAAATATAACTAATTTTCAAATTTAACATGGCAAACTTAAAAGAAATCCGTAATAGAATTACATCCGTTTCATCAACGATGCAGATTACTTCTGCAATGAAAATGGTTTCTGCCGCAAAGTTGAAAAAAGCACAAGATGCAATTACAGCGATGCGACCTTATGCCGAAAAATTGACGGAATTATTACAAAGTTTAAGTGCAACTTTAGACGGTGATGTTGGTGGAAGCTATACAACACAACGTGAAGTTAATAAAGTATTAATAGTTGCAATAACTTCAAATAGAGGGTTATGCGGCGCTTTTAACTCTAATGTTGTTAAACAAGCAAAGTTAATTGCAGACTCCTATTCTGGAAAGCAAGTAGATGTTTTTGCTATTGGTAAAAAAGGAAACGACGCTTTATGCAAAACAAATACAGTTATTGGCAATAAAAGCGAAGTTTTTGATAATTTAACTTTTGATTCTATTTCTGAAATAGCTCAAATCTTAACCGATAAGTTTATTTCTGGCGAATATGACAAAATCGAAATTGTTTACAACCAATTCAAAAATGCAGCGACACAAATTGTTCAAACAGAACAGTTTTTACCCTTAGCACCAGTAAAATCTGATTCACCAGTTTCTACAAGCGATTATATTTTTGAACCATCAAAAGAAGAAATTGTGTTGACATTGATTCCAAAGTCATTAAGAACTCAATTATACAAATCAATTCGTGATTCATTTGCATCGGAACATGGCGCTCGTATGACCGCAATGCACAAAGCTACCGATAACGCAACCGAATTAAGAGACCAATTAAAATTAACTTACAATAAAGCACGTCAGGCTGCAATTACTAATGAAATCTTAGAAATTGTAGGTGGTGCAGAAGCTTTAAAAGGATAATTTATAACCTTTATTTTAAATTATAGAATGACTAAATAGAAAAAACCTGAATTATTTCAGGTTTTTTTTGTAGAATGGAATAGCATAAATGAGTTAATAAAATAGGTGTATGGGTTTTGCTTTTTAAAATTTGATCTATTCTCGCATCACTTTAAAATTGGCTTCTTTATCTCCATCAAATTTAAGTTTAAAAAAATAGGTTCCGACTGCCAAAGATGAAATATCAACATTGGTAATTAAAGAATGAATCTCATTTTCATACAACAATTGTCCGGTAACACCATAAACGGATACTTTGTTAATATTCGTTTTGGAAACAATACAAACCTTTCCATTGGTTGGATTGGGATAATAACTAAAGTCGAGGTAGCCATTGTAGTTGTTTACACTTAAGTTTGGCGTACACGAAATGTTGGCCACAAATCCAGAGAAGTTTAAAAATTGGTCTGAAGTATAGGTAACCGTCAAAGAGCCGTCGGCAGCAGTTGATGTAAAGGGACCAGGAATTGTAGTCCCTGTAAATTTACCTAATATGGTTGCCGCAGTTGTATTGCCATCAAAAACAGACAGAAAATCGTAATCTTGTTCAAAATTAAATTCCGAGAATGTCAATACAATAGAGTTGTTTGTGACATTAGGAATGATAGTTCTAACAACCGTTTCTTGGTCGGAATAATTATTGTTTACGCCACCCGAATCGGTATAATCAAGACCGTCACAAAAGTCTGCAGCGGTAATAAACATAAGTTTTCTACTTCCAGAAATCAACCCTAAAGAACAATTGGGTCTTACTTCAATAATATAATATGTGTTTGGGGATAATCCTGTTGAAGTAAAAGATGGGGTTGAAACGTTTAACCAAGAAGTAGCCATACTTCCAAACGGATAAATTGCTACTTGCCAAGAAGAAAAACCCGAACCTAAATCCATCCAACTAAAAGCAGCCGTTGAACTAGAAACGGAATTGATATTTATTGATGCCACGGAATTGATGCAAGTATCGATGCAATTGGTACTCAAACATATTCCGCTGTTAACAGCATTTATAATAGCTACAGCAGGTTGCGTGCCAAATCCATTACTTAAATTAATTCCAATTCCACTTATTAAGTGACAATAACTCATAATCGTTCCTTTTTCTGTGGAAGAAGGAATAAGTGGCGGTGAAGACATACAGGAATATCCTTCTGCCGTTGTTCCTATAGCAACTCCCGCGCAATTATCAATAGCTGAATTGTTTCCGTTCCATACACAAGCATGGGTGTGAGGAGAACCTAATAAATGTCCAAGTTCATGGGTAATTACCTCAATAGTCCATGAAAAAGTTGGAACATTGTTAAACGAAAAATTCACATCGGAATAACTAAAATTGTATTGAGAGCAAAGTCCGTTAATACCCACAGCAACTCCCCCCAATCCTCCTGCATCGATTCCAACTAATTGGCCAACATCACCATCAAATACTGGTCGGACATCATTAAATTTATATAAATAATCGGTAGAGGTTGTTCCAACGCCTTCATACGGATCTAATGTCGTCCAAATATATAACGATTTTATAGCTACTGATATTCCGTCGTTAGCATATAAGGCTTGAATGTTATTAAAAACTGATGTAATCCAATTGGTTGTTTCTGTGGTGCTGTTATTGTTGCTTTGAAATAAGTTGTAATCTATTTCAAAATATATTGAAACGCAACGGTTATTCGAAGTATTTTTAGTATTAGATGTGGTAGTAGCACTTTTAGATTCGTCGTCTTTAAAGCTACATTCAAATGAATTGGCTATTTTTAAATTCGTATCGGCATAAATAATATAATCGGTTGTATTGTTTTTTTTGTCTAATTTTCCAATAACTACATTGGACAATTCTGGACTAGAGATCACGCCGTTCAATTCATTATTAAAAAAATTGAATGAAACCACCGAAGCATAATCGCCTTTTACAATACCGCGGTAATACACCCCTTTTTGGTACGTAATGTTTTTTAGTTTATCTGTATCTACATGAAAACCTTCTGCAACAAGATTTACTTGATATAAATCTAGCGTAATATTTTTTTTTTGGTAAGGAATTGTCAGCTCAATATTCTGGTAATTATTGGCAACAATATCGTTAATTACATTAGTTTTAATAGTAGCAATGGTAGCACTTGCGACCACTTTGTCTAAAGAATATCCAGAAGTGTTTTGAACTACATTCAACACCGAAAAAGGGCTGAAAATAGTTTGTTTTTTTTCTAATTCCTGTATCTTTTTAGCTACTTCCTGCTGCGCAAATGAGGCAACAAAAAAAAGTAACAAAACAATTGTAAATTTTTTTCCCATAATTGAATTTATAAAAAACATTTGTAAAGTTATTAAAATCAATTAGAATTATGCCATAATTAAAAATAGTAAAATGCATCTTCAATATGTTCAATGCTATAATTATTAGCGTCTTTATGCACCGCAATAATATCAAATCGAATGGCAACATCTAAGTCATTTAAAACGACATATTCATTTACGGCTTTCACTAAAAGCTGAATTTTTTTTGGCTTTACAAAATCTTGTGGTAAACCAAAATCTAATGTAGATCGGGTTTTTACTTCGACAATAACAAGAGTGTTTTCTTTTTGAGCGATGATGTCTATTTCGGCCTTTTGGACCGTCCAGTTGGTTTCCAAAATAGCATAACCGTGCTGTTTCAGATGTTCTACAGCTTGTTCTTCGCCAAATTTACCAAGTTCGTTGTGTTCAGCCATTTTTAGACTTCTTAGAATATAAGACATCTCAGACTTGAATCTAATTTTCAAAGAGGTTCAAGCTAGTATAAAATATCAAATTAAGTTATTCGAAAATTACTTTACTTTCCAAATCATTCGCTTCTAGTGTCACTTGTTTTCCTAAAATAAGCGCATGATTATCTGCCATATGTCCAGCAGGAAAATTATAGATTATTGGAATATTGTATTGTTTAGTTACCTCATCAATGATTTCAAGGGCGTTTTTACCCCATGGAATTTCGTTGTCGTGCATTTTAGTCATGCCGCCCACAATAATTCCTTTCAAGTTTTCCAAACAGCCATTGCGTTTTAAGTTCATCATCATCCTGTCAATATGATATAAATATTCGTCTAAATCCTCAATAAAAAGAATTTTGGCATCACAATTCACCGCTGAAGGAGACCCCAATAAACTAAATAAAATAGACAGATTTCCACCCACTAGTTCCCCTTTTGCCATTCCATATCGATTCATTTGATCACAAGGAACGGTATATTCTAGCGGTTCGCCAAAGAGTGCTTTGCGCAAACTTTCTTTGGCTTCTTCGGTTGCTTTTGCACTTACAGGCATAATACCATGAATGGAAACAAATCCTAAATTGTTCAAATGGCTGTGCAATACCGTTACATCACTAAAACCAATAATCCATTTTGGGTTTTTTTTGAATTTAGTGAAATCCAACAAATCAATCATACGAACGGTTCCATAACCGCCGCGTACACACCAAATGGCTTTAATGTTGGGGTTGTCTAATTGTGCTTGAAAATCGGATGCGCGTTCTTCATCGGTTCCAGCCAATTGGTTATGATCTAAACCAATAGTTTTTCCAACAACAATTTCCAATCCCCAATTGTGAAGCCAACTGATTGCGGGCTGTAAATTGTCTTCGATGTTTTTACGCGCTGTTGCCACTATTGCAATCGTGTCGCCTTTTTTTAAGTACGGTGGTATAATCATCTTTTTTTGAGCTTGAGTGTTAATGGAGAAAATGGAGATTAGAATATAGAATATAGATTTTTTCATTTTTCATTTTAAAACCGAACTACAAATATATAAATTAAGTTCAATTGAAATCTATTGCTTATTTTTGCATTTATTCCGAATTTGTTTCAGAATCTAAATAATAATTTCACAATGTTAGAAAATCCAAAGAGATATACAGTTACCGCTGCGTTGCCTTATACTAATGGTCCTATTCATATTGGTCATTTGGCTGGAGTTTATGTGCCTTCCGATATTTATGCACGCTTTTTAAGACTGCAAGGTAAAGACGTGGCTTTCATTTGCGGAAGCGATGAACATGGAGTTGCCATATCAATGAAAGCCAAAAAAGAAGGCATCTCACCTCAAGAAGTAATTGATAAATACGACGGAATTATTAGAAAATCGTTTCTAGATTTCGGAATTTCATTCGATAATTACTCTAGAACATCGTCTAAAATTCATCATGATACCGCTTCTGATTTTTTTAGAAAATTATACGATAACAGCGATTTCATTGAAGAAGTGACCGAACAATTGTATGATGCAAAAGCCAATCAATTCTTAGCCGATCGTTTCGTGGTTGGAACCTGTCCAAAATGTAGCAACGAAGAGGCCTATGGCGATCAATGTGAAAAATGCGGCGCTACTTTAAATGCTACCGATTTAATTAATCCGAAGTCAACCATTACTGGAGAAACTCCAGTATTAAAATCAACAAAACACTGGTTTTTACCTTTAGACAGATACCAAAATTTTTTGAAAGAATGGATTTTGGTAGGCCATGCCAAAGATTGGAAAACAAATGTTTTAGGACAAGTAAAATCGTGGTTGGATGACGGATTAAAACCTCGTGCCGTAACGCGCGATTTAGATTGGGGAATTGACGTTCCTGTTGCAGGTGCCGAAGGAAAGAAATTGTATGTATGGTTTGACGCACCAATTGGATATATTTCGTCAACTATAGAATGGGCAGCTCGTGTAGGAAAAGATTGGGAACCATATTGGAAAGATGCTGATACGAAATTGGTTCATTTTATTGGTAAAGATAATATCGTTTTTCATTGCATTATTTTCCCGGCGATGTTGAAAGCGGAGGGAACTTATATTTTACCAGACAATGTGCCTGCAAATGAATTTCTGAATTTGGAAGGAAATAAACTTTCAACTTCTAAAAACTGGGCGGTTTGGTTGCACGAATACCTTCAAGATTTTCCTGACAAACAAGATTCGTTGCGTTATGCCTTGACTTCTAATGCCCCTGAAACTAAAGATAATGATTTTACATGGAAAGATTTTCAAGCGAGAAACAATAACGAATTGGCGGCTATTTTTGGTAATTTTATCAATCGTGTAGTAGTGTTAACCAATAAATACTATAACGGAATTGTTCCATCACCCAACGAGTTTACAGAAGTTGATGAGCAAACTTTATCTGAATTAAAGGCCTATCCAGCAGTTATTTCTAGTTCAATAGAAAGATATAGATTCAGAGAAGCACAAAGCGAATTAATGAACGTGGCGCGTTTGGGAAATAAATATTTAGCCGACGAAGAACCATGGAAAATGGCAAAAGAAAATCCAGAAAGAGTCAAAACTCAAATGTATGTAGCGCTTCAAGTTGCGGCCGCTTTGAGAGTTTTATCGGAACCCTTTTTGCCTTTTACAGCTTGTAAATTATCGGGGATTTTAAAAACAGATTTGAAATTGACTTGGAATGATGTGTCTGAAACAACAGATTTACTATCGGCGGGACACCAAATAGGAGAAGCTGAAATCTTATTTGCTCAAATTGAAGATGCCGAAATTCAGAAACAAATAGATAAACTAGAAGCTACCAAATTAGCCAATAAAGCCGAAAACAAAGTGATTGAACCCCAGAAAGAAACTGCCACTTTTGAAGATTTTTCTAAATTAGATTTACGAGTTGGAACCATTTTAGAAGCTGATAAAATGCCAAAAGCCAATAAACTTTTGGTATTGAAAGTTGATACTGGAATTGATGTTCGCACTATAGTTTCAGGAATTGCAGAACATTTTTCACCTGAAGAAGTAATTGGAAAACGCGTAACCGTTCTAGTGAATTTAGCCCCAAGAGCTTTGCGAGGTGTGGAAAGTCAAGGAATGATTTTAATGACCAATAATGCGGATGGAAAACTAGTTTTTGTAAATCCGGATGCAGATGGTGTGAATAATGGGGCATTAATTAGTTAAAAACAGATGGACCTAAAAGTTATTGCTTTCGATGCTGACGATACCTTATTTGTCAACGAACCTTATTTTCAAGAAACCGAACAAAAGTTCTGCAATTTAATGAGCGATTATTTGTCGCAACAGGGATTGTCGCAAGAATTGTTTCGTATCGAAATTCAAAATTTAGAACTATATGGTTATGGAATTAAAGGGTATATCCTTTCCATGATTGAAGCGGCGATAAACATTTCTAACAAAACTATTTCTATTGAAGTTATTTCTAAAATTATCGAATACGGTAAAGAATTGCTTGAAAAACCCATCGAATTACTAGATGGTGTGGAAGAAACATTGTCACAACTTCACGGGAAATACAAATTAATTGTAGCGACAAAAGGCGATTTAAAAGACCAACAAAGCAAATTGCATCGTTCAGGCTTAGGACATTATTTTCACCACATTGAAGTCATGGCAGACAAGCAAGAAGTCAACTATGAAAAATTATTAAAACGTCTAGAAATTAATGCAGCCGAATTTTTCATGATTGGAAATTCCTTAAAATCAGATGTTTTACCAGTTTTAGCCATTGGTGGTTTTGCCGTTCATATTCCTTTTCATACGACTTGGGAACACGAAAAAGTGAGTCATAAAGTAGAACATCCTAATTTCAAAACAGTAGAAAAAATTACCGATGTTTTGCCAATGTTACTATAATAATACACCTCTTTTTATAAAATGGGAAATACTAAACAAAAGTTCAACCTCGATACTTGGAACCGAAAAGAACACTACTTGTTTTTCAAGCAAATGGAAGAACCGTTTTTTGGCATCACAACCATTATTGATTGTACTATTGCTTATCAAAAATCTAAAGAATTAGGAATTTCTTTTTTTACCTATTACTTACATAAAACGTTAATGGCTGTAAATACAATAGAATCGTTTCGATATAGAATAATTGAAAATGACATCTACGTTTTTGACCAAATTAATGCCTCAGCAACTATATTGCGGGAAGACAAAACCTTTGGATTTTCACTGATTACATATGCTGAAGAAATTAACGAATTTGCCGAAATCACTAAAAATGAAATCGCACGAATTCAATCGACAAGCGGACTTTTCACTAGAGAATTTGCCGAGAATTTAATCCATTTTTCTGTCCTACCCTGGATCAATTTTAGTTCCTATTCGCATGCCAGAAGTTTTACTTGGCCGGATAGTTGTCCTAAAATCTCTTTTGGAAAATTGACCGAAGAAAACGGAAAAAAAACAATGGCGATTTCTGTTCACGTGCATCACGGATTGATGGACGGTTATCATGTGGGTTTGTTCACCAGCTTATTACAAGACCTAATGAATTCAAATTGATCAGTAAGCAATTACAATACAAACCGTTTTATTTCTAGATTGATTTCTTTCAATCTTTTAAGTATAAAAAGAAGTAATGCCACGATTTTCAGAATTACATGTTGAAAATCGTGGCAGTTACAACTCTTTAAGAATTACTTCCCAAGTAATAAAATTTCGTTGGCAATAATCTCGGTAACATATCGCTTGTTCCCGTCTTTATCATCGTAACTTCTGTGTGAAAGTTTGCCTTCTATTGCAACTTCTTTCCCTTTAATTACATATTTTTCGATGATTTCCGCCGTTTTCCCCCAAGCTGTAATTCGATGCCATTCGGTGTTTTCTACCTTGTCTCCGTTTTCTTTGTAATAAACTTCGTTGGTAGCAATAGTCAAATTAGCAAGTTTTTTACCTCCATCAAGGGTTTTAATTTCTGGTTCTTGTCCTACGTGCCCAATTAATTGTACTCTGTTTTTTAATGCATTCATGGCGTTTAAATTTAAAATGTTACTAATTATGTGTGTATATTTTGTCTTATTGAAATTTTAAATTGCAATAGAAAATGATTTTTGCAATTGGTATTGTTTCATATCGACGAGGCAAAGTTGTGACTACTTGCAAAATTTATTCGGTAACTAACCATTTAATTTCGGTTGTAACTATTTGTAAACGTTTGTAATTGGAAAATTATTTATATATTTGATTGATTTTAAAAGAATTAAACATGAATAAAACCTGTTTAGAATGCAACGAAAAAATTGTTGGTCGCGAAGATAAAAAGTTTTGCAGCGACGGTTGTCGTAATAGTTACAACAATAAAATAAACAAAGACAGCACAAATTACATGCGCAATGTAAACAACAAATTGCGTAAAAATTATCGTATTTTGGCTGAGGCAAATCCAGAAGGCAAGACAAAAATTACTAAAACCAAACTATTAAGTAAAGGATTTGATTTCGAATATTTTACCAATATTTTAAACACAAATACAGGCAATACTTATTATTTTGTTTACGATGAGGGCTATAGAAATTTAGAAGACGATTATATTCTGTTGGTTCAAAAAGAATATTAAGAAGTTAAAACTTCAGTTATTCTATGGGCGCAATACAAGATGTGGTAATGACTTCAAAATACGTTTTAAAAAATGAAACAAATTAGCATTTTAGGTTGTGGTTGGTTGGGATTACCCTTGGCAAAATCATTAATAGCAAATGGTTTTTCTATAAATGGATCTACAACTTCAAAAGAGAAAATTTCCATTTTGGAAAAATCAGGAATAAATCCTTTTATGATCTCCTTGAGTGCTGAGGTAGTTTTGGAGGAAACAATAACTTCTATTGAAAATTTTTTAAGTAATTCACAACTTTTAGTTATTGATATTCCGCCCAATTTACGGGGAGATTCTAATGAAAATTTTGTTGAAAAAATTAAAAATTTAATCCCATTTATTATAAAAGCTGGTATTACAAAAGTCATTTTTGTAAGTTCGACTTCAGTTTATCAAGACATGAACTTAATTTCAAAAAGTGTGACTGAATTGGATATTCCAGAACCCAATACCGAAAGCGGAAAACAATTGTTAGAAGCAGAACACCTTTTGCAAAACCATTCAAATTTTCAAACAACGGTTATTCGTTTTGGTGGATTGATTGGTGAAGACCGACATCCTATTACATTTTTGGCAGGAAAAACCAACATTGAAAATCCAGAGGCACCCATTAATTTGATTCATCAAGATGATTGTATTGGGATAATAAAATCCATTATTGAAAAAGGAAAAGATCGTTTTGAAAATAATGATTTTAACGCAACCTTCAACGCAGTCAACCCGTTTCATCCTTCACGAAAAGAATACTACACTCAAAAAGCCATTGAATTCCATTTGCCTTTGCCCGAATTTAATGAAAACAAATCTTCCGTTGGTAAATTAGTTACTAGTGTTAAAGCAGAAACTATTTTGAATTATACATTCAAAAAAAAATTGTAGTGTTTACTTATGATTATTTGTAAGGTTCGTCAAATTTATTATTGGCGATTTTTTCTATTTATGGAACATTTAAAAAATAAACTAAGTTACTAGTCAACATTTGTTGACTCTTTTTTAATTACATCAATATAATAACTATTTTTGTTTCACAATAAATAAAAACTACCTTGAGTTTATATAAAAATCTTTTCAAACAAACAGCAATTTACGGATTAGCAATGGTGCTTCCTCGTATGTTGAGTTTCTTTTTAGTACGACTTTATACAAATCCTGATGTGATGCCAAATCCAGCAGAATACGGAGATTTAACAATCGTAATGTCGTACATGGTTTTTTTAAACGTTCTGCTTTCTTATGGATTTGAAACCGCTTTTTTTAGATTTTATAATTCCGAATCAGATAAGAAAAAAGTAATTACAACTTCAACAATTTCAATTTTTTGGACTTCTATTATTTTTCTTTTTGTTGCAATGATATTTAGAAAATCAATTGCTCATTTTGCCAATGTAGATGTTCAATACATTACATTTTCGATTTGGATATTAGTACTTGATTCTATAGTAGTTATTCCTTTCTCAAAACTTCGTGCCAACCAACGACCGATTAGATATGCTACTATTAAAATTGGAAATGTCTTAGTTAATTTAGCATTAAATTTTTTCTTTTTGCTTTATTTACCAAAAATTGCTCCATCAAATCCGAATGGTTTTTTTGCAACTATTTACAGAGAAAATTTCCAAGTTGGATATGTATTTATAGCAAACATCATTGCAAGTCTATTAACATTTATTGTTTTGTCGCCTCATTATTTGAAGATAAATTGGCGAATTGATAAGCTTCTTTGGAAAAAAATGATGAATTACGGTTTGCCTATTCTTTTTGCAGGAATTGCTTTTGCCATAAATGAACATTTTGATAAAATTTTATTAAGCGATTTATTACCTGCTACTATTGCAAAATCTGAAGTTGGAACTTATGCTGCTTGCTATAAACTAGGGTTGTTCATGGTTCTTTTTAGAACTGCTTATACCATGGGAATTGAGCCTTTCTTCTTTAGCCATGCAAGCAATGAAAACGCTCCACAAACGTATGCTACAATAACTAAATATTTTGTAATTTTTGGATCATTTATATCACTTTCGGTTATTGTTTTTGCCGATTTATTAAAGATAATTTTAATTCCAAATCCAAGTTATTGGTCTGCAATGAAAGTAGTTCCATTAATAGTTTTTGCTAATTTCTTTCTCGGTATTTACACCAATTTATCGGTTTGGTATAAGTTGATTGATAAAACTAAAATTGGGGCTTATATTTCTTTAGTTGGAGCTGTAGTAACATTGCTTTTCAATTTTTTACTTATTCCACTAATTAGTTATATGGGTTCTGCTATCGCAACAATTGCGGCTTATGGATGCATGATGTTGATATCTTATTCATTAGGTAAAAAAGAATATCCAATTCCTTATGATATGAAACGAATTTTTGGCTATTTGACATTAAGCATTTTATTTTCAGCAATATCTTTTTACATACCAACTATTAGAGAAAATTACTATGTGAAAGTTCTATTATTAGCTATATTTTTATATTTCATATATTACAGCGAAAAAGAAACATTATTAAGAATCATCAAACGAAAAGCAAAATAATGACCATAAAAATAATCAACAAATCGAAGCACGATTTACCAAATTACGAAACCATTGCTTCGGCAGGAATGGACTTACGCGCGAATATTTCAGAATCAATTATATTAAAATCGTTAGAAAGAACTATTGTAAAAACAGGACTTTTTATTGAATTACCAATTGGCTACGAAGCTCAAGTTCGTCCAAGAAGCGGATTAGCGGCCAAAAAAGGAATTACCGTATTGAATTCACCAGGAACTGTAGATGCCGATTATCGAGGAGAAATTGGAGTAATTTTAGTAAATTTATCCCATGAAGATTTTGTAATTGAAAATGGCGAACGAATTGCTCAATTAATCATTGCCAAACACGAACGCGCCAATTGGATTGAAGTTCAACAACTATCTGAAACTTCAAGAGGTGAGGGCGGATTTGGTAGTACAGGTGTAAAATAGGTTTCAGTTAATTGATAATATAAGTGTTGCGTCTTTGAGATTTTGCGAGAAATGATAATAAAACTTTGTGTACTTTGTGAAAACTTTGTGCCTTTGTGTTAAAAAAAAAGTATGAAAATAATAGTACCTATGGCAGGTCGTGGTTCTAGATTACGCCCACACACCCTAACGATTCCAAAACCATTAATCCCAATTGCAGGGAAACCAATCGTTCACCGATTAGTAGAAGATATTGCAGGAGTTTTAAATCAAAAAATTGACGAAGTGGCGTTTATCATTCACGAAAGTTTTGGTAAAAAAGTAGAAGAAGAACTCATAGTTATAGCCCAAAAACTGGGTGCTAGAGGAACTATATATTATCAAAATGAAGCTTTAGGAACGGGTCACGCGATTATGTGTGCCAAAGATTCTTTGATTGGACCTGCAGTTATTGCCTATGCTGATACGTTAATCCGTGCTGATTTTGATTTGGATAAAACAGCTGATAGCGTAATTTGGGTAAAACAAGTAGATCAACCCGAAGCCTTTGGTGTGATTAATTTAAACGAAAACAATGAAATAATAGAGTTGGTAGAAAAGCCAAAAGAATTTGTTTCAGACCTTGCCGTGATTGGCATATACTATTTTAAAGATGTTGCCGTTTTAAAAAACGAATTGCAATTAGTGCTGGATAACAATATTGTTCATGGTGGCGAATATCAAATTAATGATGGCATCAAACAGATGATGGCCAAAGGCATGAAATTTGTGCCTGGAAAAGTAGATGAATGGATGGATTGCGGAAATAAAAACGTAACAGTTGACACCAATAATAGAATGTTGAACTTCTTGCACAACGACGGTATTCATTTGGTTGATTATGAGGTGAAACAAGAAAATTCGACTATCATCCCGCCTTGTTATATAGGTAAAAATGTAGTGTTAATAAACACCACAGTAGGACCAAATGTGTCGCTTGGAGATGGCTGTCACGTTCAAAATAGTAAGATTCAAAATAGTTTGATACAAACGCATTCGCACATTAAAAATGCCAATTTAGATAATGCGATGATAGGAAATCACGCTAGTTTTGACGGCAATTTTACGAGTATTAGCATTGGAGATTATTCGGTTTTGGAATAATGAAACTGAAATTCTGAATTAAATTCAGAACACGTTAATTCAGCTTTAATAAATGAAAAAAATAGTTTTATATAGTTTCCTTTTCGGAATGTTTTTAATTCCAATTTCTCTTTTGGCTCAATTAGAACCAAAAGATACGTTGGCATTGGAAGAAAATAAATTTGAAACTTCTTTCTACGAATCTTTGAAACAAAAAGAAATTGAAAACTACGATAAAGCTATTGAAGCCCTAGAAAAATGCCAAACGCTTCAATTGGATAATGCGGTGGTTAATTTTGAATTAGGAAAAAATTATTTATTGTTAAAAAAGTACAAAGAAGCGTATGATAATTTTGAGAAAGTCACCAAAATAGAACCTAAAAATCGTTGGGCTTGGGTGGGCATGTATGACGTATGTTATGAAACACATGATTATAATAAAGCCATTGAAGTAGTTCAAAAGTTAACCGAATTCAAAGTTGATTATAAAGAAGATTTGGTGTCGTTGTTCATGAACACACAACAATTTGACAAAGCACTCGATTTAATTAACGAACTAAATCAAACCGTTGGCAAATCGGATAAAAGAGAATTGTATAAAGCTCAAATTCTTTCGGATGCTAAATACCATGGTTCGGAAAAATTAAACTTAATGAATCAAATAAAGAAAAATCCAAAAGAAGAATCCAATTATGTGGCCTTAATTTATTTGTATTCCCAAAGTAATCAAGAAGAAAAAGCATTAGAAGTTGCCAAAAAATTGGAAAATGAAATTCCAACTTCTGATTGGGCACAAGTGAGTTTGTTTAAATATCATTTGAATAATAACGACGGCGAAAAAGCGATTAAAGCCATGAATATTGTTTTAGAAAGTGATAAAATCGACCGAAAAATTAAGCACAGAATATTGAATGAATTTTTGATTTTTTCAGTAAATAATCCCCAATATGAAAAAGATTTAGATTATGCTATTGGTTATTTTAATGCAGATAAAGGAGTAAAAGTCGCCAAAGAAATAGGCAAGTTTTATCAGTCAAAAAAAGAGTGGGGAAAAGCCATCAAGTATTACGAAATGCAATTGAAAACCATCAACGATGACATGGAAACCATTTTGTTATTGATGCAGGCCTATACTGAAAACTCACAATTTGATAAATTAGCAAAAGAAACAGAAGAGCAAATGCAGTTGTTTCCAACGCAGCCACAGTTATATTACTACAATGGTTTGGCAAATAATCAATTGATGAATTATAAAAAAGCCAAAGACATTTTAGAATCTGGAATTGATTTTGTTATTGACGACAGCTCTTTAGAAATTAATTTCAATCTGCAATTAGGAGAAGCTTATAATGGCATGGGAGACATGAAAAAGAAAGAGTTGTATTTCTCAAAAGCCAACACATTGATTAACAAACAAAAAAAATAAACATTTATATTTAAATTTCGCCTCTTTTAAATGAAAAAATATTTCCCCTTTTTGATATTAATTTTATTTGCTTCATGCAAATCAAAGGCGCTTTTAGTCGAAGGCAGTAGCGCTAGCAATACTATAGCTGCACAAAAAATAATTGAGAACCACTATAACAATAAAACCGATTTTTCTACATTATATATTAAAGCGGGCGCAAAGTATCAGGATGATAAGCAATCGCAAAATGTACAAGCAGAAATCAGAATTAAGAAGGATGAAAAAATTTTAGTTAGCATTAAAATTTTGGGTTTTACAATGGCAAAAGCATTAATAACCCCTACATCCGTCCAATATTATGAAAAGATTGGAAACAAATATTTTGAAGGAGATTATGCGGGATTGAGCAAATGGTTAGGGACCGATTTGGATTTTCAGAAAGTGCAAAACATGTTAATGGGAAAAGCAATGGATGATTTACATAAAGGAAATTATGCTGTTTCTATAATGGAAAAATTGTATAAATTACAATCTAACGTTGACGGTTCTGCAGATAAATCTTTTTACTTTGAAAGCGACAACTTTTTAATAAAGCGACAAGAAATAAATCAACAAGCTTTTGACAGAACGCTACAAGTTTTTTATCCAGATTATAAAAAATACGATGAAATGATTTTACCATTATCTTTGGCCATCAATGCCAGACAGAAAGAAAGCAAAACCAACATTGAAATAGAATACAAAAACATTACATTCAACGAAGAACTTTCTTTTCCTTACAATGTTCCAGAAGGATATGAAAGAATTTACATTGATAAGATATAGAATTATGCAAAAAAGATTAATTACATTGCTTTTTATTTGTTTGACTTCATTTGTTTGGAGCCAACAAACGCAGGAAGAATTAGAGCAAAGAAAAGCTAAAATTCAGGAAGAAATTCTAGAAAAAGAACGAATGCTTGAAGAAGTTAGAGGCAAAGAGAAATCGGTTGTAAAATTGCTGTCACTCCAAAAAGAAAAAATTGGTTTGAAAGAAAAACTGATTAACACCACAGCTAAACAAACTAAGTTATTGAGTAATGATATGTATATTAATCAAGTTCAGATAAATAAACTCAAGAAAGATTTGGTAATACTTAAAGAAGATTATGCTGAAATGATTGTGAAGTCTTATAAGAGTCGTTCGCAACAAAGTAGAGCAATGTTCTTACTTTCGTCAGAAAACTTCTTACAAGCGTATAAACGCCTTCAATACATGAAGCAATATTCTAGCTATAGAAAGATGCAAGGATTAGAAATTAATGATAAAACCACTAAGTTGGCTGATTATAATTCTAAATTAAGCGGACAGAAAACTGAGAAAGAAAAACTTCTTTCCGAGCAAGAAAAACAACGTGCCGATCTTGAAAAAGAAAAACAAGAGCAAGAAAAAATCGCGAGTAGTTTAAAGAAAGATAAGAAGCAAATTGCTGCTGAAATCAAGAAAAAACAGCAGGAAACTAAAAAAATAGACGCTCAAATTCAAAAAATGATTCGAGATGCAATTGCTGAGGCCAATAGAAAAGCTGCAGCAGCAAAAGTTAAAGCAAATCCGAGAACTACAACTGTTGCGGACACAAAAAAAATTGAAGAATCGGTTAGTATTGTTTTAACTCCTGAAGGGCAATTAATTTCAAATAATTTTAAAGCGAACAAAGGAAGTTTAAATTGGCCTGTAGAAAAAGGAGCAATCACTTTAGGATATGGAGATCAGCCACACCCGGTTTATAAAACACTTACCATTCATAATAGTGGGGTGGAAATTACTACTGATCAAGGATCGAACGCTAGAGCCGTTTTTAGCGGAGAAGTAACCAAAGTTATCATCATGTCGCCATTGACCAAATTAGTATGTGTGCAGCATGGAGATTTCTTTACAGTATATCAAAATTTAAGTTCCGTTAATGTAAGCGCTGGAGATAAAGTTTCTGCTAAACAAAGTCTCGGAAAAATAAGAACTAATGCTGAGGGAAAAACCATTTTAAAGTTTACAATTTCCCAAAATGCAAATTTTGTTAATCCAACGCTTTGGTTAAAGCGATAAATTATATTTTATAATTACACAAACAAGGCCTTTAACTCGGTAGCTTCATGCGGACTCATTTTTCCTGCAAGCACTAAACTCAATTGTTTTCTTCGTAAAGCGGCATCAAATCGTGATTTTTCTTCTTCTGATTCTGGTTCTAATGGCGGAACAGCAACAGGATTTCCCGTTTCATCTACTGCCACAAAAGTATAAATAGCTTCATTTGCTTTAGCTCTAATTCCAGATTCTCTATCTTCAATCCAAACGTCTAGATAAATCTCCATCGACGAGGTAAACGCTCTAGATACTTTAGCTTCAATGGTTACCACACTTCCTAAAGGAATAGAACGATTAAAAGCCACATGATTTACAGAAGCGGTAACCACAATTCTTCTTGAATGTCTTCGGGCAGCAATGCTTGCAGCTCTGTCCATTCGCGCCAATAATTCACCTCCAAAAAGGTTGTTTAAAGGATTGGTTTCGCCTGGCAATACCATATCGGTAAGTATAGTTAAGGAGTCTATGGGATGTTTTGGAGTCATAGCTTTTTTTGTAAAGGTATTTATTTTATGACAAAAACCGGTCACAAAAAATCCCGAAATAATCGGGATGTTCTTATAGTTCTTCAATTAACAACCATGCTTCTGGGTTGTGTGATTTTTTGATTCGTTCCATTTCGGTTTGAGCTTCCAAGTAAGAGGTATAGCTACCATAAATTACAGGATATAAACCGTGTTTGTTTCTACGAATTTTTTGAGCATTGTAACCTAATTTAATAAGTTCATCATACATTATAGTTGCATTTTCTTCTTGCAAAAATGCTCCTGCCACCACATGATAAGGCATTTTTCCTTTTACCACATTTAAGGTAACAGTTGGTAGTGGATTAGAAATAAAGAAAGTAGCTTCTTGAATTTTTTGATCTACTTGTTTTTGAACTTTAATTTGAACAGCTAATGTTTCTTCTTGAATTTTGTTTTGATAATATTGATTTCCAAAGAAACCACTAGCACCAAGTAATCCCGCGCTAAAAACAAAAACGGCAGCATATTTCAAGAAATTACTAGAACCGCTGTCTTCTGGAACAAAAGTTATCGGAGCGTTTTCGTCTTGAATTTCATTTTCTTTTTTGTAATCTTCACGTTTAATGTTTGGCGAAGCAAAGGTTGATAATCCAAAAGATGCTTTTAAATAATTAACTTGATCTGTAGAAACAAAAACTAAATTGTTTTCTGTATTTAAAGTCAGTTCTCCAATGTTTTTAAGAGCAATTGAACCGTTTTCTTTCAATTTATTTTTCCAAGAATTTACTTCATTTTGAATCACGGATACCGCAATTTCATAAGACATTTTCTCGGATACCGCAATATGATTTGCTAATAAGCCATCGTTATTTTTTAAATATGAATTGAAAGAAACCACCTTTTTTGGGGGATAAAACGAATGAGTACCTTCATGTAATTGCGCCGACCGGATTTCGGTTAAAAAAGCACCAAATCCAGGAACTGTTACACATTGGTAACGATAAAGTAGTTGCGAAATATAATGGTCAATCTTCATAATGACAAATTTAATTAATAAATATGTATTGCAAAATTTTTTTCTATAAACTTTGTTAACAATTTTAATTCTCCTTACTTTTGAGGTTCTATTTTATACACCATACAGACTTACATTTAATGAACGATACCGAATTACTTCACTTGTTAGCCCTTTTAAAAATTGAGGGAGTAGGCGACATTGTTGCCAAAAAATTATTAAATCATTGTGGAAGCGCTGAGAAAATCTTCCAAACGAAACCATCCTTTTTGTCTGCAATTGATGGGATAGGCCAAGTATTGATAAAAAAGCTTAAAGACAAATCGGTTTTTAAATTAGCAGAATCCGAACTCAAATTTATTAAAGACAACACTATTAATTTGTTGTATTATCAAGATGAAAATTATCCAAATCGATTAAAGCATTGCATTGATGCTCCCGTTTTGATGTTTGCCTCAGGGAACGTGAATTTTAATAATCGTAAAATCATTAGCATTGTTGGAACTCGTGAAATTACTTCTTACGGAAGTGAATTTTGCAAAAAACTAATTGAAGATTTAGCACTTTTTAACCCAATAATTGTTAGCGGATTTGCTTATGGAGTAGATATTGTTGCTCATAAAACAGCAATGGATTATAATTTACAAACGATTGGCGTTATTGCTCATGGTTTGAATCAGGTGTATCCAAAAGTTCATAAAAAGTATGTTGCTAAAATGGAAGAAAACGGCGGATTTCTAACCGAATTCTGGAGCACCTCTAATCCAGAAAAAGAGAATTTTGTAAAACGAAATCGAATCGTTGCTGGAATGAGTGAAGCCACAATTGTAATTGAAAGTGCTGAAAAAGGGGGTTCTTTAATTACGGCCAATTTAGCCAACGATTACAATCGAGATGTATTTGCTGTCCCAGGAAGAATTTCAGACAAATTTAGTCAAGGATGTAATAATTTAATTAAAACCCAACGCGCCAATTTGTTAACTTCTGCTGTCGATTTGATTTACATTCTCAATTGGGAATTCGAACAAAACGACCACCAAGTCATTCAAAAGAAGCTTTTTGTATCATTAGATAATGAAGAACAAAAAATATACAATTATTTGCAACAACAAGGAAAACAAGAATTGGACACTATTGCTTTAGAATGCGGTTTTCCTGTTTTTAGAACATCCTCTTTTTTAGTGAATATGGAATTAAAAGGCGTAATACGACCTTTGCCCGGAAAATTATTTGAATCAATTTAATTAAACCCAAGTTTCACGCGTACTCTTTTTAAAACGTCATTAGCAACTAAATGAGCTTTTTTGGCTCCTTTTTGTAACAAAGCATCCATTTCGATAAGATTGTTCATATAGTAATTGTATTTTTCTCTTTCTGTTTTGAATTTTTCACAAATCAATTCAAAAAGAGCTTGTTTAGCATGCCCATAACCATAATTTCCACCCAAATATTGCTGTCTCATTTTGGAAATTTGTTCTTCATTAGCAATTAATTTATAAAGAGCAAAAATGTTACAGGTATCAGGATTTTTAGGATCTTCAAGTGGCGTACTGTCACTTTCAATGCCCATAATTTGTTTGCGAAGCGCTTTATCATCAATGAAAATATCAATAATATTTCCACGCGATTTGCTCATTTTATTTCCGTCAGTTCCCGGCACGTACATCGTTTCTTTTTGAATAGTACCTTCAGGAATTATAAAGGTTTCTCCCATTTGATGATTGAAACGTGAAGCCACATCACGGGTAATTTCAATGTGTTGCATTTGGTCTTTTCCAACCGGCACAAAATTGGCATCATACAATAAAATATCTGCTGCCATAAGCATTGGATAAGAAAATAATCCAGCGTTTACATCTTCTAATCTGTCTGCTTTATCTTTAAAAGAATGGGCTAATGTTAATCTTTGAAACGGAAAAAAGCAGCTTAAATACCACGATAATTCGGCAGTTTGAGGTACGTCACTTTGACGGTAAAACGTCACTTTGTTACAATCTAAACCACAAGCCAACCAAGCGGCTGCCGTACTATAAGTATTCGCTCTTAAAGTTGTTCCGTCTTTTATTTGCGTGATGGAATGCAAATCGGCAATAAATAAAAACGATTGATTTGCAGGATTGTTAGATAATTCAATAGCAGGAATAATGGCACCCAATAAGTTTCCCAAATGAGGTGTGCCTGTACTTTGAACGCCTGTAAGTATTTTTGCCATAATATCCAGAATTTATTTTCAGTATCTAATTTTATTTGATGCAAAGTTAAACCTTTGTATGAAAAATTGCCTACTATTCCTTATTTTTGACACTATGAGACTACTAAAAATCATTTTTTGGACTTTCTACCGCGTTTGGTTTTACATTTTAATGGGATTCTTTATCATTATCATGCTTCCATTTTTAGTGATTTCTATTCTAAGGGAAGAATGGTATGCTTACTTTTTTATTATGGCTCGAATATGGGCAAGAGGAATTCTATTCGGAATGGGATATTACTATAAAATTGAACGCAATCAAGAACTAGAAAAAGGCAAAAGTTATATGCTTACCGCCAACCACAGCTCAATGTTAGATATTATGTTGATGTTGGCTATTATTAAAAATCCGTTTGTTTTTGTAGGCAAAAAAGAGTTGGTTAACATTCCGTTATTTGGATTTTTCTACAAAAGAACGTGTATTTTAGTAGATAGAAGTAGTCCTAAAAGTCGGCACGAAGTTTTTGAAAGAGCCCAAAAAAGATTGAACCAAGGGATGAGTATTTGCATTTTTCCAGAAGGCGGTGTTCCTGATGAAACCATAGTTTTAGATGAGTTTAAAGACGGCGCTTTCAGATTAGCCATCGAACATCAAATTCCGATTGTACCCATAACATTTGGAGATAATAAAAAGAGATTTTCGTTTACTTTTTTAAGTGGAAGCCCTGGTTTATTGAGAGCACATGTCCATTATTTTATTGAAACCAAAGGAAAAAGGTTAGAAGATAAAAAAGAATTGCGAGAACAAACTAGAGAAGTTATATGGAACCAATTAAAAAAATACATTACTTTAAAAAAGCCCTTAACCAGTAGTGCTTTTTGATTTTCGAATAATAATGATACAGAATCGATTTTTCTTTAATTTATTACTGAAATTTCCTAGTCCAACAATCCTCCACATGATCATTCACCATTCCAGTAGCTTGCATGTGCGCATAAACAACTGTAGTTCCAACAAATTTAAAACCACGTTTTTTTAAATCTTTACTTATGGCATCAGATTGTGGTGTTGAAGCTGGAATATGTTTTATTGTTTTCGGATTGTTATCTATTGGTTTTCCATTGGTGAAATTCCAAATGTATTTTGAAAAAGATCCAAATTCTTTTTGAACTTTCATAAAAGCAATGGCATTCGAAACCGCCGCTCTAATTTTTAATTGGTTTCTAATAATTCCAACATCTAAAAGTAATTCTTGAATTTTATCTTCATTGAATTCAGCCATAATTTTATAATTAAAATAGGCAAAAGCTTTTCTAAAATTATCTCTTTTTGCTAAAACTGTATACCAACTCAAACCCGCCTGAAATGTCTCTAAAATTAAAAACTCAAACAAAATTTGGTCATCATAAATCGGTTTCCCCCATTCCTTATCATGATAGTTTCTATACAAATCATCTTTTTCGCACCAAGAGCAACGGATTTTATTTTCCATGAATATATTTTTCAATGATTGAATGCCCTAAATAAATTAAAGGAGTCAAAATAACAGCAATAATAATCTTAACTAAGTAACCTGTAATAGCTGATGCAATAAATACCGCGGTAGTCATTTTTCCGGTCATCCAAAAAGCAATTCCCAACACAATAAAACTATCAAACAACTGCGAAATAATTGTAGAACCAGTGCTTCGAAGCCAAATCATTTTACCTCCAGTTTTGTTTTTAACAAAATGAAAAATCGAAACATCAATCAATTGTGAAACTAAAAAGGCAGTAATGCTTCCAACAATAATCCACATACTTTGCCCAAAAACACCATTAAATTGTTCGTTTGTAACCAATTTATCCCCTTGCATAGCCGGTATTCGCATTGCAATGAATAAAATAACAAAGGTATAAGCAATTAAACTTGCAGTAATGAGTGACAATTTTCTAACTCCTTTTTCTCCAAAATAATCATTTATTAAATCAGTAGTAACAAAAACTATTGGCCAAGGCAAAATGCCAACGCTCATCGGTACGCCAAAAACATTGATTAATTTCCCGCCAATTAATTCTGCGACAACAGCATTTGTAATAAAAATTCCAGCAAGAATTACATAAACGATGTCTTTTTTATTTTGAAACATTTGCTTTTAATTTACTCAATATTCAAAGATATCGATTTTTTCTAATTGGTTAACCATTGAAATTTTGATATTAAAAAAACCCCCGTTTCAATGAAGAAACGAGGGTTCAATATAATTTGGTAAACCTATTAATTAGCCGTAACTAAAACATTGTCTAGCTCCCATGTAGCGGCAGCAGATGTTGTAGAAGTATATTTGAATGCAATTCTTACATTTCCTTGATTGGAAGCATAAGAAGAAATATTAATTGACCCTGAATTTGTCCAAGTATAGTTACTGTTTACTGGCGCAAATGAAGCAGGCAACAACGTCCAAGTAGCATTTGAAGGTGCCCCACTTGTGTAATTTGTAGAAATATAGGCCTGAAGACTATTACCAGTATATTTAGTTGCGCTATCAAAAATTAATTTTCCAATAGTTTTGTTGGTAAAATTGATACTTGGAGAGATTAACCAATCTTCATTATTTTTATTTCCACCAGCATATCCAGTAATAGTAGCGCAATAGGATGGATTTCCATAAGAACTTGGTGTCCAAATTTCATTTCCAGTTACGCTATATGAAGTCCAAGCACCAATTCCTGTTGCAAAATCATCCATGAACTGTCTTGGATTAGTTAGTTTTAAATCACTTTCTTGACGAATGGTAAATTGGTAGTCTGTGTTATATTTGGTCATTACTCCACGAATCCCACCTCTTCCAGAAGGAACATTAACTAAAGAAAATGTTGCATATTGGCTAAATCTAATTATCCTAGGTTTTCCCCCATTTTCTGCATCAATAATGTTATGATTAGTAGCATAACCGCCATTATCTACATCAAACAAAGTTCTTCCCAATGAACTTGATGCAAATTGAACATTGTCAACTTCAATTAATGTGTTTTGATTTGAATCTAAAACAGCATTAGTTAAATTCATGTGTCTTACTAAAGATTCTTCATTAACAACAGTGCTTGAAGGGAAAAGATAATCCAAATAATCTGTTGGTTCAATACCTGCAATACCTGAAGAAGTAGTTGAGTCGGCAACTCCAATTTGAATTGAGCCAAAAACTTTACCAATAGCCAATCCATTTAGTTTAATATACACTTTTCTACCTGGTGTAAATCCATCTGCAAATAACATCGGTTTATTAACCGAAACACTAAATCCAATTATCGGAGTTGTTGCGGTATTTAGTAAATTTTGAAACGAAATAGATTTGTAAAAATTTCCATCCGTATCATTTGAAGTTACATAAGCTTCAATTATTACATCAGCAACTGGAGTGGTTGGAGTTGAAACAGGATATAAAACAGTTGGGTTATTTGAACCAACAGCTGTTTGAAGATCTGCAACCGACATTGTAGGTGATAATTCATACGTTTTAATTTCTTTTACCTCATTCCAAACATTTTTATCTGTAACCGAACAGCTTACCAATAAGCTGACAAAAGCAACTACTGTTACTATTTTTAATAGGTTTGTTTTCATATTTTTTAATATTAAAGATTAATATACAATTGCAACATTGTCTACTTGATACGCCCCTGTAGATGGATTTATTCCAGTATATTTAAAAGCAAAATTGATAGTTCCTTTGTACAAGGATAAATCAATAGCACCTGAATTCACATATTTATAAGCTTTTGTATAAGGCCAAACCAAAGTTCCTATATAATTTATTTTAGTCCAATGAGCAGTACCAAAATTTCCAGTATAGTCTTTAGAGATATATACCTCAAGACTGTTGCTTGTATTTTTAACATAACTATCATGACAAGTTTGAAAAGACAAGCTTTCTCCTTCGTGTTGATCTACATCAATAGATGGAGAAATTAACCAGCTTACGTTTGCACCATCACCACTTCCATAAGCTGAAAAAGTTGCATATCCATCACCTTTAGTAACTGGAAAAGCTGGAGGTGGGTATACAGATTTTGACCAAAGTTTGGCGCCTATTTCTGCATAAGATGTCCAGCCAGATGGTAATGCATTCGGTGATGCATCAGTAGTGTTATAATCAAAGGTTTCAGAGAAATAAACTTTTTTTAATGTTGGGTAAGCAATATCACTGCTTTTGGTACAACTTGATAAAACCAATGCTATCAGTGTTGTAAAAATTAATGTTTTTATTTGTACTGTTTTCATATTTTTATTACTTAAAAATTAATATATAAATTTACAAGAAAAGTTCTACCGTATCCATAAAAATATTTTGTTCCAAATACCGGAGTTGCAACAGCCCCTGCAGCAGGATTATTGGGATTTACGTGAGGAGTATAATCTTGGTTAACCTGAGTATAATTTCCATTTCTTGCTTGCTCATAACCTCCAGATTTATATTTAGTATCTAGCAAGTTATTGATGTTGGCAGTAAAACCAATAGTAGAGTTTTTAATTTTCCAAGATTTACCTCCTATTAAGTTGACTAACATATAGTCACTCATTTTCTCTTGTTGTAACAATTGTTCCCCTCTTATTGTATTGGCATCTGAAGAAGGAACTCCAGGAGAAAAATTACTATCGTCATAAAAATGATTAGTTCTTGTAATTTGAGCAATATCAACATAGTTTCCACCAATGTAATTCACATTAGTTCCCACCCACCAAAATTTTGGGTCTCTGTATTCTAATCCAACAGAAGCAGCTTGTTGAGGCGTTCCTGCTTGTCTGTAGTTTTTAATATTAGCATTACCATAATCTAAAATTGGTTTTGTATTGGTTGCATTGGCATTGGCATCTACATTTACAAATACATCCGGATTACTGGTGTAAATATATTCCCCATAGGCTGCGCTTAGTGTTGCTTTTAACGTAGAGGTTATAGGATATTCGGCTCCAAATTCTAACCCAATATTTCGTTTGTCAACTCCATTTAACGTTTCTGCCACAAACAAACCTCCTGTACTAGCAGTTGTATTTGCTGTACTTGCAGCTGAAGCACTTCCAATAGCATCAGAATAGAAATAAGTTGTTTCTGATTGGTGTTGTATTTTAGAATAGTAAGCGGTTAATCGTGTTTTTAACTTAGGTGCATTCATAATGTAACTTACATCGGCACTTGAAATAATTTCGCTTTGAATTCCATCAACTGTATTGTTGTTAATACGTGCATTGTTAAATAAATTTTTCATTCCTGGAGCTTTAGACATGTAAGCTCCGTTGATAGTAATAAATTGTCTTCCTGATATTTTATAAGTCAACCCGCCTTTAAATCCAAAATTGTCAAAAGTGTATTTATCACTTTTACCGTAAGAGTTTGTTGGATAATAACCATTCTTATAAAACCCTTCTCTTTGATAATCCGAACGAGAGAAAGATTGAGTCATAAAGAAATCGAATTTTTTATAAACAAATTTAAATTGAGTAAAAGCATCAATATTATTTGATGTCAAATTATAGTTGTATCCAAAGGCATCACCAACTTCAATATGTCTATTTGGATTATTCAAATCCTGTTGTTGTTGATCTGGACTAGTTCCATATAAAGTTTTATCTACATAATAACTTCCTCCCAATAAATCTAACATATTTTGGAAATTATGTGACTTCAAATTTCTGTATGTAGCTCCCGCATTAAACGAAATTTTATCAGACAATTGCGAATTTAAAATAGTATTGGCGGTAAATGTTTTATCGTCTGTTCGGTCTTCATACAGAGTATAAACGCTTTTCCCATTGGGCTGATTAGCGTTTATTAAATTTTGCCAATTAAGTTGACCGTCTGCTAAAAATGCTAGTTTATTAGCTTCAGCTTGAGTAAAGTCTGGAGTCCAGTTACCAGCTGCATCATACAATGCAATTTCATAACTTGGCATATTGTGATAATAGGTAGGATCTGGATTAGTTACTCCTTGATAAGTTAATCTGGAGTTACCAACTTTTCCAATTTGGTAAGAAACGTTAGTATTTAAGTTTGTTTTTGGAGTAATTTTCCAATAATCACTTAAAATAAAGATTGGTTCTTCTACTGTTTTTACTCTAGAATTTCTTTTTTTACCTTCAAAATAGCCCCAATAAGAATTGTATTGGCTTCCTTTTAAGTCTATAACTTCTTGTGTATTGGGTGCGGTTTTTCCTTTAGTATCCTTATCATAAATAGTTGTAAAATTCAAGGAGTTATTTGAAGTTATTTTTTTCTCAACACTGGCAAAAAATGAATTGGCTGACATACTTGTTCCTTCAAAATAATTGTTATCTCCAAATCGTCTTGAAGCAGAAATAGTATATGCCCAACCATCTTTTCTCATTCCAGATGAAGTGGTTCCCATCACTCTTCCGTTGTAATTAGAGTTGGTTCCTGCCATAGAAATTCTGTTTCCAGTTCTGTATAAAGAAGCTCTAGTATTGATTTCATTAGTTCCAACAATTCCACCAAAAGTATAATCAGAAGGAGTTAAGCCAGTCGTAAATTCTTGATTTCTTGTAGCGTCTGACAATCCACCCCAGTTACTGTATTGCGGTCTTCCATCATAAACTTTGTTCATTATGATGCCGTTAATCATTGTGGTTCCGTATTCACTGTCTAAACCACGTAATCTAAAATGAGATGATCCCCAATTGAAAGCTACTGCTTGGTTAAAAGCATCGCGAGAAGCTTGCAATAAACTGGAAGTACTTTCAGAACCATTATTGTCGTCTTCTAATTCATTGTCGGAGATATTTATTAAAGTACTTTGCTCTTCTTGAGTAAGGTCTTCGTCTAATATAATAGTTCCTATATCTAAAGTCATCCCTTTTACTACATCTACCGAAAGTAACAGTTCTTTATAACCTGAACTTTTCACGGATACTAATTGATTTCCTTCAGAAACACTTTTAAATGTAAATTTTCCTTGAGAGTCTGTGATTTCAGTTAGACTCATGTTTTGAACAGAGACAACAACACCTTGCAATGGTTTTTGCGTTTTTGAATCTAACACCTTACCCGAGAATCCTGTTCCCGATTGTGCAAAAACAAAACACACTTGCATCACAAATAACATACTAATGACAAGCTTTTTCATAAATTGAATTAAATTAAATTTTTCTTATAACTGAAGTCTTAATACAAACTTAACAGCCCGCAAAGGTACATTATTTTAATAATATTACTACTTTTGGCTCAAAGTTTGTAAAAACTTGACATTAAATTAATATACGATTTATGAAAATTAAAAATCTAATGACCCTTTTTATTGTTTTATTCGCAGTATTAAGCGCAAATGCACAAGCTAAAAAATACATTGTGCATACTGTTGCCTTCTATAATTTCGAAAATTTATTTGACACAATAAACGACCCAAATACTATTGATGAAGAATGGTTGCCAAGTGGTGTTCAAAACTGGACTTCCAAAAAATACCATCAAAAATTAGAAAACTTATCTATTGTATTATCTCAGATTGGAACTGGTGAAAATGCTAATTCACCAACGTTCATTGGTGGTGCTGAAATTGAAAATAGAGGCGTTCTAGAAGATTTAATCAAACAACCCAAATTAATCAACAGCGATTACGGTATTGTGCATTTCGATTCTCCCGACAAAAGAGGAATTGATGTTGCGTTGCTCTATCAGAAAAAACACTTTAAACCCACAAGTTATGTAAATATTCCTTTGATAATTTACAAAAAACAAGAAGCTAAAGTCAAAAAGAAGGAAGAAGAAGAAGCAACAGATGACAAAGTTGAACTTGATAATTCTTCTGAAAGAGTTTTTACTCGTGACCAACTTTTAGTAACCGGATTTCTTGATGGTGATGAAATCAATATTATTGTAAATCACTGGCCATCACGTTCTGGCGGAGAAAAGAAAAGTTCTCCCTTTCGAGAAGCTGCGGGTGCTTTAAATAGAAAAATAATTGATTCTTTAATTAAAATCAATCCCAACGCAAAAATCATTACGATGGGAGATTTAAACGATGGTTCTTATAATAGAAGCGTAAAAGTTCAACTTGGAGCTAAGCTTAAAAAATCAGAATTAAAAGCATCTGGTGATATTTACAACCCATTTGAGCAAATGGCAAAAGACGGAAATGCCACACTTTTTTATAGAGATGCTGGAGATATTTTTGACCAAATTATGGTGTCAGAACCATTTACAAGAACTGATTATTCTTCTTACCGATATTGGAAAGCCGGAATTTGGAACAAACCTTTTATGATTCAAACCACAGGTCAATACAAAGGGTATCCTTTACGACACTCCATAAACGAAGTCGGATTTAGCGATCACTTCCCTGCTTATATTTATCTCATTAAGGAAATCAAATAAATACATGAAAAAGTTAGTTTTATACTAGCTTTTTTTATTTTTACTACTTTCGTAAAAAATAATTTGATATGTCTGTTCAAAAACCGTTCAATTTAAATCAGTGGATAGAGGATAACCGCCATTTATTAGTGCCCCCCGTTGGCAATAAAAACATTTATGTGGATTCTGGCGACTATATAGTAATGGTTGTGGCCGGACCAAATTCAAGAAAAGACTATCACTATAATGAAACGGAAGAATTATTCTATCAATTAGAAGGAACCATTACTGTTTTTATTCAAGAAGAGGGCATCAAAAAAGAAATGCATCTTTTTCCAGGCGATATGTTTCTTCTTCCAGCCAAAGTGCCGCATTCGCCAAGTAGAACTGAAAACTCAATTGGGTTAGTAATTGAACGAAAACGTGTCGGAAAAGGATTTACGGATGGTTTACTTTGGTTTTGCGACGCTTGCAACCATAAACTGTACGAAGCTTACTTCGAGTTACATGATATTGAAAATGATTTCTTAACTCACTTCAAGGAGTATTACAATTCAGAAGAAAAAAGAACTTGTGAAAAATGCGGAACTGTGATGGAAACCAATGAGAAATTTGTGGATAAATAAGAAAGTTAGCTGCTGCTTTTCGAAACTATTTCAGAACTAAATATTCAAAATAATCCCTTACTTTTGCTAAAATAATAAACAAACAAACTTATAATACAATGTCAACAATTGCTCAACAATTCGGAATGACCGAAGCACTTGAAATCCTTGGTGTAAAAGCCATTAACGAAGGAACTTCAACAGGTAATAATCATTTTTCAAACGGAGAAATTATAGAAAGTTATTCGCCGGTTGATGGCCAATTAATAGGTAAAGTAAAAACAACTACTGCCGAAGATTACGAAAAAGTAATGCAAACCGCAACAGCTGCTTTTCTTAAATTTAGAGCAATGCCCGCGCCACAACGCGGCGAAATTGTACGTCAATTTGGAAACAAATTAAGAGAATTAAAAGAACCTTTAGGAAAATTAGTTTCATATGAAATGGGTAAATCCCTCCAAGAAGGATATGGAGAAGTTCAAGAAATGATTGATATCTGTGACTTTGCAGTAGGTTTATCTAGACAATTAAACGGACAAACTATTCCATCAGAACGTCCAGGCCATGTAATGAGAGAACAATGGCACCCAATTGGTGTGGTGGGCATCATCTCTGCGTTTAACTTTCCGGTTGCAGTGTGGTCTTGGAACACGGCTTTAGCTTGGATTTGTGGTGATGTTTGTGTTTGGAAAGCCTCTGAAAAAGCACCTTTGTGTTCTATTGCCTGTCAAAATATTATCGCTGGAGTTTTGAAAGCCAATAATCTACCAGAAGGAATTTCTTGTATTATCAACGGTAATTATAAAGTAGGCGAAATGATGACTACCGATTTTAGAATTCCTTTGATTTCTGCTACAGGTTCTACACGAATGGGAAGAATTGTTGGTGCAACGGTTGCACAACGTTTTGGAAAATCTTTATTAGAATTGGGTGGAAACAATGCCATCATCATTACACCAACAGCCGATTTAAAAGTGGTGGTTCCAGGGGCTGTTTTTGGTGCTGTAGGAACGGCAGGACAACGTTGTACTTCTACCAGACGATTAATCATTCACGAATCGGTTTATGATAAAGTACGAGACGCAATAGTTGGCGCTTACGGTCAATTGACTATTGGAAATCCATTGGATCAAAAAAATCATATCGGACCCTTAATTGATATTGATGCTGTAAACACGTATTTGGCTGCTATTGAAAAAGCAAAAGCGGAAGGCGGTAAAGTGTTGGTGGAAGGCGGTGTTCTTTCAGGTCAAGGATACGAATCGGGTTGCTATGTAAAACCAGCAATAATTGAAGCTGAAAACAGTTTTGAAATTGTACAACACGAAACGTTTGCCCCAATTTTATACTTGATGAAATACAGGGGCGAAGTTGAAAATGCTATTGTATTACAAAATGGTGTTGCTCAAGGTTTATCGTCTGCTATTATGACTAACGAAATGAAAGAAGCTGAAAAATTCTTATCTTTTGCAGGTTCAGATTGTGGCATTGCCAACGTAAATATTGGAACATCTGGTGCCGAAATTGGCGGTGCTTTTGGTGGTGAAAAAGAAACTGGTGGCGGAAGAGAATCTGGTTCTGATTCATGGAAAGTATATATGAGAAGACAAACCAATACAGTTAATTATTCAGATCAATTGCCTCTGGCACAAGGAATTAAATTTGATTTATAGAATTCTAGAGAAAAGAAAACAAAATAGTTACTAGTCCTGAATATTCTGAATTGATTGTTCAGGACTAGTCATTTATAGTAGTTAAACCATCTTATGAAACCAATTTTTTATTGAAACTTCATTTTCTATAATGGTTTTTAATTCGGATATTTTAACGCGATCTTGTTTCATCGAATCTCTATGTCGAATGGTCACAGTTTGGTCTTCTAATGTTTGATGATCTACCGTGATGCAAAATGGAGTTCCTAATGCGTCTTGGCGTCTGTAACGTCTTCCTACGGCATCTTTTTCATCGTAAGCTACATTGAAGTCCCATTTTAAATCATCAATGATACTTTGAGCTACTTCTGGAAGTCCGTCTTTTTTTACTAATGGTAAAACAGCTGCTTTTGTTGGTGCTAAAACGGAAGGTAAACGCAAAACTGTTCTTGTAGAACCATCTTCTAGTGTTTCTTCTTGTAAAGACGTTGCAAAAACGGATAAGAACATTCTGTCCAAGCCAACAGATGTTTCTACAACATATGGAACATAATTTGAATTAGTTTCGGTATCAAAATATTGTAATTTCTTTCCCGAAAATTGTTCGTGTGCTTTCAAATCGAAATCCGTTCTGGAGTGAATTCCTTCCAATTCTTTAAATCCGAAGGGGAAATTGAATTCGATATCGGCAGCGGCATTGGCATAATGCGCTAATTTTTCGTGGTCGTGAAAACGGTAATTTGCTGCACCTAAACCAAGAGATAAGTGCCATTTCAGTCTAGCTTCTTTCCAATATTCGTACCACTTCATTTCTTCGCCAGGTTTCACAAAGAATTGCATTTCCATTTGTTCAAATTCGCGCATGCGAAAAATGAATTGACGAGCTACTATTTCGTTTCTAAAAGCTTTACCTGTTTGAGCAATTCCAAAAGGAATCTTCATTCTACCGGTTTTTTGTACGTTAAGGAAGTTCACGAAAATTCCTTGCGCCGTTTCTGGGCGAAGGTATAAATCCATAGCAGTATCAGCAGAAGCGCCTAATTTTGTTCCGAACATTAAGTTAAATTGACGTACTTCAGTCCAATTTCTGGAACCTGTTTCTGGATCGGCAATTTCTAATTCTTCAATTAATGCTTTTACGTCTTCTAAATCCCCATTTCCTAAAGAACGCCCCATGCGTTCAAGAATTTCTCTTTCTTTAGCTAGGTATTCCATCACACGTGGATTAGTCGTTTTGTATTGATCTTCGTCAAAAGAAGCTCCAAAACGTTCGTGTGCTTTTTCAATTTCTTTTTTGGCTTTTAGGTTTAATTTTTCGGCATAATCCTCTATTAAAACGTCGGCTCTATATCTTTTTTTGGAATCTTTGTTGTCAATTAATGGGTCGTTAAAAGCATCTACATGACCTGAAGCTTTCCAAGTTGTTGGGTGCATCAAGATTGCAGCATCAAGTCCAACAATGTTATCGTGCATTTGAACCATGGCGCGCCACCAATATTCGCGGATGTTTTTCTTTAGTTCAACTCCATTTTGTGCATAGTCGTAAACCGCACTTAAACCATCGTAAATTTCGCTTGACGGAAAAATAAATCCGTATTCTTTTGCATGCGAAACTACATTTTTAAAAATATCTTCTTGTTTTGCCATAATAGTGCAAAAATATAAAAGTGAATTTAAAATTCCACATAAATAACGATTGAATGATTGAATTTTATATTTTTATGAAATTAAATGTTTTTATCAATGCTTGAAAGTGTGCTGAATCTATTTTTTCCTAAAGCCTGCGCAGGCTGCAATTCTTTTTTATTATCCGATGAAAAGGTAATTTGCACCCGTTGCCGACATGAAATTCCGCTTACAAATCATCACAAAATTAAAAACAACGATGCATTTAGTAAATTTTATGGTCGAATTGATCTCGAATTTGCTTCAGCATTGTTTTATTTTAATAAAAAAGGCATTGTTCAAGAAATGATTCATAAGTTGAAATACAAAGGGCATCAAGAAGTTGGAGAAGCTATTGGAAATTGGTATGCTGCAGAATTGAAATCTACTAAAGAAATTACGGATGTAGATTATATCATTCCGGTTCCTTTACATAAAAAACGTTTAAAAGAACGAGGCTATAATCAAGTTACCCATTTTGGAGAAGCATTATCTAAAAATTTAAACATCAAATATAATGATGCAATCTTGTTACGGAATATTTACTCTAAAACCCAAACTAAAAAATCATTTTTAGGCAGAAGTGAAATTGTAGAAAGTATATTTGGAGTTCAATTTGATGAAAGACATTACAACAAGCATTTTTTATTGATTGATGATGTAATTACAACCGGATCCACATTGGAAGCTTGTAGTAGAGAATTGTTGAAAATTCCTGGTGCAAAAGTTAGTATTGTCTGTATGGCGATGACACAATAATCTTTTTTAGTTAATTATAAATAAAAACATTTCGTTTACACTAAATATAATTGTTATTTTGCCTATAGAAAATATTAATTTGATGCAAAAATTTTATTCTAAATATATTTTACTTTTTCTAGTTTTTACGGCGATTAGCTGTGCAAAAAAGGGAACTATTTCTGGTGGCGCCAAAGATACTATTGCTCCAAAAATAATTAGTAGTTTGCCTAAAAACTTCTCAAAAAACTTTAACGGCAAAGAAATCCGAATCGATTTTAACGAATACATTAAGTTGAAAGATTTGAATAAACAACTCATTATTTCGCCACCAATGAAACGCCAACCTGAAATTTTACCTAGCGTGGCGAGTAAATTTATAAGAATAAAAATTAAAGATACATTATTGCAAAATACAACCTACAGTTTCAATTTTGGCAAAAGTATCCAAGATAATAACGAAGGAAATCCCTACCAACAATTCAAATATGTGTTTTCTACCGGAAATTATATTGATTCGTTGACATTAGGAATAAAAGTAAAAGATGCTTTTGAGAAAAAAGTTACCGATTATGTATCCATAATGCTTTATGAAGCAAATGATAAATACAATGATTCCATTATTTACAAAGAAGTTCCGCGTTATGTTACTAATACTTTAGACAGTTTAAAATTAGCAAAATTTGAAAATCTGAAGCAAGGAAAATACAAACTAGTGGCAATAAAAGATGCAAATGGAAACAACAAGTTTGATCCAAAAACAGATAAAATTGGTTTTCTAAAAGACTTTGTTAAAATTCCGAATGATACTGTTTATCAATTAGAATTATTTAAAGAAGAATTGCCCTTTAAAGCTCTAAATGTCTCGCAAACTTCTGCAAGCAAATTTACTATTGGCTATCAAGGCAATGCAAAAGATGTAAAAATTAGTATCAGGAAAAATGGAGAGTCTCTTCCATTTACTATAAGTAAATTTCCTAAAAAAGACTCCTTACAAATATGGTTTAGAGGAATTAAAGGCGACTCGTTAAGTATTGATGTGGCAAAAAACAAGTTTAAAAAAACATTTTCATTGAAAGTTAAAGAGCAGAAAAAAGATTCTATTAGTTACTCTGCAGAAAAATCGGGAGATTTGAATTTTAGAGAAACTTTTACAGTAAATTCAAACGTCCCAATAACTAAAATTGATAGGACCAAGATGAAATTAATCAACAAAGATTCTGCTGATGTTCCGTTTACAACTGAATATGATGAATTTCATCAAAAATTAAAATTCAATTTCAAAAAAGAACCTTTAGAAAAATATAAATTAAAAATTTTTCCGGGTGGATTGATTGATTTTAATGATAAAAAGAATGATACGTTAAAATATTCATTCTACACCAACAGCACTTCCAATTATGGGAATCTTAATGTTATCTTAGAAAATGTAAAACGTTTTCCAATAATTATTCAGTTAACAAGTGGTAAAGGAGAAGTTGTAGCGAGCGAATATTCTGAAAAAAGTAACGTTATAAACTTTGATTTACTTGAGCCAAATAAATACTCCATTCGAATAATTTACGACGATAATAAAGATAAATTATGGACCCCAGGGAATTTCTTGGAACAACGCCAGAGCGAGGAAGTCATTTACTTTCCAAAAGAAATTGATGTTCGCGCCAATTGGGATGTGGAACAACCGTTTGATTTAAATACAAAGTAAAATTTAGGAGGTACAATATAGTGAGTTTAGATAATTTGGAATTTGTCTTTATCGTTTCGGGATTTTAATTTTTTTCTGGTTTCTAACATTACTATATTCCTATTTTAATTAGGGTATTTCAGAATTATACAAAGATACACAGAGCTATTTTTTAAAGAGAATTAAATAATATTTAGATTGTTTCACAAAGATTCACGTATCACTAATTTATTGTTATTTCATCGATGAAAATAAAAGCATCCCCGCCTGCGCCTTGATGCCAGTCGGGAAGCTTGCCAAAATTATAAGCTTTAACTTTGATGTATTTTGCTTTAAGTTTTTGAGGCGATTTAAATTCGAAATTTTGTATTTTATTCACTTCGTATTTTGGACTAATATAATTAGTTACACTTCCAGCCAAAGTAAAATTCACATTATCGTTGGATACAAAATAGTCAACTTTTTTTGGCATAATAATCCAAGAACCAGAATCTTGTAGAAAAGTTGCACTGAAATTTGAAACGGTTTTCTCGGTTTGCAAATCAATTATGGCCTCAAAATCCTGACTTTGGTACCCTTGCCACTCACCTTTTCGCCAGTTTTCAGCTCCGTTAATTCCGTCGATAATTCCTTCATCGCCACCAGCAGTATATTGCGGATTGTATTTCGATTTTATCTCGATAGTGTAATTGTTTGGTTTTTTGTAGAATTGGGCTGAAACGGTATTACTATGATCATTTGATTTTCGAATATTCGAAAAAGTATTTACTTTACAGCTTTCAGAAATATAAAATGGCTCGATGTATCTTCTTAAAACTAACAAATTTGTATCATTAGGATCCTCAATATTGTAAAGTATATCATATTTATATATATCAGGATTTATAATTTCAATCTTTAATTTATCTTTAAATGCCTTGCTTTCTGCTTGAATTATTGGAACAGGAATTATTTGATTATGAGAATAATCTACTGTAACGACTTTGTCATTGTTTTTAATTCCGAAATACTTCATATCACCAACTAACATTTTTTTGGAAATTTCTTTGGTAGTTTTGTCTTCAAAATTAACTTTGACAATATCAAAACTCGATTGCGTTTCGCTCCACTCCGATTTTCCGGGCGTTACATCATAAATTCCCATCGAACACAGCACATACCAGGCACTCATTTGTCCGCAGTCTTCATTTCCAATTAATCCGTCAGGGGCATTTTTGTAAAAATTATTTAAAATATAATGCACTTTTTCAGTTGTTTTTTCTGGTTTGTCAACATAATTATACAAATAGGCCATGTGATGACTCGGCTCGTTTCCGTGCGCATATTGACCGATTAATCCGGTAACATCGGCTTGCTCGCGTCCCGTAGTTTTGCTTTCGCTGTTAAACATTTCGTCGAGTTTTGCTTCAAATTTATCTTTTCCACCGTAGGATGCAATCATCCCAGGAATATCTTGCGGCACAAAAAACGAATATTGCCACGAGTTGCCTTCGGTAAAATTATTATTGATTTCCTTTGGATCAAATGGCTTGTTCCAACCACCGTTTTTCTTTGGTCGCATGAAACCGGTATTCCAATCGAAGACGTTTTTCCAACTTTGAGAACGCATCATGAAATAATTGTAGTCTTCTTTTTTACTCAAAATTTCAGCCATTTGTGCAATACACCAATCGTCATAAGCATATTCTAAGGTTTTTGAAACGCTTTCGTGTTCGTCGTCCATCGAAATAAACCCTTGTCTTTTATAGGCGTCCAATCCTAAATGATCAAGCATAGCCGAATGTTTAGCTGCTTCAAAACATTTTTCGTAGTCGAACCCCTTGATGCCTTTTGCCATAGCATCAGCCATAACCGAAACGGAATGGTAGCCAATCATACAATCCGTTTCGTTGGAAGCCAATTCCCAAACGGGTAATCTGCCGCCTTGTTCGTATTGCATTAAAAACGTATTTATAAAATCGGAAGTTCGTTTCTTTTCGATTAAAGTATAAAGCGGATGTGCCGCTCGAAAGGTATCCCAAAGAGAAAAAACAGAATAGTAATCAAATCCTTCTGCAACATGAATTCTGTTGTCTCGGCCTCGGTATTTTCCGTCTAGATCTTGAGCAATATTGGGCTGTACCATGGTATGATAAAGTGCGGTATAAAAAATAGTTTTTTTATTTATATCAGATTCTGTTATTTCAATTTTAGATAATTGCTTATTCCAAAGTTGCTCGGCTTCTTTTTTAACTCGTTCAAAATTCCAATCTTTAATTTCAGAACTATTGAGTTTTGCGCCTTCATAACTTGTTGGCGAAAGCGACACTTTCACTAGGATTTTTTCACCTTTTTTGACTTGTTTTGAAAAGCAAATTGCCGTTTGCGTTCCACCGATATATTTGTTTTCGGGGGAATGCATGTAATCGCCGTTGCTGCGAATATCGGTAACTTTCATGGGTGCGCTAAACTCTATACGAGCAAATACAATTTGGTTTTTTGCCCAAGCTTCGCTCTCTCTTTTTACTTCAATTGTTGTGCTATTGATTACATGAACTTCGCCACCCAACAATATATCGCGGTGGTTTAAATCGAGAACAATATTGGCTTGACCTGCAGTATTATAAGTATATTCGTGTAAACCAACTCGGGTTGATGCCGTTAACCGAACATCGATATTATGGTTGTCTAATTTTACAGAATAAAATCCGGCAGTTGCTTTTTCATTTTGATGATAAAATTTAGAAGAATAGACTTTATTATCCAATGATGCTTTCCCCATGAAAGGCATAATCATTATATCGCCAAAATCGGAGCAACCTGTTCCGTTTAAATGCGTGTGTGAGAAACCGTAAATTATAGCATCGGAATAATGATAGCCAGAACAACCGTCCCAACTGCCATCAATTCTAGTATCGGGAGACAATTGCACCATTCCAAATGGGAGTGTTGCGCCAGGATAGGTATGCCCGTGTCCACCTGTTCCAATCATTGGATTTACATATTGATTATTCTGCCCTAAAAAAACAAACGAAGAGAAAACACAAAAAAAGGAAAATATTTTTTTCATTTTAAATAGATTTACAAAATCAAAGATAAAAAAAACGCATCCAAATCAATGAATGCGTTTTTACATAATTTAATTAAAAATTATTTAAGACTTGCAGAAAGATATTCTCTATTCATTCTAGCAATATTTTCTAATGAAATTCCTTTTGGACATTCGATTTCACAAGCACCAGTATTGGTACAATTTCCGAAACCTTCTTCATCCATTTGACGTACCATGTTTAACACACGATTAGTAGCTTCTATTTTTCCTTGTGGCAATAAAGCATATTGCGATACTTTAGCGCCTACAAACAACATTGCTGAACCATTTTTACAGGTAGCAACACAAGCTCCGCAACCAATGCATGCTGCAGCCATGAAAGCTTTGTCAGCATCGTCTTTAGGAATAGGAATTGTATTAGCATCAATCGTGTTTCCTGAGGTATTTACAGAAACGAATCCACCTGCTTGTTGTATTCTGTCGAACGCACTTCTGTCAACCACTAAATCTTTAATTACAGGGAATGCTTTACTTCTCCATGGTTCCACAAAAATAGTATCTCCATCGTTGAACATTCTCATGTGCAATTGACAGGTTGTTATTCCAGTATCTGGTCCGTGTGCACGGCCATTAATGTAAAGCGAACACATTCCGCAAATTCCTTCACGGCAATCGTGGTCAAATGCTATTGGTTCAACATTATCATTAATTAATTGTTCGTTTAATTGGTCTAACATTTCCAAAAACGAACTTGCTGTAGAAACTTCATTTAATGTATATGTTTCTAAATTTCCTTTGGATTTAGAGTTCTTTTGACGCCAAATTTTTAGGGTAATATTTATATTTTTTGCTGAAGACATAATTGTATATTATTTGTAATTTCTAGCTGCAATTTTGATAAACTCATATTTCAATTCTTCTTTATTTAGTTCTTCTTTAGTGATGTCATCACCTTTATATTCCCAAGCACCAACAAATGAAAAGTTATCATCATCACGAAGTGTTTCACCTTCAGAATCTTGATACTCCTCACGGAAATGCCCCCCGCAAGATTCATTTCTTTGCAATGCATCCATAGCCATTAATTGTCCTAAATCGATAAAATCAGCTACTCGAAGTGCTTTTTCTAGCTGCGGATTGAATTCATCAGCACTACCTGGAACGTTTACGTCTCTAAAGAATTCTTCTTTCAAAGCTCCAATTTCGGCAATTGCTTCTTTTAAACCAGTCTCATTTCTACCCATTCCTACTTTATTCCACATAATTAATCCTAATCTTTTATGGAAATGATCCACCGATTTAGAACCTTTATTATTTAAGAATTTATTGATAGTTTCTTTAACTCTATTTTCAGCATCAGAAAATTCTGAAGTATCGGTTGATATTTTTCCGGTTCTAATTTCATCTGCTAAATAATTTGAAACGGTATAAGGCAAAACAAAATAACCATCCGCTAAACCTTGCATTAATGCCGAAGCTCCAAGTCTGTTGGCTCCATGATCAGAAAAATTAGCTTCTCCTGCAACGAAACAACCAGGAATTGTAGATTGTAAATTATAATCAACCCAAACGCCACCCATGGTATAATGTACAGCTGGATAAATTTTCATTGGAGTTTCATACGGATTTTCATCCGTGATTTTTTGGTACATGGTAAACAGGTTACCATATTTTTCTTTTAACCATTGTTTTCCTAAAGCCTTAATTTCTTCTGGTGTTGAATGGTGATTACCTTGAGCAAAAGCTGCTTGTCTTCCTTTATTTTGAATTTCAGTAGAAAAATCTAAATAAACTCCTTCATTGGTGTCGTTAGCTTCAATTCCTTTTCCTTCATCACAAACTTCTTTAGCCGCTCTTGAAGCGACATCACGAGGGACTAAGTTTCCAAATGCAGGATATTTTCTTTCTAAGAAATAATCTCTATTTTCTTCTGTAAGTTGAGTCGGTTTTAATTTTCCAGCTCGAATAGCTTCTGCATCTTCTTTTTTCTTTGGAACCCAAATACGACCGGAATTACGCAAAGATTCTGACATTAAAGTCAATTTTGCTTGATTAGTTCCATGAACTGGAATACAGGTTGGATGAATTTGAACAAAACAAGGATTAGCAAATAAAGCCCCTTGTTTGTGAATTTTCCAGCCCGCAGTAACATTACTTCCCATGGCGTTTGTAGAGAGGAAATAAACATTTCCATAACCGCCAGAAGCAATTACAACCGCATGAGCCGAATGTCTTTCTAATTCACCCGTTACTAAATTACGTGCTATAATTCCGCGAGCTTTTCCATCTACCTTTACCAAATCTAACATTTCGTGACGGTTGAACATTTCAACTCGTCCTAAACCAATTTGTCTTGACAAAGCAGAGTAAGCTCCTAATAATAACTGTTGTCCTGTTTGTCCAGCAGCATAAAACGTTCTTTGAACTTGCGTTCCTCCAAACGAACGGTTATCTAATAATCCGCCATAATCTCTCGCAAACGGAACTCCCTGAGCCACACATTGGTCAATTATATTACCAGAAACTTCTGCTAAACGATGAACGTTTGCCTCACGCGCTCTATAATCACCACCTTTGATAGTGTCATAGAATAATCTAAATGTACTATCTCCGTCATTTTGATAATTTTTGGCCGCATTGATTCCTCCTTGAGCTGCAATAGAATGGGCGCGACGCGGAGAATCTTGAAAGCAAAAAGCTTTTACATTGTAACCCATTTCACCAAGTGAAGCAGCAGCCGAAGCTCCGGCTAATCCCGTTCCAACAACAATAATATCAATTTTTGGTCTGTTGTTTGGCGCAACTAATTTTAAATGATCTTTATAATCGGTCCATTTCTGAGAAATGTGTCCTTCTGGTATTTTAGAATCTAACTTCATTATCTGAAACTATTAATTATTAAAAAAATGATGGAATAAAGCAATAAAAATAAATCCGAAAGGAACTACAATTGCAAAAGCATATCCTAGTTTTTGAACACTTTTAGAATATTTATTATTAAACCCTACCGATTGAAAAGCAGAACTGAATCCGTGCCACAAATGTAATGAAAGCAATAAAAATGCTAAACAATATAAACCTGTACGAATTGGACTTTCAAATTTTTCTATTAATTCTGAGTAATATCTTGCTGGATCTGGAGTATTGGATTGAACATATTTATAGGTGATTTCTTGAATCCAAAAATCATAAAAGTGTAAGCCAATAAATGCTAAAACGACTAATCCAGAAATAATCATATTTCTGGATGCCCAAGAAGCATTAGCTGCGCCATTATATTTAGCGTAAGCAACGGGTCGTGCTTTTCTGTTTTGTAGTTCTAAAACCATTCCCATTACAAAGTGAAAAATAACTCCTACTACTAAAACTGGTTGCATGACAAACTGAATCAATGGATTGTATCCCATAAAATGAGAACATTCATTAAATACATTTTCGCTAAATACTGAGGTTAAATTTATAGAAAAATGAAGTGTTAAAAAAGTAATTAAAAAGAGTCCAGAAAGAGCCATTGCAACTTTTCTAGCAATAGACGAACTCAAAAAAGTAGATTTTGTCATAGTTATATTAATATATTTAAATAATAAAACAAAAATACAGCAATTTCAAATATACTACAACCTTTTCACTATAATTTATAATGAATTTAAAGTGAGTTTAAAAATTGTTGATTCTCAATACATTAAAAAAAGAAAATAGACTGTTTTAATAAAAAGAAATTACATAGTAAAGGAAGTAATTAATCCACTTAGTCCCTTGTCTACAAATGTTCCTCCTAGAGTCGGGTCGTATTTAACGATAACGTTACCGACAATCCATTCAAAAGTTTATTAATAGATAATGAATGTTTCATTTCTACTTCCCTTTTTTAAGAATTATATTTGAAAAACAAAGGTAAGGATTACAAAAAAATTGGTAATACTTTTGTTCAGACAAATAGTACAAAAAATAACTAATTTTTGCTAGAACTTTTAACTATATAACAATTAAGAAATCGTTTTATTACTATTTTCTTTTTAATGTGTTGATTTCTCACTATTTTTGAAACTAGAAAAATAATTTTATGAAATACCATCAAATAGACCGTAACCTGTTCGTTAAAAACAGAGCTAAATTTTCGGCAGAAATGAAACCTAACAGCGTTGCTGTTTTCAATTCGAATGATATTTATCCAGTTTCTGCTGATTCTACTTTGCCTTTTGCACAGCACCGTGACATATTTTATTTATCGGGAGTGGACCAAGAAGAAAGTATATTGTTGCTTTTTCCGGATGCGCCTTATGACAACTTAAAGGAAATTCTATTTTTAAAAGAAACTAACGAGCACATTGCAATTTGGGAAGGTGAAAAATTAACTAAAGAGAGAGCTTTTGAAGTTTCGGGAGTGAAAACCGTAATTTGGTTGCAAGATTTTGATAAAACTTTGAAAGAAATAATGACGTATTGTGATACGATTTATATTAACACCAACGAACATTATCGAGCAGTAATTGAAACTGAAACTAGGGAAGCGCGTTTTATCAAATGGTGGAAAGAAAATTACCCAGCGCATAAAGTAGAAAAATCAAATCCTATTTTGCAGCGCATTCGTTCTGTAAAAGAAAGTGAAGAATTAGACTTGATTCAAGAAGCCTGCAATATTACGGAAAAAGGATATCGAAGAATTTTGAATTTTGTAAAACCAAATGTAATGGAATATGAAATTGAAGCCGAATTTGCGCACGAATTTTTAAGAAATCGTTCCAAAGGTTTTGCATACACGCCAATAATTGCTTCAGGAAATAATGCAAACGTTATACATTATATTGAAAACAACCAACAATGTAAAGCCGGTGATTTGATTTTGCTGGATGTGGGTGCTGAATATGCCAATTATTCTAGCGATATGACTAGAATGGTTCCCGTTTCGGGGCGTTTTTCTGACAGACAAAAAGAGGTTTACAATGCTGTATTACGTGTAAAAAATGAAGCTGCCAAGATGCTTACTCCAGGAACTTTATGGAAACAATATCATGTAGAAGTTGGTAAAATAATGACCTCCGAATTATTAGGTTTGGGATTGATTGACAAAACTGATGTGCAAAACGAAAAACCCGATTGGCCAGCCTATAAAAAATATTTCATGCACGGAACCTCTCACCATATGGGATTAGACACGCATGATTACGGATTATTACACGAATCAATGCAAGCCAATATGGTGTTCACGGTTGAACCAGGAATTTACATTCCGGCAGAAGGCTTCGGGATTCGTATTGAAGACGATATGGTGATTCAAGAAAAAGGAGAAGCGTTCAATTTGATGCGCAATATTCCGATTGAAGTGGATGAAATTGAATCGATTATGAATTCTTAATTTAGAAAATAGATACAAGAAGAAAGAGAAAAGACAGTTTACTTAGGTGAGCTGTTTTTTTTGTTCAAAGTTTTCATTCCTTGGGAATCAATATCGTGACTGATTTTGCGTGATTTTTCTTCGTCGAAATGACAAAACCATGTTTTCTTTTATGACTTTTGTATTAAAAAAAATTAAAGTTATAGTTTTACACCAATGAAAACCACAATATACAAAAATACTAAAATCGCATACACCGAGCAAGGAAAAGGCAAGACTGTAGTTTTACTCCATGGCTTTTTAGAAAATCAAACCATGTGGAATGCCTATGTGCCTGAGTTTTCAATTAAAAATCGTGTAGTCACTATTGACCTATTGGGTCATGGACAATCAGAGTGTTTAGGTTACGTCCATTCAATGGAAGACCAAGCCGATATGGTGCAGCACGTGTTACGCGAATTAAAAATTAGAAAAGCGGTTATAGTTGGGCATTCAATGGGTGGATATGTGGCGTTGGCTTACGCCGAATTGTATCCCGATGCTATGAAAGGGTTGGTACTGTTAAACTCGACTTCTCGAGCGGATAGCGAAGTACGCAAAATAAATCGCGATAGAGCCATAGCTGCTGTAAAACAAAATTATTCGACTTTTGTGCGCATGAGTATTGCCAATTTGTTTAGTGAACACAATCGCGAACGATTGGCAGAACAAATAGAACACGTAAAATTGGAGGCACTAAAAACACCCTTGCAAGGAGTTGTTGCTGCATTAGAAGGTATGAAAATTAGAAAATCTAGGGAGGTTTTTTTGCATTTTGCCTCCTATCCCATACAATTGATTTTAGGTAAAAAAGACGACGTTCTGATTTATGAAGACAACCTCAAGCAAATAGAAGGAACGAAAGTACAACTCACTACATTAGCAGACGGACATATGAGTCATCTTGAAAACAAAAAGCAATTAATGAAAGTGTTGCTGGAGTTTTTCAAAAATATATAGCCTCGAAGACCTTAAGAATGCACGAAGTTCAACAAGCTTTGTGTTCTTAGTGAAAAGAACTTTGTGAAGATTGTGGTTAAATCAAACCTTTCCTAAAATGTCCTTTAAGTAATGAATCAAAGTTTTGCTGCAGTTTTACTTCCAATTGCTTTTGTTTTGGGATATTTCATCAATCAGTCGTTAAACAAAAAACAAGATATTGAGCAATTTAATATCAAAGAGGAAGGGTTGCCCCATTATATGGGAACTGAAAAAACCAATTGAGATGATCTAATGTAACCGTATTGAGCTAATAAATGAAAGAGGTATATGCGATTTCAAAACAAATACTAACCCAAAAACCATAAAACGATACTACAATTTATTTCTATGGAGTAATCAGTTATGAAATAAAAAAATACAAAACTGCCAAAACCGAATTTTTGAAGATGAATCAAAACAAAGAAAGTGTTTTTTATTATGATGTAGAATTTAGATTAGGGTTCACGCTAAAGAATTTAAACGAAAACAAAGCTGCTCAACAACAGTTTGAAACAATAAAAAACCACCAAAACAATCCCTACAAAGAAAAAGCAGGAGTTGTTTTAAAATTTTTGAAATAAAATTTATTTTGAATATTCGTGAGATTTCAAAAAAAACTATTTAGTTTTCTTAACGTATTGTGTTAGAATATAAATATTTTGGTTTTCCACTCTTCCTTCAATTAAATTAGCATCGTCCCAAACCAATTTGATGTTGTGAACAGCGGCTCCCCGTTTTGCAGTGAAAGTAGCTCCTTTTACATCCAAATCTTTTATTAAAACTACCGAATCGCCGTCTAAAAGTACGTTTCCGTTAGAATCTTTATGCACGATTTTCCCTTCATCATCATCGCCTTCTCTTGTTGCTTTTGCCCATTCTAATGCATCTTCGTCAAGATACATCATTTCAAGCATGTCCCTATTTTTTAAACGAGCGTGCAATCGCCACGATACAATTTGAACAGGAAGATTTTCGTTCCACATGCTATCGCTTAAACCCCGCCAATCATTTACATTGGTTGTTTCTGGATTTTCTATTTGGTCTCTTAAATTTTTGGTAATTAGAATGCAGTTTTCTGGAATATTCTCTGTTTTAGGGTTCACCAAATAAACTACTAAATTTTCATCACTTCCACTAATTTCGCACACAGAACCACTTCGGTCTTTTAATCGTTTTTCAGTAACAACACTCATTATTATATTATTTTAGTTTAGGAATATTCCAAATTAATGAAACTTGATTGTTTAGATTTTACAACCAAATACAATTTCCAAAAAGTCAACTATTTGGATTTGTTGCTTTTAAAAAAAAGAATCCGGTTGTTGTATAATATTTTTTACCTTACAAATATAATGGGTTCTATTTTAATTCCTCCCTTTTTCGTTGGGGTATAAAGTTGATACTATTTCACTTTGCCAAAAGTCTTTCGAATTGATATCCATAATTGTCAATGGACCATTAAAAGCGGCGCCAGTATCTACATTCCAAACGCAAGCTTTTTGTATTGGAATGGTTTGTTCAATTCGTGTAACAGGAGTATGACCAATGAATATTTCTTTGTATAAAGTAAACCTTTTTGGATAATAAAGATTGTTTTTTTCTAAATTTTCATTTAACGCCAAGGCAGTTTCCCACAAGGTTCTATCCCAATAAAACAATTTTGGAAAATACTCGTGAATAATCCCATTTGTATTGGTAAATCCAGCATGGATAAATAATCTATTTTGGTCGTCTAAATAATAATTCAGTAATGATTTTAAAAATTCAATATGTTCTTTTTTCTTGGCATCAGAAACAGTAGCATACGCCATCACGGTTGCTTCTCCTCCATGATTGAACCATTGTGCATTGTCTTTACTTTCATACAACCAAGTAAGCAACAATTCATCATGATTCCCACGAATGAAAATACAAACCTGCTTTTTATTTAAATCGATCAAATAATCGATCACTTCGGGCGATTGACTCCAACCGTCAACATAATCGCCAAGAAAGATTAAGGTATCGTTTGTGGTTACGCTAGCACGCTCCATGATTTGATGTAATGCCCGTAAACCGCCGTGAATGTCTCCTACTACTAGTGTTCTATTCATTTTTATAGTAAAATATGTTGCAATAGCAATCCTTTATTTTAGCACTTTTACACTTTAGTGTAACACAACTCCTGTTTTTTAATAGTTATTGAATTTCCCTACCAATAAAATTAAAAAACAAAGGAGTATTAATTTTTTAAATCTTTCATTCTTAATTGAACGGTTACTTTACCATTAAATTCATTTTCGTCAATGCAATATACGGCATCAAACGGCTCTTGATTTTTTATGGACTCTAATTTGTTTCCGAGTCCAAATCCTATTGCCCCAAAACCCTCACTTCCATTTTGTTTAACAAATAATTTTAAATGCTCCTTTTCTTTTCCCAAAGGTTTAGTATAGCCCGTATCTTTTATATTCTTGGTCAAAAAATTAGGCGTCATATTTTGTGGACCGAATGGTTCAAACTGACTCAATAATCGAATTAATTTTGGGGTAATTTCTGTAAAATTAATTTCTGCATCGATTGCAATTTCTGGAATTAATAAATCGGAAAGAATGGTTTTTTGAACTTCTTTTTCGAAGGCATTTTTAAATTGCTCATAATTTTCTTCTTTCAAAGTCATTCCAGCAGCATACATATGGCCTCCAAATTGTTCCAGATGTTCAGCACAAGCATCTAAAGCATTGTAAACGTCAAAATCTTTTACCGAACGTGCAGAAGCAGCTAGTTTATCACCACTTTTTGTAAAAACAATTGTTGGGCGATAATAGGTTTCAGTCAATCGTGATGCTACAATTCCGATAACGCCTTTGTGCCAATTTTCTTGATACACAACAGTGGTAAAATTGTCTTTTTCGTTGTTGGCTTCTATTTGTGAAAGTGCTTCAATGGTAATTTGTTTGTCTAAATCTTTCCGATCGGCATTGTGTTGTTCAATTTCGGCAGCAAAGATTTCAGCTTGTTCTAAATCAAATTCCGTTAATAAAGCGACCGCTTCATTACCATGTTTGATTCTTCCAGCAGCATTAATTCGCGGTGCAATTATAAAAACTACATCAGTAATGGTAAGCACTTTCTTTTTTACATTTTGAACCAAAGCTTTAATTCCAGGTCTTGGATTCGAATTAATCACTTCCAATCCAAATTTAGCCAAAACTCTATTTTCACCAGTCATCGGAACAATATCGGCTGCAATTGCTGTGGCAACCAAATCTAAATAAGGAATTAAATCTAAAACAGATTGCTTTCTGTTTTCCGCTAAAGCTTGAATCAATTTAAATCCCACGCCACAACCGCAAAGTTCGTCATATGGATAGAAACAATCGTCTCGTTTTGGATCTAAAATTGCAACTGCATTGGGCAATTCGTTTCCTGGTCGGTGGTGGTCACAAATAATAAAATCAATATTTTTAGCATTGGCATACGCCACATGATCTATCGATTTTATGCCACAATCAAGTGCAATAATTAATGAAATTCCGTTGTCTTCGGCAAAGTCAATTCCTTTATAAGAAATACCATAACCTTCGTCATATCGGTCGGGGATATAAGTCGCAATATTTGGATAATAACTTTTCAAATAGGAAGAAACCAACGAAACCGCAGTGGTTCCATCGACATCATAATCGCCAAAAACTAGAATGTTTTCACCATTTTCAATAGCTTTTTCAACACGATAAACGGCTTTATCCATATCTTTCATCAAATAGGGATTGTGTAAATCGTTTAACGAAGGTCTAAAAAATGTTTTGGCTTGTTCGTAAGTTGTAATTCCTCGTTGAATTAGTAAAGTAGCAATTATTTCGTCTACTTGAAGTTCATTTTGTAGTTTTTGAACTTTCTCTTTTTCTGGCTTCGATTGTAATGTCCAACGCATAAGGATTGAAAATTTTTGATTGTTGAAATTTGATTTTGGCGTGTAATTGTTTTACAAAAGTATTAAATTGTTAAATGTAAACAACAAAAACATACAATTATTGTTAAGCAAACGAAACAAAAAAGGTTTTTAATTCAACTTTAATAGCGAATACGGAACGCTATTTTTTCCCGCCAACAACAGCCACAATTTCACCCTTAGGAGGTTTTGCTTCATAGTGATTTAAAACTTCTTGGGCAGTTCCACGAATCGTTTCTTCATGTAATTTAGACAATTCTCTTGAAATTGAAACGGGTCTTTCGGCACCAAAGTATTGTACAAATTCGGCTAAGGTTTTTACTAATTTATGCGGGGAAACATAGAAAATCATGGTGCGTGTTTCTTCGGCTAAGGCTAAATATCGTGTTTGTCTTCCCTTTTTTTCGGGTAAGAATCCTTCAAAAACAAAGCGATCATTGGGTAAACCACTGTTTACCAAAGCAGGCACAAAAGCGGTTGCGCCAGGCAAACAATCGACAGCAATATTATTTTCAACACACGCACGCGTGAGTAAAAATCCTGGATCGGAAATGGCAGGTGTACCCGCATCCGAAATTAATGCAATCGTTTCACCGCTTTTTAATCGCGCCACTAAATTCTCAACGGTTTTGTGTTCGTTGTGCATGTGGTGGCTGTGCATGTGTGTTGAAATCTCGTAATGTTTCAATAATTTTCCGCTTGTGCGCGTGTCTTCTGCCAAAATTAAATCGGCTTCTTTGAGCACCCTAATGGCTCTAAAAGTCATGTCTTCAAGATTACCAATAGGCGTTGGTACAATGTAAAGCTTTGACATTTAGTTGAATTTGTTCGCTACAATATCTAAAAAACGTTCTGCATATTCTTCACTTCCAATCCAATTATTATAATCGGGCTTGATGATTTCTTCTATAAAATTTGTAGCTTCTACAGCAGAGCTTAACGTACTCAATTGCGAAATAACTCTGTTGAAATCTTCAGTACTATCTGCAAAAAGATGTTTTACAAAAGCAATTCTGTCATTCATTCCAAAATTAATGGTTTTAGAATGTTGGTCGTTTAATGAAATTTGTTTTTCGTCACTATTATTTTTTAGTGATGGCACCACCACATCATTAGATTTTACAAAAACGGGTTCACTGTAATTATCTCCTAATAAATCTTCAAAAGAAATTTGTTGCGTTTTATTTGGCACCTGATTTGTGCTTTCCACAACTTCCTTTTTAGGTTTTTTTTCTTCTATTTTGTCATCAATTATAGATTCTGTAGCCAGTTCAAATATGGGTTCAAAATTAATTGCTTCAAATATAGTTTCAGGAAGCCCTTCCTCTTCTTCAGGAGCAATTTCTGACACTAATTCCTTTTCAACTATTTTCACTGTTTCAGACATTGTTTCTATAATAGGTTCATCTATAACAGGAACAACTTTTTCAGGTTTGACAACCATTTTTTCTGGAGTTTTTTCTTCAAACGAAGCGGAAAGTTTTTCTTCCAAATCTTCATTAGAAATTTCTGATTTTAGGTTTTCATAGTTGTCACCATAAAATTTTAAAACAGCCAGTGTTTCATATAATTTTTTTGTTTCTAAATACAATTGATCTACTTCCGATTTATTTTTTAGCTTTAAAACTCGGTGTGCAATGCTGATTAATTCGGCTTCCAATCTTTTTTTCATAACTTTTAAAATTATAATGTATTACGCTTCTCTTTTTATTAAATTTTTTCTTTGACAAACAAAAATATACTCACACTATTTTTATTTTTGTTAATAGGAGTTCTTGAATCTTCGATTTAATAAATATTTTCTACATTTGAATCGAAGTAAATGTATAAAATATTTATTTTAGTTTGCCTCGATACAAAGTAATAAAAACAAATCCTTTTTTAAGGTCTAAAAATACAAAATGTTTCTCGAAAATACAGTAAATCATAAAGAACAATTTGGTTGGATTGAAGTAATCTGTGGTTCCATGTTTTCGGGAAAGACCGAAGAACTTATCCGTAGATTGCGAAGAGCACAATTTGCCAAACAAAAAGTGGAGATTTTTAAACCTGCTATAGACACTCGATACAACGAAGAAATGGTGGTGTCTCACAATAAAAATGAAATCCGTTCCACGCCAGTTCCTGCTGCCGCCAATATTAGAATCCTTGCGCAAGGATGCGATGTTGTTGGTATCGACGAAGCACAGTTTTTTGATGATGAAATTATTAGAGTTTGTAATGATTTAGCTAATTCCGGAATTCGAGTAATCGTTGCTGGATTGGATATGGATTTTAAAGGGAATCCTTTCGGGCCAATGCCTGCGCTTATGGCAACAGCAGAATATGTGACTAAAGTACATGCCGTTTGCACGCGAACTGGTAATTTAGCCCATTTTAGTTATAGAAAATCGGATAGTGATAATTTGGTTCTTTTGGGCGAAACTGAAGAATACGAACCATTGAGCCGTGGGGCCTATTTTAGAGCTATGCGTGATAATATGGAGGTTAACGAACCTGAACAATTAAATGGAGAATAAAAAGTAATAATTTGACACTCTCAATAAGAAATATTATCCCAATTATTAAAGCCCAATTTATTGGCAAAAATGATATAGCAATTATTGATGCTATTTCTATTGATAGTCGTTCGTTGCAAAACAGTGAAAACACTCTTTTTTTTGCTATAATTGGCGCAAATAATGACGGGCATCACTATGTGGCCGAATTACTAAAGCAAGGAGTTGTCAATTTTGTGGTAAGTTATATTCCATCCAATTTACAAGGAAAAGCCAATTTTTTAGTGGTCGAAAATACACTTCAAGCATTGCAGAATCTAGCGGCATCCTACCGAAGTGATTTTGATTTCCCTATTATAGGAATCACAGGAAGCAACGGAAAAACTATCATTAAAGAATGGTTGAATTTTTTGTTAAGCCCCGATTATAATATAATTCGTTCGCCTAAAAGTTACAATTCACAAGTGGGTGTGCCGCTTTCGGTGTTGGGAATTAATGAAAAACACAATCTTGCCATTTTTGAAGCCGGAATTTCTACTACCCACGAAATGGCAAACCTTCAAAAAATCATTCATCCAACGATTGGTATTTTATCTAATATTGCCTCTGCTCACGATGAAGGTTTTCACGATGCTGGAGAAAAAATTAAAGAAAAATTAAAGCTTTTTAGTTCGGTTGAAATTCTAATAATGAATAAAAACCGAACGATTGAAGCGTTTTTAAATCCAAAAATAAAAACCTTTACTTGGAGTTCTGAAGATGGAAAAGCCGATGTTTTTGTAATCGCAAAAGAAAGTCCTGATAGAACGGAACTCAAAATCACGTTTCAAAAGCTTTGTTTCAAAATTACGATTCCGTTTTCCGATCAAGCATCCATTGAAAATGCTTTGCAATGTTTAATGGTTATGTTGTATTTTAATTATGATCAGGACACCATTCAGCAAAGGATAGCATTATTATATCCTGTCGAAATGCGTTTGAAAGTTAAAAACGGAATCAACAACACTACCCTCATTGACGATAGTTACAGCTCTGATTTTCAGTCGCTAAAAATTGCGTTGGATTTTCTAGAAAGTCAGAAGCAATACAAAAAGAAAACCTTAATTCTTTCGGACATTTTTCAAAGCGGGTTGGTGACAGATGATTTGTATTCGCAAGTATCCCATTTGGTAGTTTCTAACAAAATAACTCGGGTGATTGCCATAGGAAAGACCATTTCTGGTTATAAAAGTAAGTTCCCCAACTGTATTTCATTTGAAACCACTGAAAAATTTCTAGAAACAATTGATAAAATTTCTTTAGAAAACGAAACCATTCTTATTAAAGGCGCGCGGCATTTCCATTTTGAAGAAATAGTTGCTGCTTTGGAAGAAAAAACCCATGAAACAGTTCTCGAAATCAACCTGAATGCCATCAGTCATAATCTAAATTTATTCAAATCTAAATTAAATCCGAACACTAAATTAATGGTGATGGTAAAAGCTTTTGGATATGGAAATGGTGGATTTGAAGTAGCTAAATTGCTTTCGCATCACCAAGTAGATTATTTGGGCGTAGCTTTTGCCGATGAAGGAATTTCGTTAAAAAATGCCGGAATCGATTTGCCGATTATGGTTTTAAATCCAGAAAATACGAGCTTTTCTACCATAATTCAACACCAATTAGAGCCAGAAATTTATTCTATAAAAGGATTAGCCGCTTTCTTAAAATTGGCCGAACACAAAAAATTAAAAAATTTTCCAATTCACATAAAATTGGATACCGGCATGCACCGATTGGGATTTGAAGAGGAAAATATTGACGAATTAATAGATAAACTTAAAGCAAATAAAACGGTTGAAGTAAAAAGTATTTTATCGCACTTGGCAACTAGCGATGATATGACATTTATTGATTTCACGCTTTCTCAAATTAAATTATTTGAAAAGTTAACTGTTAAATTGATGGATGAACTTCAAATACAACCCATTCGACATATTTTGAATACATCCGGAATATCTAATTTTCAACAAGCACAATATGATATGGTTCGTTTAGGAATTGGACTTTACGGAGTTTCTAACGATGAAGACGAACAAAAATCATTAGAAAATGTAGGCACTTTAAAGTCGATTATTTCACAAATTCGAACCATTGAAGTTGGAGAAAGTGTAGGGTATGGCAGACGATTTATTGCCAAAAAACAAACCAAAATAGCAACTATCCCTATTGGTTATGCGGATGGAATATCAAGACATTGGGGAAATGGAGTGGGCTATGTGGTAATAAAAAACAAAAAAGCACCAATTGTGGGAAGCGTTTGTATGGATATGCTAATGGTAGATATTTCAGATATTGATTGTAAAGAAGGAAGTGAAGTAATTATTTTTGGCGAAAATCCAACCGTAACTTACATGGCACATCAACTAGGAACCATTCCTTACGAAATTATGACTAGTATCTCGCAACGAGTAAAAAGGGTGTTTTATAGAGAGTAGTATAAAAATAAACCGTTGCATTATATATTCTGATTTATGCTGAACTAGTATCAGTACTTAATAGCTTCTTAATTGTGTCGATTTTTATTTCATAAAACTCTATGATTCAAGATTCCTTGTTGAATGTTCAAAATTTTAATTTTTCAAAGTAAATTCTATTTACTTTTGTACTTCAAAAATTTTATTAAAACCTAAAATAAATAATATGAGAGTTGCAGTTGTTGGAGCCACCGGTATGGTTGGTGAAGTGATGCTTCAAGTTTTAGCAGAAAGAAATTTTCCAGTTACCGAGTTAATTCCGGTGGCATCAGAGAAATCAGTTGGAAAAGAAATCGAGTTTAAAGGAACCAAATATAAAGTGGTGGGCATGCAAACTGCTGTCGATATGAAAGCGGACATTGCTTTATTTTCTGCAGGTGGTGAAACGTCTTTAGAATGGGCACCAAAATTTGCTGCAGCAGGCACCACAGTAATTGATAATTCATCTGCTTGGAGAATGGATCCAACTAAAAAGTTAATCGTTCCAGAAATCAATGCTTCTGAATTGACCAAAGAAGATAAAATTATAGCCAATCCAAACTGTTCTACGATTCAGATGGTGATGGTTTTAAATCCGCTGCATAAAAAATACACTATCAAACGCGTTATTGTTTCTACCTATCAATCGATTACGGGAACAGGGGTAAAAGCCGTTCAACAACTAGAAAATGAATACTCAGGTGTTCAAGGTGAAATGGCATACAAATACCCAATTCATCGCAATGCCATACCACAATGTGATAGTTTTGAAGAAAACGGATACACCAAAGAAGAAATGAAATTGGTGAAAGAAACTAAGAAAATATTAAGTGATAATTCTATTGCGGTTACCGCAACCGCAATCCGAATTCCAGTGGTTGGCGGTCACAGTGAAGCTGTGAATATTGAGTTTTATAATGATTATAATTTGAGTGAAGTGAGAGAAATTCTTCATCATACGGTTGGAGTAGTGGTTCAAGACAATAATGATACCTATACCTATCCAATGCCTTTGTTTGCTCAAGGAAAGGATGATGTTTTTGTGGGAAGAATTCGCCGCGATGAAAGCCAACCAAATTCTATAAATATGTGGATTGTTTCGGATAATTTAAGAAAAGGAGCCGCAACCAATACCATTCAAATTGCCGAATATTTAGCGGCAAATAAATTGGTTTAATTCTTCAGTTTTATACAAAACCATTTGAATTAGTAAATGATATTTTTTTTAATTCAAGTGGTTTTTCATTTCTGTTAGTTACATTTGCGTTGATGAAAATTAAGAATTCCATATTAAGTTTTGTATTTGGTTTGTTAGTATTGTGCGCAATAGTGCTTCAATCTATACATTCATTTAACCACTTAGAAAAAGAACTTACAACCAAAGAGTGTCATCACAAATATGCTAAAAATAAAACCGAATTCACGCATTCTCATCAAAATTTAGGCCATTGTTTTATTTGTGAATTTACTTTTAGCACTTCCATAAAATCTGAATTTTTCATTTTTTATTTCAAGAAAGTTGAAATTCCAGCACGCTATTCCTATTTTTATTTTAAAGAAATTACTCGATCGTTTCTAGGCAGTCTTTTTGCACTTCGAGCCCCGCCAAGTTTTATTGCTTAAATCATTTTTCTGAATCTATTTCAGACATTTTTTATCAATAAATCATTATTCAAATGAAATCATTTTTATTAACCCTAATTCTAGGGATTTCTATAGTTGTCAATGCGCAAAACAAAGTTATTGGAACTATTTTTAACAAGCAAAAAAAATCAATTTCTGGAGCAAATATCAGTATTCCAGAACTTCACAAAGAAACTATTTCTGACGAAAACGGAAAATACAGCTTCACTAATTTACCCAACGGGAATTTCAAAATGGTATTTTCCTCTTTAGGATTTGAAACACAAACCAAGATATTTTTGTCTAATCAGAAAGAAATTAAAATGGATATTGTTTTAGACGAAACTGTCCATCAAATGGATGAAGTTATTATTTCTACAGCTTTTAATAAAGTGCAATCGCAAAACGTAATGAAGGTGGAACATCAAACCATGAAATCGCTTTCTCAAAAAGGAACGTCAACTTTAATAGAAGGTTTGGCCACAATTCCGGGAGTTTCACAGGTTTCTACTGGAACTTCTATCGGGAAACCAGTAATTCGTGGATTAAGTGGTAACCGAGTTTTAGTATATTCACAAGGAGTTCGATTAGAAAATCAACAATTTGGAGAGGAGCACGGATTGGGATTGAACGATGCCGGAATGGAAAGCGTTGAAGTAATAAAAGGTCCAGCATCATTGCTTTATGGTTCTGATGCTATTGGAGGTGTGCTGTATTTTAATCCCGAAAAATTTGCGGCAACAAATACTATTGAGGGTAATTTTAGTCAAAAATTATTTTCAAATACTAACGGGAGTAATTCGTCTATTGGAGTAAAAACTTCTTCAGAAAATTTGAAATTTTTGACTCGTGGAAGTTACAACACCCATGCCGATTATAAAGTACCCGAAGGAAATCGAGTAACCAATTCGCGTTATAGCGAAACCGATATTAAAACTGCTTTAGGATATTCTAATTCTAAATTCACTTCTACGCTGCGTTATAATTTCAATCAATTGGACTTGGGAATTCCAGAAAATGGTATAGCCATACAAACTTCTACCAAGTCAACAACCTATCCTAAACAATCAGTTTTTGCTACTATTTTGAGTTTAAACAATACTATTTTCTTCAAAAAATCGAAGATTGATGCCGATTTGGGATATATTTCTAACAACAGAAGCGAATTCGAAGACAGTGATGTTGCTAATTTGCGTATGAAATTGAAAACCTACAATTATAATATTAAATATTATTTGCCTAAACTCGGAAAGTTTGAGTCAATTTTAGGAACGCAAGGGATGCATCAAACCAATGAAAACTCGGGTAAGATATATTTAATTCCAAATGCTACAACCAATGATTTTGGTGTTTTTGGCAGTGTAAATTATGAATGGAATAAAAAAGTATTTCAAGCAGGAGCTCGATATGATAATAGAACTGTAACTTCAATTGCATACGGAATTCTTGGTGAGGAAGGTTATTTTGAAGCAATTGACAAAAAGTTTCAGAGTTTTAATTTGTCGTTGGGTTATAAAACCAATTTGAAAAAGAATCTAATTTTTCGATTGAACGTAGCTTCAGGATTTAGAGCCCCCAATTTAGCAGAACTATCATCTAATGGCATACATGAAGGAAGCAACCGCTACGAAATTGGGAATGTAAATTTGAAAAACGAGCAAAATTTCCAAATGGATTTGAATTTAGAATACCGAAATTCCCATTTTGAATTGTTTATTAATGGATTTTACAATCACATCAACAATTATATTTTTATTGCACCCAATGGAATTATTATTAGTGGATTCAATGCATATGATTATACACAAGCCAATGCTATTTTGTATGGAGGAGAAACTGGAATTCACTTTCATCCACATCCTTTAGATTGGTTACACATTACTTCTAGTTTTGAAAGTGTAACAGGCAAGAAGCAAAGAGGAGATAATTTGCCGCTAATTCCTGCTAATAAATGGAACAATTCCATTAAAACCGAATTCAAATCGACCAAATATTTAAAAGATACTTTTGCTATTTTGAATATAGCATATATTTTAAATCAAAATAACCCGGGTCAGTTTGAAACAAAGTCTAATGATTATGCCTTGGTAAATTTTGGTTTTGGAGGAAAAATAACTTTTGGCAAAACGACTTTTGAATTTAATTTAAACGCAAATAATCTTTTAAATAAAACCTACATTTCGCATCTTTCAAGATTAAAACCTGATGGAATTTCGAATATTGGAAGAAATATAATATTGGGCATTAATTGTAGTATTTAATTCAGCTGTTGTTAAAATTTACTTATATTCTAATCTATCTATATGATTCATAACTCTAATAATTTTACCTTTTCGACCCTCTATATAAGAGGAAGAGTTAGAAGCTTTGAATTTTCTCGGATTGGGTAAAATGGCTGCAATGCCTGCCGCTTGATTTTTAGTAAGACTTTTAGCACTAGTTTTATACCAATATTGACAAGCTGCTTCTGCTCCATAAACCCCATCTCCCATTTCAATAGAATTGAGATAGACTTCCATGATGCGTTCTTTTCCCCATACTAATTCAATTAAAAAAGTAAAATAAGCTTCCAATCCTTTTCTAATGTAGCTTCTTCCTTGCCATAAAAAAACATTTTTTGCTGTTTGTTGTGATATGGTACTTCCGCCTTTTAGTTTTTTTCCGCGATTGTTGTTTTTAAATGCTTTTTGCATGGCTTTAAAATCAAATCCGTTATGCTTTAAAAAATTACCGTCTTCACTGGCAACAACTGCTTTTTGTAAATTTGGAGAAATATTTTCAATTGCCATCCAATCATGACTGCAAGTCATTTCTTTTCCGTCAATTTTTTGTTCAATGACTCTTGTAATCATTAAAGGGGTGAACGGAACAGGAACCCATTTAAAAACGATGACAAATAGAATTGAAAGTCCAAAAAACCAAAGCATGGTTTTCCAGATGAAGGTTTTTAGTTTTTGAAAAAAAGTTCTATTGGTGGATTTTGTGCTTTTCTTTTTTGTTGCCATTTACAGTAATTCTGCTAATTCTTTTCCTATTAAACTTCCTATTGCAACTCCCATACCGCCTAATCTTACACCACAATATACATTTTCAGATAATTGTGAAACGATCGGGTTTTTGTGTGCTCCAATTCCCATAATGCCACTCCATCGGTGCGCAATTTCAAACTCTTGGTTTGGTAAAATTACATTTTTTAACAAGTCTTCCAATTTATTTTGTATTTTTTCTGTCTGTGCTAATTCGGTGGTGGTCTCTCCTTCAAAATCTAAGTTTCTGCCTCCACCAAGAAGAATTCGGTTTTCAAAATTTCTGAAATAATAATACCCTTTGTCTAAATGAAAGGTGCCTTTAATGTCTAAATTTGCTATTGGTTCTGTAATTAAAACTTGCGCTCTAGCGGGTTTTACTTCATTATTTGTAAGTTGTGATGCAAAGCCGTTGGTTGCAAAAAGTAATTTATTGGTGCGAAACGTATAGTCATTTACAACCACTTCAACAGAATCTGGTGTATCTGTAAAAGAAGAAACATTGGCTTGATTTAAAATTAATATATCTTTAGAAACCGCTTCTTTTAATAAGGCCTGCATCATGTTGCCAGTATCTATTTGGGCTTCAAACGGATTGAAAATGGAATATTCTTTAATGTTTTCAAAAGCAAAACGATCTATTTCTTTCGAAAAAACATCGGCTTTGAAAAGTGGTTTCAGAATTTCATTAATAAACGGAAGTTTCTGCAAACATTCATTGTAAGTTGCATCGTCCTCTTGTAGAAATAATTCATAACCACCATAGGGTTGGAAATCAAGTACTGAGTCACCAAGTCTTTTTCGAAGCAGTTGCAATCCGCTCCAGCGTTTTTGAACCAACTGAATTATTTCTTCTTCAGAATGGGTTTTTAAATCGTCAAGGAGTTCTGATAAACTCCCAAAACAAGCAAATCCCGCATTTTTTGTACTTGCTCCTTGTGGCAAAATTCCTTTTTCTAAAACCAAAATTTTACTTTCAGGAAAACGCTCCCGTAAGTTTAAGGCACAGTGAAGCCCAACAATTCCGCTACCCACAATAGTGAAATCGACTTTAGAGAACCAATTTTTTATTTCCCAAAAACTCAGTTGCATGGAGGCAATTTTCTGCTAAATTAGAAAAAAACTTATCACGCACCAATTTAAAATTATTTCCTACTTTTAACCACTTATTAAAAATTAGTAACCACAATGAAAAAAATATTTTATATAATCTTAAGTTCAATGAGTATAGCAGCATCAGCGCAACAAGTTTTATCACCAGAATTACTTTGGAAGTTAGGTAGAGTTTCTGTTTTAGGAATTTCAAAAGATAAAAAATCAATTGTCTATAAAGTGTCCACCCCAGTAATGGAAGACAATAATTCGACAAGTAAATTTTTTACAACACCGATTTCAGGCGGAACGGCTACAGAAGTAATGAACACTAAAGATTTGCTGAACGATAAAAATACTTCACCAGATGGAAAATACATTCTATCAACGCAAGAAGTAAAGACTGAAACTATTTTGGGTAAAGATGTGTATCCTGAATTACAAAAATCGGAGGTTCAAATTTATAACGGTTTAGATTACCGCCATTGGGATACTTGGAATAATGGCACCCATAACCATGTTTTTTATGCAGAAAATAAAGAAGGTGCTACAGCAATAGACATTATGAAGGGCGAAAATTTTGATGCGCCTCAAAAACCATTTGGCGGCGATGAAGATTATATTTGGTCGCCCGACAGCAAGAGCATTATCTATGTTTGCAAAAAGAAAGCCGGAACGGAGTATGCGATTTCAACGAATACCAATTTATTTGAATACAATCTAGAAACCAAAATCACTAAAAATCTTACCATAGATAATTTGGGTTATGATACCAATCCCGCATTTTCACCATCAGGAAATCTAACGTGGTTGCAAATGAAACGCGATGGTTATGAAGCCGACAAAAATGATATTATTGTTAGTATTAACGGAACGAAAATTAATCTTACTGCCAATTGGGATGGTTCTGTAGAAAGTTTCCAATGGAGTAAAGAGGGTAAAAAAGTCTATTTTATTGCCGCAATTGATGGAACGCAACAATTATTTGAAGTAAATTTTCCGGGATTGACCAAAATAGCAATTATTGTTAATCAAATAACTTCGGGTGATTTTGATGTGCACGATATTGTTGATATTACAGATGATACGGCAATTTTGAATAGAAACGACATGAACCATGCTTTGGAAGTGTATTCCTATAATTTAAAGAAAAAAACGTGGCTGCAATTGACTAAAGTAAACGATGAAAGTTATGCCAAACTTTCGTTGCCAAAATACGAAAGAAGATATGTTACCACAACGGACGGAAAGAAAATGCTCGTTTGGGTAATTTTGCCTCCAAATTTTGATAAAACCAAAAAATATCCAACGCTTTTATATTGCCAAGGCGGACCGCAAAGTCCGTTGACGCAATTTTATTCATTCCGCTGGAATTTTTCTTTGATGGCTTCGCAAGGGTATATTGTGGTGGCACCAAACCGTCGCGGAATGTATGGCCACGGACAAGAATGGAACGAGCAAATTTCTAAAGATTGGGGCGGACAAGTAATGAACGATTACCTTTCGGCAATTGATGACGTTTCCAAAGAAGCTTACGTAGATAAAAGTCGTTTGGGTTGCGTTGGAGCTAGTTATGGTGGATATTCGGTGTTTTATTTAGCCGGAATACACAACAATCGATTCAAGACTTTTATTGCACATGATGGTGTTTTTAATACACAAAGTATGTTTGGAACCACAGAAGAAGTGTTCTTCAACTATTGGGATTTTGGTGGTGCCTATTGGGAAAAAGAGAATCAAGTAGCTCAAAAATCATACACAACATTCAATCCAATTAATTATGTAGATCAATGGAATACCCCAATTTTGATTATTCAAGGCGGTATCGATTTTAGAGTGCCTATTGGTCAAGGACAAGAAGCATTTCAAGCGGCACAATTACGCGGAATTAAATCCAGATTTTTGTATTTTCCAGAAGAAAATCATTGGGTTTTAAAACCACAAAACGCAATGGTTTGGCAAAGTGAATTTTACAAATGGCTGAAAGAAACGTTGTAGATGGAGTCTTTATGAAATGAATATCCAAATCTAAATAAAAACAAAAAACTCCTCAAGAAATTGAGGAGTTTTTCTGTTGGTCTACTAGGACTCGAACCTAGAAAGACTGCACCAAAAACAGTTGTGTTACCATTACACCATAGACCAATAAGCTTGAATGCGGGTGCAAATTTAATACATTTTTTATTTTAAGCAAACATTTAACGCCTTTTTTATCCATAAGCGTCTAAAAACAGGTTTTAAGTTTATTAAATTCCGGATTATAAATGTTTTGAGAAAATAACTCCCCCATTTTCAAAGTTAAATCAAGGTTAAAGATATCACAAAAGGGTGCATTGTTAAAAAATCGAATTATTTTTGGTTGCTTAAACAACTAAATCGCGTAAACATCATTTTAATCCTTGATATTTTTAAGTGTTTTTGTTATGTGATTACGAAAAAATAGTTTCTTTGCACTAAATTAACATCATACCATAATATGGCAACATTTGACTTTAAAAAGTGGAACAACATAACCGGTTGGCTCGCTTTTTCAATTGCATTAATTACGTTCACCTTAACCGTTGAACCAACAATGAGTTTTTGGGATTGTGGTGAGTATATTGCTACTGCTGCAAAATTAGAAGTTGGACATCCGCCTGGAGCCCCTTTATTTCAAATGCTGGGTGCCTTTTTTGCTATGTTTGCAACTAGTAAAGAAACCATTGCGTTAATGGTGAACATGATGTCTGTGTTTTCAAGTGCTTTTACCATATTATTTATGTTTTGGTCTTCTACCATTTTATTGAAGAAAATCATTTCATCTTACACCGAAATCAACAGAGACAATAGCATCGTAATATTAGGGAGTTCCTTTGTTGGGGCCTTAGCTTTTTCGTTTTCAGATAGTTTTTGGTTCAATGCTGTTGAGGCCGAAGTATATGCTATGGCCATGTTATTAATTGCATTATTATTGTGGTTGGGACTGCGATGGGAGCAAGAAATGCACGAACCAAGAGGAAATCGTTGGTTGCTATTAATAAGTTTAGTGGTTGGTTTGTCCTTCGGAGTGCACTTCATGGCACTGTTAACCATTCCATCTATTGGATTTTTATATTTCTTTAAAAATTATAAAAAAGTTACGGTTAAAAATTTCATCTTAGCGAACATAATTATTGTAGCCGTTTTGCTTTTTATATTCAAGCTTTTGTTGCCAAATACATTGGCTTTCTTCGGAAAAACAGAAATTTTTATGGTAAACAGTATGGGCTTGCCATTTAATTCGGGAACTATATTTTCATTACTTTTTATTATTGCCTTTTTTTATTTTGGATTACACTATACCAGAGCAAAAAACCATCCCACATTAAATACTATATTATTATGTATTCTGTTTGTTTTGATTGGATTTTCAACTTGGATGATGTTGCCTATTCGTGCCAACGCCAATACCCCGATTAATGAAAATAAACCTTCTGATGCTGCTGAAGTTTTGGCCTATTATAATAGAGAACAATATGGCGTGAATCCATTGTTTTATGGACCTCAATATACGGATGAATTTGCCGGATTAGACCCAGACAATCCGTATCTGGATAAATCACCCAACTACGAAAGAAACGACAAAACTGGCAAATATGAAATTGTAAATGAATTCAAAAATGCTGAGCAAAATACCGATGACGTTCATAAAGCAATTTTACCAAGAATGTGGAGTACCGACAATATTCCTGGATATATTAATTTCACGGGAGTGCCACAATTTAAAATAAAATCAGATTATTCAGAAGAGAAAGAACTTACAAATGTTGTGGCTGAGTTTAGACAAGCCTATGCTTCTGGGAAAATAGATAACGATGGCTATGTTTCCTTCTTGAAAGCATATGGCGATTATTTAGATGTTGAAAAGCCCTCAGTTTGGAGTAATTTGAGTTTTATGGTCGAATATCAATTTGGTTATATGTATGGGCGTTATTTACTTTGGAATTTCGTTGGAAGACAAAATGACAATCAAGGAAGATATGACAATCTTGATGGAAACTGGCTCAGCGGAATCAAGGCTATTGATCAAATTCATTTGGGTTCTCAAGACAATCTAACACAGGATATTTTAAATAACAAAGGCAGAAACCTGTATTACTTTTTACCTTTCTTTTTAGGTTTAATTGGACTGATGTATCATGCGCAAAGAGACTTGAAAAGCTTTTATGTTTTATTGGCATTATTCTTATTTACTGGTTTAGCCCTAAAAATTTATCTAAATGAAAGGCCTTTTGAACCACGTGAAAGAGATTATGCTTTAGTAGGTTCGTTCTATGTGTTTGCCATTTGGATTGGATTTGGTGTCTATGCCATTTATGAAATGATTAAAGAAAAAGTGGCTTCCAAAATTGTAGGTCCAGCGGTAATTGCTTCATGTTTATTAGCGGCTCCGGTTTTAATGGCTTCTCAAAATTGGGATGACCATGACCGTTCTGGCAGATATACTGCAATTGCCATGGCAAAAAACTACCTTGCTTCTTGCGATCAAAACGGAATTCTATTTACCATTGGTGATAATGATACGTTCCCGCTATGGTACGCTCAAGAAATAGAAGGTTATAGAACGGATGTAAAAATTGTAAATACCAGTTTGTTAATGACCGATTGGTATATTGATCAAATGAAAATGAAAACTTATAAATCGGACGGTTTACCCATTTCATTTGCCCATAAACTGTATGTTGCAGACAATAGAGACGCGATAATTTTCAACAAAAAAGTAGAAAGCAGATGGCAACTTAAAGACTTTATAAACTTTGCGAAAAGAGAAGATACGCTATCGCAAGTAGAAATGCAAAGTGGCCACCGACTTAATTTCTTTCCAACCAATAAAGTGAGATTCCCAATAGATAAATCAGCTGTTATAGCAAGTAAGATTGTTAATCCAGCTCAAAATGACTCTATAGTTCCTTTTATAGATATTGATATTAAGGGCGGTGCTTTATACAAAAACCGATTGATTATGTTTGATATTTTAAACAACAACAATTGGAAGCGCCCAATCTATTTCAGTCCAGGAAGTTTTGGTGATGACGATTATTTATGGATGAAAGATTACCTTCAAATGGATGGAATGGTTTATAAATTAGTGCCTATTAAAACCAAAGTAAACGAAGATGATTATCCAGATATGGGACAATTGGATACCGAAAAAATGTACAATCTTGCCATGAAATGGGAATGGGGTAATGGCGAAAGCACAAAAATTTATCACGACCCAGAAACTAGAAGAAACGCTATTTCTTATCGAACCAATTTATCAAGATTGATGACTGAATTAATCGCGGAAGGGAAAAATCAAAAAGCTAAAAAAGTTATCGATTTGGCTTTAGCTAAAACACCAATTGATTATTATGGGTATTACTTAACTCTAGAACCATTTGCATCAGGGTATTATGAAATTGGTGAAAAAGTTAAAGCAAGAGAATTGATTAAAAAATTAATGACCAAATACAAAGAAGAACTTAAATATTTCAGCACATTCAAATCTTCTGACCAAACATTTATGGCAACCGATATTGTAACAGCAATAGAACGGTATAGAAGTTTATTGAAAGTGATGAAAAAAGAAGGTGATATAGAGTTTTATAATGCTAATAGAGGCCAATTTAACTCCTATAACAACCGTTTTCCACGTTTCGATAGAGAAAATGAATAATTAGTTTTTTAAATATAGTAAAGTGCCAATGATTTTATTTATTGGCACTTTTTTATTTACTTTTGATTTATGAATTTGCATTGGGTAAAAACACATTGGTCAATTAAAAAGTTGTTTTCAAATTATGTTTGGAACATTCCTAACAATGATAATAAGGTCTATTTAACCTTTGATGATGGTCCAACTCCCGAAATAACAGAATGGACATTAGCACAACTGAAATCGTATAATGCCAAAGCCACTTTTTTTTGTATAGGTAATAATATTACTAAATATCCTGAAATTTTTAAAAAAGTCATTACCGAAAATCATTCTGTTGGAAATCATACTTTTAATCATATTAATGGATGGAAAACTCCAAATAGAGACTATTTAAATGAAGTTGAATCTTGTCAAAAGATAATTTTAGAGCATTCAACAGGTACACTTTTTAGACCGCCTTATGGCAAAGTTTCAGTATCTAAATCAATGAAATTAAGAAAATTAGGGTACAAGATAATTATGTGGGATGTTTTAAGTCGAGATTTTGACACTACATATTCACCACAGAAATGTTTAGAGAATGTACTTAAAAATGTCACGTCAGGAAGCATAATCGTTTTTCACGACAGCCAAAAAGCTTTTAGAAACTTGGAATATACATTGCCAAGAACATTAAAATTTTTGAAAGAAAAAGGTTTTACCTGTGATAGGATCGATTAAACCTGTTCTTGAACCAAACCAATAATGGTATTAGCGTCTAATTCACCCGATTGCCTCCAAACCATTTGACCTTCTTTATAAATCATAAGTGTAGGAAGACCTTTTATACGAAGTGCTTCTGCTAATTCCTGATTTTTATCCACATCAATTTTAATTACTTTTGCTTTGTCACCAAGAGCTGCAGCAACATCTCTGATTACAGGATGCATGATAACCGATGATTCGTTCCATTCTGTGTAAAAGTCAATTAACACAGGAACTTGAGCATTTATAAGTTCTCCAAATTTTGACATAAAACCAAAATATTTTATTTTATTTAGCTAAAAAAAGAAATATTACAATACAAATGTAGCACATTTAACCGATTATACTACACTTTTCCCTTTTTTTAGTTCAATTACGGTTATCTCAGGCATAATTCCGACTCTGCCAGGATAGGCATGAAATCCAAAACCGCGATTTACATAGATGTATTTTCCAGCTTTTTCATACAATCCCGCCCATTGATTATAGACATATTGTGCGGGACTCCACTTGAAAAATCCTGGAATTTCTATACCAAATTGCAATCCGTGTGTATGACCCGAAAGCATTAAATGAAAATCTTTAGCATGATTTTTTACTTCTGCATCCCAATGGCTTGGGTCGTGACTCATTATAATTTTAAATTCTTCTTTACTCAATCCTTCAGAAGCTTTGTTTAAATCACCTGCTTTTTTGAATTTTACACCCCAATTTTCTACGCCAACCAAAGCAATTTTTTCCTCCCCTTTTTGAATGTATGTGTGTTCGTTCAACATCAAATTAAATCCTATTTTTCCATACAAACTCTTTATATTTTGAAAATTTTTTGCTTTATCAGCTTCCGTTTTCCAATCAACATACTCCCCATAATCGTGGTTTCCTAAAACAGAGAATTTACCGTGTTCGTATTTCTTAATTCGATTAAACGTTTCAATCCAAGGCAACATTTCTTTAGCATGTGTATTGACAATATCACCCGTAAACAAAATCATATCGGCTTCTTGCTCATTGATTAAATCGATAGCATAATTTATCTTCTCCGGATTGTCAAAACTACCGCTGTGCACGTCCGATATTTGTGTGATTTTAAATCCATCAAAAGCATCGGGTAAATTCGGAAAGAAGATTTGTTGTTTGATGACTTTGTAATTGTATTTTCCAAAAGTCATTCCATAAATTAATGATGTGAATGGAATTGCAGCTATTCCTAGTGCAATTTGGCTTACAAATTTTCTTCGTTCAGGAATAAAAGAAGCGGTTGTACTTCCTGAAATTTTAGCAATAGTTCCCGATACAATTCTGAAAACATCTTCTAAAAACAAAACTAAAGTCAAAATTAATTTTGGAATCAAAACCAACAATACCAATCCTAATGTTATCATTGTCATTTTGGTTTGACCCACACTTCTGTCAAATTTTGTAAACTGATAAGCAATAAATGCAATTGTTGCTAATGAAATAATGACATAAGCTATCAAAACCCATCGTACTTTAGTAAATGTTTTTACAGCTTGAAAAGCATAAAGTTCTATCAATGCTATGATTCCAAAGAAAATTATTAAACGTAATGCCATCAATCAAATTTTTAACAAATTAACGAAGAAACTTTATGTCAATTGATAGTGTTAAATATATTTTAACAATCATTTAAATTCTATTTAAAAAACGAATGTTTCTTTTTGAAAGTTTCTCTATTTTTACGCTTTATAAAAATACTATATGTCACAAAAACGCCTTTACCTTCTAGACGCCTATGCATTAATATTTAGAGGTTATTTTGCCTTTATAAAAAATCCAAGAATCAATTCGAAAGGCATGGATACTTCTGCCATTATGGGATTTATGAACGCTTTAATGGACGTAATCAAACGTGAAAAACCAGATCACTTGGCCGTAGCATTTGACAAAGGAGGAAGCGATTATCGTTATGAAATGTATCAAGAATACAAAGCCCATCGTGACGAAACTCCAGAAGCCATTAAAATTGCCGTACCTTACATTCAAGAATTGTTGAAAGCGATGCACATTCCGATTATCGAAAAAGCGGGTTTTGAAGCCGATGATTTGATAGGAACATTAGCTAAACAAGCCGAAAAAGAAGGTTTTAAAGTGTTTATGGTGACTCCCGATAAGGATTTTGCGCAATTGGTTTCCGAAAATATTTTCATGTACAAACCGGCTCGAATGGGCAATGAAATTGAAATTTGGGGAGTTTCCGAAGTATTAGAAAAATTTGAGATTACCAATCCATTACAAGTGATAGATTTCTTAGGAATGATGGGCGATGCCGCCGATAATATTCCGGGTTTGCCTGGTGTTGGTGAAAAAACGGCTAAGAAATTTTTAGCAGAATTTGGTTCGATGGAAAATCTTCTTGCCAATACGCACCAGCTAAAGGGTGCCATTAAAGATAAAATTGAAGCCAATGCTGAACTAGGAATATTGTCTAAAAAATTAGCCACCATTCTACTTGATTGCCCCGTTATCTTTGACGCCAATGATTATGAATTATCGAAACCCGATGTAGAAAAAACGGATGCTTTGTTTCAAGAGTTGGAATTTCGTCAAATGAAAGCACAGTTTGATAAGTATTTTGGAACTGGAAAAGAATACGATGAAATTGACACCAATGGCAATAACAATGATAAAGATCAAATTCAGAAAAAACCAACCAAAAAATCCAACGAAGAGCAATTTGATTTATTCGGATTTTCGGATGAAGAAAACGGAGAATTAAAAACCAACTCGCATTATGCAACGATAGAAAACACCGAACATTTTTATCAAATTATTCAAGGTGATTTCCCAGTAAAATTGTTATTACAAAATTTAATGAATCAAACTTCGGTATGTTTTGATACAGAAACTACTGGAATAGACGCATTAAATGCCGAACTTGTTGGAATGTCATTTTCGTTTGAAAAAGGAAAAGCATTTTACGTTCCGTTTCCCGAAAATCAAGATGAAGCCCAAATTTTAATAGATAAATTCAAGCCGTTTTTTGAAAATGAAGCTATTGAAAAAATTGGTCAGAATATCAAATACGATTTAAAAATTCTGTGGCATTATGCCGTTGCAATTAAAGGAAAATTATTTGATACGATGATTGCACATTATTTGATAAATCCAGACATGCGACACAATATGGACGTTTTATCGGAAACCTATTTGAAATATTCTCCTAAATCAATTGAAGATTTGATTGGCAAAAAAGGAAAAAATCAAAAATCGATGCGCGACGTTTCTTTAGAAGAAATTAAAGAATATGCTGCTGAAGATGCCGATATTACGTACCAATTAAAACAAAATTTCAGTCCGATTCTTGATAAAGCTGAAACCAAAAACTTGTTTGATGAAATCGAAATACCACTAATACCTGTTTTAGCCGCCATGGAATTGGAAGGCATCAATCTTGATGTTCCTTTCTTAAAAGAAATGTCGGTAGTAATGGCGAAAGAAAGCGCTTCATTAGAACAAAAAATCTATGAAACCGCTGGCGAAAAATTCAATTTGGCATCCCCAAAACAATTGGGCGACGTTTTATTTGATAAAATGAAAATTGGCGGAACCAAACAAAAGAAAACCAAAACGGGTCAATATGCTACTGGCGAAGAAATTTTAAGTTATTTAGCTAATGATAATCCCATAGTAAAAGATATTTTGGATTGGCGTCAAATGGTGAAATTACAAAGTACCTATATAGATGCCTTACCCAATCAAGTGGATAAAAAAACAGGACGGGTGCATACCGATTATATGCAAACCGTTGCTGCAACCGGGCGATTGAGTTCCAACAATCCGAATTTGCAAAACATTCCGATTCGTACCGAAAGAGGACGATTAATTCGAAAAGCATTTATTGCTCGAGATGAAAATTATACCTTATTATCTGCCGATTATTCTCAAATAGAATTGCGAATCATAGCAGCACTTTCAGGCGAAGAGAATATGATCAAAGCCTTTCAAAATAACGAAGATATTCATAGAAGTACGGCCGCAAAAGTATTTAATGTGCCTTTAGACGAAGTGACTAAAGAACAACGTAGTAATGCTAAAACCGTGAATTTCGGAATAATTTATGGGGTTTCGGCATTTGGACTTTCCAATCAAACATCGCTTTCGCGTAAAGAAAGTGCTGAGTTAATTGACGCCTATTATGCAACCTATCCAAAACTAAAATCATACATGAGTAACCAAGTTGACTTTGCTAGAGAAAATGGTTATGTGCAAACGGTTTTAGGAAGAAGACGTTATCTTAAAGATATCAATTCAGCTAATATGATGGTAAAAAGTGGTGCGGAACGAAATGCCGTTAACGCACCAATTCAAGGATCTGCAGCTGATATTATCAAAATAGCCATGATTAACATTCATAAAAAGCTAACCTCTGAAAATTGGAAATCGAAAATGTTGTTGCAAGTCCATGATGAGCTTGTTTTTGATGTTCACAACTCAGAATTAGAAACAATAAAACCTATGATTAAGCACGAAATGGAAAACGCCTTCAAATTGGATGTCCCATTAGACGTTGAGATTGGTATAGGTAAGAATTGGTTGGAAGCCCATTAAAAAAGGAACATTAAGCTACTTTTTTAGTATTTTTCTTGTGGAATCCCGCTGTCTCAATTCTGTTTTTATAATTGTAGTTGTGTGGTTGTATATTTCGTCTTTACTTTCTAGTTTTTCAATAAGCATTTTTGTGGCTACTTCTCCAATTTCTGGTCCGTGTTGACTAACCGTAGATAAACTTGGCGTCATTCTTCTTGACCAAACGCCATCAGCAAAACCAATTACAGAAAGATCTTCGGGTATTTTAAGACCTTTTCTTAGGCCTATTTTAATTGTACCCGTAGCGGTATGCTCATCTAATGCAAAAACACCATCAATCACATTTTTATCAAAAAAGTCATTAATTTTTTCATCAAATTCTTCTACATTATCGGTCAGAATAATTAAGTTCTCATTTACTTTTAACCCTTTTTGCTCAAAAGCTTTATAAAACCCCTGAGATCTTAAATTAGAAACACTTAATTGATTTATAGTAGAAAACATAGCTATATTTTTACAACCCGTATCAATTAAATGATTGGTTGCATTTATTGCACTATCAAAATCATCAACAATTACTTTATCACAATTTACTTCGTCTGCTATTCGATCAAACATCACCATTGGCGTGCCTTCATTTACAATAGAGGTAAAATGATCAAATTGTTGCAGTTTTTGCGCTTCTTTAGAAATGGACAAAATAAACCCATCAATAGTTCCGTTACTCAACATTTCAAGAGCGCTAATTTCTTTCTCCAACGATTCGTTTGAAATACAAGTAATCACTTTATATCCTTTTTCGTCAGCTACTTTCTCGATTCCAGTAAAAACCTTAGCAAAAAAAGAATTCAATATATTAGGGATAATCACACCTATAGTTCTAGTAGAGCGATTTTTAAGGTTCAAACCAATAACATTTGGTTTGTAGTTTTTTAATTTAGCGTATTCTTTTACCCGATTTTTTGTTGGCTCACTTATCTCCGGACTGTCATTCAAAGCTTTAGAAACCGTAGATACAGAAACTCCAAGTTCTTTCGCAATTTGTTTTAATGTGGCTTTCAATTTCATCTAACTAATATTTAGTTGTAAAAATAGGAAAATAATTTATAGTAGCTAATGGATTGGAGCATTTTTGTACTTTATTACCCCACTTTCATTCTCTTATTTTTAAATAGAAAAAGTTTCATTGACAATCATCGTAAAAGGAACTCTTAAAACAACTAAATTTATCTAAGCAATTTAGACTAATAAAGCATCAAATTACTTTTTATAAAACGTTAAAATTCAAAATAGTAATTAAAATTCAAAATCAATTTTGCATATATAATAAATAATTGTACTTTTGCACTCCCTTAATTGGGAATGGAATGTTTAATTAAAATAATATTATGGACGCATTAAGCTACAAAACAGTTTCTGCCAACAAAGCTACCGTTGAAAAACAGTGGATTGTTGTAGATGCTGATGGTCATAACTTAGGTCGTTTTGCTTCAAAAGTCGCGATGCTTTTAAGAGGTAAATACAAGCCGAGTTATTCACCGCATGTTGACTGTGGAGATAACGTAATTGTTATCAACTCAGAGAAAATTAATTTAACTGGAAACAAACTTGACGAAAAAACATATATTCGTCACACAGGTTACCCAGGTGGACAAAGAAGTTTAACTGCTAAAGTAATGCAACAAAAAAACCCTGCATTACTAGTAGAAAAAGCTGTAAAAGGAATGTTGCCTAAAAACAAATTAGGAGCACAATTATTCCGTAATTTAGATGTAAATGTTGGTTCTGAGCACAAACATGGCGCGCAACAACCAAAAACAGTTAACCTTAACGACTTAAAGTAATGGGAGTTATTCACAAAATCGGTAGAAGAAAATGTGCAGTTGCACGTGTTTATGTTACTGAAGGCACAGGAAAAATTACTGTAAACAAAAAAGAATTTGCAACTTACTTCCCAACAGCTACTTTACAATACAAAGTATTACAACCCATGTCAATGACTGAAAATGTAAACAACTTTGACGTAAAAGTAAATGTATACGGTGGTGGTTCAACAGGACAAGCAGAAGCTGTAAGAATGGCTTTAGCAAGAGTAATGTGTGAAGTTGGCGAAGGAAACAGAGCTATCTTAAAACCAGAAGGATTACTAACAAGAGATCCAAGAATGGTAGAACGTAAAAAATTCGGACAGAAAAAAGCGAGAAAGAGATTCCAATTCTCGAAACGTTAATATTGAACTTGTTTCAGTATCTTTTCAAGATTCTCGAATTATTACAAACAAATGCTGAAATTAGTTCAGCACATTAAAATTGAATTTATAACAAAGTTGTCGATATTCCTTAAATATAAAGGGAATTAGTTTAGCATCTAAATGAAGCCAAAAAGCCAAAAGCTATAAGGAACATTGCTATAACACGGAACGTAAACTATTACACAATGGCAAACAAAATTGACGTTAAAGAATTATTAGAAGCAGGTGTTCATTTTGGACACATGACTCGCAAATGGGACCCAAACATGGCTCCTTACATTTATATGGAACGTAATGGTATTCACATCATTAATCTATATAAAACTGCTGCAAAAATTGAAGAAGCTGGAGAAGCTATGAAAAAAATTGCAGCATCAGGTAGAAAAATACTTTTCGTAGCTACCAAAAAACAAGCAAAAGATATTGTTTCAGAAAAAGCATTAGCTTGTAACATGCCTTACATCACTGAAAGATGGCCTGGTGGTATGTTAACAAACTTCGTTACT
>CANFNV010000001.1 GCA_947448525.1 Flavobacteriaceae bacterium | reverse complement strand
AACCAGGTTTACGTAAGTACGCAGGTGCTTCTAAATTACCAAGAATCTTAAATGGTTTAGGTATTGCTATTGTTTCTACATCAAAAGGATTGATGACAGGAAAACAAGCTAAGCAATTGAATGTTGGTGGAGAAGTAATTTGTTACGTATACTAATTAAAAGCTAAACGATGTCAAGAATAGGTAAAAATCCAGTTGCAATCCCTGCCGGAGTTACTGTTGAAGTAGCAGAAGGAGTGATTACAGTAAAAGGAAAATTAGGTCAACTTACTCAGGAGTTTTCGGACGTGACTGTTAAGATTGAAGAAGGTCAAGTAGTTGTTGAGAGATCATCAGACCACAAAGATCATAGAGCTAAACATGGTTTGTATAGATCATTAATCAATAATATGATTTTGGGTGTATCGACTGGTTTCACTAAGGAATTAGAACTTGTGGGTGTAGGATATAGAGCTTCAAATCAAGGTCAAAAACTTGATTTAGCCTTAGGTTTTTCTCATAATATAGTTTTAGAAGTTGCTAAAGAAGTTACTTTAGAAACTATTTCTGAAAAAGGTAAGAACCCAATTGTAAAGCTTACATCTTATGATAAACAACTTTTAGGTGCTATCACTGCGAAAATTAGAAATTTCCGTAGACCAGAACCATACAAAGGAAAAGGTATCAAGTTTGTAGGCGAAGTATTAAGAAGAAAAGCAGGTAAATCAGCTTAAAAATTAAGATCATGTCATTAACAAAATCTGAAAGAAGACAGAGAATCCAGTATAGAATAAGAAAGATTGTTAGCGGTACTGCTGCTAGACCAAGACTTTCTGTATTCAGAAGTAATAAAGAAATCTATGCACAGCTAATTGATGATGTAAATGGGGTTACTTTATTAGCTGCTTCCTCTAGAGATAAAGGAGCGGATATTAAAGGTACTAGCGTAGAAGTTGCAACTACAGTTGGAAAACTTGTTGCAGAAAAAGCATTAAAAGCTGGTATCAATACAGTAACATTCGATAGAGGAGGTTATTTATATCACGGTCGTATTCAATCATTAGCAGAAGGCGCAAGAGACGCTGGACTTAAATTCTAATATATTATGTCTAAATACAAAAATGTAGAATTAGTAAAACCAAGTGGTCTTGAATTAAAAGATCGTTTGGTAAGTGTAAATCGTGTTACCAAAGTAACAAAAGGAGGTAGAGCTTTTGGCTTTTCTGCGATTGTTGTTGTAGGTGATGAAAATGGAGTTGTTGGTCATGGATTAGGAAAATCTAAAGACGTTTCTGAAGCAATTGCGAAAGCAGTAGAAGATGCAAAGAAAAATTTAGTTAGAATTCCTTTAAGTGGTCAATCTGTTCCTCACGAACAAAAAGGTAAATTTGGTGGAGCTCGTGTTTTTTTAATGCCTGCATCTCATGGTACAGGAGTTATTGCTGGTGGTGCTGTTCGTTCGGTACTTGAATCAGTAGGTATTCACGATGTATTATCAAAATCTCAAGGTTCTTCTAATCCACATAATGTGGTTAAAGCAACTTTTGATGCATTACTACAAATGAGAAGCGCTCTAACTGTTGCAAAACAAAGAGGAGTTTCTTTAGAAAAAGTTTTTAAAGGTTAATTCAAGGAAATTATGGCTAAAGTATTAGTAAAACAAGTTAGAAGCAAAATCAATTGTCCACTTACTCAAAAAAGAGGTTTAGAAGCTCTAGGTCTTCGTAAAATGGGACAAGTTGTGGAGCATGATTCAAATCCAACGATCCTTGGAATGATAAATAAAGTTAAACACTTAGTTTCCGTAGAGGAAGTTAAATAACAATTATAGTTATGAATTTAAGTAACTTACAACCTGCTGAAGGTTCTACACACAATCAAAATAAAAGATTAGGTAGAGGAGAGGGTTCTGGTAAAGGTGGTACTTCTGCAAGAGGTCACAAAGGAGCAAAATCTCGTTCTGGTTATTCTAAGAAAATTGGTTTTGAAGGTGGGCAAATGCCACTTCAAAGACGTGTGCCTAAGTTTGGTTTCACGAACATTAATAGAATTGAACATCAAGGTGTGAATCTTGATACGTTGCAAGCTTTAGTTGATAACGGAATTGTTACTGATACTGTAGATTTTTCAGTATTAGTAGAAAATCGTTTGGCTACCAAATCCGAATTAGTAAAAATTTTAGGTAGAGGTGAACTAAAAGCTAAATTAAAAGTATCTGCTCACAAATTTACAGCTACTGCAAAAGCTGCTATTGAAGCTGCAGGTGGTGAAGTAGTAACATTATAATATTCTGACCCTATGAAGAATTTTATTGAATCGTTTAAAAATGTCTGGAAAATAGAAGAGTTGAAAAACCGTATCTTATTTACTTTAGGTCTACTTTTAGTATATAGATTTGGTGCTCACGTAACTCTTCCGGGTATTGATGCAACTCAATTGGGTGGACTTGCAGGTCAAACTAATAAAGGAATTGGTTCAATTCTTGATATGTTTACTGGTGGTGCCTTTTCAAAAGCTTCAGTATTTGCATTAGGTATTATGCCTTACATTTCTGCTTCAATTGTTGTTCAATTAATGGGAATCGCAATTCCTTACTTACAAAAACTTCAAAAGGATGGTGAAAGTGGCAGAAAAAAATTAAACCAAATTACACGTTGGTTAACAATTGGAATCACTTTACTACAAGGACCTGGTTATATCTATAATCTTAGACAAACTATCCCACAAGATGCTTTCCTATTAGGATTTGATTCTTTTGCATTCTTGTTTTCTTCTGTTTTGATTTTAACAACCGGTACTATTTTTGCTATGTGGTTGGGAGAAAAAATAACAGATAAAGGTATTGGAAATGGAATTTCTTTATTGATTATGGTTGGAATTTTAGCAAGATTACCTCAAGCTTTAATTCAAGAATTCACATCAAGAGTTACCAATAATAATGGTGGTTTAATGATTTTAGTTTTTGAAATTATTGCTTGGATGTTAGTAATTATTGCTTGTGTGCTTTTAGTTATGGCAATTAGAAAAATACCTGTTCAATATGCTCGTAGAACAACTTCGGGTGATTTTGAAGAAGATATGATGGGAGGAAATAGACAATGGATACCATTAAAATTAAATGCTGCTGGTGTAATGCCTATCATTTTTGCGCAAGCAATTATGTTTATTCCAGCTGCTTTAGCAAGATTATCTCAGTCAGAAACTTCTCAATCTATTGCGGGTGCATTTAGTAATATGTTTGGTTTATGGTATAATTTAGTGTTTGCTGCATTAATCATAATCTTTACTTTCTTTTACACAGCAATTACAGTTCCTACAAATAAAATGGCAGATGACTTAAAAAGAAGTGGCGGTTTCATACCAGGTATTAAACCAGGTGTTGATACAGGTGATTTCTTAGATAAAATTATGTCATTGATAACGTTTCCAGGTGCTTTATTCTTAGCTTTAATAGCTGTGTTCCCAGCGATTGTGGTTAGTTTAGATGTACAACAATCATGGGCAATGTTCTATGGTGGAACTTCTTTGATCATTATGGTTGGAGTTGCAATTGATACTATTCAACAAATAAATTCTTATTTATTGAATAAACATTACGACGGTTTGATGAAAAGTGGTAAAAATAGAAAAGCAGTAGCTTAATTTTTATGGCAAAACAATCAGCAATAGAACAAGACGGATCAATAATTGAAGCATTATCAAATGCTATGTTCCGTGTAGAATTAGAAAATGGACATATCGTAATAGCACATATTTCTGGTAAAATGCGTATGCATTATATTAAATTGTTACCTGGTGACAAAGTTAAGTTAGAAATGAGTCCTTATGATTTGTCAAAAGCAAGAATCACTTACAGATACTAAAGTTATTTAAAAAATGAAAGTAAGAACATCAGTAAAAAAGAGAAGCGCAGAGTGTAAGATTGTGCGTAGAAAAGGAAGATTATACGTTATTAACAAAAAGAATCCTAGATTTAAACAAAGACAAGGATAATTATGGCAAGAATAGCAGGGGTAGATGTACCTAAAAATAAAAGAGGTGTTATTGCACTTACCTATATCTTCGGAATAGGAAAAAGTAGAGCTATTGAGATTTTAGATAAAGCTCAAGTTAGCCAAGACATTAAAGTTCAAGATTGGAATGATGACCAAATCGGAGCAATTCGTGAGGCAGTATCCTACTACAAAATTGAAGGAGAACTTCGTTCTGAAACTTCATTAAACATTAAACGTTTAATGGATATTGGATGTTACAGAGGAATTCGTCATAGATCTGGTCTTCCATTAAGAGGACAAAGAACTAAAAACAATTCTAGAACAAGAAAAGGTAAGAGAAAAACTGTTGCTAACAAGAAAAAAGCAACTAAATAGTAAGTAATATGGCTAAAGCAAGTACAAAAAAACGTAAGGTTATTATTGAATCTACAGGCGAAGCTCATATTAGTGCTACCTTTAATAACATCATTATTTCTTTAACAAATAAGAAAGGTGAAGTAATTTCTTGGTCTTCTGCAGGAAAAATGGGCTTTAGAGGTTCTAAAAAGAATACTCCTTATGCAGCTCAAATGGCAGCCGAAGATTGTGGTAAAGTAGCATTAGAAGCTGGTTTGAAAAAAGTAAAAGTTTATGTTAAAGGTCCTGGTAACGGAAGAGAATCTGCAATCAGATCTTTACATAATAGTGGAATTGAAGTAACTGAAATTATTGACGTTACACCAATGCCTCACAATGGATGTCGTCCTCCTAAAAGACGAAGAGTATAATTTTATACTGAATTATTTCAGTATCTAATTTAATTAAGTATAACAAGAGAAAGAAAAAAGATTATCGAAGGATTTATTGACCTGAATTCATAATCTCTATCTCAAAACAATTTTAAAATGGCAAGATATACTGGTCCAAGTACAAAAATCGCTCGTAAATTTGGCGAAGCAATTTTCGGAGCTGATAAAGCTTTCGAAAAAAGAAATTACCCTCCTGGTCAACACGGGATGGCAAAAAAAAGAGGTAAAAAATCAGAATACGCAGTACAGTTGATGGAAAAGCAAAAAGCGAAGTACTCTTACGGTATTCTTGAAAAACAATTTAGAAACTTATTTGAAAAAGCAGCTGCTTCTAAAGGTGTAACTGGTGAAATCCTTTTGCAATTATGTGAAGCTCGTTTAGATAATGTTGTTTTTAGAATGGGAATCGCTTCTTCAAGAAGAGCAGCAAGACAAATCGTATCTCACCGTCACATTACTGTTAATGGTGAGTTAGTAAACATTCCTTCTTATCACTTAAAACCTGGTGATGTAGTGGCTGTTCGCGAGAAATCAAAATCTTTAGAGTCAATTGAACATTCTTTATCAAACTCTAATCACGTATATGAATGGATTACATGGAATAATGATACTAAATCAGGTACTTTTGTTACTGTGCCTGCTAGACTTCAAATACCAGAAAACATTAAAGAGCAGTTAATCGTAGAGTTGTACAACAAATAATAATTGACAGTAGTCTAAATTATGGCAATATTTAATTTTCAAAAGCCCGATAAAGTTATCATGATCGATTCAACCGATTTTGAAGGTAAGTTTGAGTTCAGACCTTTAGAACCTGGTTACGGATTGACAGTTGGTAATGCACTTAGAAGAGTTTTACTTTCTGCTTTAGAAGGTTATGCTATCACATCAACAAGAATAGAAGGAGTAGAGCACGAGTTTTCCACTATTCCAGGAGTTGTTGAAGATGTTACAGAAATTATCCTTAGTCTAAAACAAGTACGTTTCAAACGTCAAATTGAAGATATTGATAATGAATCAGTAACTATATCTATAACTGGTAAGGAACAAATTACTGCCGGTGATTTTCAAAAATTTATATCTGGTTTTCAGGTCTTGAACCCAGAATTAGTTATCTGCAATCTTGATGCAAAAGTTAATTTTAATATGGAATTAACTATTGAAAAAGGTAGAGGATACGTTCCTGCAGAAGAAAACAAAAAGCAAAATGCTGTTATTGGTACAATCTTTACTGATTCTATCTTTACTCCAGTTAAAAACGTGAAATATACAATTGAAAATTTCCGTGTAGAGCAAAAAACAGATTACGAAAAATTGGTTTTTGAAATAAAAACTGATGGATCAATTAATCCAAAAGATGCTCTTACTGAAGCTGCAAAAGTATTAATTCACCACTTCATGTTATTCTCAGATGAGAGAATCACTCTTGAAGCAGATGAAATCGCTCAAACAGATTCTTATGATGAAGAGTCATTGCACATGAGACAATTGCTTAAAACTAAGCTTGTTGATATGGACTTGTCTGTAAGAGCATTAAATTGCTTAAAAGCAGCAGAAGTGGATACATTAGGAGACCTTGTCTCTTTTAACAAACACGATTTAATGAAGTTCCGTAACTTCGGTAAAAAATCTTTAACAGAACTAGACGAACTAGTTGCCGTTAAAAACTTAACCTTTGGAATGGATTTATCAAAATATAAATTAGATAAAGACTAGTTTCTTTATTCAAATTAAACAGCATTTAAAATGAGACACGGAAAAAAATTCAATCACTTAAGCAGACAGACTGGACATAGAAAATCTATGTTGGCTAATATGGCTTGTTCTTTAATTGAGCACAAACGTATTAACACAACTGTTGCTAAAGCTAAAGCACTTAAACAATTCGTTGAGCCGCTTATAACAAAATCAAAAGAAGACACTACTCACAATCGTCGTGTAGTTTTCGCTTACCTACGAAACAAATATGGTGTTACTGAACTTTTTAGAGAAGTAGCTGCTAAAGTAGGAGATCGTCCAGGTGGATACACACGTATCATTAAAGTTGGAAATCGTTTAGGAGATAACGCTGATATGGCAATGATCGAATTAGTAGATTTCAATGAAATTTATAACGGAGGTAAAAAAGAAGAGAAAAAAGCTAAAAGCCGTCGTGGTGGAAAAGCTAAAAAAACTGAAACTACAGTTGCTGAAACAAAAGTGCCTGAGGTTGAAGCTCCAAAAGCAGAAGTTGTTGAAGCAGAAGTTGCAGAAGTTGCAGCACCTCAATCAGATGTTATTGAAACTGATGTTGCAGAAGTTGAAACTCCACAAGCAGAAGCTACAGATGAATCTCCAGAAAATTCTTCTGAAGAGAATAAGGAAGCTTCAGAATAATAATGAAATGATTTTCATAAATATAAAGGATAAACTTTCGAGTTTATCCTTTTTTTATTCCCCTCCATTGGAGGAGTGCCCGAAGGGCGGGGTGGTTAAATAAGTTATATTATTGGTAGCCCAAGCAAGTGTCTTTATCAGTCAACTTCGTTCCCGCTTTACATTTCAATCTGTCATTGCGAGGAACGAAACAATACAATATTATAATTCATTTTTTGCAATAACAGGATTTCCATTGCAATCGGGGCTATTAAACATGACAATGTAATATTTGTAAAGTTTCGATAAGAACCTTAGAAAATTAAATCGAAAATCCTAAATTTGCAAAACACAACTAACTACAATGAAATATACAACTCGACCACAAGCTATTTTACTTCTCGCTGACGGAACCATTTTCTTCGGAAAATCAATTGGGATTTCTGGTACAACTTTCGGTGAAGTTTGTTTCAATACAGGAATGACAGGTTATCAAGAAATCTTTACAGATCCATCTTATTTTGGGCAAATTATGGTTGCTACCAATCCTCATATTGGAAATTACGGTGTAAATTCCAACGAAGTAGAATCAGAAAAAATTATGATTTCCGGTTTGGTTTGTAAAAATTTCAGTTTCAATCATTCACGACCTGATTCTGAAAGTAACCTTTACGATTATTTTGAAAAACAAAATTTGGTTTGTATTTCGGATGTTGATACACGTGCATTAGTTAGTTACATAAGGGATAATGGTGCACAAAATGCCGTAATATCTACAGATGGAACTTCATTAGATGAATTAAAAAAACAACTAGCAAACATACCAGACATGAAGGGCTTAGAACTTGCTTCTAAAGTTTCAACGAAAAAACCTTACTTTTTTGGAGAAGAAACAGCAACCTATAAAATAGCGGCTCTAGATTTAGGAATTAAAAGAAATATTCTGCGAAACCTTGCTCAAAGAGATTGTTATATAAAAGTATTTCCTTACAACGCTTCTTTTCAAGAATTACAAGAGTTTAATCCAAATGGTTACTTTCTTTCTAACGGTCCTGGTGATCCAGAACCATTAACAGGAGTGCAAGCGGTAGCAAGAGAAATATTAAATTCCAATAAACCTTTATTCGGAATTTGTTTGGGACATCAAATTATTGGTCTGGCTAACGGAGTTTCTACCTATAAAATGTTTAATGGACACAGAGGAATTAACCATCCTGTAATGAATGTAATTACTGGAAAAGGTGAAATCACTTCCCAAAACCACGGCTTTGCAGTTAATAGAAAAGAATTAGAAAATCACCATGATTTAGAAATTACCCACTATCATATCAATGACAATACAGTTGCTGGAATGCGAATGAAATCCAAAGATTGCTTTTCAGTACAATACCATCCAGAAGCAAGTCCTGGTCCACATGATTCATCTTATCTTTTTGACTCGTTCATAAAATTGTTACAATAAATTGTATTATATATTTTTGGTGTTTAGTATAAGGAAAAAGCAACTAAATCGTTTGAGTTTATAAGTTTTTATTAAAACAAACGATATGATTTTCATTATGTTTAAATTTGCATACCTTTTTTTGGTAATGATTTAATTGATAACAAATAAATTAGCATATATAATGAGTATTATTATTAAAGTACACGCAAGACAAATTTTAGATTCTAGAGGAAATCCAACTATTGAAGTTGATGTTGTTACAGAAAATGGCGTTCTTGGTCGCGCAGCGGTTCCTAGCGGAGCTTCAACTGGCGAACACGAAGCTGTTGAACTTCGAGATGGTGGAAAAGCTTACATGGGTAAGGGGGTGCTAAAAGCAGTTGAAAATGTAAATACTAAAATTGCTCCTGAATTATTAGGGGTTTCTATTTTTGAACAAAATCTTATTGATCAATTAATGATTGATTTAGACGGAACTGAAAATAAAGGAAATCTTGGGGCTAATGCCATTCTTGGTGTTTCTTTAGCTGCTGCCAAAGCTGCTGCCAATGAATTAGGATTGCCTTTATATAGATATGTTGGTGGAGTTTCTGCAAATACATTGCCAGTTCCAATGATGAATATCATTAATGGAGGTTCACATTCTGATGCGCCGATAGCTTTTCAAGAGTTTATGATTATGCCTGTTAAAGCAACTTCATTTACGCATGCAATGCAAATGGGAACAGAGATTTTTCACAACTTGAAAAAAGTATTACACGATAGAAATTTATCTACAGCGGTTGGAGACGAAGGTGGTTTTGCTCCAAACTTAGCTGGTGGAACAGAAGACGCTATTGAAACCATCAAGAAAGCCGTTGAAAATGCGGGTTATTCTTTTGGAGATGAAGTAATGATTGCTTTAGATTGTGCTGCTTCTGAATTTTATGTAGATGGAAAATATGACTATACCAAATTTGAAGGTCCAAACGGAAAGATTAGAACATCAAGAGAACAGGCAGAATATATGGCTGAATTGGCTGCCAAATATCCTATTATTTCTATTGAAGACGGAATGCAAGAAAACGATTGGGACGGTTGGAAATATTTAACCGAATTAATTGGCGATAAAGTACAATTAGTTGGAGATGATTTATTTGTAACAAATGTAGAGCGTTTAGCAACTGGAATTGAAAAAGGAATTGCCAATTCAATCTTGGTAAAAGTTAACCAAATTGGAACCTTAACCGAAACCATAGCAGCAGTAAATATGGCTAAAAATGCTGGTTACACATCTGTAATGTCACACCGTTCAGGTGAGACGGAAGACAATACCATTGCTGATTTAGCGGTAGCATTAAACTGTGGCCAAATTAAAACAGGTTCGGCTTCACGTTCGGATAGAATGGCGAAATACAACCAATTATTAAGAATTGAAGAAGAATTAGGCGATACTGCTTTTTTCCCAGGATTGAAGGCTTTTAAACAGAAATAGTTTTCAGTGATCAGTGGTCAGTAATCAGTTATTGGCATTACTTTTATAAATTAATATGCCTCTAGAGTTTTGAACTTTTGAGGCTTTTTTTTGAAATAGCAACTATCTTTTTAGTATATTTGATTAATTAATTATATTATATTATATTATGAAAAAAAAACACTCCTTAAAATTATTTTTTTTCTTTATTGTTGCTAATATCAATGCCCAAGTCACCTTTAGTCTCCCTGTAAAAACTATTACAGGAACTACAGCACGTGAATTAATTGTTGCAGACTTTAATAATGACGGAAAACAAGATTTCATTATATGTGCAGACAATACATTAAAACTTTATTTAGGTAACGGAACATATACGCCAACAACACCAATTACATTACCTACAAGTGCTATATATTTAGCATCTTCTGCACTTGCCATAGGAGATGTAAATAATGATGGAAATTTAGATATTATAATTCATGATAGAAATTTTGGAGTACTTGATACTTTGATTGGAAATGGACAAGCAGGGTTCGTACTTTTAACACAATCAACACTTACTAGTGAATTTCACTCTCCAAGCGGTATAAAGTGTTTAGATTTTAATAATGATGGAAATAGTGACATTTTAATCAGTACACAAGGAAGTTATTTCAGAATTTCATTTGGTATTGGAGATGGAACTTTTCAAAATTCAATAAATCTTGTAAACCCATTATTAAATTCAGGTACAGGTGCTAATTTTATGGTAGAAGACTGTAATGATGATGGAAATATTGATGTAGTGACAGTAAATGGGATTGCATATGGTAATGGGTTAGGTAGTTTTAGCAATAGTTTATCTATTAATACATCTACCTTTTCAAATGATTTTGTTAGAGATGATTTTAATAATGATGGATTTAAAGATTTAGCTATATCATCTAACGGAGTTACAGGAAATCTCACTCTATATCTATCTAATTATTCTGGTGATTTAGTTTCCTCAACATCCATAAATTATGATGTTAATACTATTCCCGAAGGGATTGCTAAAGGCGATTTTAATAATGATGGTATTTTAGATATTGCAACTTGTAATTACACCAATGATTACAATGGCACCATTAATTATTCTGTTTCGGTATATATAGGGTCGGGATCAGGTAATTTTAATAATCCTATTCAATTACCTTTAGATGCTTACCCAATAAATATAGCAATATCAGATTTAAATTCAGATGGGAAATTAGATATTGTAGTTGCAACAACTACATTTCAATCTGCAATTCCTACTGTTGGTAAATTAGTTAGATTTTTTAATACTTCTGATTTATCATATTCACAATTTTCACAAAATGAAAATAAATTTTCAATATATCCAAATCCAAGTAGCGGAATTGTTCAATTTACTGGAGATGAATCATTGGTGAAACAAATTAAAATTTATGATAATTTAGGGAGATTAATAAAACAAATTAACGAAAGAATATCTAAAAATATTAATTTGAATGATCTAATTGATGGAAGTTATTTTGTCAAAATAGAAACTGCAAGTGGTACTTTTAATCAGAAATTAATAATAAAGAAATAAACAAAAAACTAACAACGATTTCTCAAAGCCACAACTTATTGTAAGCCTTTTTTAAATTGGTAAAAATAAGAATAAAAGATATTTTTTTATCATTTGTTTAATTTTATTGCTTTCATTTTCTTACAGTCAAACAAAAAATTAAAAATCTATAATTATGAAAGAATTGAAATACTCAATGTGTTTCAAAATTTATTTTTTACCCTATTTTTAATAAATTTTAAAATTTTGAGTTTAAAAAAGAAATTGATATTCATTTTTTAAAAATCATACCTGTAATGGGAGTAAAATTGAATAAATTATAAAAAAATAATTCTCGATTTTGCAATGTAATCATAGAGGAATCTCATAATCTTGTAATAAGATTGTGAGATTTTCCATTTAATTGAAGTAACTATAATTTTGCTCTCAATTAAATCTACATCCTTCTTGAAAAATTTAATCAAAATTTAACGAAAACGTTGTTGTTTTTCTTTTTTAATTCATTTGGAATTCCATAAATTTGTTAAGTTATAATTTACCCGATTTAATTTCCAATTTTTATCATGTCAAAAACAGCAATATTAGAGTACGATGGCAAAAAATATGAGTTTCCTATAATCTTAGGGAGTGAAAATGAGCCAGCCATTGATATCAACAAACTTCGCGACCTTACGGGTGCAATAACCCTTGATCCAGGTTATAAAAATTCAGGATCGTGTAAAAGTGAAATTACATTTCTAGACGGAGAAGAAGGAATTCTTCGTTATAGAGGATACGCCATTGAGGATTTAGCCGAAAAAGGTGACTTTCTTGAAGTTTCTTATTTAGTTATTTTTGGGGAATTACCAACCAAAGCGCAATTATCCCAATTTGAAACCGACATTCGTAAATATACTTTGGTAAATGAAGAAATGAAAAACATCATTGATGGGTTTCCAAAAACGGCGCACCCAATGGGCGTTTTATCTTCATTGACTTCGGCATTAACCGCTTTTAATCCAAAAGTAGTAAATGTTGAAAATGAAAAAGAAATGTATGAAGCAGTTTGTAAAACAATGGGAAAATTCCTTGTTATTGCAACTTGGACGTACAGAAAAATGATGGGCTATCCGTTAAATTATTACGATAACACTAAAGGATACGTTGAAAACTTCATGCAATTGATGTTTAAACTTCCAACATCGCCTTATAGTGCTAATCCATCAGTTGTTGCTGCTTTAGATAAATTATTTATTCTTCATGCCGATCACGAACAAAACTGTTCTACTTCTACAGTACGAATCGTTGGTTCTTCTCATGCGGGATTATTTGCTTCAATCTCTGCAGGTGTTTCGGCACTTTGGGGTCCACTTCATGGTGGTGCTAATCAAGCCGTTCTTGAAATGCTAGAAGCGATTCAAAAAGATGGTGGTGATGCCGATAAATACATGGCAAAAGCAAAAGACAAAGATGACCCGTTCCGTTTAATGGGATTTGGACATAGAGTGTATAAAAATTTCGATCCAAGAGCAAAAATCATTAAAAAAGCAGCCGATGAAGTTCTTAGAACTTTAGGAGTTGATGATCCAATTCTTCAAATTGCTAAAAAATTAGAAGAAGCCGCTTTAGTTGACGATTACTTCGTGTCTAGAAAATTATATCCAAATGTAGATTTCTATTCCGGTATTATTTACCGTGCCTTAGGAATTCCGACCGAAATGTTTACAGTAATGTTTGCAATTGGTCGTTTACCAGGTTGGATTGCACAGTGGAAAGAAATGCGAGTTAATAAAGAACCAATTGGAAGACCAAGACAGGTTTACACCGGATATCCATTGCGAGATTTTGTAGCTATGGATAAAAGATAAGATTCTTTAAATACTTATAAACAAAAGCTTCACTATTCAGTGGAGCTTTTTTATATTTGCCATACGAGCGTTAGCGAACTGACGAAGTAAAAGCCAAAAGCTATATTTATGTTACAATTAAATGTAAAAAACGAATCATCAAGATTAAGAGCTGTTGTATTAGGTTCGGCAATAAATAATGGTCTAACGCCAACTGCAGACGAAGCATACGACCCAAAATCTTTAGAACATATTCTTGCAGGAACTTATCCTTTAGAAGCCGATATGGTTTCTGAAATGGAAGCATTCAATAAGGTATTTCAAAAATACGATGTGCAAGTTTTTCGTCCTGAAATGATGGAAAACTACAACCAAATTTTTACACGTGACATCGGATTTGTTATTGACGATGTCTTTATTAAAGCCAATATTCTTCCCGATAGAAATAGAGAATTGGATGCAATTCAATACGTAATCGACCAAATAAATCCTGATAAAGTGATTCGTCCTCCAGAGGATGTTCATATTGAAGGTGGGGATGTGATGCTTTGGAATGACTATATATTTATTGGTACCTACAAAGGATCTGACTATAAAGATTATATAACAGCCCGAACCAATATGGCTGGGGTGAATTACATCAAAGAATTATTTCCACATAAAATTGTAAAAGAATTTGATTTAGTAAAATCCAAAATGGAAGCCCGAGATAATGCCTTGCATTTAGATTGTTGCTTTCAGCCAATTGGTGTAAATAAAGGAATTATTTATAAAAGTGGTTTCAGAGAAGAAGCCGATTATAGATACTTATTGAAACTCTTTGGAAAAGAAAATTTATTTCACATTACTCGCGAAGAAATGTATCATATGAATTCGAATGTGTTTTCTATCACACCTGATGTAGTAGTTTCTGAAAAGAATTTTATTCGATTAAATAATTGGTTACGCGAACAAGGATTTACTGTTGAAGAAGTTCCGTATGCAGAAATTGCCAAACAAGAAGGACTTTTACGATGTTCTACATTGCCTTTAATAAGAGATTGAAAAGTTATGAGTTGTGGGTTTTGAGTTATGAGTTTTTTACTTTGAGTTACATAGTATGAAAAGTTATAAAGATTTGGATGTTTATAAAATAGGATTAGAATTATTTTACATTGTTCATCCATCATCATTGAAATTACCTAAATATGAGTTGTATGAGCTAGGAAGTCAGATTAGACGATCTTCGGATTCTGTAGTTTCAAATATAGTTGAAGGTTATGGAAGAAGAAGATATAAAGCAGATTTCATAAAATTTTTAGTTTATTCACATTCAAGTTGCCTAGAAACGATTGCGCATTTAGAAAAAATATCTAAATTACATCCAAATGTTTTTGAGTCAATAGAAGACTTAATATACAATTACGAAGGATTAGGAGGAAAATTATTTAATTTTATAAAATATGTAGAAGAGAATTGAAAAAATTAAAATTAAGACAAGTACAATAATCTCAAAACCCACAACTCAAAACCCACAACAAAAATAAAATGAATCAAACAACAAACTCAATCCTAATGATACGTCCAGTAGCGTTTAGAATGAACGAACAAACCGCTGTGAATAATTATTACCAAAAAGTCATTGATGGATTAACGCCGGCAACGGTAAATGCAAAAGCACAAGAAGAATTTGACACATTTGTAACTAAACTACGAATGGTTGGAATAGATATTACTGTGGTTGATGATACTTTAGATCCTGATACACCAGATAGTATTTTCCCAAACAATTGGATTTCATTTCACGAAAATGGTGATGTGGTTTTGTATCCAATGTTTGCCGAAAATCGTCGTGCAGAGAGAAGAGAAGATATTCTAGATATTTTGGAAGACAATGGATTCCAAATTAACGAAAGTATCATGGATTATACCGAAGCCGAACAAGATGGATATTATTTGGAAGGAACAGGAAGTATTGTTCTCGATAGAGAAAACGGTAAGGCCTATTGCGCGCTTTCACCACGTGCCGATGAAGAATTATTTATCGAGTTCTGTGAAGATTTTGATATGAATCCTATTATTTTTGAAGCTTTTCAAACTGTTAATGGGGAGCGAAAATTGATTTATCATACCAATGTAATGATGTGTATTGGCGATACATTTGCAGTAATTTGTGCTGATTGTATTGATGATAACAAAGAACGTAAAATGGTTTTGGATAGTCTTCGCTCAGACGAAAAAGAAATCATATTGATTACAGAAGATCAAATGAACAACTTTGCTGGAAACATGCTTGAAGTTTTAGGGTCAAATGATAGAAGATATTTAGTAATGAGTTCAGCAGCATATAATTCTTTAACCAAAAAGCAAATTGCACAATTGGAAGAACACATTACAATTATACATTCCAGTTTAGACACTATTGAAGCTTGTGGAGGTGGAAGTGCAAGATGTATGATGGCAGAAATTTTTCTTCCAAAAGCATAGTTTAAATCCTAAATAATACATGAAAAATAAAAAAACACTAGTTCTCGGTGCTTCAACAAAACCAGAACGGTATGCTTTCAAAGCCATTACAATGCTTGTTGATAAAGGTCATTCGGTTTTAGCAATTGGTCAGAATCAAGGAGAAGTTGCAGGAATTTCTATAAGAACTAAAAATATTCCGTTAAAAAATATTGATACCGTTACATTATATCTTAATCCTATTCGTCAACGTGATTATTATAATTACATCATCGAAACCAAACCTAAACGGGTTATTTTTAATCCCGGAACTGAAAATCCAGAATTCTACCAGTTATTAAAAGTTAATAATATCAAAGTAGAAGAAGCTTGTACATTGGTTTTATTGACAACCAATCAATATTAAAATTCGGTATTACTAGTTGCAGGTTTGCAAATTAGTATTAACCCTAAAAAGGTTAGTAATCCGTTTACTATAATTAATTCGTTGTCAAAAACATAATCTCCAAAAAGGCCTGTAGAATATTTGCTGATGAAAAAACAAATTGCTGGTGATAGTAAACAAATGAAAGGGACCAGCTTGTCATGAACGGTTTTTGTTTTCATAATCAATCCAAAGGCATACAATCCTAAAAGAGGTCCATAAGTATACGTTGCAATTTTGAAAACCATTTTTACAACGGAATCATCGTTAATTGCATTAAAAATAACAATCACCATAAACATTACTACCGAAAATCCTACGTGAACTAGATGTCTTGTTTTAACTAATTTTTTTTCATCTTCCATCTTCTGACTTCCATCTTCCGACTTCTTTTTGTCCATTCCAAGGAAATCAACACAAAATGAAGTTGTTAATGCTGTTAAAGCCGAATCTGTTGTTGCAAAAGTGGCTGCAGTTAACCCCAATAAAAAAACAATCGTTGGAATTATCGTTAAGTGATGAATGGCAATTTCGGGAAATAATAAATCCGTTCTTGGATTTCCATCAATCAATGGAACTTCAATTCCGTTTTTAGCAGCATATAAATACAACAATGCTCCAACACTTAAAAAGAAAATGTTTATTAAAACAAAAACTCCAGTAAATGTGAACATGTTTTTTTGGGCTTCGCCAATGTTTTTACAACTCAAATTCTTTTGCATTAAATCTTGATCCAATCCAACTGTCGCAATTGTTATAAAGATTCCTCCTAAAATTTGCTTCCAAAAATAAGTGCCTTTGAAATAATCTTCAAAGAAAAATACTTTCGAATAATTGCTTTTTTTTACTGCTTCAAAAGCATCAATTACATTGTAATTTAAACTTCTACAGATGAAGAAAATTGTTAAAAAGACTGAAGAAATTAGAAAAAATGTTTGTAAAGTATCGGTAATAATGATGGTTTTTAATCCCCCACGATAGGTATAAGCAAATATTAATGCTAACGAAATTAAAACCGTTATAGCAAAAGGAATATTATAAAAATCAAACACATAGCGCTGTAAAACAAAAATTACCAAATACAATCTAAAAGCCGATCCAATCGTTCTTCCAATTAAGAATATAGTTGCGGCGGTTTTATAACTTACGATTCCCAAACGCTGTTCAATATATCCGTAAATAGAAGTCAGATTCATTCGATAATATAAAGGGAGCAATACTTTGGCAACTATAATAAAACCAATAGCACAACCTATTACAAATTGAAAATACTTGAATTGCAAATCTGGATTTCCAACTTCACCAGGAACAGAAATAAAGGTAATTCCAGAAATGGCAGTTCCAATCATTCCAAAAGCCACTAAATACCATTTAGAGTTTTTATTAGCTTTGAAAAAAGTATCATTATCCGAACTTTTTTTACTAATGATACTTGAAATTAGTATTAATAATCCGAAATAAATTGTGATTAAGGATAAAATAGCAATTGGTGACATATTTTGTTTTTTAGTTGTGCTAAAATAGAAAAAAGTTGGAAGTTATAAGCTTGAAGTTTAAAAATAAAGAAACTAAAAATCTAAAATAAAAATTATTTAATTATCTAATTGACAAATTTTCTAATTAATTACCTTTGTCAAATGGAATTTTCGTCAAAATTATTAGAAAAGGCAGTAAACGAAATGGCTCAGTTGCCAGGTATTGGTAAACGAACAGCTTTGCGGTTGGTGTTGCATTTACTTAAACAACCAGCTGAGCAAACTCATTTTTTATCTCAATCGCTAATTTCAATGCGGGATGAAATTAAATTTTGTAAAAATTGCCACAATATTTGCGATTTAGAAATTTGTGAAATTTGTAATAATCACTTAAGAAACCATAAAATTATTTGTATTGTTGAAGATGTTCGTGATGTAATGGCTATTGAAAATACGAATCAGTTTAAAGGGATTTATCACGTTCTTGGAGGCAAAATTTCGCCAATTGACGGAGTTGGTCCAAGTCAGTTAAACATTATTACGCTAGTTGAAAAAATAAAATCAGGACATGTGGAAGAAATAATTTTTGCATTAAGCTCAACAATGGAAGGCGATACGACTAATTTTTATATCTACAAACAGCTTAAAGATTTTAATATTAAAACTTCCACAATTGCCAGAGGGATAGCAGTTGGCGATGAATTGGAATATGCCGATGAAGTCACTTTAGGAAGAAGTATAATTCAGAGAGTTCCATTTGAGAATTCAATGAAAAATAATTAGATAATTATATGTTGCAACTTTTTTGTTTTTAGATTTGAAAAACTATCTTTGTTTACTAAAATTAAGTTAATAATGAGTATTCGAATATTATATTTTTTACTTTTTACAGGGATCTTTTTTACATCTTGTGTTCCTACAAAAGATTTAATCTATCTTCAAAAGAAAGGAGATTCTGAAGTTAATTCAATTACTCCTATAGGTAATAAGCCATACAGATTATTGACTAATGACATCTTAAGTATAACTGTTAAAGCAATAGATCCTAAATTGGTTGAAATATTTAATACAGATTTTGGAGTACAAACAGCAACTTCAGACCAATTATTATATTTAAGAGGTTACTCTGTTGATGATCATGGTAATATAAGAATGCCAATTCTTGGTGAAGTAAATGTTTTAGGATTTACAATAGAAGAGGTTAGACAAAAGATAGAAATGTTACTTCTAAAAGATCATTTTAAACCAGAAGCGGGTATATATGTCACTGTTAAGTTATCAGGTTTTAAATATACCGTTAATGGCGAAGTTGTTAATACCGGAACAAAAACTTTGTACCAAGATCGGGTTAATATTATGGAAGCTATTGCAAACTCGGGAGATATAACCGTAACTGGAGATCGAAAAGATGTAAAGGTTATTAGGCAATTTAGTCAAGGTTCAGAGACTTTCAGTATAGATTTAACTAATGAAAAAGCAGTTCAATCACCTGCATTTTATTTGCAACCAAATGATTATATTTACGTTAAGCCATTGAAACAAAAAACTTGGGGAACTGGAAAAACTGGAATTGAGTCTTTGGGTACCATAATTACAATTCTTTCTTTAGCTACCACCACATTTTTATTATTAAAAAAATAATACTGCAAATTAATGTTAGATGTAAAAGATTTTTCTTTTTTTGAAAACCAAAATAGTTTTGATTTTAAAGGGTTCTTGTTAAAAACAGGAAGCTATTGGAAATGGTTTTTATTGGGATTAACCATCTGTTTAATTTTTGCTCATCAAGTAAATATTCGCAAGCAAAAAATTTATTCATTAGAAACCACAATTGCCATAAAAGAACAAGATAATCCACTTTTCACTTCCAATACCAGTTTGATTTTCAACTGGGGTGGGAATTCCGATCAAGTACAAAGTATTTCATCTACTATAAAATCTCGTTCTCATAATGAAGCAGTAGTAGATAAATTAGAATTTTATATTGATTATTTAAAACAGCAACAATATTTTGTACAAGACGTTTATGGAAGTGCGCCATTTGTAGTTAAAATTGATAAGTCAGAAAATCAAATTTTTGAAAATCCTATTACCATTAAGTTTCTTTCCAAAACCGAATATCAAATAACAATAAATTCCAATTCTAATTCTATTTCTGTTATCAATTATCTTGAAAATGCCAAAAATTCTGTTCTTCTGTCTAGTAATAAGATTGTTAAAAGATTTAAAGTAGGTCAAAGGGTTTCGCTTCCCTTTCTACATTGGGTTTTAGAAATAAAAGATAATCCAGGGAGTTATGTTGGAAGTGAATATATGGTTGCTTTCAATTCATTTGACGATGTTGTATCCAAATATAAAAATATAAAAGTGATTATTGATGAAAAATCACCATCTATATTAAAATTATCTCTAGATGGAACTAATAAAGCCAGAATCGCGGACTATCTAAACGAAACCGTTAAAACCCTTATAGATAGACAGTTATACAATAAAAATTTATTTGCAGAAAATACAATTAAGTTTATTGACACTACTTTGCAGAATATGGAAGACGATTTAAAGAAATCGAACCAAGACTTAAAAGTATTTAGTAAAAATAAAAATATTTCTCAAATTGAAAGTGGCGGAGAGGTTTTTCAAACTCAAATTTTAGATTTAGATAGATCCAACGATGGAGTTAATAGAAAATTAAATTACTATAATACTCTAAGTAATTATTTAAGGAAAAGTAATGATTTTTCAAAGCTTCCAGCTCCTTCAGTAGCAGGTGTTGAAGACCCTAATATTTTGGTAAATGTTTCCAAATTAGTTGAGTTGTCTGTCAGAAGATCTGAAATGGTTTATTCAGTCAAAAGTGATGTTTTGTTCAATAACATTGATAACGAAATTGCTTCCGTTAAAAATGTATTATTAGAAAATATAAATTCTGCAAAATCGGCAATACAATTTGAGTCATCTCAAGTAAAAAATAAAATAAATACCGTTGAAGGGAAAATAATGAATCTCCCAGAAGAAAAACAAGAATATCTTAAAATTATGCGAAAGTATGATTTGAACAATAATATTTATGAGGCCTATCTTCAAAAAAGAACCGAAGCACAAATTGTAAAAGCAGCCAATTTATCCGATATTCAGTTCATTGATCCGGCTAAGGATATTGGAGGCGGATTAATAGGCCCAAGAACCGAAGTTAATTATGTTATTGCTATTTTTCTAGGATTTTTAATTCCATTGCTAATTGTATTTATTATATTTTTCATTAACAATTCAATACAAAATACAGATGACGTTTCTAATATGACATCATTACCAATTATTGGCATTGTTGGTGTAAAACATACCGAAACTAATTTGTCTGTTTTTGAAAAACCAAAATCAGCTCTTGCAGAATCCTTTAGGGCAATTCGTTCCTCTTTACAGTTTTTATACAAAAAACAAAATCTTTCAGGATCAAAAACTTTAATGTTGACTTCATCAGTCAGCGGTGAAGGAAAAACTTTTTGTAGCATCAATATAGCAACAGTCTTTGCATTGAGCGAAAAGAAAACGGTTATCGTTGGACTAGATTTAAGAAAACCAAAGATTTTTGATGATTTTAATTTAGATAATGATTTTGGGGTTGTAAATTATTTGATTGGCCAAAAAACGTTGAATGAAGTAACTCAAATAACTAAAATTCCATTTTTAGATGTTATTACTTCTGGTACAATTCCACAAAACCCATCTGAATTGATTATGGGTGAAACTATGTTAGAATTTATGAAAGAATTAAAAAGCAAATACGATTATATAATACTTGATACTCCCCCAGTTGGTTTGGTTACAGACGCGGTAGAATTATCAATTTTTGCTGATGTTACTTTGTATGTAATGAGACAAAATGTTACCAAAAAAGAAATGGTTAACTTACTAAATAATAGGGTTAGGAGAGAAGAACTTAGTAATGTTAGTATCATTATTAATGGTTATGAAAACAAAGCTAAATATGGTTATGGAAATGGATATGGATATGGTTACGGATATGGAAATTATGCAAACGGTTATCATCAAGAGGATAAACCACAAAACAAGATAGTTAAAATGTTCAAGAAATGGAAAGAAAATAATACAAATAAAAGAAGTTGATCTAATGAAAATACTAATTACTGGTGGAGCTGGGTTTATAGGTTCTAATTTATGTGAGTATTTTTTGAATAAAGAAAATGATGTAATCTGTTTAGATAATTTTGCAACAGGTCATCTTCACAATATTGAACATTTAATTACAAATAAAAATTTCAAACTTATTGAAGGAGATATACGAAATATAGAAGATTGCAAAAGAGCAACATCTGGGGTTGATTATGTATTGCATCAAGCTGCATTGGGCTCTGTTCCACGTTCTATAAACGATCCAATAACTAGCAATGAAGTTAACGTTTCAGGTTTTTTAAATATGTTGGTGGCTTCAAGAGATAATGGTGTTAAAAGATTTGTGTTTGCGGCAAGTTCTTCCACTTATGGCGATTCGGAATCGCTTCCGAAAGTAGAAGATAAAATTGGAAAACCTCTTTCTCCCTATGCAATTACAAAATATGTTAACGAATTATATGCTGAAATTTTTAGTAAAACGTATGGTTTGGAAACCATCGGGTTGAGATATTTCAACGTTTTTGGAAGAAAACAAGATCCTAATGGTGCTTATGCAGCAGTGATTCCTAAGTTTGTAATGCAATTAATGAATCATGAAAGCCCAATAATAAATGGTGATGGAAATTTTTCGAGAGATTTTACTTATATTGATAATGTAATTCAAATGAATGAACTGGCTATCACAACACAAAATTATAGCGCATTAAATACAGTTTATAATACAGCTTTTGGTGACAGAACAAATTTAAATCAAATGGTTGATTATTTGAAAGACTATTTGTCAGAATTTGATCCAGCTATTGCAAATATTGAAATTATTTATGGTCCAAATAGAGCAGGAGATATTCCTCATTCCTTAGCAAGTATTGAAAAAGCTAAAGAATTACTAAATTATAATCCAAAGTATTCTTTTAAAGACGGTTTAAAAGAAGCGGTTAAATGGTATTGGGAAAACTTAAAATAGAAAAAAAATGAATATTACAAATATTTGCTGTATTGGTGCAGGGTATGTTGGAGGTCCGACAATGGCTGTTATTGCCCAAAAATGTCCGCATATAAAAGTTTCAGTCGTTGACTTAAACGAAGATAGAATTGCCAAATGGAATGATCAAAATGTAGATAATATTCCGGTTTATGAACCTGGTTTAGGTGCTATTGTTGCAGAGTCTAGAGGAAGAAATCTATTTTTTACCACCGAAGTTGATAGAGCAATCGATGAGGCACAACTAATATTTATTTCTGTTAATACACCAACTAAAACCTATGGTTCTGGCAAAGGAATGGCTGCCGATTTGAAATACATTGAACTTTGTGCCAGACAAATTGCTAGGGTTTCAAAAAATGATAAGATTGTAGTAGAAAAATCTACATTGCCCGTTAGAACGGCAGAAGCAATTAAAAACATATTGGACAATACTGGAAACGGAGTTCAATTTCAAATTCTCTCCAATCCAGAGTTTTTGGCTGAAGGAACTGCAGTTGAAGATTTATTAAGTCCAGATCGAGTTTTAATAGGAGGAGACACTAGTATTGAAGGACAAAATGCTATAAAAGCATTAGTTGATGTATATGCGAATTGGGTACCAAAAGAAAGAATATTGACTACCAATGTATGGTCTTCTGAACTTTCTAAGCTAATCGCAAATGCATTTCTAGCTCAACGTGTATCATCAATTAATTCAGTTTCTGAATTGTGTGAAAAAACGGGAGCAAATGTTAACGAAGTTGCCAAAGCAATTGGAATGGATAGTCGAATTGGTTCTAAATTCTTAAAAGCTTCTGTTGGTTTTGGAGGTTCTTGTTTTCAAAAAGATATATTAAATTTGGTTTATATCTCAAAATCCTTTGGTTTACATGAAGTTGCCGATTATTGGGAACAAGTTATTATAATGAATGATCATCAAAAAAGACGTTTTTCTAAAAATATTGTTACTACACTTTACAATACCATTGCTGACAAAAAAATTACATTTTTAGGTTGGGCTTTTAAAAAAGACACTAATGATACGAGAGAATCTGCTGCTATTTATGTGGCAAACGATTTGATAAATGAACAAGCAAAAATTGCATTGTTTGACCCAAAAGTCTCGTATAAACAAGCATTATCAGATTTGAATTATTTAGAAACTAGAACATCTTCTGAAAATGAGAAATGTTTAACGGCTTTTGATGATCCTTATGAAGCATGTAAAAATGCACATGCCATTGCAATCCTTACCGAGTGGGATGAATTTAAAAATTATGATTGGCAAAAAATATATGATTCTATGTTAAAACCAGCATTTATTTTTGATGGTAGAAATGTATTAGATTTGCCAAAAATGAAAGAAATTGGGTTTATTTATCAATCGATAGGATCGTAGTGAGGTTATCTGTTTTCTGTTATCGGTTTTAGGGTGAAAATTTGTATTGGTTAGATGGCTTATGACTTTTGGATAATTATGATGTTTGGATTACTTTATTATTGACTTTGTTTACATTAAATAAAAATTAACTTCTTTTATAGATTTCATGAATATAAAAATTGCAGTAATTGGATTAGGATATGTCGGTTTGCCATTAGCAAGATTATTTGCTACCAAATATCCAGTGGTTGGGTTTGATATTAACCAAAATAGAATAAAAGAGTTAAATTCTGGAGTTGATTCTACTCTTGAAATAGATGAAGTTACTTTGCGTGGAGTATTGACTACAACTAATTCTTCACAAAATGGACTTTTTTGTAGTAACAATATAGAAGATATTGCAGCTTGTAATTATTATATTGTTACAGTTCCAACTCCTGTTGATAAAAACAATCGACCAGATTTGACACCATTATACAAATCAAGTGAGACTGTTGGGAAAGTTTTGAAAAAAGGAGATATTGTAATCTATGAATCTACTGTTTATCCTGGTGTAACTGAAGAAGAATGTATTCCTGTTTTAGAAAGAGTTAGTGGTTTAAAATTCAATGTTGATTTTTTTGCTGGATATTCACCGGAACGAATTAATCCGGGTGATAAAGAACACACTGTTGAAAAAATCTTAAAAATAACTTCAGGTTCTACTCCAAAAATTGGTCAAAAAGTTAATGAATTATATAAGTCAGTTATTACAGCAGGAACTCACTTAGCACCAACTATAAAAGTTGCAGAAGCCGCCAAAGTAATAGAGAATTCTCAACGCGATATTAATATTGCTTTTGTTAATGAGTTGGCTAAGATTTTTAATTTATTAGAAATAGATACCCATGCCGTATTAGAAGCTGCTGGTACTAAATGGAATTTTCTTCCATTTAAACCAGGATTGGTAGGTGGACATTGTATCGGTGTTGATCCGTATTATTTGGCTCAAAAAGCACAAGAAAAAGGATATCATCCTGAAATTATTTTAGCCGGAAGACGATTGAATGATAGTATGGGTGAATATGTTGCTTCTCAGGTAGTAAAACTGATGATAAAAAAAGGAGTTACTATAAATGGTGCTCCATTATTGATGCTAGGAATCACTTTTAAGGAGAATTGTCCTGATGTTAGAAACACAAAAATTGTAGATGTGGTTCATGCTTTGGAAGATTACGGAATTCAGGTAACCATTTTTGACCCTTGGGCAAATCCTAAAGAAGTTTATCATGAATATGAATTAATAACCACAAATGTTTCCCCAACTCAAAAATTTGACACAATAGTTTTGGGGGTTGCTCATAATCAATTTATTGATTTGGATTTGGAACAATTTAAAAATCCAAATGCGGTTGTTTATGATGTTAAAGGAATATTAAATGGACAAATTGACGGAAGATTATAATACTAAAATTTTAAGCAAATATGAAAAGAATTTTAATCACTGGAGGTGCCGGATTTATAGGTTCACATGTAGTAAGAAGATTTGTGGCTAAATATCCAGATTATCAAATTTTCAATTTAGACGCCTTAACGTATGCTGGAAATTTAGAAAATATTTCCGATATAGAAAAAGCACCAAATTACACTTTTGTTAAAGGCGATATAGTTGATGCTGATTTTATTAATCATTTATTTCAAAAATACCAATTTGATGGTGTATTGCATCTTGCAGCTGAATCACACGTAGATCGTTCTATAACGGATCCGTTAAGTTTTGTTAAGACGAATGTCATTGGAACCATGAATCTTTTAAATGCTGCTAAAGCCATTTGGAAGGACAATTTTGAAGGAAAACGCTTTTATCATATTTCTACTGATGAGGTTTATGGTAGTTTAGGTACTACAGGATTATTTACCGAAACCACTCCTTATGATCCTAATTCTCCTTACTCTGCTTCTAAAGCAAGTTCTGATCATTTTGTTCGTGCTTATGGGGAAACTTACGGATTACCTTATGTAATTACTAATTGTTCTAATAATTACGGACCCAATCATTTTCCTGAAAAATTAATACCTCTTTTTATTAATAATATTATCAATAACAAACCATTGCCAGTATATGGCGATGGGAAATACACACGTGATTGGTTGTTTGTTATTGACCACGCAATTGCTATCGATTTGGTTTTTCACGAAGGAAGAAATCATGAAACCTATAATATTGGTGGTTTTAATGAATGGCAAAATATTGAATTGGTAAAATTACTTTGCCAAAAAATGGATGCTAAACTAGGAAGAGTAGCTGGAGAATCTGAAAAATTGATTTCTTATGTCAAAGATCGACCAGGTCACGATTTGCGTTATGCTATTGATGCCTCTAAAATTAATAGCGAATTAGGATGGAAACCTTCGGTTACTTTTGAAGAAGGATTGGAGCTAACCATTGACTGGTTTCTTTCTAATGAAGCATGGTTACAAAGCGTTACTTCAGGTGAATATGCGAAGTATTACCAAAAGCAATATCAATAAAAATAATTGCTTAAAAGAGGGGTTTTTAATTATTGTTTAATTTCCTTTTTTTATACTAAAATTTGTAGGATTTATCTTTTATTTTATGAATAAATTATTTTTTTGTATCAGTAAATCTATTAAGAAATTGTAAACTATAAGTTGTTTGATGTATTATAAAATATATTATTAATTTGCGTTTTATTACCAAAATCAAATAATTACATTTGTTATTTGTTGAAAATAAAAAAATGCATGTCAAATGTTTATTCAAAAAAGGCGTTTATGAAAAAATTTATTCCAATATATTACTAATTAAAATAGTCAATGATATTTTTCTTTCGACCATGAATGAAAATTTATCGCATATAAATGAATAACATGTTTTTTAATTCAGATATGTTACAATAACATTTAGTAAAATAGGTTTATGAAAATATTAGTTACGGGTTCAGCAGGATTTATTGGTTATCATTTATGTCAAAAATTACTACTTCAAGATCATGAAGTAGTTGGTTTGGATAATATTAATGGATATTATGATATCAATTTAAAAATGGCACGTTTAGCACAATTAGGAATTAAAGATGTGTTTGAGAATAAAATTTCTAAAAGTAATATTTATGGTGATCGATTTCAATTTGTAAAAATGAATTTGGAAGACAGACATCATCTGCCATTATTATTCAAAGAATATAAATTTGATGCTGTTTGTAATTTAGCTGCTCAAGCTGGAGTTCGTTATAGTATTGAAGATCCAATGATATATGTTGAAAGTAACATTGTAGGTTTTATTAATTTGCTTGAATGTATGCGATATAATAATGTTTCAAAATTAATATATGCAAGTAGTTCAAGTGTATATGGAAACAGCGATAAGGTGCCTTTTTTAGTTGATGATAAAGTTGATAAACCAATAAGTCTGTATGCAACTACCAAAAAAACGAATGAATTAATGGCTTATACATACAGTCATCTTTTTGGTATTCAGACAATAGGGTTAAGGTTTTTTACAGTATATGGGCCTTGGGGTCGACCAGATATGGCAATGTTTTTGTTTACTGATTCAATTTTGAAGTCAAAGCCTATTAAAGTGTTTAATAATGGAGATTTATATCGAGATTTTACTTATATAGATGATATTGTTGATGGGGTTTTTGAAACTATTGTCGAGAACAACGATAAAACCTATGCTCTTTATAATATTGGAAATAGTAAACCTGTTAAATTAGTTGATTTTATTATAGCAATTGAGCAATGCACTCAAATGACCGCAATCCAAGAATTGATGCCTATGCAACCTGGTGATGTTGAAAAAACATGGGCTGACGTTTCTTCTTTTCAAGAAGATTATAATTATTTACCAAAAACATCTGTTGAAAATGGGATTAGTGAATTTGTTTATTGGTATAAAAATTATTATAAGAGTTAACGATGAGTCAAATAAAAAAAGCTACGTTTCTTTCATATATTAACATTGTTTTGACAAATGGCATTGGTCTTTTTCTAACTCCATTTATCATTCGTACTTTAGGCAATTCTGAATATGGACTATATACTTTAATAGGATCTTTTGTGGCTTATTTGTCTTTGATGGATTTTGGATTGAATAATTCGATAATACGTTTTGTTTCAAAATATAGAGTTGAAAATAGAAAAGAAGACGAAAAATTTTTTTTGGGATCTATTATGATTATTTATTTCCTGATTTCAATGGTTATTTTATTTGTTGGTTTAATTATATATTTTCAGATTGATACAGTTTTTAATAAATCGTTGCATCCAGATCAAGTCAATGATTTTAAAATTATGTTTTTAATACTCGTATTTAATATGTGTATAGCTGTTCCTGGAGGAAGCTTTATTGGTATTTGTTCCGCTTATGAAGAATATGTTTTTCCTAAAATATTAATGATTACTAAGTATTTATTAAGGACTATAGTGGTATTAACGATTCTAAAAATTGGGAAAAAATCAATTTCTTTGGTTATAGTTGATACTGTTTTTAGTTTATTAGTAATTGGTATTACTTTTTATTATTGTTTAGTAAAGTTGAAGATTAAGTTCTCCTTCAAAGAAAGAAATTTCGAAAATTACAAACTTATTTTTTCATATTCAGTTTGGATATTTTTTATAGGTATAATTCAGAGTTTTCAATGGAATACAGGGCAAGTTATTTTAGGAATGAATTTGAATACTGAAAAAGTCGCTGTTTATTCAGTTGGAATAATGTTAGGTGGATATTTTGGAACCTTTTCAGGAGTTATTAATAATTTGCTTTTACCAAAAGCTGCAAAAATCAGTAATGATGAAAATAGCGTTTTAAGAATAAATTCAGATATGATATTCATAGGAAGAATAAATTCTTTTATAAGCTTTTTAATCTTGTCTTTATTTGTGCTAATAGGGAAAGAATTTATTCTTTTATGGATAGGGAAAGTATATATAAAGTCATGGGAAATAGCTGTATTAATTATGATAGTTACTTTTATTCCTATGCTTCAAAGCTTGGGCGTTTCAATTTTAGAAATTAGAAATAAAGTAAAATATAGATCACTTTGTATGCTGGTGAGTATGAGTTTAGCTGTATTAATAAGTTCCTTTTTAGTAAAAGATTATGGGATAAATGGAGTCTTGTTCCCTATATTGATTGGAATGCTTATAAATATTATTATTAATAATATTTTATTTGTAAAACACTTTGATTTTAATTTTATTAACTTTTTTAAGAAAACTATTTTTATCCAGCTTATTTATGCATCACTCTTAATTATACTTTTTAATAGTTTAAAAAACTATTTCCCTATTAGTAGTTGGTTGAGCCTTTTTGTGTTTGCTATTGTATTTGCTATTGTATTTGTAATTGTATTCGTTTTACTTGTTTTTAACGATCAAGAAAAAAAAATAATAAAATTTGATAAAATATGTTAATAAGTATAATTGTTCCGATTTATAATTCTGAAAAATATTTAAAAAGATGTGTGGATTCATTATTAAATCAAGAATATACTAATTTAGAAATTATTTTAGTAAATGATGGTTCAAAGGATTCAAGTCTTCAAATCTGTAAAGATTTTTTAAATAAAGATAATAGAATTGTTTTAGTAGATCAAGTGAATAAAGGACTTCCAGGAGCTAGGAATTCAGGGATGAGTGTTGCAAATGGAGATTATTTTTGTTTTGTTGATTCTGATGATATTATTGATTCCAATATGATTTTTGATTTTATTAACGTAATTATTAATCATTCTCCAGATGTTATAATATCCAACATTTATCAGTATAATTCTAGTAATGAAAAATATTCAATAATGCGTAACAATATGCCTTATGGGGAATTAATGAATTTGGATCAAATTAAAAAGTTTATTTTAGAACTATATTATGTTGGTTATTTGGGGGTAATTCCTAGTGCATGGTCAAAGATGTATAAAAAATCATTTTTAATTGATAATGATTTAACATTTAATGAAAAGCTTAAAAGATCTGAAGATTATTGGTTTAATCTTTATGTGTTTAAATACGCTACGTCCGTTTATGCAATTGATAAAGCTTATTATCATTATTTTGCAAATGAAGGAAGCATGATCAGATCTTATAGAGCGGATGAGTATAAAATGTATGTAGACAATCGGGAGAGATTATTATCTGAAAATATTGATTTGAATTGCAATATTGATTGGCCTAATTTTGATAAAAAATTTATAGAAAATGTAAATGAGTACATATTGTTATCTATAATATCTCAAGGCTTTTTCAAAATCTACAATAAAAATTCTAAAATATTAAGTGATAAATATTTTAGAAATATTTTATTTAAAAATTCGTTTGAAAAAAGACATATTCAAATTATTAAGTTTTTTTTAAAATTCAAATGTATTCCTTTAGCTTTATTTACGTATTATATCTGGTCTCTTAAAATTAAAAAGTAATTATGGATTTAAGTATAGTTGTTGCAGCATATAATGTTGAGGATTTTATTGAAAAGTGTGTGTTATCTTGTTTTAATCAAGATATATTAAAGGACAGATATGAGATTTTAGTAGTTAATGATGGTTCCAGTGATAATACTTTTCAAAAGTTACAGAGACTTTCTTTAAGTATAGATAATTTAAAAATTGTAAACCAACAGAATGGAGGGCTTGGTGCAGTGAGAAATACTGGGTTAAAGGAAGCTATTGGGGATTATTTATGGTTTATTGATGGTGATGATTACATTCATGAGAATTGCATAGAAATTCTTATTGACAATATAAAAAAAGATAAATTAGATGTTTTGTTTCTAAACTATGCGATAGTTAATGAAGCTCATTTAGTTGTAAATCCTTCAGCAAATCAAATTGATTTAAAAAAAAATATTCTATCAGGAGGAGAATTTTATAATGAATTTTATTCAAAAAGCTATTCATGGCTTTATGTTTTTAAAAAATCATTATTAATAGATAATAATATTTTGTTTAAAGAGAGAATAAATATGCAAGATTCTGAAATTATGCCTAAAATTATGTTTTATGCAAATAGAATTTCATATCTGAATTTAGTTGCATATTATTATTATCAACAAGAAAATTCTTTTACAAATTCTACTAATGGACAAAAAAGATATAATTATTTTATATCTATTATTGAAGTTAGAAACTCTTTATTAGAGTTGTTGGAATCATGTGCCAATAATAATATATTGTTAGCTCAGGGGATTGAAAATAAGATAAAATCATTAAATATGGTTGTTTTTAATCATCTTGTTTATTTTAAATATGATGCTATTTGGTTTAAAAAAATAATTAATCTTTTAAAGGAAAATAATTTTTATCCACTAAAGAATAATTTGTCTTTTAGCAAAAAAATATTTCAATTAGGACTTAATCGATTTCCTTTAATTTCAAAAAAAATTATTGATAAGTTATTGAATTTCTATAATTGAATAATTGCAAAGCTTAATCGATTAAAATAATGAATTTATTATATATTACTAATGGTATTGTTGGTGCTGGAGGGCTTGAAAGAGTTTTATCGGTTAAAGCTAGTTACTTGTCCGATGTGTTGGGTTATGAGGTTCATATCCTTGTTTTAAATCAAGGAGATATTCCTCAGTTTTATGATTTTAGCCCTAATATACATATTCATGATATTAAAGTTATTGGGTCACCAATCAAATATTTATATCACTATATAAAAGGTATAAAAAATGTGATTTCAATTGTTAAACCTGATGTAATTTCAGTTTGTGATGATGGATTAAAAGCCTTTTTTCTTCCTACTATTTTAGGAAAACCTTGTCCAATGGTATATGAAAGGCATGTTTCTAAAGCAATAACTTTAGGAGCTAATCCTTCAAAAAGTAAGGTGATTTATGAAAAAATAAAATATTTCCTAATGAATAAATTAGGAAAAACGTATAACCGATTTATTATCTTAACCGAAGGGAATAGAATAGAATGGAATTTAAAAAACATTGCAGTTATTTCTAATCCATTATCTTTTTATCCAGAAGCATCTTCTAATAGTTCTTCCAAAAAAGTTATTGCAGTTGGAAAACAAAGCTATCAAAAAGGTTATGATTTGCTTTTACAATGTTGGAAATTAGTTAATCAAAGATATCCAGATTGGGAATTGAACATATACGGAAAAATTTTCAAAGAACATAAGTTAACCGAATTGTCAGAAGAATTAGGTATTTCAAAATCGGTTTGTTTTTTTGAACCAAATAGCGAAATTCAGCAAAAATATTTAGAATCATCAATATATGTGATGTCTTCTAGATTTGAAGGGTTTGGAATGGTCTTAATTGAAGCTATGGCTTGTGGATTACCATGTGTATCATTTGATTGTCCTTGCGGACCTAGTGATATTATTACCGATGAAATTGACGGCTTTTTAGTCCCTAATGGTAATATTGTTGAATTAGCGAATAAAATAGGTGTTTTAATAGAGAATGATTTACAAAGAAAACAATTTGGTTTAAGTGCTAAGGAAAATGTAAAAAGGTATTTGCCTGGAATTATTATAAAAGAATGGGACCTATTATTTAAAACATTAAAAAGTGAGAATAGTTTTTAGTACAGATCAAATTTATCTTCATGGCGGTATCGAAAAAGTAATGGCTATAAAAGCTAATTACATGGCAGATATATTAGGTTATGAAGTCTTTATTTTAACCACAGAACAAAAATTAAATCAACATTGTTATTTTTTGAGCAACAAAATACAATTGATAGATATAGGTGTTAATTATGTTAGAAATAGAAGTTATTTTTCATTTCAAAATTTAAAAAATATTCCTATTCATTTCTATAGGATGTTAAAAAAACTATATGAAATTGAACCAAACGTATTAATAATATGTAATTATTCCTATGATTTTTATTGGGTCCCATTTATAAATCCAAAAATTAAAAAAATTAAAGAGTTTCATTCTTCAAGGTATTTATATGAAATAAAAAGAAATAAAACTAGATCATTCAAGGATTTACTCTTTTTTAAGATTTCTGACTGGTTTGAATCAAAGTATGATTCTTTATTGGTTTTAAGTCAAACAGAAAAAGAATTTTATAAAACTAAAAATGTAGTCGTAATTCCTAACCCAATTGATCTGCCTAAATTTAGTGCATCGTTAACTTCAAAAAAAGTAATTGCAGTTGGAAGAATAGCTCCTGTAAAGGGTTATGATAAATTAATTACCGCTTGGCAAATAGTTGCCAATGAATTTCCCGATTGGGAGTTGCATATTTATGGAGAGGATTACAACGGAACTAAGAGTCAATTGCAGTATTTAATTCAAAATGCGCAATTACACAATAAAATTTTATTTAAAGGAACTATTGACTCAATAATAGAAATAATGAAAGATTATTCACTATGTGTAATGACATCAAAAACAGAATGCTTTCCAATGGTTTTATTGGAATCTCTTTCAGTAGGTCTTCCTATTATATCTTTTGATTGTCCAACTGGTCCCAAAAATATCATAACTCCAGGTATTGACGGGTTTTTAGTGTCAGATCAGAATGTAGTGGAATTGGCTAATAAAATCATATATTTGATTTCTAATAAAGTAGATTTGATTAAAATGGGGAAAAATGCAAAGGAAAATGTTAAATGTTTTTCTTCGGAGCGTATTATGCAGCAATGGGTTAAGTTATTAATTGAAATTCAATAATATGATTGATTTTGTTCCTTTAGAAAATTATTCTAATTATTATTACTATTTTTTATTAATATTAGTCTTATTTATTTGGTTTTTTGCGAATTCTATTGAAATTACAAATATAACTTATCAAAAAAAGTTACAGCTTTTAGGTTTTATTATTGTTGTTATTATTACATTATATATGGGTTTACGCCCTATAAGTGGAAGATATTTTGGAGATACTCAACAATATTTTTTACAATTTGAGCGATATAAGAATAATATATTCAATGTTAAAGATAAAAAAGAATTTGCATTTGATAATCTTATGATATTTAGTTCTAAATATTTTGAAGTTCATACTTTTTTACTTCTTTGTGCTATCCTTTATATTTTACCACTTTATTTTGCTTGTAAAAAAATATTTAATCAATTCTGGTTTTACCCTTTTATGATGCTTGTTGTTTCCTTTTCATTTTGGAGTGCGGGAACAAATGGAGTTAGGAGTGCTATTGCTTCCTCTTTTATTATTTTATCTATTTCAAGAAAAAATATTTATTATCAGTTGTTTTTTATTGTAATCGCAATTGGATTCCATCAATCAATTATTATACCTGCGGTTGCCTATCTTTTAACATTAAAATTTAATAACACAAAATATTTTTTTATTTTTTGGCTTATTTGCATCCCTATATCTCTTATTACTACTAATTTTTTCCAGACATTTTTTGCTTCTTTATTTAATTTTGATAAATTAAATGAATATTTGTTATATGATGATGCTGCAAAAGAATTTTCAAGAAATGGGTTTCGTTGGGATTTTTTGCTTTATAGTTCTACAGGTGTTTTTTCAGGATTATTTTTCATTTACAAAAAAAAATATTCAGATTTTTTATATAAAAGAATCTTTAATATCTATTTATTTTCTAATGGTATTTGGATTTTGGTTATTCGTGCTCAATTTTCTAACAGATTTGCATATTTATCATGGTTTATGTTAGGTTTAGTTATATCTTATCCTTTCTTAAAAAAAGTATATTTTAAAGAACAACATCGGATTTTAGTTAACATCCTATTTATTTATTTTTTATTTACTTTTTTTATGGAAGTGCATTAATTCGTAAATTATGAATACTACATTAACAGTTTTTACCCCTACATATAATAGAGCTTATTGCCTACATCAACTTTATGAAAGTTTATGCAGACAAAGTAGTGATGATTTTTTATGGTTAATCATTGATGATGGTTCAACGGATAACACTAAAAATATAGTTGAAACATGGATTAATGAAGGAAAATTTAAAATCACTTATTTTTATAAGACTAATGGTGGTATGCACTCAGGTTATAATTTCGCTTATAATGTAATAGATACAGAATTAAGTGTTTGCATTGATTCTGATGATTATATGACTGATAATGCAGTGGAATTGATTGTAGAATTTTGGAAGAAATTTGGGAATGAAAGTTATGCGGGTATGATAGGATTAGATTGTTTGAAAGATGGAAAAATATTGAGTAAACCTATTCCTAAAAATTTAGTTGAAACCACAATTGGAGAATTAAATTGGAGATTAAATATTACTGGTGATAAAAAATTAATTTACAGAACAGAAGTGATGAAAAAATACCCTCCTTTTCCTGAATTTGATAACGAAAAATTTGTTCCGTTATTTTGTAAGCCACTTTTTGCAGACCAAGATTATAAAATGTTGATTATTCGTGAAGTATTATGTGTAGTTGAATATATGGAGGATGGTTCTACGCTTAACATAATAAATTCATATTTCAAAAACCCTAAAGGTTTTGCTTATTCTAGAAAAGTTAGAATGAAATTATCTCCTTCATTAAAAGATAAATTTAGAAATTCAATACATTATATTTCAAGTTCAATGATTTTAAAAAACAGATATTTTATTAAAGAGTCACCAGTAAAAATGTTGACTATTTTATCAATACCTTTTGGCATTATTCTTCATCTTTACTTAATTTATTTAAATAAAAATAAAAAAAATAATTATGAAAAAAATATTTTTTCTTCCAAAATATACTGAAAAAGGACCAAGTAGTAGATATAGATTTTATCAATACATACCTTTTTTTGAAAAAAATAATTTTGAGGTAATTATAAATCCATTACTTACTGATGAATATTTTGATTGTATTAATAATAAAATGGCGTTTTCAAAATATAAACTATTAATCTTGTACTTTAAGAGAATATCTTTTATTTTAAAATTAAAAAAAAATGATGTGTTGTTTATTCAACATGAATTATTGCCTTATTTTTCTTCTTTTTTTGAATGGTATATTACAAAATTAATTAGAGTTAAATATGTTGTTGATTTTGATGATGCTATATTTCATACTTACGATAAAAATAAAAATCTGTTAGTACGACTTTTATTTTCAAATAAAATTCCAAATGTAATTAAAAGAGCATCATTTGTTATTTCAGGGAGTCCATATTTAACTCAGTTTTCTGAAAAATACAATAAAAATGTAATTGAAATTCCGACAAGTATAGATTTAATTAAATATCAAATAAATGAGAAAATTAAAGATGAAAATGAAGATGTTTTTATAATTGGGTGGATTGGTTCCAAAACTACTAGTGTTAATCTTTTAGAAATTATTCCTTCATTATTGAAATTTAGTTCTCGTTTTAATATGAAGTTAAAATTAATTGGGTTTGATGATAATTTGGTATACAAGCTTGAAGATATCAATTATGAATTGATAACTTGGTCAAGTGAAACCGAGGTAAAAGTTATGAAGTCATTTGATGTAGGTATTATGCCTCTTATTGATATTCCTTTTATTAATGGAAAATGTGGATTTAAGTTAATCCAATATATGGCTTGTGGCTTACCTACAATTTCTACACCGTTTGAGGCAAACACAAAAATTAATAGAAATAATAAGAATTTACATGCTACAACAATGGAAGAATGGTATATTGTATTAAAAAATATTTATGATGATTTAAATACTTTTAAATTGATTGGAAATGAAAATCTTTATATAGTTAATGAATTTTATTCAATTCAAATAAATAATAAAAAATATATAGAAATATTCGATTCTATTAATAAAATTGTCAAATAATTAAATTCAAAATGTAATGGAAAGATTCATAATTAAAGATATTAATAAAGAAACTGTATCAGTTTACAAATCTTGTTTTGATAGTAATAATAATCATAAAAAAGCTGAAAATATAGATTGGCAGTTTTTGCAAAATACAGTAAAAAAAGCTTTTGTAGATATTGCTATAGATAAAGAGTCACAAAAAACAGTTGCAATTTACGCTGTTTCTGGTGTTAAGTTTAAGATTAATGATGAAGATTTTTTAGGAGCACAATCTTTAGATACAATAACTGATATTGATTACAGAGGACAAGGACTATTTATAAAACTTGCAAAAGATGTATACGAAAAAGCTGCAAAATCAAATACAGTATTAGTATATGGTTTTCCAAATGGTAGTTCAATTGGAGGTTTTAAGAAAAAATTAGAGTGGGAAATTTTAGATCCATTACCGTTTTTGATAAAACCTTTAGAAACAAAATATTTTTTCAGTAAAATTAATGGATTGAGCTTTTTACCCAATTTCAGTCTTTCTTTTTCAAAATTTAAGAATGATAAAAACTATTCATTGGTTAATAATTTCTCTTTTCCAACAGAGGTAAATGAATTATGGGATAAGTTTTCTAAAAACTTTAAAGTTGGTGTTAAAAGAGATAAAGAATATTTAGATTGGAGGTATATTGATAAGCCAAATGAAAATTATAGTATCATGCATTGCTATGATTTGAATGGTGCTTTTATAGGTTATATAGTTTATACAGTTAAAGAAAAGCATAACGGTAAAATTGGATATATTATGGAATTAATCTATGATTTAGATAAACCTGAGGTAGGCTCTTTATTGATGAATTATGCAATTGATTCAATTAAGAAAAGTAAAGCAGATTGTATTTTGAGCTGGTGTTTTGATCATTCGCCTAATTATAGAGATTATAAGAAAGCATTTTTTCTTACAATGCCAGAGAAATTTCGTCCAATAGAACTTCATTTTGGAGTAAGGTCTTTTAACGAAACATTAAATGAAGTAATTTACAATAGGAAAAATTGGTACATAAGTTATTCAGACTCTGATACAGTATAAAATGGAAAATGGGAAGTTTATTATATCGTTAGATTTTGAATTGCATTGGGGAGCTGCAGAAAAGTGGGATCTAAACAAAAAGAAAGATTATTTTGATCAAACTAGAAAAGGTATTCCTTTGACTCTTGAATTGTTTGAAAAATATAATATTCATGCAACTTGGGCAACCGTCGGTTTTTTATTTGCAAAAAACAAAGAACAATTAATTGCTTTTTGCCCCAATTTAAAGCCAACTTATTTGAATTCAAGTTTATCTTACTATAATATAATCGAAAACAATAGTATTGGTATTGATGAAATTGATGATCCCTACCACTATGCTTATTCTTTGATTCAGAAAATAGTTGAAACCCCTGGTCAAGAATTGGCAACACATACTTTTTCACATTATTATTGTAATGAAAAAGGCCAAATGGAACAGCAATTTGACCAAGATTTAAAATCTGCTCAAATGTTGTCAAAAGAGAATTTTAATGTTGAGTTAAAATCTTTAGTGTTTCCTAGAAATCAGTTTAATCAAACCTATGCAGGGATTGCTTACAAAAATGGGATACAGGTAGTTCGTTCTAATCCCGATGTTTGGTTTTGGAAGAATAATTTTAAATTTGCTTTTTTAGCTAGAGCGATTGATACTTTATTTCCTATTAGTAAGACTCTTACCTTTGAAAAAAGTGAATCAATAAAATCAATAAAGGACACTTATTTATTATTACCAGCAAGTCGTTTTCTGAGACCTTATGGAGAAAATGAAAAAATGATTCAAAAGCTTAAATTAAGAAGAATATTAAAAGAAATGACTTTTGCAGCAAAAAATAGTAGGTGTTATCATTTATGGTGGCATCCCCATAATTTTGGTTACTTTTTAAATGAAAATTTAGAAAATTTAGAAACAATATTAAAACATTACGATATGTTAAAAAATCAATATGGATTTTCTTCTAAATCTATGATTGAAATGTACCAGAATTAATATGGCAAAAAATAAAATTATCCGAATTACTACGGTTCCCATATCTATGGATAAATTACTGCATGGGCAATTACGATTCATGAGTACTCATTTTGAAGTTGTTGCTATTAGTTCCGATGCAGCATATCTCGAAAGAGTAGGAGCACGAGAAGGTGTCCGAACTTTTTCTCTAGAAATGTCAAGGAAAATAACGCCTTTGGCAGATTTTATTGCTATCGTTAAACTATACTTTTTCCTGCGAAAAGAAAAACCTTTCATCATTCATTCGCATACACCCAAAGCCGGATTGGTATCCATGATAGCTGCAAAATTATCAGGTGTTCCACATCGATTACATACTGTAGCCGGATTACCTTTATTGGAAACTACAGGAGTTAAAAGAACGCTACTCAACTGGGTAGAAAAATTCACTTATGCCTGCGCTACCAAAGTTTATCCCAATTCCAAGGGGTTGAAAGAAATCATTTTACAAGAAAAATTTTGTACCTCATTAAAATTAAAAGTAATTGGTAATGGGAGTAGTAATGGTATTGATGTTGGTTATTTCAATCCGGTGTTGTTTACAGAGTTACAAAATCTGGCATTGCGACAACAGTTGCACATTGGAACCAGTGATTTTGTCTTTGTTTTTGTAGGTCGGTTGGTGTCTGATAAAGGTATCAACGAAATGGTCGCTGCTTTTGAAAAGCACCAAATTCTTCATCCACTTTCTAAACTCCTCTTGGTTGGTGATTACGAAGCCAATTTAGACCCTTTATTGCCGAACACTTTGCAGGTGATACAAACCAATGACGCTATTATTACTACTGGTTTTCAGACAGATGTGCGACCGTATCTTGCTTTGTCCAATGCCTTAGTTTTTCCTAGTTATCGCGAGGGTTTTCCAAATGTGGTTTTGCAAGCAGGGGCTATGGGTTTACCTTGCATAGTAACAAATATTAATGGCTGTAACGAAATCATCGAGGAAGGTATTAATGGCGTATTCGTATCTGTAAAAAACACAGCAAATCTTCTATTTAAAATGAATCAATTGGTTGAAAATAATCACCTTTTTCATCAACTCCAAACTAATTCTCGTTCAATGATTGCTACCCGATTTAATCAACAGGTTATTTGGGAAGCTATCAAAAAGGAATACATTCAATTAACTGTTGACCCTTACCACATTAAATAATCATATGTCTTTGCGTTTAATTGTATCAAACAACTCTTGATTAGTCAAATTTTAAATTTGATTTGCCAATCACTATTATCAAGTTGTTTTTTTATACATTTGGCTTTTATACAATCTTTGTATTATTATTAAATAAATTTATAAGAAATATTTATCACTGTATGTCAATTAAATCTATTTCAGTTATTGAAGTTAATGACACAAAATGGTCTGATGTTGTATCATCTTCTTTGGAATATGATTTTTATCACACACAGTCGTATCATCAATTGGAAATAAATAAAAGACCTATTTTGTTTGTTGCCTATTTTGATAAAGATTTTATTGCTGCCCCTTTTTTGATTAGAAATATAGAAGGAACACCCTATTTTGACTGTACCTCTGTTTACGGATATTGTGGTCCAATAAGTAATATTGAAATAAAAAAAATAACAAGAGCTCATTTAGATTTTTTTCAAAAAGAGCTTTTGCATTTCTTTGAATGTAATTTAATTATCACTGCTTTTTCAAGATTACATCCTTTATTTCCAAACAGTGAAATATTTAAAAATTTTGGCAAATTAGTTAATGTGAATGATACTATTTCTATAGATACTTCTCTTCCTGAAGAAGAACAAAAGAAGCAATATAGAAAATCTAATAAATATGAAATAAATCAATTAAGAAAGCAAAATATAATTGTATATCAAGCAAAAAGTACTGAGGATATAAATGAATTTATATCTATTTATAAGAGCACAATGAAAAAAGTTGCTGCCTCAGAAGATTACTTTTATGATACAGCTTATTTTAATAATTTTTTGGGCAGTGCCAACTTTGAAAAAATTATTTTGCTTGCAAAATATAATGATACAATATATTCAGGAGCTGTTTTTACTATTACAAATGGTATAATGCAATATCATCTTTCAGGTTCATTAGATTATGATGGAAAGTATTCATTAACGAAATTAATCATTGACGAAGCAAGAATTTTAGCAACTAATCTAAAATTAAATTTTCTTCACTTAGGGGGTGGTTTTGGAGGCAGTGATAAAGACTCCTTATTTCAATTTAAATCTGGATTTTCAAATTTAAGATTTCAATATAAAAATTGGAATTTTATTGTGAACAAAACTATTTATGATGAACTTAATGAAAAATTAAAAATCAATCAAAATAGCACTACTTTTTTTCCTTTGTATAGAGCCAAAAAACCTATAAAACCTAAAATTTATATTTTTGGATGTAGTGGACACGCTAAAGTTATTATAGATATTTTGTTATTAAACAACGAAGAAATAGTAACAATTTATGATGACAAACCTATTACTGATGAATTATTAGGAATACCGGTTTTTGATTATAACAGGGTTGACTTCTTACATCCAGAGAACCAACTCATCATTGCTGTTGGTGACAATTCTAAACGAAAATTGCTCTCTAAGCGTTGGAAAGGGCAATATAAAACAACTATTCACCCTAAAGCTGTCGTTTCATCTCACACCTTTGTTGGCAAAGGAACGGTGGTTATGTCAAGTGCCATAATAAATTCAGGTGCCACTATTGGAAATCATGTTATTATTAATTCAGCCGCATTGGTGGAACACGATTGTATTATAAAGGATTTTGTTCATGTTTCTCCTATGGCTGCATTGGCTGGTTCTGTAACCGTAGATGAAGGTTCTCAAATAGGCATTAACGCTACCATAAGACAAGGAATTAAAATTGGTAAATGGGTAACTATTGGAGCTGGAGCAGTAATCGTCAAAGACGTACCAGATTATGCTGTAGTAGTTGGAAATCCTGGAAAAATAATAAAATATAATAAATAAAAAATGAGATAAATAGTTATCTCATTTTTTATTTATTAAAGTAGTATTTTATGTTTTAAAAGTATCTTTGAATTTAGAAATCATCTTTTCATAGGTACTTTTTTCTATCTCCTCATTATCATTTTCACTTCCATATCCGTACCCATACCCATAATTATAATTGTATCCATACCCATAATTATAATTGTATTTGTAATTATACCCATAAACGTGAATTAATCCCACACTATTAACAATATAAGCTATATTTTTAATTTTTCCTTGTAAATGAAGATCTCTAGAATACTCCACTACATGCTTATCAGTTACATCACCACGAGTTACATAAATTACTAAATCGGATAAATCTGTAATTAATAGTGTATCCGTCACTAATAAAGTTGGAGCCGAATCTACAATGATATAATCATATTCTGTTTTAACAATGTTTAACAATTTTTCAAATCTTCCATTAGATAATAATTCTGATGGATTTGGTGGAATAGAACCAGATATAATAACATCTAAGTATGGGTTGTCTAATGTATTTTTATTTATCATTAATTTATATTCAAATTCTTGATTAAATAAATAGTTAGTTAAACCTATTCTTTCTTTAACTAGACCAATATATTTATGTATCTGAGGATTTCTTAAATCGGCACCAATTATCAGGACTTTTTTCTTCATTTGGGTCATGATTAATGCTAAGTTGATTGCGTTAAATGTTTTTCCTTCTCCTTTAATACTTGAAGTAGAAAAAATGACGTAAGCTTCATTTTTGTTGTTTACAGGAAGTAAATAGTTAATATTTGTTCTAATATTTCTATATCCTTCTGCTAAAATAGTTCGATCATTAGTTTCAATGGTTTTATTATCTTTTATGTAAGGTATTTCACCAATAATTGGAATATCATTCACGATATTTATTAAATCTATTTTACTATGTATTTTATTATCGAAATAGAATTTTGAGAATATTAATACTAATGGAATTCCTAATCCAAATATTAGCGCTATTATATATGTAGATTTATCATTAGGAGCAACTCTAATGCCAATTTCTGAAGCATATTCTAACACTTTTACTGTTGGTTGGGTTATAGCCATATTGATAGCAGCTTCTTCTCTCTTTTGAAGTAATAACAAGTATAAACTTTCCTTTATGTTTTGTTGTCTTTCAATTGAACGTAGAATTTTTTCCTTTTCTGGAATAGTACTGTATAAACTGTTATTTTGAGATTGAACATTTTTCAGGTTTCTTATAGAAGCTTGAATTTCATCTTGATATATTTTAATAGATGTGAAAATATTTTCCTGCATCTGAGGTAATTTTTCATCAATACCTTTTACCGTTGGATTGTTTTTTCCTGCACTTACCATTAACTTATTGCGCTCACCAACTAATACGTTAAATACGGAAACAAATGAATTTATATTAGCATTTAAAACACCAATATTTTCAGGTAGTAAATTATAGTCTGGACCGGGCTTGATGCTTTTTCCTAAAAATGCAGACAACGTCATTTGATTTTCTAATTCAAATATTTTGTCTTCATAGGAAGTTTTTCTTTCAGTTGTTACACCTGTTATTACATCAAGTGTTGTTATTTCATTTTTTTTCTTATAATTTACTTTAAAATTTTCTATTGAATCTAATTCATTGACTAGGTATTGAAACCTATTATTTACAAATTCTATGGTATTTTTATTAGCTAACTGACGATCATGTATGCCATCTTCGTCAAATAATTTTATCAAACAATTTATGATATCTTTTGATTTTTCTTGACATAATCCTCTGATTGAAAGCAGCACAATCTCATCACTATCTTCAGAAGGTACAACGCAATTAATACTCTTATTTAATTCACTAACCACACTACTTAGGGATGATTTTTGAATTATATATTTTTTGTTATAATTATCAGATAAATTATCAGATAATTGACTGTAATTTGATTTTATTTTAAAAGACATATTTTTGATAACGTATTTTTTATCAAAAATCATCTCCCTATTACCCAACTCCTCAATTTTAAATCCTTTTTTTGTAGTAGTCAAATTAAGACTTAAAGATTTTTCGTCAAACTTATCATCAGTGTTTAGCCATTCAATTTTTATGGGAACGATAGGCCACAGTTCTGAATTTAAAATTCTTCCTGGTGAATAATAAGAAGTTGTTAAATTTAACTCTCTGGCTACTAACTTTAATATTCTATCTGATTTTAGGATTTCTAAATCGTTTCCAAGTTTCGCTTTATTTTTACCAGCAAAAAAAATACCCTCGGTAGAAAGTTGTAAAGGGGAATTCGAATTGTCTAAAATTTTAATTTTTGCCGAATTTTGATAAATAGGAGGTGAATATCTTAAATAAAAATTTGCTATAAATAAAGCTGCAGCCGTAAATCCAACAAACCAAAACCAAAAAGGTAAATATTTGTTGATTTCTACACGAATATCAAATCTGTTTTTGTTTTCTTGAAAAAGGTTACTTTCCATAATTTATTTTTTTAACAACAATGTAAGAGTTAAACCAGTAAAAAATAATCCAAGTAATGCTTGAATATTTGTGACATAACCAGCAGATTTTATTTTTGGGCCATTAGGATTTACATAGATAATATCGTTTTGTTTGATATAATAATATTCACTATCAAACCAATCCGTTTTTCTCATATCTATATGACCGTAGGTTCTTTTTCCATCTTGTTCCCTAATAATTAAAATATCATTTCTTTTACCAGAAATACTTAAATCACCCGCATAACCTAACGCTTGAAGTAATGATAGGTTTTGCTCAAAATAAGGATATGTACCTGGATTTCCAACATCACCAAGTATCGTTATTTTTGCATTGTTTACTCTAACCATTACGGCAGGGTTTGTTAATTGTCCTTGGTCAATAAGTATTTTTTCTATTAAATCTTCCACTTCACTAGTTGTTTTGCCGGCTACTGGAATATTTCCCAAAATAGGAAAACTGATATTACCATCTGTATTTACCAAGTAACCATTCATTTTTATTGAGTATTCAGAAACTGCTACTGTCCCTGAATTGTAAGATCTCGAATTAAATGGCAAGGTACTCTCTGGGTTTATAGCTGAAACGTTAATCGTTAAAATATCATTAACTTGAATTTTATTTTGAGTATAAATTACTTGCTTTTGTGGTTTGTCTTTTATATCTTGGAAGTATAAAATATCTTTTTTTGTACTACATGAAATTAAATTAAGTAATAAGAAAGCGAAACATATTATTTTTTTCATTTTATAGTAATTTTCAATTATTTTGAACTGTTTATTGGTTTTTCAAATAAATACTAGGTTAAAGTAATTAAGCTGCAAAAGTAAAAATTAATCTTATATATCCTATTTAAATAAGTGAATACTTACTATTTTTTTATGTTATGATGAACTATTTTTTATTAATTTCATTTGTTTATACTTAGAGCAAAAGTCCCTTCAATTAAAGTTGAAATTTTTTAATTAATGGTGATGTAGTTCTCACAGACTTCAAGGTCAATTAGGGCTTTTCATGATTGGTTATTACATTTTTTGCGGTTTCATTTAGTAACTCTTACTAATAATTCTTTGCCAGGTCTTGATCATATAATTTTAATTTTAATACTTTTATGTGGTTTGAACCCTCAAAAGGTATAATCTCTGGCGAGGAAAGCCAATTTTTAGGGTCACCCATTTTGGGTGCATTTTTACTATTTTTAATGAATGGAATATTTTTAAATTTAAAATTGATTTTACGTTTTTTCTTCAATAAACCTATTTTTAATTATTTTGTAATGTTAGCTAATTGAAGATATTTAAATAAAATAAGCTATTTTTGAAATCTAAAACTAAATTTACTATGATTTCACTATTTAAAAAGAAACCTAATTTGGTTGATCTTATACCTGAGGGATATATTGATATTCACTCTCATATTTTGCCAAATATTGATGATGGTTCACAATCAACACAAGAAACATTATTATTGCTTGAACAAATGTCTTTGCTTGGTATAAAGAAATGTATAGCAACTCCTCATACAATGCCAAATGTTTGGGACAATTCCTCTGATTTTATTCAAGAAACTTTTTTAAATACAAAAAATCAATTGCCCAAACATCTTGCTGAAATGTTACATCGTGTTAGTTCAGAATATATGATGGACGAAACTTTTATAGAACGTTTTCAAAATGAAAAATTATTGATGATAAAAGATACTATCGTATTGGTAGAAATGTCTTATTTAAACCCCTCCATAGATTTAAAAAATATTTTATTTCAGTTGCAAATGAAAGGATATATTCCTTTATTAGCCCATCCAGAACGTTATTTGTATTATCACAATTCTAAAAAAGAATATTTTAGATTAAAAGAACTTGGATGTTTATTCCAATTGAATTTATTGTCTACTGTGGGTTATTATGGTAAATCGGTTACAACTGTTGCAGACTATTTATTAGCCAATAATTTAATTGACTTTGTTGGTTCCGATATTCATCATAATCGTCATATAGGGGCATTTTATCAAAGGATAAAAATTAAATCTCAAAATGAACTAATTGATGTTATGAATAAAAATTGTCAATTAGAATAGAGATTTCTTTCTATATTTTTAAATATTACTTCTTTTACTTCTTCTCTGTCTTATTCTGCTATATATAGATGAAATCAAAAGGAAGGTAACTCCGGTTATAATTATTATGGTTATTTTATCATTTTTAGTTAATATGAAGTATTCAATGTAGAATACCTTTAACAATTCGCAAAAGGCTAAAAAAATTGAAAATAAACGTAAAAATTTATTATTTTCAATCAATCCAATCAACAAAATAATTATTAAACATATTAATAAAATTATGGAATAAGGTATAATTTTATTATAATCTAAAATGCTTAAAACCTCATTTTGTTTAAAAGTATGTTGGCTTATTGTGTTATATAATACTGTAATAAAGTCAAATTCTTTGCAAATTGTTATTATTCCAAAAAGACACGTTAGAACAATAATTAAATCTTTAAAATAGCTTTTTTCCGTTTTTGAATTTATGAATGAAGTGAAGATTTTATACCCTAAAGCTATTTCGAGAAGGAATTCAGCGTAATGAAATAGGCTTTCGGTTGTTATAATTCCTTGATAGGTAATATCATATTTGAAAGTATACGGGAATTCATAGAACCCTATATATGTTAAAAAAACGAAGAGAAAAAATGTTAAATACTGAAATTTAATAGGTTCTTTTTCATAAATAGTTTTTTTATAATTTGAAAAATATAAAACTAAAATAGAAGATACTAAGGCAAAAACTCTAGCCGAATAATACAAATCTCCTACAAAATAAAGAAGCATCGAAAAACTTATCCATATTATAAAAACAAAAAGACTCACAAAGTTGAAAGCACTCAGAAAATTTAAAAATTTTTCTCGGTTTAACCATTTGTTTGACACTTTAAACTTAGTTGTTTGCAAGCTGTTTTTCACCATCCAAATAGCCAATAAAATGATACCAATATTTATAAATCCATTACTAATAAAATTTTCATTTATAGTTTGTAGCTTAGTAATTATCAAGGTAAGTGAAATAATTAGATAAACTAATTTTAAAATAAGCAAAAATGTTAGGAATGCAGAGGTCCATAATAAAATTCTATTATGAGCCGCTTTAGCATAAGAAATTAAGCAAACGGCTAATGTTCCTAAGAATATTTCAAAACTATATTCTTGTAATAGTAAAGTAAATAAAAGTGATACTAGCAACAAAGTAGAAATCTCTACAGATGCAATTTTGCCTTGTAAAAAGGATGTTTTTTTATTTAGGTATATTGATAAACTATTGATTACAATAACTCCAATTATTGGTATAATATTGTATGTTACAGTAAAATATTTATTGAGTATAAAAGCATTTACATATAAAAATAATATCAAGTTTATCCAATAAAACAATTTATAGATAGGTTTTTTATCTTGAAATAGAAAAGACAAACTAATACTATTAAACAATAAAAAATAAAGAGGATTAATACTGAAAAACAATTCAAACTCGGCATTATTTGAATTAAAAACTAATTGACGTAGTATGTAAATTGCTAAAAAACCATAAGCAAAAATTGTATTTACTACATTATTATAGGTGTCTTCTTGTTTCTTTGAAATCAGATATACTATCACAGAATAAATAATTATACAACAAAAAACATAGGTGTAAGTATAACTATATCTTATAATCAATAATTCAAAGAGGAGTACATAGAAGTACATAGTTGTATAGGTTAAAATTTCACTTCTTTTTAAACTTAAATAATTTAGAATAAAAACCGCAATTGGCACAAGAATAAAACCAGAAACTACATAATAGTTATTATAAGAGGAGGTATAATTTTGCAACCAACTGTTTGCAAAGATAGTAGCGTGGGTTAGGGTCAAAAAGATAATTATTGTAACACTTAGGTAATAAAATAAAGTTTTATTCTTTTTATTAAAAAAAAGGGAGGTACAAAGCACTAAGATACTAGGAATAAAAAAAGCTAAAAGTTTATTAAATGTCTCCCATGAAAAATTTAAATTACGTTCCTTATGAATATGATTGGTTTTTTTAAATAATATTCTTAAAAGATTATTAATTGTATTTTCGTTTCCAGTTTCAAAATAATAATATAAAGCAAGTAATAAGAGAGTAAAACCAATAATTTTAAATATTATTGAGGAGTAACTTTCAATGCCTCTTATTTTCTTTTTATAAACTCGATTCGTTTTTTTTTTGTCTATTGCCATTTTGTAGTAATGTGTTTAGTGTCTAGTTTTGCTAAATTATTTGCAAATATATTGAAAAACTATAACTAGAGATGGGATTTATTAATTAGCAATGATTGTATGTAAACTCTTTAATTTTTTCCATTAAACTCTTCCATAGTATATTTTTCAGTAGCATTTATTCCTTGCGGTATTAAAACTTTTTTAATAGTTACTACTAGTATTTTTAAATCTAATAACATGGTAACATTATCAACATACCAAACATCATGTTCAAATTTTTTGGTCCAAAGAATTGAATTTCTCCCATTTATTTGCGCCCAGCCTGTTATTCCTGGTTTAACATGATGTCTTCGTTTCTGATTGTCATTATATAAAGATAAATATTCAGGTAATAAAGGCCTAGGACCAACTAAACTCATATCACCTAGAAAAACATTTATCAATTGAGGGATTTCATCTATTGAAGTTTTACGTATAAATTTCCCTACGGATGTTGTTCTTTCAAAATCAGGTAAAAGTTCTCCTGCCTTATTTCTTTTATCATTCATCGTTTTGAATTTTATAATCTTAAAGATTTTTTCTCTATAACCAGGCCTGTTTTGAAAATAGAAAGGTTTTCCACTATTTAAAATAAATAGGAGCATGGTAATAACAATAAATAAAGGGCTTACGATGATTAGTCCAATAAATGCTGTTATAAAATCAAAAAAAGATTTCACATACTTTAAGTACATATTTTTTTAAATTGTTTAAGAAAAGTTAAAAAATCAATTCTTTGGGCAAACTTACTATATAAATTGATATGTTTCAATGTATACATAATTATTAGTTATTAATTTTAACTTGTTTGATGTAATTAACTAAAGTAAAATAAATGGATTAAATGATTAAATGTCATTATAGTTTGAAAATTATTATTGCTGCCTATGGTTTTACTCAAATTCCGAGGTAAAAAACAATTTTATAGTTGGGTATTTACTTTGTGTCATTTGAATTGTAAAATCAGAATCGGCTAAAAATACTAATTGCCCGTATTTATCATGTGCTAGAAACTTTTGCTTCACTCTACTAAATTCTTTAAATTCTTCACTTTTATTGTTTTCAGGTTTTACCCAACATGCCTTGTGAACCGGAAAGTTCTCATAAGTACATTTTGCCCCATATTCATGTTCTAAGCGGTATTGAATAACTTCATATTGTAGCGCACCTACTGTTCCAATGATTTTTCTATTATTCATTTCTAATGTGAATAATTGTGCTACACCTTCATCCATTAATTGGTCTACACCTTTTTCTAATTGCTTTGCTTTCAAAGGGTCGGCGTTGTTGATGTATCTGAAATGTTCTGGAGAGAAACTTGGGATTCCTTTAAAACTCATTGTTTCTCCCTCCGTTAAAGTATCCCCGATTTTAAAATTTCCGGTGTCATGAAGTCCCACAATATCGCCTGGATAGGAAATATCAATAATCTCTTTCTTTTCCGCAAAAAAAGCATTCGGACTTGAGAATTTTAAACTTTTATTCAGTCGAACATGCAGGTAGGGTTTGTTGCGCTCAAAGGTTCCAGAAACAATTTTTATAAAGGCCAAACGATCTCTATGTTTAGGATCCATATTTGCATGAATTTTAAATACAAAACCGGATAATTTTTCTTCTTCAGGATTAACTAATCGAGTATCGGATTCTTTTGGTTTGGGAGATGGAGCAATTTCTATAAAGCAATCTAGTAATTCTCTTACGCCAAAATTATTTAAAGCGGAACCAAAAAATACGGGTTGTAAATTCCCTTTTAGGTATTCGTTTCTATCAAATTTTGGATAAACTTCATCTATTAATTCTAGTTCTTCTCTTAGTTTTATGGCAGGTTTTTCTCCTATCAATTTCTCCAATTCGGGACTCATAATGTCAGAAATAGCAATCGTATCTTCAATGTTCTTTCGACTATCTCCGCTAAACAAATTAATGTTCTTTTCCCAAATATTATAGATTCCTTGAAAATCATATCCCATTCCAATAGGAAAACTTAAAGGGGTAACTTGTAGGCCAAGTTTTTGTTCTACTTCATCCATTAAATCAAACGCGTCTTTTCCTTCTCTGTCTAATTTATTAATGAAAACAATTATTGGAATCTTTCTCATTCTACAAACGGAAACTAATTTCTCTGTTTGTTCCTCAACCCCTTTTGCAACATCAATTACAACAATAACACTGTCTACAGCAGTAAGTGTTCTAAAAGTATCTTCTGCAAAATCCTTATGACCTGGGGTGTCAAGAATATTTATTTTTTTGTCCTTATACATAAATGCTAATACCGAAGTTGAAACCGAAATTCCTCTTTGACGTTCAATTTCCATGAAGTCACTCGTGGCCCCTTTTTTTATTTTATTATTTTTAACAGCACCAGCTTCTTGAATAGCACCACCAAAAAGTAACAACTTTTCAGTTAAAGTTGTTTTTCCCGCATCGGGATGTGATATAATTCCGAATGTTCTACGACGTAATATTTCTTTTAAAAAACTCATAATTTTTGTAATGAAACGCAAAAATACTATTTATTAAATAAATAACTACTGCAACTTAACTTTTCAAAATCATTTTCTAGTTTCTGTTAATAAATTTTTGTTAATAGTACTAGTCTTACTTGTTTAATGCGGTCGATTTGTTACTTTTGTTGATTGTAACTTAATTAAACTGGAAAGTTGCACACGGATAATAAATTAAATATAGCTTATTTTAAAAATTAGGTAATGAAGTTGAAAAATTTATTTTTAGGATTGTTGATGATAGTTGCATTGATGTCAAATGCACAAAGTAATTCCAAAGAAGTTTTGTTTACTATAGATGGTAAACCTTATTACACGGACGAATTTATTAGAGTTTATAATAAAAATTTAGATTTAGTTAAAGATGAATCTCAAAAAGATTTGAATCAATATTTAGATTTATTTGTAGGTTACAAGCTAAAGGTAAACAAAGCAAATAAATTGGGCCTTCAAAATAATACCCAATACCAAAATGAATTAAAATCATATAGAGTTCAGTTAGCTAAAAATTACACAACAGATTCTAAGGTTACCAAAGAACTTGTTGATGAAGGATATAGTAGATTGCTGAAAGAAATAAATGCCTCTCACATTTTAATTACAGTGAATGAAAATGCGGCTCCTGCAGATACATTAGTTGCCTATAATAAGGCTATAGGAATTCGAGATAGAATTTTAAAAGGAGAAGATTTTGGCACTGTTGCTCAAGAAGTTTCTCAAGATCCTTCGGCTAAAGAAAACAAGGGTAATTTAGGTTATTTTACAAGTTTTAGAATGGTATATGCTTTTGAAAACGGTGCTTATAAAACACCTGTAGGAAGGATTTCAATGCCGGTTAGAACTCGTTTTGGATATCATTTAATAAAAGTTAACGATATTAGAGACAATAGAGGAGAGGTTTCTGTAGCTCACATTATGATTTTAAAAACCAAAGATGGAGTTGAGGTACCTGCTGCAAAAAACACTATTGAAGATGTTTATAAAAAATTGCAACAAGGTGAAAAATTTGATGAATTGGCTAAACAATTTTCAGAAGATAAATCTTCTTCTTCAAAAGGAGGTGTTTTAAATCGATTTGGTTCAGGGCAATTAAGTTCTGATGATTTTGAAAATCAAGCTTTTGGCTTAACCAAAGAAAATCCTATTTCTAAACCATTCGAAACTCAATTTGGATGGCATATTGTAAAATTGATAGATAAATATCCTATAAAATCGTATGATAATTCTAAAGTTGAATTGGAAAATAAAATTAGTAAAGACGATCGATCTCGATTGATTACAAATTCATTAAATGAAAAATTAAGAAAAAAATATCTTATAAAAAAAGATGCTAAACTATATACAGCTATTGTAAAATGTATTAGTAATGATTTTTATGATGCCAAATGGGAACTTCCCGCTGATACTAAAAAATATTCAGGAACACTATTTAGTGTTGGTACTAAGAAAATATCAGGTACAATTTTTTTAGATTATATATATTCGAAACAAAAATCAGGAATTACACTAAAACCGGTTGAGAAATTAGCCGATAAGTTATTTGAAAATTTTGCAGACGATCAACGTAACCAATACAACGATGAAAATCTTGAAAATGAATTTCCTGAATTTTCTGCTGTTATGGATGAATACCGCGACGGGTTGTTGTTATTTGATTTGATGGATAAAGAAATTTGGCAACGTTCTAAAACCGATTCTACTGGACTAAAAGCATTTTATGAAACTCAAAAGGAGAAACATTTGTGGAAAACTAGAGTAAATGCCGAAATATATTCTTCAACCAAATTAGATATTTTGAAGAAAGCACTAGTGATGATTAAAAAAAATCAATCTTCAAAAGAAATTAAAGATAAATTTAATACCCAAGAGGTACTTAATATAATGACCAATGAAGGTGTTTATGAAGAAGGAGCAGAAGCATTGCCAAAAGAAACAAAAATGGAAGTAGGTATTTCTGAAATTACTAATAAAGGAGAATATTATTTTATTACAAAAATCACAAAAGTTATTCCAGCAGGGGTTAAAACTTTGGAGGAATGTAGAGGAAAAGTGGTTAATGATTATCAACAATATCTGGAACAAAACTGGGTGAATGAATTGAAAAAAGAATTTTCGATAAATGTTAATCAAGATGTTTTCGAAAATGTAAAAAAACAAATTAAAAAATAATAACGTAACAATTATGAATGTATTGAATAGTAAGAAAGTAATGAATGTATTTCTTTTTTTAATTTGTACTTATGGGTTTTCACAAGAAATAATCAAGGAAAAAGAACCCGAAAAAAAGAGCGTACAACAACAAACTAAAAGGCAAAAAATTGACGGAATTATAGCAACTGTAGGCGATTACATTATTTTGGATTCTGATATTGATAAAGCTTTTCTTGAAATTGAAGGTTCAGGGGGTTCTGTAAAAGACATTACTAGATGTCAAATGATAGGAAAACTTTTGGAAGACAAATTATACGCACATCAAGCAATTCAAGATTCTATTGTTGTAAAAGATGAAGAAGTTAAAGAAAAAATGAATCAACAAATAGATTACATGGTTGAGCAATTAAAATCGATGGACAATGTAGTTAAGTATTTTAAAAAAAATAATGAAGACGAATTTAAGACCGAACTTTTTGAAATTCTGAAGCAACAAAAATTGGCTTCTGAAATGCAAAAGAAAATTATTGATCCCATTCAAATTACACCTGAAGAAACTAGAAATTTTTTCAAAAAAATACCAGAATTGGAACGACCGCTATTAGGAGCTGAATTAGAAATTGCACAAATTGTAGTGACACCCAAAGTTTCCGATTTAGAGAAACAAGCTGTAATTGATAGACTAAAAGAAATTAAAAAACAAGTTTTAGAAGGTGCAAGTTTTACTACTAAAGCTGTTTTATATACCGAAGACCCTGGATCTAGGTCTAGTGGCGGATTTTATAAAATTAATAAAAAAACACCCTTCGTAAAAGAGTTTAAAGACATTGCTTATTCGCTTCAAGAAGGTGAAATTTCGGAACCTTTTGAAACGGAGTTTGGTTTTCATATCATTTATCTTGAAAAAATAAAAGGACAAGATTTGGAATTGCGTCATATATTGATGTCTCCAAAAATTTCTCCTAATGCCTTAAAAGACGCAAAAGATAAAATTGAATTGATTAAAAAAAGAATTCAAGACAAAGAAATTACTTTTGCTGATGCTGCTAGAACGATGTCGGATGAAAAAGAAACTAGAGCAAACGGAGGTACTTTAGTTAATCCAAAAACTCAGGACACTCATTTTGAACTGACCAAAATGGATCCAGAATTATATGCTCAAGTATCAAATCTTAAAAACGGCGATATTTCCTCCGTAATTCTAGATGAAGATCCAAAGGCAGGGAAACGCTTTAAAATAGTAATGGTTACTAATAAAATTGAAGAACATACCGCTGATTTTAGTAAAGATTATACTAAAATTAAAGATTTAGCTCTTAAAGAAAAACAGATTGATGCTATTGCAAAATGGTCTGAAAAGAAAATAAAAGAAACTTATATTAAGATTAATGGTGAATATAAAAATTGTATTTTCACTAATAATTGGTTAAAAAAATAAAAATAAAATTCAGGTTTAAATATCTAAAATCAATATGTCTGACGTAATAGCTATACAAAATCTAGTTCAAAAAAGGATTGAACTTAAAAAAGAAATTTCAAAAATAATAATTGGTCAAGATGATGTTGTTGATCAAATTTTGTTAAGTATTTTTTCAGGAGGTCACGCCTTGTTGGTTGGAGTTCCAGGATTAGCAAAAACCTTAATGGTAAATACAATCTCTCAAGCATTAGGTCTAGAATTTAAACGAATTCAGTTTACACCAGATTTAATGCCTTCCGATATTTTGGGAAGTGAAATTTTGGATGAAAATCGTCAATTTAAATTCATAAAAGGCCCAATTTTTTCTAATATTATTCTTGCCGATGAGATTAATAGAACTCCACCAAAAACTCAAGCAGCTTTGTTAGAAGCTATGCAAGAACGTGCGGTAACTATTGCTGGTCAAAATTATAAATTAGATTTGCCTTATTTTGTTTTAGCTACTCAAAATCCAATTGAGCAAGAAGGAACCTATCCATTACCTGAAGCGCAATTAGACCGTTTTATGTTTGCGATTAAATTAGATTATCCTTCGTTTGCAGAAGAAGTAGAAGTGGTAAAAAGTACAACATCCGATGCTAAACCAACAATAAATCCTTTATTTACAGGTCAGGAAATAATTGATTTTCAACATTTAATTCGAAGAATCCCGGTAGCCGATAATGTAATTGAATATGCTGTTACTTTGGTTGGAAAAACACGTCCAAAAAGTGCTTTAGCGACCGAATATGTAAATAACTATTTAGATTGGGGTGCTGGTCCAAGAGCTTCACAAAATTTAATATTAGCAGCCAAAGCAAATGCAGCTTTCAACGGAAAATTCTCTCCAGATATTGAAGATGTAAAGGCAGTTGCAACAGGCATTCTTCGTCATAGAATTATCAAAAATTATAAAGCCGATGCCGAAGGAATAACCGAAGAAATGATTATTGATAAATTGATATAATATTTTTATAAAATAATTAAACTCCTAATGAATTTTTATTTCTTAGGAGTTTTTTTTATACTATGATATTATAATTGTCGTTATAGTATAAAGACAATTCATGAAAAAATACGTACTCCTATTGCCAGAACTAGTTATCTTAATTTTAAGTTTTTTATGGTTCATTGATAATTATTGTGTTGCTTCAATAATAAACTATTATGCTCTATCGGCCGCAGTTGTTATGATGCTTCAAATGGTATTCAAATTTAAATTAGTAGGAGTTGTAATGACTTTAATAATTACACTGTTTTCTTTTTATATTTTTTTAGCCGTTTTATCGGAATTTAATGATTACCCTGTTGTGCATTTCGAAGCTCTAAAATTACTAGTTATTGGCTTATATTTCTGCTTTCTAGGATTTATGGCAGCGGCTATTATGGCTCATAAATATCTGTTTAAATCAATTGACAAATATTATTTCAGTTTTATTTAGAGCAATTATATTCTTCAAAATTAACAATTATCAATTTTTATACGTTTGAATGCGATTTTGATAAAAATCATCTATCAAAATTCTTGTTTTCGTAAATTATATCGTTCAATAAAGATATTTGATTAAAAATTTTTTAATGGAACATCGATTTCGTAAATTTGCTCTGCAAACAAAAAAAAACTAATTTTATTATGGCTTTCGATATAGAAATGATTGAAAAAGTGTATGCATCAATTCCTTCTCGTGTTGATAAAGCACGTGAACTGGTTGGTCGTCCACTAACATTAACTGAAAAAATATTATACACACACCTTTGGGATGGCATGCCTTCAAGTGTATTTCAAAGAGGTGTTGATTATGTTGACTTTGCTCCCGATAGAGTAGCCTGTCAAGATGCAACAGCTCAAATGGCATTGCTACAATTTATGCACGCTGGTAAAAAAACAGTTGCTGTTCCAACCACCGTTCATTGTGATCACTTAATCCAAGCCAAAGTTGGAGCAAAAACAGATTTAGCAGTAGCTAATTCTCAATCAAAAGAAGTGTTCGATTTTTTATCATCTGTTTCCAATAAATATGGAATTGGTTTTTGGAAACCAGGAGCCGGAATTATTCACCAAGTAGTTTTAGAAAATTATGCTTTTCCCGGCGGAATGATGATTGGAACCGATTCACACACCGTAAACGCCGGAGGATTAGGTATGTTGGCTATTGGTGTTGGAGGTGCTGACGCTGTTGATGTAATGTCTGGTATGGCTTGGGAATTAAAATTTCCAAAACTTATTGGCGTTAAATTAACGGGTAAATTAAACGGTTGGACTGCTCCGAAAGATGTTATTTTAAGAGTTGCAGATATTCTTACTGTAAAAGGTGGAACTGGAGCTATTGTTGAATATTTTGGAGAAGGAGCTATCAATATGTCTTGTACGGGTAAAGGTACTATTTGTAATATGGGTGCCGAAATTGGAGCTACAACTTCTACCTTTGGTTATGATGATTCTATGAGAAGATATTTGGCTTCAACAGGACGTCAAGATGTAGTTAATGCAGCTGACAAAGTAGCCAATTATTTAACTGGTGACGATGAAGTTTATGCCAATCCAGAGCTCTATTTTGATCAATTAATAGAAATCAACTTATCAGAATTAGAACCTTATATTAATGGACCTTTTACGCCAGATAGAGGAACTCCTGTTTCTAAAATGAAAGAAGAGGCTGCTAAAAATGGTTGGCCTTTAAAAGTAGAATGGGGATTAATAGGATCTTGTACCAACTCCTCTTATGAAGATATGGCTCGTGCTGCTTCAATTGTTGAACAAGCTGTGGCTCATGGAATTACTCCAAAAGCTGAATTCGGAATTAATCCGGGTTCTGAACAAGTAAGATATACTATTGAAAGAGATGGAATTATTGCTACGTTCGAAAAAATGGGAACTAAAGTGTTCACTAATGCTTGTGGCCCTTGTATTGGTCAATGGGATAGAGAAGGAGCAGACAAAGGTGAGAAAAACACCATTGTTCACTCATTTAATAGAAACTTTTCAAAACGTGCTGACGGAAATCCAAATACTCATGCTTTTGTTACTTCACCAGAAATGGTTGCTGCTTTAGCAATATCTGGAGATTTATCCTTCAATCCATTAACAGATACTTTGTTAAACGATAAAGGAGAAGCTGTAAAATTTACTCCTCCTTATGGTGACGAATTGCCAACTAAAGGTTTTGCAGTCGACGACAATGGTTTTCAAGCTCCTGCAGCCGATGGTTCTGGAGTTCAAATTTTAGTTAGTGAAACATCTGAAAGATTACAATTGTTAGCCCCATTTGATGCTTGGGATGGCAATAATTATTCGGGTGCTAAGTTATTGATAAAAGCTTTCGGAAAATGTACTACTGACCATATATCCATGGCTGGACCTTGGTTGCGTTTCCGTGGACATTTAGATAATATTTCGAATAATATGTTGATTGGCGCTGTAAATGCATTTAATCAAGAAGCAAACAAAGTAAAAAACCAATTAACAGGAGAATATGCAGCTGTTCCTGCTGTAGCTAGAGCATACAAAGCAGCTGGTGTTCCAACAATTGTAGTTGGAGATCAAAATTATGGCGAAGGTTCTTCTCGTGAACATGCCGCTATGGAACCTCGTTTCTTGGGGGTAAAAGCAGTTTTGGTTAAATCGTTTGCTCGTATTCACGAAACTAATTTAAAAAAACAAGGTATGTTGGCATTGACTTTTGTTAATGAAGCAGATTATGATAAAATTAAAGAAGACGACACCTTTAATTTTGTTGATTTGACAAGCTTTACAGCTGGAAAACCATTAACAATTGAAATCACTCATGCAGATGGTTCTGTAGAAGCAATTTTAGCTAATCACACCTACAATGATAGTCAGATTGGATGGTTTAAAGCAGGTTCAGCATTAAATTTAATTGCTGCTGCGGGAAATGCATAATCGATATATTTTATAAAAATGAAACGCTCCCTATGAAGGAGCGTTTTTTGTTTTGAATTTTAGTCAACCAAATTTAAATTATTGAAAGCTAAAGTTTAAACAAATATTAATAGTACGTGTATCTTCTTACTTTGGCTATATATTTCGCTAATCGTATTACTTGGTGGCTATAACCATATTCGTTATCATACCAAATATATAAAACTATGTTTTTTCCATCTCCCGAAACAATAGTTGCATTACTATCATAAATTGATGGTGCAGAAGTACCAATAATATCTGATGAAACTAACTCATTGTTTAATGAATATTTGATTTGCTCAACGAGTTCCCCTTCAAGAGCATATTGTTTCATTATAGTATTTACCGCTTTAATTGAAGTAGATTTTTCAACCTCTAAATTTAAAACAACTAGCGAACCATTTGGAACCGGAACTCGAATTGCATTGGAAGTTAATTTTCCTGCTAAGCTTGGCAATGCTTTAGCAACAGCACTTCCGGCGCCAGTTTCTGTTATCACCATATTCAATGCAGCAGCTCTACCACGACGGTATTTTTTGTGCATGTTATCCACCAAATTTTGGTCGTTGGTATAAGAATGTATTGTTTCCAAATGTCCTTTAACAACTCCAAGTGTATCTTCAACAGCTTTTAATATTGGAGTAATAGCATTAGTTGTGCAAGAAGCAGCTGAAAAAATAGATACTTCATCCGGATTGTAATCATTGTGATTCACTCCATAAACAATATTTGGAACCCCTTTTCCAGGAGCTGTCAACAATACTTTTCCAACACCTTTTGAAGTTAAATGTCTTTTTAATGCTTCTTCGGTTGTAAAAACTCCTGTATTATCAATCACTAATGCATCTTCAATTCCGTAGGAAGTATAATCTATTTCTTCTGGAGAATTTGCTGTAATAACATGAACTGTTGTTCCGTTAATAATCAATGCATTATTTTCAGTGTCAGCTGAAACAGAACCTTCAAAATCACCATGAACGGAATCATAACGTAATAATGAGGCTCTTTTTTCTAATGATTGTTCGTCATTTCTATCTCGAGTGACAATAGCTCTTAATCGAAGTTGTTGCCCTTTACCTATTTTGCTCATCATTTCGCGAGCTAATAATCTTCCAATTCTACCAAAACCATAAAGTACTACATCTTTAGGTTTTATTTCCTGGGAATTTTTTGCATCCTTTAACTTATCAATTACAAAGGCCCTTGCATTATTATATTTATTATCTTCTAAATGATATTCGTAAGTAAGTTTACCAATATCTATTTTTGAGGGCGGTAAATCTAAATTTAGAATGGTTCGAGCAATTTCTACAGAATCAAAAACAATGATTGGTTTTTGTACAAATTCGCCTGCATATTCGTGCAAGTTCATAATATCACTAACATTCCTATCGATTAATTGATTTCTAAAGAAAATTAATTCTATGGATTTGTCGAACCATAAATCACTAATAATTTTAATAAATTCAACTCCTGCTTTTCGTCTGTCCGCCTGAAACGAGAGTTCCTTTTCGTATAAAGTGTTGTTGCTCATAAGATATAAATAGTTATATTGTGATGTTTAATCTAAAGTTGTTTTAGTTTTTTTGTTTTAGATGCAAAAGTAATCAACTATAACGTTTTCGTAAAATTATTTTAATTTTTTTTTGTATTTTTAGTTGAGATAATTGTAAAAAAAAATAGTTATTCGATTTACTTATAATCAATAACGATTATTTTGAATCTTTTAATTGCATCTTTTATTATTTTTATGTTCCAAAAAAAACAATGATATTTGGAGAATAAAAGGATTATACTTTTTTGATTGATAAATAATGAAAAAGTTAGGAATAGTAATTACTGATGGGGTTGGATATAGAAATTTCATAATGAGTAATTTTATTAGTGAGGCTACCCAACAGTTTGATACTATTATTATTTATTCGGGACTTCCTAATAGCGATTATAATTTTAATAATCCAGCCATTGAAATTAGAGAATTAGAAGTTTTTAATGAAAAGATTAGCACTTGGTTTTTCAGAAAATATAAAGAAGTAGCTCATCTACAGCAAAATAAATCCTTTTATGGGATGAATGATTTGTTGGTAATTGGCGCTCCAAAAACATTTACACCAAAAGCCATTTTAGCACGATTAATTTATTTCAGTTCCCATTTTTTAAATTCAAATTCATTTATAAAAGTTATTGAGAAAATACAATTTCTTACTTTTGCTAATAATAAAATAACACAATCGTATATAAAATTACTTAAAGAAGATCCACCAGATTCTATTTTTTTTACACATCAAAGACCAACTTATTTAGCTCCTTTTTTGTATAGTGTATTAAAATTAAAAATTCCAGTAAGTACATTTATTTTTAGTTGGGATAATTTATCTTCTAAAGGAAGAATGTTGGGGTCCTTTAATTCATTTTTAGTTTGGAGTGATTTAATGAAAAAGGAATTGTTGTGTTTTTACCCTGATACAAATCCAAAGAATGTGGTGGTGGTAGGAACTCCTCAATTTGAACCTTATATTATGGACAGCTATCCAACAGATAAAAATATTTTTTTTGAAAAGTTTAAATTAAATACTTCAAAAAAAATAATTTGTTTTAGTTGCGCCGATAGTTCAATAGGACAAAATGATGCATTAGTAATTAAATCTATTGCACAGGCAATTCGAAATAATTTGATAGAGTTTGACTCTCAATTATTGGTAAGAACTTCACCTGCTGATGATGGAAAAAGATTTGAAGTTGTTAAAGAGGAATTCCCAGAAATAGTTTGGAATATTCCTAAATGGAAATTAACCAGAAAAAATCATGCAGAGAATTGGTCACAAAGAGTTCCGACAATTGAAGATATTATTGATTTAAAATCAATTTTGCAATTTGTTGATTTGAATGTTAATATGTGTTCTACTATGAGTTTAGATTATATGCTTTTTGATAAACCAGTTATCAATACAGTTTTTGGAAATAAATCCAATGGCTTTTATGATGATCAAAGATTTTTAAACTACACTCATTATAAGACTGTTATTGAGAGTGGAGCAGTTACTGTTGCCAAAAATGCTAATGAACTTATTGATGCCATTAATATGGATTTAAAAAATCCAATACAGAAATTGAAGCAGCAAAGAGAATTAGTGAAACTCCAAATAGGAAAACCATTAGAAGGAACTAGTAAGCGCATAGCTGAAGTGCTTAAAACCAACGCCTTAAATAACCAATAATGCCCTTGCCTAAAAACATACTGATTGCCTGTAGTTATCCTATTACAATAGAACGAATAGGGGGCATGGATTATTTTTTTTGGGAAATGGATTATGTTTTAAAAGGAATGGGTTATACTATTCATTGGTTTTTTATAGGTAATGGGGTTACCCAACATTATAGCGATAAAGGGCTTAATTATCAATTAGTTAAAAATAGAGATTATTTTCATGAAGAACTTTTGGTATGGCTCGAAACTAAAAAAGAGACAGGTTTGTTTATAGGTCATTTTTTAGACTATCAATCCAGTATTGTTAAGCGTATTAAAGATGTTTTAGGGAAATCGATACCCTGCATTTATGTAGATCATATGTCTCGACCTATTAAAAAACCTATTATAATTAAAAGAATAAAACAGGCTATAAAAGGTATTATTTATTACAATCAAATAGATCAAATAATTGCGGTTTCAAACTATGTGAAGCAATCTATACTATTAGAACTTGGTTTTTTTTGGAAAAAAAAGATTGTAGTTGTATATAACGGCTTGAAAATTGAAAACTACAAGATTGAATCTTTTTCGAAAGAAAATTCAGCAATTTCTCTATTTTGCATTGGTCATTTAATAGAAGAAAAAGGCTTTCAAACAGTAATTTTAAGTTGTCAATTATTACAAAATATTGGAATTCCGTTTCATTTAACTATTGCAGGAGATGGAAATTACAAATCCAGCTTAATGGATTTGGCAAAACAAAATTTAGCCCCTAATTCTTTTACTTTTCTTGGAAACATCAACAACCAATCTCATTGGTTAAATCAATCGGATATTGTGATAGTTCCGTCATTATGGAACGAAGCTTTTGGTTTTACCATTATAGAAGCCTTATTGATGAATAAAATTGTTTTTGCTAGCAATGTTGGAGGTATTCCTGAAATAATAAATGACAAGCAATTTTTGTTTAATCCAAATAATCACAAAAAGCTAGAGGAATTAATAATGGATTACATTTCAAATAAAGAACAATACATTACTGATGCAAAACAACTCTTTGATTTAATTAGAAATGAATTTACTATTGAGAAAATGGTTTCTAATCATTTAAATTGTTACAAGTCATTTTTAACGCAACATAACTAATGAATATTGCATTTTTAACCCCTGAATATCCTAATGCTAAGTTTGATTCGTCTGGCGGAATAGGTACTAGTATTTTTAATTTATCTCATGAACTTGTAAAATCAGGTCATGGTGTTCATGTATTGGTTTATGGACAAAACAAAGACGAAGTTTTTGATGATGAAGGCATCACTTTTCACAAAATAAAAAATGTAAAGTTTAAAGGAATTTCAAGGTATTTATCTCAAAAAAAAATAGAACGAATTATAAATCTACTTCATAAAGAAAAAAAAATAGATTTTGTTGAAGCAACTGATTGGGGATTAACCTCTTTTTTTAGCCCCACTTGTAAAGTAATTCTTAGATTACATGGTTCAGATACTTATTTTTGTCATTTAGACAAACGTCCAGTTAAATGGATGAACAAATTTCATGAAAAAAAAATAGTGTCAAAAGCGGACGCTATTCTTTCGGTAAGTCAATATACTGGAGATATGACTAACTTACTTTTTAACTTAAATAGAAATTTTGTTGTGATTCCAAATAGCATTGATTGCAGTAATTTTTCTGTGCCAAAAGATATAGATGTTGATGTGAATACTATTTTATATTTTGGAACATTAATACGAAAAAAAGGATTATTAGAATTGCCGTTAATATTCAATAAAGTATACCAAAAAAATAGTAAAGTTAAATTAGTATTAATTGGAAGAGACAGTTCCGATGTAATGTCTGGAACTAATTCAACTTGGCAAATGATGCAGTCGTTATTTTCTAAAGAAGCTTTTAATAATGTTACATATCTTGGAAGTGTTGTTTATGATGAAATAAAACCGCACATTTCTAGAGCCAAAGTATGTGTATTTCCTACATTTGCAGAAGCGCTTCCTGTTTCATGGCTTGAAGCCATGGCCATGAATAAACCAATCGTAGCTTCAAATTTGGGTTGGGCAACTGAGGTAATTGAAGATGAGGTAAGTGGTTTTTTAGCGCATCCGAAAGATCATGAATTATTTTCAAAACGTATTTTACAGTTTTTGGATGATGATGATCTTTGTAAATCAATGGGAATAGAAGCTAGAAAACGAGTGGAATCTAAATTTGATTCCAAAGTGGTAATGGAACAAAATATTAAATTTTATGAAACTATCATTGATAAAAAATAAAGAGGTTCAGTATCATTATTTTTATAAAAAAAACAAAAACTAATTTTGATTGCATCAATTTCAATTCTTTCAGATTATAAAAAAGTAGATTGTCTTTTTAAAGATGACCAATCTAACAAGATAGTTATTGATTTGAATGAAACGATACAAAATAAAACAAATAATTTTGACATTGAAATTATATTTTCTGAACCAATAACTTCTTTTAGGAATCACGATTATACTTGGATAAAACCAACTTCTAATTGTATCGCTACGGAATTTTCTTCAAAAATCATTCAATTAAGTAATGGAAGTTACATTCAACCGAATAGTTTTGTTGGAATTTGGGAAATTAATAAGACTACTCCAAATATTTTGCTTTGGCGATTTAACCCGCATAATTCAAAACCTTTAACTTCTTATAAGGGTAATAAAAATCAAAAATTAATTACACAAGCAATTACTCAATATAGTGATTTTGAGAATTTAGCTTTATTAATTACCAATAACCCCATTGAATTTAGTCGTTCTAAAATTCCATTTTCTGCTATTGCAGTGTTTACCGATCATTGTGATTTTGATACTGCCAATAATTTGAAATTGCAACGTGAATTCTTTAAAAAAAATGGTATAAAAATAACAAAAGGATTTTTCTTGAATCATTTCTCTAAAAGAGAAGATAATGCTTCCTTTAAAAATGAGGAACAAGAATTAATGAGGTGGAAAGAAGATGGACACGAATTGTGTTACCATTCTTTATCGCAATCCATTAAATTAGAAGACGAAAGTTTTAATGATTTTTATTCCTTTCAACCCCCAATTAATGAAATAACCACTTGGATTGATCATGGATATCAACACTATAATTTCTCTCTTTTTCAAAATAGTGGTATTTCTAATACTAATTTTGAAAATAATTTAAACAAAAAAAACATCACAATTTTGTGGAATTATATTGATTCTGGTACCGCAACAGAAGGTGTCATCAATCAATTGAACGCATCCCATTTTACATTGTCCAGTTTTTTTAAAGGCAATAAAGATTTGTCTACTATAAAGAAATTGCAATTAATGCTCAAGAATATTATTTTTCATTATTATGGTGATGAGCAACTTATTCTCAAATATAAGAATACAGCATCAAACTTTAAAAAGTTAATCACTCTAAAAAAACTGAACTATTTTTTTTCATTTTTTAAGAATGCCATTCAAATCAGTTCTAAATTAATTACCGTTTTTTTATTTTGGAATTCTACCAAAAACAAACCATTCAAATTAGCGTACTTCAGTCCGATTTTGTTTAAACATACCATTGCTCAAAAAGAGTTTTATGTTTTTCAAACTATTGAAATGCTCGATTTTAAAAAGGCCTTGCATTCTAAAAATATCGATAGTTTAATTAAAGAAAAAGGGATTTTTATTGCGCACACCTATTTTTCAGTTCCGATGGATTACCATCGAGGGAAAATGTTTTCTAATGAAAATTCTATTGATGTCAAAGTAGCTGCAAATTTTAAAAATTTAGGAGATAAAATTAAGAATAACGAAATTTGGAATCCAACATTACAACAATTAGTTGCTTATTGGTCAAATTTTGATAATGTACTTTTGGATGTCGATAATCAAGGTACAATTTTAGTAAAAAGCAAACTTGAATTACATTTCAGACAAGTAATCTAATGGAAATATTTTATACTAAAGAACCGAAATGGCTAGAGAAGTGGGATGATTTTTTAATTTCAAATGATGTTGGAAATCATTTGCAATTGTCGGATTGGTTGAATTCTTATTCAACTTACGGATTTGATTATGAAATCTGTATTTGTTTAGAAGCAGGAAAAATAATTGGAGGATATGGCTCTGTAATTGCAAAAGTTGCTTTTTTTAAATTTTATTGTATTCCAAGCGGACCAATTTTTGGTTCTGGTTTTGAAGATAATCTACAAATAGTTAGTAAGGAATTAGTTATCAGAGCATCTAAACTAGGCTGCTGTTATGTTCAGTTTAGTTTACCTACTTCGGATAATCTAATAGTCAAAAATAAAACTTTTTCAAAAAAGTTAACCGAACAATTTTCAAATAATTTCAAAAAAGGCAATAAGTTCAAATATATTTATAGTTCTTATGGAATTAATTGGATTGATTTTATGGATACAAAATCATCAGACGAACTTCTGAAACAATTTTCATTACAAGTTAGGAGAAATATTAAATTATCATATGCTTCTATTCCTCAAATTTCTTTTGTCAGTTCCATTGAAGAATGTAAATTGGCTTATACTTTAATTGAGAAAAATGCTGAAAATGGAAATTATGACATTCGTTCTTTTGAAGACTTTGGAAGCACTATTTTGAAATTAATTTCAGAAAATAAAGCTTATTTTATGACAGCTAGCGTTAACAATGATATTAAAGGTGCTGCTTTTTGTGTCAAAGGCGGAAATGGATTGACTTATATTACAGGCGGCACAAAAAAAGAAAAACCAGATTTAAAAATAGGGTATTTATTACATTGGGAAATGATAAAGAAATCCTACGAACTTGGTTACCGTGGTTATAATATTTCATTGGGGGGATCAAAAGGTGTTGTTGCGTTCAAAGCAAAATTTAATTCACAAGCCATTTTGTTCGACGAACCATTTTTTTATAATATTATTAATCCATTTTTTTTTAATTTATATTTGTGTTTTAGAACTGTTTTATCAAATCATAAAAAAACAATTTCAGTATTATTGAAACAATTTAAAAAAAAGATTAAGTGAAAATTGAAAATAAAGATTTCTGGGAAAATGACCAAATAATATGTACGCAAGACATACAAAAAAAGGCTTCCGATTTTGAATTATTTATGTTTCAAGAGGCGCAAAAACGATATAACAACAATGGAAAAATAAAGGAAATAAAAATTTTCGGTTGTGGAACAGGCCGAGAGATAGCTGCTATTGCAAAATTTTATAATCCTGAACGAATTGTAGCCTCTGACATTTCGGAAAACATGATCAGTAAATGTAGAACTAATATTGTTGAATGGGAAGTTGATGCTATAACAGAAACTCAAGTTTCTGATGCGGTTTTGTATCAAGGTTCAAAAAACACATTTGATCTTGTTACCCTACTTAATAGCATGCTTACGTATGTTCCAAAAAGAATTGATCGTTTGACTATTTTTAAAACATCGTTAGAAATATTAAAGCCAAATGCATCAATAATAGGTACAGTTCACAATCAAGTTGGAACTTCAGTAAAAACAATCTATTTTAAAATTAGAAGTTTTTTTTCTCCTTTTTTAGGGGAAACAGTCGGAAATAGAACTACTGGGTTTAAAGGATTTAAAGTTCCAGGATATTACTACACCAAAAAAGTATTAAATAGAGATTTAGAATTAGCGGGTTTTAATAATATTGAGATTTACTCATTAGAAGAATATTATCTAAAAAATAACCAGACTTATAATCGAAAACTAGGATATAATAATTTAATTTTTATAGCTACAAAACCTTGAATGAATTAAAAAAAAATAATTTCTTATTTTCTTTAGTGGTTTGTACGAATATGCGACCTAATGCTTTATTGAATTTGCTAAATTCCGTAAAACTTCAAGAGCTTTATCCTAATGAAATTTTAATAATAGATGGGTCTACTACTAATGAGACTTATGAAATTTTGAACGTAAATATTTTTGAAAATCTTTCTTATTATTTAGTGTCAAATGAGCAAAGAGGATTGACAAAACAAAGAAATTTTGGAATATCTAAAGTTTCTGAAGCAACTGAAATTATTTGTTTTTTGGATGATGATACTATTCTAGATAAAGATTATTTTAAAAATCTAATATCTACGTATACTCTTTATCCAGATGCTTTAGGAGTTGGAGGTTATATTAAAAATGAAACAAGTTGGAGTATTTCAGAAAATGTAGAAAAGATAAAAATAAATGAATTTTATTTTGACGGATATAAAAGGTCCGAAGGCACTAGATTTGTATTACGAAAAAAACTAGGCTTAGATGCCAATCAACCACCAGGGTTTTTTCCTGAATTTTCTCATGGCCGCAGTATAGGTTTTTTACCTCCTTCAGGTAAAATATATGAAGTAGAACAACTAATGGGGGGCGTTTCCTCCTTTAAAAAGGAAATATTTTTGGAGTTTCAATTTTCACCTTATTTTGAAGGTTATGGTTTATATGAAGACGCTGATTTTACCCTACGACTATCTAAAAAGGGGAAATTATTTGTAAATACGAATGCTCAATTGCAACATTTTCACGACCAATCTGGGAGACCAAATAAATATGTTTATGGGAAAATGGTGGTAAGAAATGGTTGGTACGTTTGGAGGGTTAAATATCCAAATCCATCATTAAAGGCAACTATAAAATGGCATTCCATTATAGTGTTACTTATTATTATTCGATTAAGTAATTTTTTTACAACGAATAAAAAAAGAGAAGCCATCACTGAAACTTTAGGTAGATTTGTAGGATGGTTAAGTTTAGGGTTTAATAAGCCAAAAATTGTTAATTAATTTTCGGATGAAATTTTTAATTATTACACATGTCCCTCATGGCAATGCAGATGGAAGATTTTTTGCCTATGCTCCTTATGTTAGAGAAATGAATATTTGGGCAAAATATGTAGACGAATTAATTATTGTAGCTCCATTAACGCTTAAAGAAAAAACATCTATTTATTTTAAATATGAAAAAGAAGGAATAAAATTTATTTCTATAAATGAGCTTAATGCAATTGGTTTTAAATCAAAATTAAATGCAATTAGTAAGATACCCAAAATAGTTTTTGCCATTTATAAAGCAATGAAAGAAGCAGATCATATTCATTTGCGATGTCCAGGGAATACCGGTTTATTGGGTTGTATGGTACAGATATTTTTTCCAAATAAACCCAAAACTGCTAAATATGCAGGAAATTGGGATCCCAATGCTACTCAGCCATTAAGTTATAAAATACAAAAATGGATTTTGAATAATACATTTTTAACAAAAAACATTACAGTCTTGGTCTATGGTACATGGCAGAATCAAAGTAAAAACATAAAACCTTTTTTTACGGCAACTTATTCCGAAGTCGATAAAATTTCTGTTGAAAGTAAAACACTTCAAAATGGATTGAAATTTATTTTTGTCGGTGCATTATCCGAGGGTAAGAATCCACTATATGCTATTAACATAGTGGAAGAAATTTCTAAAAGACATTCAAATATTTCATTAAACATTTTTGGAAATGGGCAATTATTACTAGAATTAGAAAAATATATCGAAACCAACAAATTAGAGAATGTTGTTTTTTTAAATGGAAATCAATCTTTAGACATAATCAAAAATGCCTATATAGATAGTCATTTTGTTATATTACCTTCCAAAAGTGAAGGGTGGCCCAAAGTTATTGCTGAAGGAATGTTTTGGAAATGTTTGCCAATAGCAACACCCGTTTCATGTGTTTCAAATATGTTAGATAATGGAAACAGAGGTGTTTTGCTTACTATGAATTTGAATGATGATGTTGTTTTAATGGATGGATTAATAAACAATCAAGAATTATACAACAAAAAAGCGCAATTGGCAATGCACTGGTCAAGGAATTATACTAGTGACTTTTTTGAAAAAGAAATTGAAAAATTATTTCTTAAATAAGTACTGTATTAATCCAACCACTAAATATTATATCATTTAAAAATAAGATTTTAATTTTGATTTGTTTATTTATAACAACAATTCGAGTGTAACTTTGTTAAATTTGCGATAGTTAATTTTACACCCCAATCACAATTAATCAGTATTCACAGAATAAAATTATGAGAATTATACAAATAATAGATTCATTAGATATTGGTGGTTCCGAAAAAATGGCTGTGAATTATGCTAATGCACTCTCTAATAGGATTGAATTTTCAGGATTAGTTGTTACTAGAAAAGAAGGAGAATTAAAAAAACAATTGATCGAAAAGGTACATTATTTGTTTTTAAATAGAAAAAGTACAATTGATATAATGGCTGTATTAAAGTTGAGAAACTTTTGTAAAAAAAATAAAATAAATTATTTACAAGCCCACAGCAGCTCTTTTTTTACGGCTATTTTAATAAAATTAACATTACCCAAATTAAAAATTATTTGGCATGACCATAATGGATTAAGTGAATTTTTAAGCACCAGAAAATCATTCGCTTTAAAATTGGCCTCATTCTTATTTGATAGAGTTATAGTGGTAAATGATCAGTTAAAAATATGGGCAGAAAGAGAATTGTATTGTAAGAAGATTATCTATTTAAGCAATTTTACAACACTTAGCAAGGATGAAGTTCCATTAACAAAATTACAAGGATTTGACAGAAAAAAAATTTTATGTTTAGCAAATTTAAGAATTCAGAAAAATCATTTTTTACTTTTAGATGTTGCAGAAAAAATATTAGAATCTCATCCAGAATGGACTTTTCATTTAGTAGGTAAAGATTTTAATGATGATTATTCAAGTCAAATTAAAGAGTTGATAATTTTAAAAAAAATGTCAGAAAATGTATTTATTTATGGTTCTAAAAATGATACTACAGCAATAATAAGTCAAGCTGATATTGCAATATTAACTTCTCAATCGGAAGGTTTACCTGTTGTAATTTTAGAATATGGTTTGTCCAAAAAAGCTGTTGTTTCTTCAGAAGTTGGAGAAATCCCTTCAATTATAAATGACGGAATTAATGGTTTTCTTGTGCCAAAATATGATAAAGATAAGTTCTTTGTTTCTTTATTAAAATTAATACAAAATGAAACTTTAAGAGAAGATATGGGGAATAATCTTCATAAAACAATTTTGAAAAACCATTCCGAAGAAATAATAATTAGAAATTATTTAAATTGGATTTAATGTTATGTTAAACAAAGAAAAAAATTACATTATTTTGATTCTTCTCCATATTATTTTGGGAGTTGTTGTCTTTGTTTTTCCTGAATTTTCTCTTGTTTATGGAATATTAATATTTCTTGTTGGTATTTTCTTTGTTATAAAAACACAAAACAGAAATAATGAAGTACTCTATGCTGCCGCTTATATTGTTGGATCAGAGGTTTTTTTAAGAATGACAGATGGTGTTTTGTTGTATGAATTTGGAAAATATGGTGTGATGATTTTTCTTATTATTGGGATGATGTATAGTGGGTTTTCAAAGAATGCCTTACCTTATTGGGTTTTTTTAATTTTGTTAATTCCAGGAATTATTATTGCTATAGACTCATTAAATTTTGGATCTGAAATTCGTAATACAATAATATTTAATATTTCAGGACCTGTTTGTTTGGGTATTTCATCTCTTTATACTTTTAATAGAAAAATTACAATTGGTGAGATTAATAATTTGTTATTACTTATTGGTTTGCCAATAATTTCCTGTGCGGTTTATATAACCTTATTTGTTCCTGAATTAAAGCAAGTTTTAATTGGTAATGGTTCTAATTTTAAGACTTCAGGAGGATTTGGCCCAAATCAAGTGGCTACAATACTTGGATTGGGAATGTTTGTTTTTTTTTCTCGTTTATTTTTTGCTTCTTCAACAAAATTATTGTTTTTAATTAATTTGATTTTAGGTTTGTTTATCACCTATAGAGGATTGATTACTTTTTCTCGTGGTGGAATGATTACAGGGTTATTGATGTTTTTGACATTAATTGTAATTGTTTATTATTATTCTAAAAACAGGCAAAAATTAAAATTAAATTATCTTTTTGGTTTTTTTGTAATTGCATTAATAGCTATTTTTATTTTTAGTGAAATCCAAACAGGAGGTCTATTGAGTAAACGTTATACAAATCAAGATGCTATAGGAAGAACAAAAACGACTATATTTAGTGGACGAGAAGATATTGCAGAAGGAGAAATTAATTCATTTCTTGAAAACCCATTCTTTGGAATTGGTGTTGCAAAAGGGTATGAACTAAGAAAAGAACAAACGGGTGAATTAGTTGCATCTCATGATGAACTTACAAGAATGTTTGCAGAGCATGGTTTACTTGGTATTTTAGCATTATTGATTTTATTTATAACTCCATTTACTTTGTATTTACATAACAAGCAGCATATTTTTTTACTTTGTTTTCTCATTTTTTGGCTGCTAAGCATAAATCATTCTGCTATGCGAACTGCTGCGCCAGGTTTTATATATTCCTTATCATTACTAAAAGTTAGATTCGATGATAATTAAGCTGCTTTATATTGGAAATAAATTAGCTTCCCATGGAAATACTGAAACATCTATTGAGATTTTAGGTAGATTTCTTGAGGTGGAAGGGTATGAAATGTATTATGCTTCTTCTTATAAAAATAAAATAGCACGAATGTTGGATATGATTTTTAAAACTATCCAATATTCAAGAAAAGTTGAATATGTATTAATTGATGTTTATAGTACCCAAAATTTTTGGTTTGCACTCCTTAGTAGTCAATTGTGTAGAATATTGAAATTGAAGTACATTTCTATATTACACGGAGGTAATTTGCCTGAAAGAATTAATAATAATTTCTTTATTTCTAAATTAATTTTTAATAATTCCTATAAAAATAGCGCTCCTTCAAGGTATTTGTATGAGATTTTTAAAAAAGCTAATTATAAAAATGTAGTATATATTCCTAACACAATAAATATTGAGAATTATTCTTTTAAAGAAAGGGAAAACTTGGTTCCAAGACTTTTATGGGTTCGTTCTTTTTCCACTATTTATAATCCAATAATGGCAATTAAAGTCCTGTCGCGATTAAAAAAAGATTTTCCAAATGCAAAACTATGTATGGTTGGACCAGATAAAGAAAATTTAATTGATGAATACAAATTATTGGCAAAAGAACTAAATGTTGAAGTAGAATTTACAGGAAAATTAGCAAAGGAAGAATGGATAAAGCTTTCTGAAGATTATAATGTATTTATCAACACTACAAATTTTGATAATACACCTCTAAGTGTCATTGAAGCAATGGCATTGGGTTTGCCAGTAGTTTCTACAAATGTGGGAGGAATTCCCTTCCTTTTGTCCAATAACGAAAACGGACTATTAGTTGATGTCAATGATTCGGAAGCTATGGCTGGTGCTATTAAAACACTTTTTTCAAATCGAATTTTTTATGAAACTATAGTTTCAAATGCTAGAAATAAGAGTGAAACTTTTGATTGGAATGTGGTTAAAATGGATTGGTCTGAAATCTTAAAATAACATTTTTAATTCCATCTTATTTTGTAACTTGCCCAACTAAATAATTAAATGAAGAGTTTTAAAAAAATACATTTTGAAGTTTCAGAGAGAAAAGTACTTCTTAAAGTATTTGATGTAATTTTTGTTTTAATTTCACTTTATATAGTAAGTTCTATTTTTACGTTCAGCTATTTCACGTTTTCAAAAAACAATTATTATTGGACTATTTTTCTAGCAGTATACATTAATGTTTTTGGATCTGTATTTGAAATGTATAATCTTCAGGTTGCCAGCAATGCATTTCAAGTAATAAAAAGTAGTATCTTAACTTCTTGCACTACCGTTTTAATTTATTTATTGACTCCAATTTACACGCCAGAATTACCCTCAAATAGGATACAAATCCTCCTTTTTTTTATTGCGGTATTTGGTTCCCTTTTTATTTGGAGGGTTTTTTACGTCAAATTTTTAGCTTCTCATCGTTTTGTTAAAAATGCACTATTAGTGTGCGACAAAGAGCAATTATTAGAATTGGTTTCTGGAATAGAAAACGCTGACCCGCATTATAAAATTATTGGATTTGTAAATTCAGACCTTGAAGATACCAATGAAATTCAATTAAATCTAATTAAAAATATAAATCTTGAGGACTTAGAAGATTTTGTCACCAATAACTTTATTTCAGAAATTGTTATTGCTTCTCAAAAAACGGAGGGGATTACTGTTAGTTTATATAATCAATTAATTCGTCTACTTGAAAAAGGATTTGTAATTAGAGAATATACTCAGGTTTATGAAGCTATTACCCAGCGAATTCCAGTTCAATATCTATCTAGAGATTTTTATAGATATTTTCCATTCAGTAGAAGTAATCAAAATCATTTTTATCTTTTATTCATTCGAATCACAGAAATCATTTTTTCGTTATTCGGATTGTTTATCGGATTCTTGTTTTTACCTTTAATAGTATTGGGAAATTTGATTGGAAATAGAGGTTCACTTTTTTATACTCAAGAACGAGTAGGTATAAATGGAGCGCTATTTAAAATATATAAATACCGAACTATGGTTAAAAACGCTGAAACCAATGGCGCTGTTTTTACAACCATAAATGATTCCCGAGTAACAACTTTCGGAAAAATAATGAGAAAAACTAGATTAGATGAATTTCCACAGTTTTTAAATATACTTAAAGGAGATATGGCTATTATTGGTCCACGACCAGAACGCCCAATTTTTGTGAATGAAATTGCTGAAATTATGCCGTTTTATGAAACTCGTCATGTTGTTAAACCAGGACTAACGGGATGGGCTCAAGTAAATTATTCATATGGTGATTCTATTGAAGATAGCTTGGTTAAATTGAAATATGATTTGTATTATATTAAATACAGAAGCATATTCTTAGATATAAATATAATTATTAAAACCCTTAGTACGGTTTTGTTTTATAGAGGTCAATAAATCAGTCTATGAAGTTTTTTTGAGAAGCATATACAAAATATAAGAAGTTGCTCCAATAAAAGGTAACATCAATAATAAATGGGGTTTTGTTTGAATAGTAATAACATAAATTATAATCATTCCAAAACATACAATTGTCACTTTCTTAAACCATTTTCTTCTTATAAATGGTATAATTAAAAATAATGGATTAAATAGCAGTGCATTGTAATTCCATGATAGTTCTTCGTGTAAAGAATAAAATCCAACCAATGAGATAAATAAACCCAATAAACCTGTTATAAAAAGGTACGTGAAGAAAATGGATTTTCTATTTGTTATAACAATTAGAATTAATAGTGTTATAATAAAATAAATACTACTAATAAACGAAAAGCTATTATCTAATTCAGCTCCTTTTACTTTGGTTTCCGTTTTTGTAACTAGTGGTTTTCCATTAATTTTAACTTTAGACAAACTGTGCATTAATTCTATAGGGAGAAATAATTTCTCTGCTTTACAATCTGTTTTTGCACCAAAAATAATATTGATTCCAAGTTTGTAATAAAAGTGATTTTCAAAATAAGGGTACAGTAATTCTCGATAGGATATGGATTTGTCATCCACTTTTTGAATTAATTTTTCTCCAATTATTTTATTGATTTTATCTACCGCCATTGACGTGCAGTTTTTATCAATAAATTTATAGGTGTAACTCCGTTCTTCTGAAAATAAAGAGGCATTTAATAAATCAAAAAGTTCTTGTTTTTTCAATAATGAAAAAGACAATGTTTGTTCTATAACTTCTCGATTTTCGTATTGATATTCTAACATAAAATCATCATAGGAACTAGCGTTTATAAAATACTGTAAATTGCCTTTTATAAATTTTAAATAAAAATTTGGTGTTCTAAAATCAAATGCTCCATAATTATAAACTACATCCAAGTTATTTATAGAATCTTTAATTCTAATGGCTGTATGACCAAATGTAGTATATAGTTCATCGCCTCTTCCGCAAGTCAATATGCTGACAATTGATTTTTCAGAAAGATTGGAATTTTGCGAAAAACTTGTAAAATTAAGTAAAAGAAATACTATAAAAATTACTTTTTTTATCATAAACTATTATCTAAAAATGCTTAAATCGACTTTTACAGAAAATATATTGGAATATAATGCAGCACTTTGGTTGCCTAAATCGGTCAAAGCATAGTCCATTTGTATGCCTTTGTATTTGAATCCGAGTCCGATGTTGGGTTGAAATCCAACTTTTTTTGAATTATCAATTTGAGTTACATTTTGAAAATTCCCAACTCCAGCTCTCAAAAAAACTAAATCGGTATAACCATATTCAAAACCAATTGCGGGGTCAATACTAACAAGTGAGGTTGATATTAAATCATTGTTTCTAACAAATTGCATATTTAAGTTACCTGAAGCTAGAAGACTCGTTTCGTTATGAAATTCAAACTTTTTTGACATACCAAATTGTGCTTTGGGTATAGTTATTTCAGTGCTTTCAGGTAATTCTTGATTTTGTCCAGCAACGGTACCTTTAATTTTATTGTATTCTTCTTCGTTAATGTTCCAAATATTATAGGTTGTTGTGATATCGCGTAGCATTAATCCAAAATGCCAATCGTCATGTTCAAATTGGAATCCTACATCCAATCCGAAACCCCATGAATTGGCAAAATTTCCAATAACTCTTCTTATAACTTTAGCATTAACACCATATTGGAAACCGGGAAGTTGTAATTTTCTGGCATAAGAAAACGTCATTCCATAATCGGCTGTTGAAAATTTACTAATTCTATTGTAATCGATGTTGCCATTTGCGTCAATTAGTTGGGTAGTATTTAAAATATCATCCACACCAAAACGAATAATTGACATTCCCCAAGCACTTTCATTGTCAATGGGTTTTGCATAAGCAGCATAATCATATTGAGCAATATTTGCAAAATAACTGGCGTGCATTATGGCAACTTGACCATCTTCAAGACCCAATAATCCTGCTGGGTTCCAATAACCAGAATTAACATCATTTGTATGAGCCGTTACTGCATTAGACATTCCTAAAGCAGCTGCATCAACTCCAATATTCATAAACTCATTTGAATATTTTCTAATGGCTTGCCCAAAGCTACAAATTGAAATTAAAAGAAAAATATACGCAATTTTTTTCAATTATATTGTTTTTTTCAAACCTAAGTTTGTTAATTTATCTGCTGTCAAAAATAGAAATTATTAATGAGGTTATTTATTCCTTTATTAAAATAATAGTAAAGAAAAAACAGGATTTTAAAATCTCTATTAAAAACGTACTTCTCTTTAAGTTATTGTGCTAAATTTGTCATTGAAAAATTATAACGATGAAAATAAAAAAACATATTCCAAATTTTCTCACACTTCTTAATTTATTATGTGGTTGTATTGCCATTGTATTTTGTTCCGATTCTCAATTTGATATAGCTTTCTATTTTGTATGTTTAGGAATATTCTTTGATTTTTTCGATGGCTTTTTTGCAAGAAAATTTGGCGTATCGGGTCCTTTAGGTGTTCAATTAGATTCTTTGGCCGATATGGTTACTAGTGGTGTTGCTCCGGGTTATGTAATGTTTAAGCTGCTATATGCAAATAATTATGATAGTTGTGTTTATTTACCTTATTTAGGTTTTATTATAACTCTTGGGGCATGTTATCGTTTAGCCAATTTTAATATTGATACCCGTCAATCAAATTCTTTTATTGGACTTCCAACTCCTGCAAATACTTTATTTATAATGAGTTTGCCATTGGTTATAGCTGAGTGTCAGTTTCTTGCTTTAAGTGAAATTTTAAGTAGTAAATGGGTTTTGTTAATGATCACTTTATTAAGTGCCTATATAATGAATGCTGAGGTTCCGTTGTTTTCTTTAAAAATAAAGAATTTCAGTTTTCAAAAATATAAACTACAAATTGGATTTCTTGTGACTTCAATTATTATGATTGCAACCCTAAAGTTTCTTGCTATTCCTTTGATAATAATAACTTATGTTTTGGTATCAGCTCTAAATAATATATTAGTAAAAAAGGAGTTATAAAAAGAAAATGCATTATACTTTTTATGGCTAAAAGAATTTCTCGAAAACCAACTGTTAGAAGAAAAACTACTAAGAAAAACAAATCTATTTTCTCGGTTAATCTAGTTCTAATTTCGCTTTTACTCCTAGGATTTATTTTTGGAATATACCATTATCGTAATGCGATTTTGTATTACTTTAGTTTTAAATCGGAAAAGAGTTTAAAGGATGATAAAGTGGCCCAAGCTCGGATTTATCAAATTTTAAAAGCGCACAAGGATTTAACTTTAGGATTTGATGTGTCCCAATTTCAAGGAAAAATTAATTGGAACGAAGTTGATTCGGTTGATCATAAATTTGCATTACAATTTATTTTTATTAGAGCCACAGCCGGAAATAATAAAAAAGACATACGATTTGATGAAAATTGGGTTGCGGCAAAAAACCATCATTTTATTAGAGGCGCTTATCATTATTATCGCCCCAATGAAAATTCATTGGAACAAGCAGCGAATTTTATTAGATCAGTTCATCTCCAAAAAGGCGATTTGCCTCCAGTTTTGGATGTTGAAAAATTCTCAAAAAATCAATCTATTGATAGTTTGAAATTAGGATTGAAACGTTGGTTGAAAAAAGTAGAGGAACACTATAAAGTGCGTCCAATAATTTATACTAGCGAAAAGTACTACAATGATTTTCTAAAAGAAGATTTTCCAGAATTTACCTTTTGGGTAGCCAATTATAATTTTTTTGTTGAAAATATTAAAGATGATTGGTTGTTCTGGCAGTTTACAGAAAAAGCTAGAATAAACGGAATTGAAGAACGAGTTGATGTTAATATTTACAACGGAACACCAAAGATGCTCCAATATCTAACTATTTCAAATTAATTATTTTGAATGTAATAGGATATTCCGATTAGGGTTACTGTTATGATCACTAATGTAATTATAGAAACAGGATTAGCAAAATTTACAGTCCATCCCATCCACGGAATTCTTTTTGGAGGTAAAATTCTTTTGTCTTCTGGATTGTAGTAAAAAATGCCCCATTTCCAATACTTGTCGTCTCTAAGCCAATTCTCTTTGGTTTCTTTTGATGGTTTTTCCATAATTAGAATTCTAATTTCTTTTTACGTAATTCAAAATTCTGACCTAAATATACTTTTCGAACCATTTCATCGGCAGCCAATTCTTCTGGAATGCCTGCTTTAAGAATTCCTCCTTCAAACATTAAATAGGTTTTGTCAGTGATTGCCAAAGTCTCTTGAACATTGTGGTCGGTAATTAGAATTCCAATATTTTTATTTTTCAATTGGGCTACAATTCGTTGAATATCTTCTACTGCAACTGGATCAACTCCAGCAAATGGTTCGTCTAATAAAATAAATTTGGGGTCCGTTGCTAAACAGCGTGCAATTTCTGTTCTTCTTCGTTCACCTCCCGAAAGTAAATCGCCACGATTGGTGCGAATATGTTCTAAGCTAAATTCAGCAATCAAGCTTTCCATTTTAGCAATCTGTTCTTCTTTAGTGTGATTTGTAAGTTGTAAAACACTTAAAATATTATCTTCAATGCTTAATTTTCTAAAAACAGACGCTTCTTGAGCCAAATAACCAATTCCGTTTTGCGCACGTTTATACATTGGAAATTCGGTAATATTCATGTCGTCAAGATAGATGTTTCCTGAATTTGGTTTAACCAACCCAACAATCATATAGAACGAAGTTGTTTTTCCTGCGCCGTTCGGACCAAGTAAGCCAACAATTTCTCCTTGATTTACTTCAACCGAAATGCCTTTTACTACACTTCTCCCTTTATAAGTTTTAACTAAATTTTCGGCTCTGAGTTTCATTAATTTGAAGATTTGATAATTTGGAAATTCGAAAATCCCGAATCAGATTATTGATATAAATTAATATTTTGGAAAATTAATAAAAAATATACAATTGTCAATTGATGTTAACAAATCGTTCTGAATATAATTTTCAAGTTCTTTCATTTTCAAACTTTCAAATCTTCTAACGCTTCCCAGAACTCCTAAGCTCTTCTTAAATGTGGAATTACAATTGTTCCCCCAACTAGAGTTGCAATTCCTATAGCTTTCATCATTTCTTCTTTTGATATTCCTTCTTTATAGGATGTTTCGAGATGGTATTTAATGCAATCATTACATCTTAAAACAGTTGGCTACTAATCCCAAAAGTTCTTTAGTTTTACATCTAATGCACCTTCAGCATATGCATTGGTATCTAAATTGAAAATGCATTTTACTATTTTGTTGTTGTCGGCCAATAACTTCTCATTCATTTTAGAACGATATGCATTGAATTCGTTAACTTGATTGCTCATCCTTTTTTCTTTTTTTAGCTACAACCGCCGCTATTAATATACTTACTTCATATAATACTAATAAAGGTATGGAAACAATTATTTGACTCGGAATGTCTGGTGGTGTAACAATTGCGGCAATCGTTAAGTTAATTACAATAGATAGTTTTCTGTATTTTCTCAAAAACTCTGGAGAGACTAATCCTAATTTTGCTAAGAAATAAGTTATTATTGGCATTTCAAAAACTAATCCACTTCCCACCAATGAGGTTTTTACCATACTTACATAGGAATCAACAGTAAATTGATTGACGATGTTTTTACTAACATTAAATGTTCCAAAGAAATTTATAGAAAGTGGTAATACCACAAAGTAACCAAAAAGAACTCCAATAAAAAATAATAGAGAAGAAATTACAATGAATGAACCTGCGTGTTTGCGTTCGTTTTCATATAATGCCGGACTTATAAACTTCCATACTTGCCATAAAATAAATGGAAATGATAGGATGAAACCTGCAGTAATTAAAGTCCATAAATACATCGAAAATTGACCGCCAACTTCGGTGTTTTGAATAATAAAACTGAATTGTGTTGCACAAGCATAGGTATCGTCAACTCCAAAAAAATGAGTTACTTCGCAGAAAAATCGATAGGTAATAAAACTGGGATCTTTTGGACCGAAAATAAGGGTGTCAAAAATGAAATCATCAATAAAATAGCAAGCACTTGCCAAAATTACAATTGCAGCAGAACTTCTAACAAGAAGCCATCTTAAATCTTCAAGATGATCCATAAAAGACATCTCTTTCATTTCTTTTTTAGCCATTATACAATTCCTTCTTTTAAAATATCATGCAAATGAACAATTCCTTTATATTCTCCATTATCAACTACAACTAATTGAGTTATAGAAAAATCTTCCATAATATTTAAGGCATCCGCAACCCTATCACTTGATTTAATCATTTTGGGATTATTAGTCATAATATCTTTAGCGGTTAAACCAAAAATATTTTCTGTTTTATTCAACATTCTTCTAATATCCCCATCGGTTATAATCCCAACTACTTTTGTATCTTCAATAACCGCAGTAACTCCCAATCGTTGCTCGGAAATGGTTACTATGACATTTTTTATGCTGGATTCTAGACTAACCTTTGGTTTGCGATTAAAATCCAACATGTCATTTACGCGAAGGAGTAATTTTTTTCCTAACGCTCCACCCGGATGGAATTTCCCGAAATCTTCGGATGTAAAATTTCGCATTTCCATAAGACAAACCGCAAGGGCATCTCCCATTACTAATTGCGCGGTAGTACTATTAGTTGGTGCTAAATTATTTGGACACGATTCACTTTCAACAAAAGTATTTAAAGTATAATGCGCTTCTTTTCCTAAAAATGAATTGCTATTTCCTGTAATAGCAATCAGTTTATTGCCAAATCTTTTTAATAATGGAATTAGAACTTTTATTTCAGGACTATTGCCGCTTTTTGAAATACAAATTACAACATCATCGTCTTGAACCATACCTAAATCACCATGAATTGCTTCTGAAGCGTGAAGAAACATCGATGGAGTTCCCGTTGAATTCATAGTTGCTACAATTTTTTGGGCAATAATGGCACTTTTTCCAATTCCTGTAACAATTAATCTTCCTTTTGAATTATAGATTAATTTAACCGTATCAACAAAGCTATCGTCTATATAATCAGTAAGTTTAGCTATTGATTGGCTTTCTGAAAGCAATGTTTTTTTTGCCGATTCAATGATGTTTTCTTTAGTTATCAAAATAGATTTGGTATAAAATTTGTATGAGTAAAAGAAATTTGTATATTTATGGTTGCAAATTTATGTAAAAATACTATTAAGTAAGAATGAATTCAAACGAAATTGACATCCACAAAGAATTAAAAAAATATTTTGGTTTTAACCAATTTAAAGGGTTGCAAGAGCAAGTAATTAAAAGTATTGTAGCCAAAGAAAATACTTTCGTAATAATGCCAACAGGCGGGGGAAAATCTCTGTGTTATCAATTGCCTGCTTTAATTCAACTTGGAACCGCTATTGTAGTTTCTCCATTAATTGCATTGATGAAAAATCAAGTTGATGCTATTAGGAGTGTTTCAACAAACGATGGAATTGCTCACGTATTAAATTCATCATTGACTAAAACCGAAATCAATCAAGTTAAAAAGGATATTACTTCTGGTATAACTAAACTATTATATGTCGCACCAGAATCCTTAACAAAGGAAGAGTATGTAGAATTTCTTCAAACTGTCCCTATTTCTTTTGTAGCTATTGATGAAGCGCATTGCATATCCGAATGGGGGCATGATTTTAGACCTGAATATAGAAATTTACGAGCTATAATTAAACATTTAGGTGATGTTCCTGTTATTGGGTTAACCGCAACGGCAACGCCAAAAGTACAAGAAGATATCCTTAAAAATTTGGATATGTCAGATGCAACCGCCTATAAAGCATCATTCAATCGTCCTAATTTATATTATGAAGTACGAACTAAAACTAAAAATATTGAATCGGATATCATTCGTTTTATTAAACAACATAAAGGGAAATCAGGAATTATTTATTGCTTAAGCCGTAAAAAAGTTGAAGCTATTGCTGAAGTACTTCAGGTTAACGGAATCAGCGCCGTGCCATATCATGCAGGTTTAGATGCAAAAACGAGAGCAAAACATCAAGATATGTTTCTTATGGAAGATGTTGATGTTGTCGTTGCTACAATTGCATTTGGTATGGGAATTGATAAGCCCGATGTTCGTTTTGTAATTCATCATGACATCCCAAAATCATTAGAAAGCTATTATCAAGAAACCGGTAGAGCCGGTCGTGATGGAGGGGAAGGCCATTGTTTGGCATATTATTCCTATAAAGATGTAGAGAAATTAGAGAAATTTATGTCTGGAAAACCTGTAGCTGAACAAGAAATTGGGTTTGCATTATTGCAAGAAGTGGTTGCTTATGCAGAAACTTCAATGTCACGACGTAAATTTTTATTGCATTATTTTGGTGAAGAATTTGACAGTGAAAATGGAGAAGGAGCCGATATGGATGATAATGTTCGTAATCCAAAAGCTAAAGTTGAAGCACAAGTTAATGTTGTAAAACTTCTAGAAGTAGTTCGAGATACTAAATACTTATACAAATCAAAAGAAATTGTTTTTACACTTATAGGAAGAGTAAATGCAACTATAAAGGCACATAGAACGGATTCGCAAAGTTTCTTTGGGACAGGAAAAGACCAAGAAGAAAGGTATTGGATGGCATTAATACGTCAGGTTTTAGTTGATGGAATGCTAACAAAAGACATTGAAACTTATGGTATTTTAAAAGTATCAGAAAAAGGACATAATTATATTGAAAATCCAACATCATTTTTGATGAGTGAAGATCATGAATATAATGAAGCCGAAGATGATGCTATTGTTACAGCTGCTAAATCATCTGGAACCGCAGATGAAACGTTGATGGTTATGTTGCGTGATTTGCGTAAAAAAGTTGCCAAAAAACTTGGAGTTCCGCCATTTGTAGTATTTCAAGATCCTTCACTTGAGGATATGGCTCTAAAATATCCAATTACTTTAGAAGAATTAATAAATATACATGGAGTTGGAGAAGGAAAAGCCAAAAAATATGGAAAAGAATTTATTGAACTCATAAGCCGATATGTTGAAGATAATGACATTACCCGTCCGGATGATTTGGTAGTGAAGTCTACAGGCGCAAATTCTACCAACAAATTGTACATAATTCAAAATATTGACCGAAAACTTTCTTTAGAAGATATTGCTTCTGCAAAAGGAATGAAAATGGACGATTTACTCAAAGAAATGGAGCAAATTGTTAATTCTGGAACCAAACTTAACATCAAATATTGGGTTGATGAAATGTTAGACGAAGACCAACAAGAAGAAATTCACGATTATTTTATGGATTCTGAATCTGATAATATTGAAGAAGCTCTTAAAGAATTTGATGGCGATTATGATATTGAAGAACTACGATTAATGAGAATAAAATTTATAAGCGAAGTAGCTAATTAATTGAAAGTCTAAAAGGTAAAAGTCCTAAATTGATTATCTATATATTCACTTTAGGACTTTTTTATATTATATAATATAAAGTTCCCCTCGATGGGGTTTCAAATTATCTCGAACTGGAATCATGTTTTCATCGGTTACTACCATAAAGGCAATGGCATGCACATTACTAATAATTTCAAATCCTGTAATATTGATTGGAAATTTTTCAATGGCAATGTATTCTTTCAAATGATTTTCGTGATGTTCAGCAATTTTTGCAGCCATTTGTCCTTTAAAATCCCAGATTAACTTAATTTGTCTCATAATAAATTTGAGAATAATATTTTAATTTCTTTCAAAGATAAACTTGTTAATTATTTTATTAACTTTTTATAAAAAATTTAAGTTTTATTTTTCAAAAATACACTATTTTTGACCAAAGAATATTTTATAAGAATTATTAAAAATGGTCTATTTAATTGCCGTTTACAACTAGATTATGTGGCAAAATCACTTTACATAAAAAGAGAATTTTTTAAAATACGCTAACAAATAACTTTACTATTTATGAATAAATTTATATTAACTTTTGTTTTTTGTTTTTCAACATTCTATGCAACTTCACAGTCGGGATATGAAATTAAAATCAATCTGAAAAACTGTAATGATACCATTGCATTTCTTACCTATTATCAATTAGATAAAAACTACGTTAAAGACACTTGTACCCAGATCAAAAATGGAAAAATAATTTTTAAAGGCAAAGGCAAATTAGATAAAGGAATTTATTCTTTAATTAGTCAGCAAAAATCGGTTTATTTTGATTTTTTTATTGATGATGAAACACAAAATTTAGAACTTAAAAACGATTTAGGTGTTGCCAATATTGATGGATTGACTGCCGTAAATTCAAAAAGAGAAAATGATTTTTTTGATTACATAAAGTTTATTAATCAACAAAATAAAGAATTTACTGATTATAAAAGCAGTATAAAAATCTTAACTAAAAAAGACACACTTCTTTTAAATGATAAGCAAAAACAATTAGATGATAAAGTTCGTGTTTATGAGGAAGGATTTTTTGAAAAAAACAAAGGCACCTATATAGGCGATGTACTAAATATTAAAATGGAAAAATTATTGAAAGACATCCCTAAAGCTTCCAATGGACGACCAGATAGTTTGGCTGTTTATAAGTATTATAAGAATCATTATTGGGAAAATATTGATTTTAAAGACGATACAACAATGCGAAACCCATTTTTATTTCCTAAATTAAAAAGATATTTTGAGTCAGTCGTTGTTACACATCCAGATTCAGTTTGTGTTGAAGTTGATAAAATATTAGATAAAACTAAACCCAATAGTTTGTTTTACAAATTAATGCTTGCCCATTTAACCTATTCTTATGAAACTAATAATATAATGGGGTTTGATAAAGTTTTTGTTCATATTATAGATAAATATTTTAAAACCGGTAAAGCTACAGGAATATACAACGATGAAGATGTAATTTCTAAAATCATTAAAAGAGCTGAGTCATTAAGACCACTTTTGGTTGGTGCTGTTGCCCCAGATTTATCCATGATAAAAGCTTCTGATTATGAAGTAATGAAAAAAATGGGTTTTGGAACTGCAAAAACTAGTGAGGAAGTCACTAAAGTGTTTTATGCCAATGTAAATCAGCTGAATAAAATGTTTTGCCATTTAAATTCTATAACTGCTGATTTTATAATATTAGTTTTTTGGGATGTAGATTGCGGACATTGTCAGAAAGAAATTCCGAAATTAATAGAATTGTATAATAAACTCAAAAAAGAAAATAAAGACGTAAAAGTATATAGTGTTTACACCTTGCATGAAGGTGATAAATACCTTAAATATATTGATGAACACAAGCTTAATGATTGGATAAATGTTTATGATGGAGCGCACTATAATAATGTGGTTGTAAAATATGATGTTTATTCTACTCCTGTAATTTATGTTTTAGATAAAAATAGAGTTATTAAAGCAAAGCGAATCGGCACTGAGCAGATAGAAAATGTTATCAATGTAATGGAGAAAGAATACAAAACAAAATAAGATTTTACAAATCAATTATAAATGCCTCGCGAAATTCAAACTCAAGTTTCTCCAGAAGTTGCTTACAATCAATCATTTCTTAATGAACATGTTGCCAAGTTATTCAACACTTCTGTTGATGAAATTCAAAAGGTAGTAGTTTTGAAACGTTCTATTGATGCGCGTCAAAAAGCTATAAAATTTAATTTAAAAGCCGATGTGTATTTTGTGGGTGAAGTTTTTATTCCACAAAGCATTGGTCTTCCAGAATATAAAAATGTTTCCAATTCACAAGAAGTTATTGTTGTTGGTGCTGGTCCTGCAGGACTTTTTGCAGCATTACAATTGATAGAATCAGGTTTAAAACCGATTGTGATCGAACGCGGAAAAGATATCCGAGGTCGTCGGAGAGATTTAAAAGCTATAAATGTCGACCATATTGTAAACCAAGATTCCAATTATTGTTTTGGTGAAGGAGGCGCCGGAACCTATTCTGACGGAAAATTATATACTCGTTCAAAAAAGCGTGGAGATGTAGATAGAATTTTAAGATTATTAGTCGCTTTTGGTGCTTCCGAAGATATATTAATTGAAGCTCATCCGCATATTGGAACCAATAAATTACCTAACATTATACAAGATATTCGAGAAAAAATTATCGAATACGGCGGACAAGTTTTATTTGAAACTAGGGTTATTGATTTAATTATTAAAAATAATGAAATTCAAGGAATTACAACTCAATCGGGTGATACAATTGCCGCAAATAAAGTCATTCTTGCCACAGGACATTCTGCAAGGGATATTTTTGAATTGTTAGACAAAAAAAAGATTTTTATTGAGGTAAAGCCCTTTGCTTTAGGAGTTCGTGCAGAGCATCCACAAGAATTAATTGATAAAATTCAGTATTCCTGTGATTTTCGTGGTGAATTTTTACCTCCATCGCCCTATTCAATTGTAAAACAGATAAATGGTCGCGGAATGTATTCGTTTTGCATGTGCCCGGGTGGTGTAATTGCTCCCTGCGCTACAAGTCCGGGGGAAGTAGTAACTAATGGTTGGTCGCCATCAAAAAGAGATCAAGGCACAGCGAATTCTGGAATTGTAGTGGAATTAAAACTAGAAGATTTCAAACCTTTTGCAAAATTTGGTGCACTTGCCGGATTGGAATTTCAAAAATCAATAGAACAAAAAGCTTGGCATTTAGCTGGACAGACCCAAAAAGTTCCCGCTCAACGAATGGTCGATTTTACTCAAAATAAAATTTCAATAGATATTCCAAAAACTTCTTACGTACCTGGAACAACTTCTGTAGAATTAGGACAAGTTTTTCCAGGATTTTTGACTCAAATTGTGAGAGAAGGTTTTTTAGAATTTGGAAAATCAATGCGAGGTTACCATACTAACGAAGCCATTCTACATGCGCCAGAAAGTAGAACTTCATCACCCGTTAGAATTCCTAGAGATAATGAATCTTTGGAACATGTTCAAATAAAAGGACTTTATCCTTGTGGCGAAGGAGCAGGTTATGCAGGTGGAATTATTTCGGCAGCAATTGATGGTGAAAAATGTGCATTAAAAATCGCTGAGGTATTAAAAAAACAATAAAAAACGCATAATTTAATGAATGATTTTTAACGGAATTACTAGTTATTTCTTTTTCAATCGGTCTTTAAATACCTTTTCAAATTTTTCAATTTTTGGTTGAATTACCATTTTACAATACCCTTGTTCTTTATTATTTTCATAATAATTTTGGTGGTAATCTGCTGCGGGATAAAATGCTTTCAATGGTTCTAAAGTAGTTACAACTTTAGTAGGATAAATATTTTTAGAATTTAATTCGTTAATTAAGTTCTCGGCTGCTTTTTTTTGCTCTTCATTTTTAAAGAAAATTACCGAACGGTATTGTGTTCCTATATCTGCACCTTGTCTGTTTAAAGTTGTTGGATCATGTACAGTAAAAAATACTTGAAATATTTCGTCTAAATTGGTTATTTTATTGTCGTAAGTAATTTCAACCACTTCTGCAGCACCAGTTTTTCCAGTACAAACCTCCTCATAACTAGGATTGATAACAGTTCCTCCGGAAAACCCTGAAATTACTTTTGTCACCCCCTCTAGATTTTCATAAACTGCTTCAACGCACCAGTAGCATCCACCGCCAAGAACAATAGTTTCAAGATTTCCCTTTGATTTATTAGGAGTTACCCCATCTGGAACAAAATCTAAAGATATTGCATTCATACAATATCTTTTTCCAGTAGGTTCTGGTCCGTCCTCAAATAAATGTCCTAAATGGCTATTACATCGACCGCAAAGTGCTTCTGTGCGTTTCATTCCATAAGAATTATCTTCTTTAAATGTGATGCTTTTTTTGTTGTCTTGTTCGAAGAAACTTGGCCAACCACAACTGCTTGTGAATTTTTGGTTGGATTTGAATAATTTATAGCCACAAGTCGCACAATAATAGGTTCCTTTAGTTTCTGAATTCCACATGGTACCTGTAAAAGCTCTTTCCGTATTGGCTTCTCTTGCAACTGCATATAAGTCTGGAGACAATACTTTTTTCCATTCCGCATCTGAAATATCTAATTTTTTAGTTTCAGTATTTGAATAGTAAGGATTTTCAGGTTTTGAAATAACATTTTCCATAGTAACAGTTTTTGTTGTTGATTTTTGTTTATTTGATGATTGACCACATGCGTTCAAAGCGAATAGTGGCAAAAATACCAAAAGATTTAAAAGAGATTTTGAAATTCGCATAATATACCTTTAAATTAAAGTACAAATTTACAACAGATATTCCATGCAAAACGTCATATTCTATACAATCTAAATTGTTTTAAGGAAAGTTTAACGGACGTTGATTCTTTAATTTTATTCGTTCCCAATTCTTTTTTTGTATTTTTGACCATCTTATACTATTTATGAAAGAAGAACAAGTAATATTAGTTAACGAAAAAGATGAGCCAATTGGCTTAATGAATAAACTCGAAGCTCATGAAAAAGCCGTTTTGCATCGTGCGTTTTCTGTATTTGTTCTCAATGATAAAAATGAAGTAATGCTGCAACAACGTGCGCACCACAAGTACCATTCCCCTTTATTATGGACCAATACGTGCTGCAGTCATCAGCGTGCAGGCGAAACGAATTTGGAAGCTGGGAAACGCCGTTTATTTGAAGAAATGGGCTTTATAACCGAACTCAAAGAATTGTTTCATTTTATTTATAAAGCACCATTTGATAATGGTTTAACTGAGCACGAACTCGACCATGTAATGATTGGATATTCTAATGAAAAACCCCAAATTAATAGCGATGAAGTTGAAAGTTGGAAATGGATGTCTATCGAAGCAATTAAAGATGATATGAGGGTAAATCCATCTGTTTATACTGTTTGGTTTAGAATAATATTCGACGAGTTTTACCATTATCTCGAAGACCACAAGATTTAGAATAAAAAAAAATATCAGAATACTTCAAAAATCGAATATTGTTAATCAACAATCAAAAATTATTATGAAAGTTACCGTATCAAGAAAAGCTCATTTCAATGCAGCTCACAGATTATTTCGGAAAGATTGGACTATGGAGCAAAATAATTCAGTTTTTGGAAAATGTAATAATCCTAATTTTCACGGGCATAATTATGAATTAATTGTTTCTGTTACTGGCGAAATTGACCAAGAAACTGGCTTTGTTGTAGATGTAAAAGTACTTTCTGATTTGATTAAAGAACATGTAGAAAATGCTTTCGATCATAAAAATTTAAATCTTGATGTTTCTGATTTTGCAAATTTAAATCCAACAGCCGAAAATATAGCAGTAGTAATTTGGAATAAACTTCGAAAATTTATTGATTCTAATAAAGACTTGGAAGTTGTACTATATGAGACACCTCGCAATTTTGTAACCTACAAAGGAAATTAAAATGGCACTAAAAGTAGGGGATACCCTTCCCAATTTTAAAGCAAAAGATACCAACGGAACCATTTTTGAAAGTCAAAATTATATTGGAAAACAACCCCTTATAATTTATTTTTATCCAAAAGATGATACTCCAGGTTGTACTACTCAAGCATGTGGCTTTAGAGATAATTATCAGAAATTTAGAGATTTAGACGCAGAAGTCATTGGTATTAGTGCGGATTCTGTTCAATCACACATAAAGTTTAAAACTAAATTCAATCTGCCCTTCATTTTACTTTCGGATACCGATAAAAAACTTCGAAAACTTTTTGGAGTAGAAAATGATTTTTTGTTTATTCCAGGTCGTCAAACTTTTGTTATTGATAATAATGGAGTTATTCTATTTGTTTTTAATAGTATGCAAGGTAAAATACACGTAGATAAAGCATTGAAAATTTTGAAGGAATTAACAAAATAGTATCTATAAAATTTATCAACTTTGTACTTTAATTCTTTCAAATGAAAATCTATCCATTGCAATTTCAACCCATTCTTAAAGATAAAATTTGGGGAGGAACAAAATTAAAAACTTATTTAAATAAACCAATTATATCAGATATTACTGGTGAAAGTTGGGAAATTTCTTCCGTTGAGAATGATGTTAGTATAATTGCAAACGGATTTTTTGAAGGAAAATCATTAAATGAATTGATAAATGAGTTTCCTGAATCAGTTTTAGGCACCAAAGTTTACAAGCAATTTGGTAAAAAATTCCCATTACTTTTTAAATATTTGGATGCCAGGGAAGATTTATCCATACAAGTCCATCCCAATGATCAATTAGCAAAAAATCGTCATAATTCTTTTGGTAAAACCGAAATGTGGTATGTAATGCAAGCCGATATTGATGCAAGATTAATAGTTGGTTTTAAAGAAAAGTCTTCGCCGGAGGAATATTTGAAATCACTTAATAATAAAACCATTATTGATATTTTGGATGTAAAAAAGGTGAAAAAAGGAGATGTTTTCTTTATAGAAACTGGTACCGTTCACGCTATTGGATCAGGAACTGTTATTGCCGAAATTCAACAAACATCTGACATCACCTATAGAATTTATGATTTTGATAGAGAAGATGCTCATGGAAATACACGTGAACTTCATGTAGATTTAGCTTTGGATGCCATTAATTATAATGTAGTTGATGCTAAAAAAAACTATTTTAAAGTTGAAAATGAAGCTAATTTAATGATTGATTGCCCTTATTTTACTACTAATTTTATTCCTCTTGACGGAGAAAGGATATGTAATAAAAACAAGCAATCGTTTTCAGTTTTCATGTGTGTTGAAGGTGATTTTGAATTGATTTATAAAGAAGATGTCTATAAGTATAAAACCGGTGATACGCTTTTAATTCCAGCTGAGATGACAGATTTTGTTGTAAAAGGAAAAGCTTCAGTGTTAGAAATATACATTTCTTAACTTATATTAGAAAGATTATATGTAATTTTGCACCGAATTTAAAATAATAAAGAAAATGCCAAGCGTTAAAAATTTAAAAAAAGACATCAACTTCGTTTTAGGAGATATTATTGAAGCAGTTTATATTCACGAAATGACTAGCGAAGGAAAGCCAACAGAAGCGACCAATGCTATTATTGATGAAGCAATTACTTCTTTTGATGCTTTAATCGTTAAGGTTAATGCTAAAAAAGTAGAAAATAAAAAAGCACATTTTAAACAAATCAATGTTGATTTAGAACAAACAGCGACTCAATTGATTGAAAAAATCAACGCTCTGTAATCAGAAAAAAAATCTTTAAAAAAGTGTAAAAAAGTTTTGGTGATTTAAAAATCACTATTATATTTGCAGCAGAATAGAGACCGGCCAGCGTAGCTCAGTTGGCTAGAGCAGCTGATTTGTAATCAGCAGGTCGTGGGTTCGAGTCCCTCCGCCGGCTCTTCGTAAACCATCACTTTTTTTGTGGTGGTTTTTTTATTGTCCGAAATTTTCCTATTACAAAAACTATTCTTCGACGCCTTTACGTATTGATTTTTAAATCTTTTATATAATCTTCATATTCAAAGAAAAATTCTTCAAATTTGGACATGGTTTCATAAAAAAATAAAAATATTTCTTCCCAGTTGTTTTTCTTGTTTAAACTAACATTTGTTTTTTCAATCCAAACCCGACTAATTACTTTTCCACTCTCTAAATAATAGTTTCTTTCTAAAATGGCCTCAGGGAGATATTCTTCTATTAGAATGGTTTTTAAAGATTCGATTTTTTCAAAATAAATTTTTCGTTTTTCTTCTTCTTTTAGTTCAATGTCTAATAAAACTTGTGCTTTTTTGTTGTCAACATAAAATTTGAATGTAAAATCTTTTATTTTAGTATCATACAAAATCCATTTTCTTGGATATTCTTTGGCAAATTGTACCCAAAATTCCTTTTTTATGGCTAAACTTTCCTCTTTGCTATACATTCAACTACTTTTTTTTGGTTTATACTACTTTTTTGGTAAATTTATAAATAATTAGAACCCTGTCGATGCATATTAATGATTTTTTTAAAGCAATTAATGGTATTGTAGATATCGATTTACCATCGGAATCGGCACACATCAAAATGGCCTCCTTAGAACGGGTTCAATTGATGAAGGATAGCATAGATATTATTGAAAATGCTAAAAAAGCTGCTGTAATGATGCTTTTTTACCCAAAAAATGGAATAACTCATTTGGTATTAATAGTTAGAAATTCTTATCCTGGCGTTCATTCCTCTCAAATTGCATTTCCAGGCGGTAAAGCTGAAAATAATGATTTGAATTTTAAAGCAACTGCTCTTCGTGAAACTCATGAAGAAATAGGTATCCATCCCGATAAAATTATTGTTATAAGAGATTTTACATCAGTTTACATACCTCCAAGTAATTTTTTAGTGCATCCATTTCTAGGTATTTCTTTGACCGAATTAGAATTTACTCTTCAAAAAGAGGAAGTCGCAGGAATTCTTGAAATCCCCTTGACATTATTATTGGATGATTCTATAATAACTCAAAAAAAACTAGAAACTTCGTATGCAAAATCTATAAATATTCCTTGTTTTCAAATTGAAGAAAATTTGGTTTGGGGTGCAACAGCTATGATGCTTAGTGAGTTAAAAGATGCTTTAAAGTTGCTTCTTTAAAATATAATTTTTGTAGATTTGTTCTGTATAATTTGAAAAAATACTATGGCTTTGTTTAAGCGAAATCCTTTCGGACATATACTTTTTATTAAAAAATGGCTCATCCGATTTTTTGGAGCAATTACCCATAAAAGGTATCACGGTTTTAATGATTTGAAAATTGAAGGATCAGATATAATTAGAAACCTACCCGATAAAAATGTACTTTTCATATCCAATCATCAGACTTATTTTGCAGATGTTGTAGCGATGTTTCATGTTTTTAACGCGAGTTTATCAGGTAGAACGAATTCTATTAAAAACGTGGGTTATTTGTGGCAGCCCAAAATGAATATCTACTATGTTGCGGCAAGTGAAACGATGAAATCTGGAATATTACCCAGAATTCTTGCCTATGTTGGAGCCATAACTGTTGATAGAACTTGGCGATCTGGAGGCAAAGATGTCTCAGAAAAAAGAGAGGTTAATCCGAATGATACTGAAAACATAAAAATAGCACTTGCTGACGGCTGGGTAATTACTTTTCCTCAAGGAACTACTAAATCATTTAAACCCGTTCGAAAAGGAACGGCACATATTATAAAACAACATAAACCAATTGTAGTTCCAATTGTTATTGATGGTTTTCGTCGTTCTTTTGATAAAAAAGGATTGCGAATGAAAAAGAAGAATATTTTGCAATCATTCGTAATTAAAGAACCATTAGAAATTGATTATGAAAAAGACACCATCGAAGAAATTGTTGAAAAAGTGGAGTTTGCAATTGAACAACATCCTTCATTTCTTAAAGTTATTCCAATTAATTTATCTAAATTAGAATCCATATAAATCGGCATTTTATTTTTTACATTTAAAATGATTAAAAAATAATATAATCAACAAACGGTACAATCATTATTTTATATTTGTTGCTTAATAATAAAAAATGGAATTAAAACTCACTCGACCAATTTGCTTTTTTGACCTGGAAACTACAGGAATTGAAGTTGCTAAAGACAGAATTGTAGAAATATCAATTTTTAAGGTTTACCCTAATGGGAATAAGGAAAGCAAAACATGGTTGGTAAATCCAACAATTCCAATTCCACCACAAACTACCGCGGTTCATGGTATTACCAACGAGAAAGTAGCCAATGAACCCACTTTCAAGGAATTAGCGAATCAGATTCATAATATTATTAAGGATTCCGATTTGGCTGGATTTAATTCCGATAGATTTGATATTCCACTTTTAGCTGAAGAAATGCTTCGCGCAGAGGTTGATTTTGATATGAAAAATAGAGTTTCTGTTGATGTTCAAACTATTTTTCACAAAAAAGAAGAGCGAACTCTCAGTGCAGCATTAAAGTTTTATTGCGGAAAAAATCTAGAAAACGCTCATTCGGCAGCAGCAGATACTATGGCAACGTATGAAATTTTAATAGCTCAATTGGATAAATATCCCGATTTAGATAACGATATGAAGTCTTTGTCAGAATTTACAACGCGAAAAAAATCGATTGATTTTGCTGGTTTTATAGCATTAAATAATGAAGGTAAAGAAATATTTACTTTCGGAAAAAATAAAGGTCATTTGGTTGAAGATGTTCTTGAAAAAGAACCTGGATACTATGGTTGGATTCAAGGTGCCGACTTTCCATTATACACCAAAAAAGTTTTGACTGCTATTAAATTGAGAAAACTGAATACGAAAAGTTAAATTTACAGCATCTCAACTCCCAACTAAAAAAAATGAAAATAATTTGCATTGGCAGAAATTATGTAAAGCACATCGAGGAACTTCAAAACGAAAAACCCGATGAGCCAGTTATTTTTTTGAAGCCAGATTCTGCTATTTTACTTAAACAACATCCGTTTGTAATTCCCGATTTTAGTAATGATGTACATCATGAAGTGGAAATTTTGGTTAAGATAAATAAAGTAGGTAAATATATCGAACCAAAATTTGCTCCTAATTATTATGATGAAATCGGTCTAGGAATTGATTTTACAGCTAGAGATTTACAAAATCAACTCAAAGAAAAAGGTCTACCATGGGAAAAGTCAAAAGCATTTGACGGTTCCGCGGTTATTGGTGAATTTTATCCAAAAAAAGAGTTTAAATCATTAGATACTATTAATTTTGAATTAATTAATAATGGAATTCCAGTACAAAAAGGAAATACAAGTCACATGTTGTGGAAAATAGACGAATTAATTTCGCATATTTCGCAGTATTTTACAATTAAAAAAGGCGACATCATTTTTACTGGAACACCAGAAGGCGTTTCTGCCCTAAAACCCAATGACGTTTTAGAAGGATTTATTGAAAATAAAAGATCATTTAGAATACAAGTTAAATAATGGCAATAAATTACAACCTTTCAAAAGTGTATGCACTTTCTGATAACGATTCTGAATTTGTAATACAAATTTTAACACTTTTTGTCAGAGAAGTTCCACAAGACATCAAAAACATAGGGATTGGAATTAATGAAAAAGACTATAAAATTGCTTATGCCTATGCTCACAAGATAAAGCCAACATTGGATTTATTGGGAATGACAATAGCTTATGATGAAGTTCTTCAAATTGAATCTTGGACGATCGCGGAAGGAAAAAGAAAAGAGATAGCAGCTACTTTTGAGAGCATTAAAAACCAAGTTGAAAAAGCAATAAAAGAAATCAAAAAAGATTTTGAAATATAATCAGAAGCGAATGGCTTGTTATTTATAAGCAAGCCATTTTCCAGCTTTCCTTTCAATCTTTTATTTTGTAAAATAAAAGGATTTCCATTCCATCAGGGCCAATGAGTTTTCCATATCTTTGTTAGAATAATGATTTTACCACAAATTTAATATATATTTTTCCTTGAAAGCAACCATAGTTACCATTGGAGACGAAATCCTTATAGGGCAAATTGTCGATACTAATTCAGGTTTTATTGCTAAATCTTTAGATAAAATAGGTATTCAAGTTGCCGAAATAATTTCTATTTCAGATAATCAACAGCATATTTTGGAAACATTTGCATCAGTTCAAAACAAAGTTGATTTAGTTGTTATAACTGGAGGTTTAGGGCCAACAAAAGATGATATTACCAAGAAGACCTTTTGCGAGTATTTCAATGATAAATTAGTAGTAAATAAAGAAGTAGAAGCCCATGTAATTGAGTTGATTGAGAGCGTTATGAAACGACCGGCTTCGCAAATGAATAAAGATCAAGCATTGGTTCCATCCAAAAGCGAAGTGCTCTTCAATAAAGTGGGCACCGCTCCAGGAATGTGGATGAAAAAAGAAAATACGGTCTATATTTCATTGCCAGGCGTACCATACGAAATGAAATATATTTTAGAAAACGAGATTATTCCCAAATTAATAAAAGAATACAAACGCCCCTACATTTTACATAAAACAATAATGACTTATGGTCAAGGCGAAAGTTTGGTTGCCGAACGCATTGAAGATTGGGAAAATAATTTGCCTGAATTTTTGAAATTAGCATATTTACCAGCACCGGGAAGAGTCCGTTTGCGATTAACTGCCAGAGGAACCCAAAAAGATGTACTTGAAAACACTATTGAAGAAAAAGTAAAATCCCTCACAAAAATAATTGGGGATATTATAGTTGGATTTGAAGAAGATGAAACAATAGAAGTCGTTTTAGGAAAACAATTGACTAAATGTGGAAAAACAATTTCAACAGCCGAAAGTTGTACGGGCGGTAAAATTGCACAAACACTTACTTCAGTTGCTGGTGCTTCCAATTATTTTAGAGGAAGCGTTGTAAGTTATGCTACAGATACTAAAGTTACCGTTTTAGGAGTTTCGCAACAAACAATTGATGAAAATTCGGTTGTAAGTTCTCAAGTAGCGATAGAAATGGCAATAGGAATTCAAAAATTAATGAAAACAGATTATGCAATTGCCACAACAGGAAATGCAGGTCCATCAAAAGGGGATGCTGATACCGATGTTGGGACTGTTTGCATAGCAATAGCAACTCCAAATGGCATAGTAGTAGAAGAATTTAATTTTGGTCAACCGCGTGAAAAAGTGATAGATAGAACAGTAAATAAAGCATTTGAACTATTGCAAAAAGAAATTTTTAAAAATGTGTAATATTTTTTTGTGTATAAGGTTTCTTTTTTGTTACTTTGCACCCTCGATTTGAATAACGATAAAAGAAAAGCATAATGTCAAGAGTTTGTGACCTTACAGGTAAAAGAGCGATGGTAGGAAACAATGTTTCACACGCAATGAACAAAACTAAGAGAAAATTTTCTGTAAACTTAGTTAAAAAACGTTTCTATCTTGCTGAAGAAGACAGATGGGTTACTTTAAGAGTAGCTGCTTCTACAATTAAAACAATCAATAAAAATGGATTGGCTGCTGTCTTGAAAACGGCTAAAGCTAACGGATTTATTAAATAATCCTTATCCAATAAAAATAAAGTAAGATGGCAAAGAAAGGTAATAGAATTCAAGTAATTTTAGAATGTACTGAGCACAAAGCAACTGGTCTTCCAGGAACTTCTCGTTACATCACAAATAAAAACAAAAAGAATACTCCAGACAGATTAGAGATTAAGAAATTTAATCCAATCTTAAAGAGAATGACTGTTCACAAAGAAATTAAATAATTAGAGATTTTTACATTTGTAAATATTTCATATATACTCATTTGAATCATGGCAAAGAAAACCGTTGCAACATTACAAACAGCTTCTAAGAGATTAACAAAAGCAATCAAAATGGTAAAATCTCCTAAAACAGGGGCATATACTTTTGTGGAAAGCATTATGACTCCAGAAGAAGTGGATGCTTTCTTATCTAAGAAATAATCCTAAATAAAATTTATATCAAAGCTACTTTCTTACGGAAGTAGCTTTTTATTTTTATATTTGTAACTAATTATTACATTTAAGTTTTTAGGAGAATTTCTTGATTTCTTAATACATAAATCAGAATAAAGATGCGTTTTTTTAAAAGAATATTTTCCTCTGAAAATAAAGAAACCTTAGATAAAGGTTTAGAACAAACAAAAACATCGTTTTTTTCAAAACTTACAAAAGCGATTGCAGGAAAATCTAAAGTCGATGAAGAAGTTTTAGATAACCTAGAAGAAATTCTTGTATCTTCTGATGTTGGTGTAGAAACTACATTGAAAATCATCAAACGTATTGAAGAAAGAGTTTCTAATGATAAGTATTTGGGAATTCAGGAATTGAATCAAATTCTTCGTGAAGAAATATCAGGACTTTTATCTGAAACTAAATCAGGTGAAGAATCGGAATTTATAATTCCAGCCAATAAAAAACCGTATGTGATTATGGTTGTTGGTGTTAATGGGGTCGGAAAAACAACTACAATAGGAAAATTAGCTTATCAATTCAAAAAATCGGGATATAAAGTAGTGCTTGGTGCAGGTGATACTTTTCGTGCTGCGGCAATTGATCAGTTGCAAATTTGGGCTGATAGAGTAGGAGTTCCAATTGTAAAACAAAAAATGGGAAGCGATCCTGCTTCGGTGGCTTTTGATACATTACAAAGTGCTGTTTCTCAAAATGCTGATGTGGTTATTATTGATACAGCAGGACGTTTACATAATAAAGTTGGATTGATGACGGAATTATCAAAAGTTAAGCGGGTTATGCAAAAAGTGATTGACGATGCTCCGCATGACGTACTTTTAGTTTTAGATGGTTCAACCGGACAAAACGCTTTTGAACAAGCTAAACAATTTACTGCAGCAACTGAGGTTTCTTGTCTAGCGGTTACTAAATTAGACGGAACTGCAAAAGGCGGTGTTGTAATCGGAATTTCTGATCAATTTCAAATTCCAGTCAAATATATTGGAGTTGGTGAAGGAATTGAAGATTTGCAAGTGTTTAATAAATATGAGTTTGTAGATAGTTTCTTTAAATAATAGACTATGAATAAATTATTTTCCTTTTTCAAAACAGCATCCCCATTACTTTTACTATTTATAAGTGTTGTAGTTGAGATATTAGCCAAAATAATTGAAACTAAATTCCCAACAATTGCAATGGGTTTGCAATTGCTCACTTTTTTGGTTTTTATTCATGCTTTAATAAAGTTATTAAACTCGAAGTTTAAATAGTTAAATAGTTTTATTGGTATAAAGCATTTATTTTTGTCCAAAGCATTTCATCAAAATCTGAAAGGGCTAAATTTTCACTTCCTGCCGAATCCCCCATTCTGATAATTACCATTTTTTTACTTGGTATGACGTATATTTTTTGATCATCCTTTCCTAAAGCACAATACATATCTGTTGGCGCTGTTGAAACTAAACTTCCATTAAATTGTAACTGAGTTTGAGGCAAACAATAACTAGCTTTACCATTCAACCACCACAAGTATCCATAAGATAAATTAATGTTTTGAGATGCAGTTGTTGCTTGATTAATATAGCTAGTATTTATAACTTGAGTTCCATTCCAATTCCCATTGTTTAAAGCTAATAAACCAAAACGCGCCATACTTCGAGTGGTGCTGAAATAAATTTTTAAACCCAAATTAGTACCCGTTCCAATATACCAAAATCCAGAAGTTTCCATTCCAATTTTATCGCGTAATTTGGCATTAAAATATGTGTTCCAAGATTGTCCAGTTGCTTGTTCTACTACATCCTGAAGTTTTACATAAACATTATGATAAGCCCAACGAGTTCCTGCATCAGCAGTATACTGAAGATTTGAAGGCGAAACATCATCTCCTAAAGTGTCGTCTAGCCCCGAATTCATAGATAAAAGGTTTTTGCAAGTAATTAAATTTTCTTTTGCTAACGGGGCGCTGGTCCATCCATTTCCTAAATAATCAGACACTTTATTATTGCTATTTATAAATCCTTCTTGTTCTGCTACGCCAGTAATAGTTGATGTCAATGTTTTACCGGCACTATTCCATTTCCAAAGTGTTGAGGCAGTATGTCCGTTAAAATAATTCTCCATTATAATTTTGCCATTTACTATAATCATAAATGATTTTGAATTTTTTAATTGTAAATAATCCAATAGCGGTTGAACAGCATTTGGATTCCAACCCATTTCGGAAATGGATTTGGTTTCCCAAGTGTTGCTTCCATCGCTTGGCGGAAAATACATTGCTTCATTCGGTGGTGTAACACATCCACAATTTTTTTCACTACATCCATTAATAAAAAAGAGTAAAATAATTAAAGAAAAATATTTTTTCATAACTTTTATTTTTTGTAATTATAAATGAAATTTAAAAAACGTTTCATCAAAAATACTTTTTTATTACTTAAAATTAATCGTAATTTTATATTTTATTTTAAGACATGAAAAAATTACTTCTACTTTCCTTTTTTAGTTTTTTGTTTGTTGCTTGTAAACCCAAAGTTTCGGATGCAGATATTACCAAAATCAATGGCTATTGGGAGATTCAGAAAGTGGAACTTCCGAAAGGGGGTAAGAAAGAATACAAAGTAAATGAAACTATCGATTTCTTTCAAATTAAAGATAATAAAGGCTTTCGCCAAAAAGTAATGCCGCAATTAGACGGAACTTATTTGACTAATGAAATAAAAGAAATTATTTCACTTTCAACTGTAGATGGTAATTATTACATCAATTATTCAACTAATTATGGAAAATGGAAAGAAGAAATTCTTGAAATAAAAGATTCCGTATTAGTTTTAATAAACCAAGAAAATTTAGAATACCACTATAAAAGACAAATTCCTTTTTCTTTAAAATAATACGGAAACAAATTCAGCATAAATGGCAAAACGATTAAGTAACGAAAGTTCAATTTCAGAGGTTTTACAGCAGTTTGTTCAGCAGAACAAGCTCGAATCGGGTATGGATAAAATTGATGTTGAACAAGCCTGGAAATCACTTATGGGAAATGGCGTAAACAGTTACACCCAAGAAGTACTTTTAAAAGGAAGTACTCTGTATGTCAAATTAACTTCGGCTGTTTTGCGTGAAGAATTGAGTTACGGCAAACAAAAGATTATTGCAATCCTAAACGAAGAACTTCGGAAAGATGTTGTAAAAGAAATAGTTTTAAGATAAAAATCCCACTTCAATTAAGAAATGGGATTTTATATTTTTATTGACAAACTGCCATTGCGACTGAATACTAGAATTGCTCTCTTCCAGCAAAGTGAAAAGCACCTTCAATAACAGCATTTTCATCTGAATCGGAACCGTGAACCGCATTTTCTCCGATAGAAGTTGCGTATTTTTTACGGATAGTCCCTTCCGCAGCATCAACTGGATTAGTAGAGCCAATTAAAGTTCTAAAATCTTCAATGGCATTTTCTTTTTCAAGAATTGCAGCAACGATTGGTCCGCGCGACATGAATTCAACTAATTCTCCATAGAAAGGTCTTGCAGCATGAACCGCATAAAATGCTTGAGCATCCGTAACGGTTAACTGTGTTAATTTTAAAGAAATGATTTTAAAACCACCTTCTGTAATCATGTTTAAAATTCCACCGATGTGTCCGTTTTCTACAGCATCAGGCTTAATCATTGTAAATGTTCTATTTGTAGCCATTTGTATTGTAAATTATTTTTTATTTTTAATTTGGGTGCAAAAATAGAGTTTTTTTATGAATTTTATAAAAATATCTTTTATAAAGTTATAATTTTAAATTCTTGTGATATAGCATTTAATTCGATTGATATTTTTTCAATCATTAGATCACCATGTTCTAAATAAAATTCTGAAAAATTAGCTTTGCGTTCTTGTAAAATTTGATTGGGAAACAATTCATTTTGAAGTAATGTAATGCGCTCTAATTCCTCTTTATGAACTTTTTTTTCCGCTTTTAACAATCGTTTTTCTAGATTTTCTAATCCTTTTATTTGCTTTGTTTCTTGCGCTTTTACTGCGCCAATAAAAGATTTGTCCGTTTGAATTGCAATTTTATGTAAGTTTCCAAATTGTTTTTTCAATGATTCCTTTTGTTCTGTAAAATCTATTTTAAATTTGGAATATTCTTTAGTTTTAGAGTTTAATAATTCGTCTTGATTTGAAAATAAATCGTTCCAAGTTAAATTTAATTTATTGGCCTTTTGAGATTGTTTTTCCGATACTAATATAACAGAATCGCGAAGTAAAAGTACTGGAAAAGTAATCTTGTTTGCCTCAAAATTTGATTTCAATTCTAGCCAATACGCTAGTTCACCGCCTCCACCAATATAACAAAGGTTGGGTAAAACGACTTCTTGATATAACGGACGCAAAATAACATTCGGACTAAATCTTTCAGGATGATTTTCTAATTCAATTAAAATATCAGTTTCGGTAAATTGAATAGCAGTATTTTTGATTTTATAAATTCCATTTTCTAAGATAATACGTTCTCTAATAGTATCTTCAATGTAAAATAAATTAATCTCCCGAGGATTTACTTGTATAAAATACTTTTTTAAATGTTCCTTAGTTTGATTTACATTTTTAAATGAAGCTTGTTCTAAAAGCTCCTTTTTAATGTAAGGGATACATATTTTTTTTAGTGCTTTTGAATCACCATCAATGATTACTAATCCTTCTTTTTTGAATAATTCATTGGCTATATATCGAGAAGCATCGGCTAAATTCGATTGCTTTATATAAGTATTTATGAATAATTCTTTTAATTTTTCGGCATTCAATGAGTGGCCAATTACATTTGAAAAAACATCAAAAACATTGTCTAATCCTTCAGTAGATAATCGACCTACGGGTCCAAAACTTTCTCGATTCCAGCGAATGGTAACTTCTTTACAATGAAAATGATTAATTTCTTCAAAATCATGATCTTCTGTCGCCATCCAATATATTGGAACAAAATTATTGTTGGGATATTCCTTTTTTAATTGTTTACAAAGGTTTATTGTGGAAACAATTTTGTAGATAAAATATAATGGTCCTGTAAATAAATTCAGTTGGTGCCCAGTAGTTATTGTAAATGTATTGGAATTGGTTAAAAGTTTAATGTTACTTTTTGTTGCATCTGAAATTTCAAAATTTGCATATTGTTTTTCTAACTCGGAAACTAAAACGTGTCTATTTTCAACAGAAAAATTTTGTTGTTTTTCAGCTATTTGCTCTCTGAAATTTTCAATTTTTGGAAATCGATTGTATAAGGTTTCAAGCTCTGATTTTTCATCTAAATAATCAACGATTAGTTTAGAGAAATATCCTGATTTTTGATAGCTGATACAGTCGCTTGGCATGTTGTGATTTTTTTGTAAAATTACTTAAAATATAAATTCGATTTACAATTGCTATGGGATTAATAATTTCTGAAAACTAAATTATTAATTTTACTTTTGCAAAAATCATTTCAATTTGAAAGACCTCCTATTAATAACGCCGCCCTTTACCCAACTGAATACGCCTTATCCAGCAACGGCATATATTAAAGGGTTTTTGAACACTAAAAGTGTTTCGGCTTTTCAAATGGATTTGGGTATAGAAGTAATTTTAGAATTGTTTTCTAAAAAGGGCTTAACTGATTTGTTTTCTTCCAACTCCCAACTCCCAACTCCCAATTCTCGAAGAATATGTTCTCTTCAAGAGGAATATGTTAATACCATTGATTCTGTAATTTCTTTTTTGCAAGGAAAAACTCCATCATTAGCACGCCAAATTTGTAGCGGTAATTTTCTTCCTGAAGCTTCTCGATTTTTACAATTAGATGACATGGAATGGGCTTTTGGCACCATGGGAATGCAAGACAAAGCCAAACATTTAGCTACTTTATATCTTGAAGATTTATCCGATTTTATTGTGGAATGTGTCGATGAAAACTTTGGTTTTAGTCGCTATGCGGAACGATTGGGAAGAAGTGCTAATTCTTTTGATGAATTGTACCAACATTTGCAAAAGTCACCAACTTATATTGATAAAATTACGCTGAAAATTCTAAATCAAAGAATTGTACAAGTGCACCCCAAACTAATTTGTTTTTCGGTTCCATTTCCTGGAAATTTGTATAGTGCTTTTCGCTCGGCTCAATTTGTTAAAAATCATTTTCCCAAAATTAAAATCGCCATGGGAGGCGGATTCCCTAATACCGAACTTCGTGAACTGAAAGACGAACGTGTTTTTGAATTCTTTGATTTTATTTCTTTAGACGATGGAGAATTGCCGCTTCAATTGATAATTGATAATGAACAATTGACAATTGATAAAGAATACAAACGAACATTCCTTTTAGAAAATGGGAAAGTAACCTATAAAAATAACTCCATTAAACCTGATTATAAACAAAGTGAAGTTGGAACACCCGATTATTCGGATTTGCTTTTGGATAAATACATTTCGGTAATTGAAATTGCCAATCCAATGCACAGTTTGTGGAGTGATGGCAGATGGAATAAACTCACCATGGCTCATGGCTGTTACTGGGGTAAGTGCACTTTTTGCGATATTTCTTTAGATTATATCAAATTATACGAACCTATTGCTGCTAAAACTTTAGTAGATAGAATGGAAGATTTGATTGCGCAAACCGGCGAAAATGGATTTCATTTTGTAGATGAAGCGGCACCTCCGGCTTTAATGCGGGAAGTTGCATTAGAAATTCTCCGAAGAAAATTAGTGGTTACTTGGTGGACGAACATCCGATTTGAAAAAAGTTTTACAGTTGATTTGTGTATTTTACTCAAAGCATCTGGATGTATTGCTGTTTCTGGGGGATTGGAAGTAGCTTCAGACCGACTTTTAGAATTGATTAAAAAAGGAGTAACTGTTGAACAAGTAGCTCAAGTAGCTCGAAATTTTACCGAAAGTGGCATCATGGTGCATGCTTATTTGATGTACGGTTATCCCACACAAACCATTCAAGAGACGGTGGATAGTCTAGAAATGGTGCGACAATTGTTTGAATTAGGAATTTTACAAAGTGGTTTCTGGCATCAATTTGCTATGACGGCGCATTCGCCTGTGGGAATGTTTCCCGAAGAATTTGGAGTCATTCCAGAACACAATGTCATTACGTTTGCTCATAACGATATTAATTTTAGCGATAAAACTGGAATCAATCACGATAAATTCAGTTTTGGGTTGAAGAAATCGTTGTTCAATTACATGCATGGAATTTGTTTTGAGTATGACTTACAAGATTGGTTTGACTTTAAAATTCCGAATACAAAAATCCCGTCTGATTATATTGTTTCTTGTTTGGAAAAAGAAATCGATTTCAATATCAAACCCTCAGCCAAAATTATTTGGATAGGAGGAAATCCCATTTCAGAGCCGTTTACTAAATCTAAAAGAGGCCAATCTTGGCAAATGATGCAACTCACTTTTCATAATAAAACTAATTCTTTTGAAATTGCCTTAGAACTAGAAAAAGGAGAATGGCTAATAGAATTATTTAAGAAATTAAATACTTTTGAAGGTGCTTTAATGACAATTCAACAAATAAAAGTAGATTTTGAAAGTAAATTTATTGATTTCGAGTTGTTTTGGCACTCTAAATCGCTACAAATTTTGAAAGAAAATGGCATGATTATAATTTAATTTAAGGATAGATTAAGTTGTTTTTTAATAAATCAAATGAACTTTAGTTTAGATTTGCATTGTTTTTAAAATTATAATCTAAATTATTTGTAAATTACTATGAATAAAAAAATTAAAATCATGTTATTTATAGGTGTAATTTTACTCTTAACTGCGTATTTTACTTTTCCTATTGTTAAAGACTATTTGGTTAATAATATGGGAAAAAGAGATTTGCAATCAGAAGAGGCGGCATTCACCTTAAAAGCTAAAGATTTTGTTGCTGAATTTGCTGCTAAAGAAGCAGATGCTAACAAAAAATATCTTGAAAAACCCGTCGTTATTTCTGGAATCATCACTTCGGTTAATGACAAAGAAGTGATAATCGATGACGTGGTGGTTTGTGGCTTTACTGCTGCAGAAGCTTCTTTAAAAGTTGGTCAAACCGCAAACGTGAAAGGTCGCGTTGTTGGTTTTGACGACCTTATGGGAAGCGTAAATATGGATCAATGTTCTATAAATAAATAATTAATAAAAAAAATGAAATTACTAAAAATTACAGTTTCTGTTTTCTTTCTTTTTTGTTTTGGCTTCGCCAATGCACAAGACGATTTGATGAACGAATTAAATGCCGCAAAATCTGATAAAAAAGAAATTACAACTGCTGCTTTCAAAGGGTTGCAAGTTGTCAACATGCAATCTACAAAATTACCTGCAAAAGGCGAGTTTTACTTTCTTATTACACACCGTTTTGGGGATATTACAAACGGAATGAACAACTTTTTTGGTTTAGATGAAGCTAATACCAAATTTGGAGGTATTTATGGAGTTGCAGATTGGTTGTCTTTAGGATTATCTAGACATAAATTTCAAAAAACATTTGAATTAGCAGCCAAGTATAAATTAGCCAATCAAATGGACGGAGGATTTCCTGTGACTATTGTTGGATATAATACCATGGATATCAGAACAGATTTAAAAACAGATTTATATCCAGATTTAAGAGCTAGTGATCGTTATGCTTATTCTAGTCAATTGATAGTTTCTAGAAAATTAAATAATTCTTTATCAGTACAAGTTAACCCAATGTTAATTCATAAAAACTTGTATGATGAGCTTACAGATCAAAAAGATACTTATTTACTTGGAACAGGTGCCAGATGTAAAATCTCTAAAAGATTAAGTATTAATTTAGATTATGCTGCAAGGTTGAATTTACCAGAAGGGTATAACAATTTTTACCATAATCCAATATCATTAGGTTTAGACATTGAAACGGGTGGTCACGTTTTTCAATTAGTTTTGTCTAATAGTAATACTATGAATGAAGTAGCTTATTATACTTCGGCAACTGGAATATCAGGAGGTAAAAACATTTTCTTCGGATTTAATATGTATAGAGTTTTTTAATAAAAAGTAGATATGAAAAATATAAAATTAATTACTGCAGCAATTGTATTATTAGGAATTACGTTCTTTATTTCTTGTGATTCTAGAACACAGCAAGATTTAGAAGGAATAGTGACACACCCAACTTATACTCAAAACGTTAAGAAGATTTTAGATAATAAATGTGTTACATGTCATTCACCTTCCTCTTCTCAGCAAGCTTTCCCAGATTTAGATACCTACCAAAATGTAGTTGATTATCAAAAAGACCAAGGTCCAAATGGATATTCTAGTGGATCTGGCTCACCAAGACTGTTGTGTAGTATTCAAGCTGGTTCTTGCACTTCAGATAGAATGCCTAAAGGTGATGCACCATTGTCATCAGTAAGTATCACAATAATTGAAAATTGGATTAATAATAATTATCCAGAATAATAATTATAAATATTAAAATTAATAAAATGAAAAATATTTTTATTTCAATAGTATGTTTGGTTTTCTCAACAGTTGCCTTTTCACAAAAAATGATGACTCGTTCGGGAGAAATAAAATTTGACGCAACGGTTCCAGGAGCTATGGATCCGGTGGTTGCGGTTAGTAATACCGTTTCTTCTATATTTGATAAATCTACTGGGGTTCTAGTTGTTCAAGGTTTAGTAAAATCGTTCAAATTCAAATCTCCATTAATGGAGGAGCATTACAATGAAAACTATATGGAAAGTGACAAGTTTCCAAAAACTAGTTTTAGTGGTAAAGTGATTGGTTATGATGGTAAATCGGGTTCTTATGATGTAGAAGGTGATTTAACTATTCATGGGGCTACCAATAAAGTAAAAACAAAAATGGCTGTTGCCGCTGGTGCTAAAACTGCTATTACAGGTACTTTTGTAATTAAATTAATTGATTATAAACTAGAAGTTCCTGCCATGGCAAAGAAAACTCTAGCAGAAACCGCTAAAATTGCTATCAAATTAGAACTAGAGAATAAACAATAATAACAATAAATAATTTAATACAATCATGAAAAAAATTTACAAATCAGTAGGGGTAGCTCTTTTATTATTTTCAGCTACAATAAACGCTCAAACTGCAGGAACTTTAACATTTAAAGTAGGTGAGGTAGCTCATAGTTCTACATACTCTGGTACAAAAAGATGTTTAGCTGTTTGGATAGAACAAAATACTACAGGAACTACTTGGGCATATACCAAATCTTTAATAGTGAAAGGGAAAAGCACTCCATCAAATCATATACCTACATGGAAAGCTGCTTCTGCATCTGATGTTACAGGTATCACATCAACTTCAACATTATCTTGGTCATCTGGGGCATTACAAACCGCTACATGGGATGGTAAAAATGTTTCAGGTACATTAGTGGCTGATGGAAATTACAGAGTTGCTGTGGAAGAATGTTGGGATCACGGTGGGACTGCTGTTGCTTATTTTCCTTTCACTAAAGGAGCAACTGCAGTAAGTCAAACACCAACGAATGCAAGTTTTTCAGGTTTAAATTTAGCTTGGGCACCTACTCTTGCTACAGAAACTTTTGTTAAAGCTCCTGATGCAGTTGTGTATCCAATTCCATCAAAAGGTATTTTTAATATTGATTTTAAATCTGACGTAAAAAACATTCAAGTTCTTGATATTACTGGAAAAGTAGTTTATAATGAAGAAATTAAAGAAGCTACGACTTCTGCAACTAAACAAGTTGATCTTTCTTCTTTTAATGATGGAGTTTATTTTATCAATGTTTCTGATGATACTAAAACTTCTACTTATAAAGTAGTTTTAGAAAAATAATAAATAGTATACTATTTAATTCAAAAAAGCATCCAGATGGATGCTTTTTTTATTTTTAGAATTCTAAAATATTTTTTATACCATTAGTCTTATAATATTGATAATTTCCCTTTTCATCTGAATAAATTATTATTGCTTCTAATTCTGAGTGGTTTTGTAAAAATAATTTTGCCTTTTCCAATCCCATGACTAAAATTCCAGTGGCATTAGAATCAGTTGTAATACAATCATTACCAAATAATGAAACGCTCAATAAATTATTTTTAGCAGGATAACCCGTTTTAGGATCTAAATGATGGGCATATTTTATTCCGTTTTCAATAAAATAACGTCTGTTATTACCCGAAGTGGAAATGGCTGAATTATTTAGTCTAGCGATGGCAATAGTATTGTTAATAGCTTCTTTATTGTCTTTTGGTTCTTCTAGGTTTACCGTCCAAATTTTACCATTTAAATTAGTTCCTTTAGCAAATACTTCGCCACCGATTTCAACAATATAAGATTTTATTCCTTTTTTATTTAAAAATTTAGATACTACATCAACAGAATACCCTTGCGCAAAAGCATTAAAATCTAATGCCACTCGAGAATCTTTTTTGATAATTTTATTTCTTTTAAGTTCAATTAAATTAAAACCTACAAACTCTAAGATACTATCAATTTTTGATTTTTCAATTTCAGTTTTTTTACCCGGGCCAAACCCCCATATATTAGTCAAAGGAAGTACAGTTGGGTCAAAGGCACCATTGGTGTTCTTCCAAACTTCTTTGGCTTTTTTGAAACAAGTTTTGAAATAATTATCTAGCTTTACATCTTTATCATTTTGATTGACTCTAGTTATTATGGAGTAGGGATTATAAGTTGAAACCGAAAAGTCAAAATCTATCAATAATTTTTCAATTTCTGGTTGTAAATTTCTATGTTTCGTATCTAGATACGTAATATGATAGGATGTGCCTTGAGTTGGTCCTTCAATAGAAGCAGATTCTAATTGTGAGAAGGATAAAGCTGAATTAACGATAGTTAATAAAAATGAAAATAAATAATTTTTGATATTCATTTTTAGTTGCAATTTAATTTAATATTTAATTTTCCACCATTATTTTTATAGTCTATTAAATCATTACAGGCATTTACATTTTCATTTAATTTAATTTCCAAAAGTATTTTTTTAAAATAATATATTGGTTTTTGATTATTCAATTCAATGTCTTTCTTGTAATCTTTAATTGCATTTTTATAGTCTTTAATTTTGGTATAAATTTGTGCTCGTATATAATAACCATTTTCTTCTAAAGGAGATATTTCTATAGCTGTATTTAAGTCTTCAATAGCTCCTTTATAGTTTTTTAACTTACTTTTCAATAAACCGCGATCAATATAAACTTCAGAATATCTATTCATAGATATTGCTCTGTCATAGTCTTTCATAGCACCTTTGTAATCTTTGTAAATTTCTTTTATCTCGCCTCTAAAGCGATAAGCATCTGCGTTAATTTCCAAAGGCATCGTTTTATTGTAATTTAAAATAGCATTTTTATAATCTTTCATTTTTTGTTGGAGCATACCCTTTAAAAAAAAGCAATCCGGTTCCGTTGGATTATTTTTTCCGGCACTTGTAAAATCCTTCAAAGCGCCTTTATAATCATAAAGGACTTGTTTCATTAATGCTCTATCTAAATAAGCAAAGGAGTCTTTTGGATTGAGTTTAATGATTTTAGAATAACAATCGATGGCTTTTTTATATTCTTTAACGTATTCATATTCTTTTGCCTGTTGTCTATACTTTTTTATGGAATTCTGACAAACTACAACATTAGTAAAAATTAATAAACAGAATATACTAATAGAAATTTTCATTGGATTTAATTAAATAAAACACAAATATAGATTAAAATATATTTTTTATTTTTTAATATTCACTTAAAAAGATACAGAATTAATATCTACCACTTTATTCATGGTAAGAATAAATAATTTCCTTACTCCATTTCCTTACTCCGTTAAACTTGGTTTAGAATAAATTTCCATGAAAAAACCCTTAATATATTGAATATTAAGGGTTTGTTTTTGTAGCGAGAGGGAGATTTGAACTCCCGACCTCAGGGTTATGAATCCTGCGCTCTAACCGACTGAGCTACCTCGCCAATTGTCGGTGCATCCTTGAATGCGGGTGCAAATATAAGACTAATATAACATTGAGCAAACATAAAATTGAAAAAAATATTTTTTTATAAGGTGCCTTTTTTTAAATAAAAATTATATATTTCGCAAAAATTAGAATATGATTCAAAAAATACGTTACGAAATTGAGTTTCCGATTAATTCGTCACCTCAATTATTATATCAATACATCTCTACTCCTTCTGGATTAGAAGAATGGTTTGCTGATAGCGTTAATTCTCGCGGGGAATTTTTTACTTTTATTTGGAATGACAGCGAAGAAAATGCTCGTTTGGCATCCAAAAAATCAGGAGAAAAAGTAAAATTTAAATGGATTGATGAAGATAATAAAGATACAGAATACTATTTTGAATTACGAATTCTTGAAGACGAAATAACTAAAGACGTATCTTTAATGGTTGTTGATTTTGCAGAAGAAAGTGAAATTGATGAATCCAAAAAACTATGGGAAAATCAAGTTTCTGATCTAAAACATGTCATAGGTTCTGTTTAGAAAATCATTTTTATAAGTTATATTTGTCCCGATATATTACAACAATAAATCGGGACTTTTTTATGATTAATTACAACGGTGAAATCCTTGCTTCTGATACGAATTTATCCAATGATAATAGGGCTTTTCTTTATGGTGATGGGATATTTGAAACATTAAAGATTGTAAATAATAAAATTCTTTTTTTTGAGGATCATTATTTTAGATTGATGGCTTCTATGAGAATTGTAAGAATGCAAATTCCAAACAATTTCACTTTAGAATATATTGAAGAACAGATTTTAAATACCGCAAAAGCCAATAATTGTTCTAATTCCGCTAGGATTCGTTTCACCGTTTTTAGAAATGAAGGTGGATTTTATCTTCCACAGACTAGAACTATTTCTTTTGTAATTCAATCATCACCAATAAGTGAGGTTAAGTATTTTTTTTCTGATGCTTCTTATGAAGTTGATTTGTATAAAGATTTTTTCATTTCCAAACAATTATTATCTACCCTAAAAACTACCAATAAAATGATTAATATCACGGGTAGTATTTTTGCGGATGAAAACGATTTGCAAAATTGTATTTTAATGAACAACGACAAAAATGTGGTTGAGTCATTAAACGGAAATCTGTTTATGTTGTTGGAAAATAAGTTGATTACTCCTTCAATTGACCAAGGGTGTCTTAACGGAATTATGAGAAAACAAATTCTTCAAATCGCAAGAAAAATAGAAACTATAGAAGTTTTCGAAGGAATAATTTCTCCTTTTGATTTGCAAAAAGCGGATGAGTTATTTATTACCAATAGTATTGTTGGAATTCAACCCATTACCAAATTTCGAAAGAAAGAATATAAAACGGAAATATCCAATGAATTGGTAACGCACTTGAATGCGTTAATTTAAGATGGGATTCTCAGGTGCATTAGACCAAATAAGATAGTCGCCACCCAATTCCATAATTTTTTCTCTCCAAAATTGAGTGGATGAAATACTCAAAATGGCAGAACTATGATTGTTAGCAATCATTATCCAAGAATTATCTTTTAATTCATTTTCCAATTGATGGGCACTCCATCCTGTATATCCGAGGAAAAAGCGTATATTTTCTTTATCGATTTTTCCTTCATTTATTAAGTTTCTGGTTAAATCAAAATCACCGCCCCAAAAAATACCATTTGAAATTTCAATACTGCCTGTAATTAGTTCTGGAATAGAATGGATAAAATATAAATTATCTTGTTCAACGGGTCCTCCATTATAGATTTTAAATGAAGCTTCAATTTCTGGAATTAAATCATTTATAGTATATTCAAGCGGCTTATTTAATATAAAACCTAAGGAACCTTCTTGATTATGATCTGCCAATAATATGACCGATCTATTAAAGGATAAATCTCCAATTATAGAGGGCTCAGCTATAAGTAGTTTTCCTTTTTCAAGTTTATTGGTAGTCATTTTAAATCCAATTTTAAATAAAAGTACAAATAAAAAATATAAAACTTATTTACAATGCAAAAAAAAACCACTCGATAATCGAATGGTTTTTGTATCAAAAAAAAACTTGATTAGTTTACAGAACCTTCTAATTCTGCACCAGCTTTAAATTTAACTACATTTTTAGCAGCAATTTTGATAGTTTTTCCTGTTTGAGGATTTCTTCCATCTCTTGCAGCTCTTTTAGATACTGACCATGATCCGAAACCTACTAAAGAAACTCTTCCACCTTTTTTCAAAGTTGATCCTACATTTCCTAAAAATGACTCTAAAGCTAATTTAGCAGCAGCTTTTGTAATTCCTGCGCTTGCAGCAATAGCATCGATTAATTCTGATTTGTTCATAATAATAGTTATTAATTGTTGGTTAAACATTTTTTTAATCAAAACAAATTTAGTAGAAAATATAGACTGCACAAGTGATTCGTATTATTTTCGTTAATTTTGTTAATAACTAATAAGGTTTGTTAACAAAATTGATGATTTATTGCTGTTTTAGTGCTTTTTTTAAATCTATTACATAGCTTTTGAATGGCTTGAAAAGGTCATGCCATTTAATAATTCAGAAGTTTTCATTGCTTTTTTACCTGGAAATTGCAAACTCAATATTTCAATAAACCCGTCTTTTATTGCAATTTTCATTTCTTTTTTTGTAGCGATGATGCTTCCAACTTCAAATTCATGTGATTCTGAAATTAATTTGGACTCATAAATTTTCACATTCCATTCCTCCACTCCCTCTTTTACAGAGCACCAAGCACTTGGATAGGGCGATAAACCTCTTATTAAATTATATATTTCCGTTCCCGATTTTGAGAAATCGATCTTACAATTGTCTTTATTTAATTTGTAAGCCGTTTTTATAGTAGAGGAATCAGTTTGAATTGTAGTGGTTACGGTTCCGTTTTCGATCAAATCTAGAGTTTCAACAACAACTTCACATCCTAAATCCATTAATCTATCGTGTAAGGCTCCAGCACTTTCTGAAAATGCGATTGGAGTTTCTTTACTCAATATTATTGCTCCAGTATCAATCTTATCATCGATAAAGAAAGTAGTTACGCCTGTTTTGGTTTCGCCATTAATAATAGCCCAGTTAATAGGTGCAGCACCTCGATAATTGGGTAACAATGAAGCGTGTAGATTAAAGGTTCCTAGTTTTGGCATTTTCCAAACTATTTCGGGTAACATTCTAAAAGCAACTACTACTTGTAGATTCGCTTTCAAGCTTTTTAATTCTGCCAAAAAACCTTCGTCTTTTAAATTGATGGGTTGTAATAAGGTTAGGTTTTGTTCCAAAGCATATTCTTTTACTGCAGAATGTTTTAATTTTTGGCCGCGTCCAGCAGGTTTGTCTGCGGCAGTAATAACTCCAACCACTTCGTAGTTGTTTTTTATAATTGAGTCTAAGATGCCTACTGCAAATTCGGGAGTCCCCATAAAAACAATTCTTAACTTTTCCATTTTTTGCTGAATTTACAGATGCTGAATTTATATTGCATCTATTTTCTTATCGAATATAAATTGTTGGGTTGTATTACAATGGTGTCATTTTCCAATAAACTTTGAAGGGCAAAGATAACATCGTCTTTCGGATAATTTGTCAACTTTTCAATATCTCTCGAATTCAATTCTTGAATTTGTAATAAGCTGGTAATTTTTTCTGCTAAGGTTTCGGTATCTATTTTAGTATTGCTTATAGAAATACAATAGGAACAAACTCCACAATCTTCTTTTACCGTTTCGCCAAAATAGTCTAATAATAATTTGTTCTTACAGATTTTTTCTTCCTTAATATAATGTAGAACGGAATTTAATTGTTCTGTTTTTAATTCATTTTGAGCTTCCAGATATTTAGAAACTCTATTGATTGTTCTTTCATCTTCTCTAACTTCGTTGAAAGTTATTCTGGCATCATTGTTTTTGGCGTGCAATTCTATAACTCCTTTTTCATTCAGTTTATGAAGAATTGCAACTACCTGATTTTCTTCTGAATTCGATTTTTTTGCTATTAAGGAACAGTTTATAGTCGATTGCGTTTCATAAACTCCCGGATTAGTTCGTAAAATAGTTAGAATAACTTCTTCATCCTGCGGATTCAAACTCATGTATCGAATTACTTCTTTCGATGGAATTATAAATTGTAAGGTAATTTTTTCTGAAAATTCTTGCGACAAACAGATGATACCTTGCCGATCTAAAAATTGCAACGCATTGTAAACTTTTAAAACAGAGAAGTTGTATTTTGTACAAAAATGATTGATGTTAAAACTGAAATGTTCATCAATTCCTTCACCATAAGCGATTTGGAAATAATTGCATAATTTTATGAAAACTAAATTCAAAAAGCTTTTATCGGATAGAATGCTTAAAAATTGTGCTTCAACATGAATAACATCAGAGGGATTGGTAAGTAAAATAGCAAATGCTTTTTCCCCATTTCTTCCGGCACGTCCCGCTTCTTGATAATAATTTTCAAGATTGGGAGGAATGTGTAAATGAATGACGGTTTTTACATTGGCTTTGTCAATTCCCATTCCGAAAGCGTTGGTGGCAACTATTATTTGTACTTTTTCGTCCATCCACAACTTCATGTGTTTTTCTTTTTCTTTGGAAGACAATCCACCATGATAATAAGTTGCCAAAAACCCTACTGTTTCCAATTGTTTTACAATTTCAGAACACGCTTTTCTATTGGTGACATATATTATGGATGGTTGTGGATTTTTTTTTAAAATTTGCTCCATCAAATGGAATTTATCTTCTACATTAAAAACCATATAAGCTAGATTTTCTCTGGCAAAAGATTTGGTATAGACCGCTGGATTTTCAAGTTGTAATTGGGTTATTATATCTTCTTGAACTCTTTTGGTTGCCGAAGCAGTTAATGCCAAAAAAGGCAAGTTAGGGAAATATTCTTTTAGTTTGGAAATCTTCAAATAGGCCGGTCTAAAATCATGTCCCCATTGTGACACACAATGCGCTTCGTCAATGGCAATTAGATTTACAGGAAGGTTTTTGATGCGTTCTATAATCCAATCGTTTTGCAATCGTTCTGGAGATAAATAAAGAAATTTGTAATTACCATATTGACAGTTGTCTAATAAATCAATGATTTCATCGGAGGTAATTCCTCCTGTTAATGCAATGGCTTTAATTCCTTTGCTTTGCAGATTTTGAACTTGGTCTTTCATTAACGCTACTAATGGCGAAATTACTAAACAAATGCCTTCCATTATCAGGGTTGGGACTTGAAAAGTAATTGATTTTCCGCCACCTGTTGGCATCAATCCAAAGGTGTCTTTGCCTTCTAAAACAGATGTAATAATATCTAGTTGCGGAGTTCTAAACGCATCGTGGTTCCAATACTTTTGAAGAATTTCTATCGGTCTAGACATTTTATTATTTAAGGAATTACGAATTTGGTTTTTGAATTATTTCGTAAAAGTACTAAAAACTATAAATTATAGTTGATTTAGGATAAAATCTATTCGTTCTTCAACAGTTCCTTTTGGGACTTCAATTAAGTCATAGTTATAGTTTTGATAGGTTTCTATAAGGTGATTGTAGATTAATTTGGCTTGTTCGAAGTTTTCATAACGTGCTTCATCACTAACATAAATTTCTTCCCAAGGCGGAAGAATGAATATTTTTGTATAAGTATGTTGGCGACAAGCGTGATCAAAAAAAGCAGGAGAACTATCACCAATATAGTGCATATAAGCCAAAATATCTGGAATCCCTCTATCTATAAATACTATATTATGAGGTTCTTTAGTAGCGTTTTGAAATTGCTTTTTTCTTCCTTCCAATAATAATTCACTAAAAAGTAAAGGATTTTCAAGAAATAATTGTTCGATTCCTTGTTTTTTGGCTTCTAGGGTTACTTCACGAGAAATTTCGGGATAACAGCAATACCCTTTGTCAATTAAACCCTCAATAATTGTTGTTTTTCCAGTCCCGGGACCACCAATAATGACTACAATTTCTTTTTGCAAAATCTTTAAAATAAGTTCCAAATTTATTGAATTGTTTTAGATAATTGAAGGCATTTAGGTGTTTTATTTTAAGTTTTATACCAATTATAAGCACTTTTAATGGTAGCGGCATCACTTAGCATCGCTATAAAGTAAATAGAAAGAAAATAGATGATTGATGCATCCTAAACAATTGTTGCTAAAAAATCTAATATTCAATATCCAATATCTAATATCAAAAATGTATATTTGCCTTTATTTTAATTGAAGAATGGATAAAAAGACGGAAGAATTTTACATTCGGCTAAAAGAAGAGCTACAAAATACTTCTATTTGGCCATCTGAATATCTTTATAAATTTATTGTACCTACCGATTTTAAGAAGATTGAAGCAGTCGAAAATGCTTTTAATAATATGGGTGCGGTAATTAAAACTCAACAATCTAAAGCAGGAAAATATACTTCAGTGTCTGTTAATGTAACGTTGGATTCTCCAGACAATGTAATAGAAAAATACTTAGAAGTTTCTTCCATTGAAGGAATAATTTCATTTTAATATGGTGCCAAAATACATAAAAGAAAATGCTAATGAGGTTGTATTCAATTTAGAATACAATGCCGAGCGTCCGCATTTAATCATTCCAGAGTATGGTCGTCATTTGCAAAAACTGATTGATTTGGCCGTTGCAATAGTAGATGATTTTGAACGAAACAAAGCGGCAAAATACATCATTCAAGTGATGGGAAGTTTGAATCCGCATTTGCGAGATGTGCCCGATTTTCAGCACAAACTTTGGGATCAGTTATTTATAATGTCTGATTTTAAATTGGTAGCTGATTCTCCTTATCCAATTCCAACTCGTGATGTTATCAACATGAAACCCGAGCGTTTGGCCTATCCGCAAAAGAACCCGAAGTACCGTTTTTATGGAAACAATATCAAATACATGGTTGAAGTTGCTAATAAATGGGAGGAAGGAGAAATGAAAAGCGCATTGGTAAAAGTGATTGCCAACCACATGAAAAAATCGTACTTAAGTTGGAACAAAGACACTGTTACTGATGCAGTAATTTTTGAACATTTGTTTGAACTTTCTGAAGGCTCCATCAACTTGATTCAAAGTCAAGAAGAACTTTCTACAACGAATGATTTAATTCGTACCAATAAAAAAGTATCTAACAAATCATTAGTACCTCAACAAAAAAATATTAAAATTCAAGGGTTTAAAAAACCAATGCCAAGCAAAAAGCCGTTTGTAAAAAACAATAATAACAATAATCCAAAATAAGTTGTCTGAAGAGAACTGATAACATAAAACTGACCACAAAGAACTATGGGAACTTTTAAAATTGAAGGAGGCATTCGACTCAAAGGTGATGTTACACCACAAGGAGCTAAAAATGAAGCGTTACAAATATTATGTGCCGTATTACTAACTCCAGAAAAAGTAACTATTAATAATATTCCCGATATTATTGATGTGAATAAATTGATTACACTTTTAGGCAACCTAGGTGTTAAAATGCAAAAAAACTCATCGAGTTCCATTACCTTTCAAGCTGATGATGTTAATGTCGGCTATCTAGAAACAGAGGCGTTCAAAAAAGAAGGAGGAAGTTTACGTGGCTCCATCATGATTGTAGGGCCGCTTTTAGCACGTTTTGGAAAAGGGTATATTCCTAAACCTGGCGGCGATAAAATAGGTAGAAGAAGATTGGACACGCATTTTGAAGGATTTATAAATCTTGGTGCAAAATTTCGTTACGAAAAAGAAGACCATTTTTATGGTGTTGAAAGTGAAGGAAGATTAAAAGGGGCCTATATGTTATTAGATGAAGCTTCTGTAACAGGAACTGCAAATATAGTTATGGCAGCAGTTTTGGCAGCAGGAACTACTACAATTTATAACGCTGCTTGTGAGCCCTATTTACAACAATTGTGCAAGATGTTGAATTCTATGGGAGCAAACATCAAAGGTGTTGGATCTAATATGTTAATCATTGAGGGTGTTGAATCGCTTTGTGGTTGTGAGCACCGTATTCTTCCAGACATGATTGAAATTGGTTCTTGGATTGGTCTTGCGGCCATGACTAGAAGCGAAATTACCATTAAAAATGTTTCTTGGGACAATCTTGGTGTGATACCGAGTGTGTTTAGAAAATTAGGTATTACTCTTGAAAGGAGAGGGGATGATATTTATATTCCAACTCATGAAAATGGCTATGAAATTAAAACCGATATAGATGGTTCTATATTAACTATTGCTGATGCGCCATGGCCAGGATTTACACCTGATTTGTTGAGTATTGTTTTGGTTGTTGCCACTCAAGCGAATGGTGATGTATTGATTCATCAAAAAATGTTTGAAAGTCGTTTGTTCTTCGTTGATAAATTGATAGATATGGGCGCTAAAATTATGTTGTGTGATCCGCATAGAGCCGTGGTTATGGGACATAATTTCCAATCACAATTAAAAGCAACGGTAATGAGTTCGCCAGATATTCGTGCAGGAATTTCATTATTGATAGCAGCCCTTTCTGCAAAAGGAACTTCTACCATTCAGAATATTGAACAAATTGACAGAGGATATGAAAGAATTGATGAACGATTGAGAGCACTTGGTGCAAATATTGTTCGTGTTTAATTAAAGTATATTTGAAAATAAATGGAGTAATAATTTTAATTCACCTTATGAATTATAAAAATTGTAGGTCTATTATGTAAGTCAATTTTCGTTTTTTTCCAATCGCATACTCGATATGTTTTTATGTATTCTGTTGGAAGTGTGAGATCTGACGCAATGCACAAATTAGTATTAGGTTGTAAATTTTGTAATAAATCTTCTAATAATTTATTGTTTCTATAAGGTGTTTCAATAAAAATTTGCGATTGGTTTTTATCTTGTGATAATTTTTCAAAATTCTTTAAAGCTGTTTTCTTGTCTGATTTGTCTATGGGTAAATATCCATTAAAAGCAAAACTTTGTCCGTTCATTCCAGATCCCATCATTGCTAATAATATTGAAGATGGCCCTACTAAGGGCACCACTTGAATTCCATTTACGTGAGCTATATTTACGATTACGGCGCCAGGATCAGCAACACCTGGGCAACCGGCTTCACTCATTAATCCAATGTTAATTCCTTGCAAACAAGGTTTTATCATTTCGTTATGTTCGTCAACTTTGGTGTGTTTGTTTAAAGTGCTAAGTAATAATGACGACTGCACTTTTTCGGGATAAATACTTTTAATGAATTTACGTGCTGTTTTTTCATTTTCAACGATATAGCAATCAATAAGCTCAATAGCTCTTTTTACGGTTTGTGGTAAAACATCAAATGGGTTGCTTTCGCCAAGTGTTATGGGGATTAAATATAATTTGCCTTTTATGTTTTGAGTTGTCATTAAGAATGTTTCTCCATTAATTTTTTAGCCAATAAATCAGTAGCTTCATCCAACATCTCATAAACCACATCAAATCCATTTTGAAATCCATAATAAGGGTCTGGAACATCTACATTCTCGCCTGGAAAAAGTTCCTCTAAAATTAAGCTCACTTTCTTTTTATGTTCATCGGTTTTTGCTAATGCAGTAACATCGTTATAATTGGAGCCATCCATTACATAAATATAATCAAATTCATCAAAGAATTTTGGATTAAAATGTTTTCCTTTTTGTTTGGAAATGTCAAGGCTATGTTTTTTTGCTGTGGCAATGGAGCGCTCGTCGGGCTGTTTTCCAACATGCCAATGACCAGTTCCTGCAGAGTCTATGAAGAATTTATCTTTAGGAAGTTTGGATGATAAAATTCCCTCTGCCAGCGGGGAACGACAAATGTTTCCCAAACAAACCATTAAAATTTTGACAGGCATAATATAAATTAGTTTCTTTTTTTTCTTTGTATTACAAAAGTAAGAAATACCGATAACTATAATGATAGTTTTTTGTGAATATCTTCAACAAATTTCTTGAATTGCTTGTCTGTAGCTACTAAGTTGTCTACGGTTTTGCAAGCATGTAAAACAGTTGCGTGATCTCTATCTCCAATCTGTGAACCAATATTAGCTAAAGATGCTTTAGTGAATTTTTTTGCAAAAAACATAGCTAATTGTCGGGCTTGAACTACATGACGTTTTCTGGTTTTTGATTGAAGTGTGTCTAAATCCAATTGAAAATAATCAGAAACAACTTTTTGAATGTAGTCAATTGATATTTCACGTTTCACGTTCTTAACAAATTTCTCTACAACGCTTTTGGCAAGATCAAGTGTAACTTCTTTTTTATTAAAAGACGATTGCGCAATTAAAGAAATTATTGCTCCTTCCAATTCACGTACGTTTGATTTTATGTTTTGAGCTACATATTCCACAATTTCATTCGGCATTTCAACCCCATCTCGATACAAAATGTTATTTAAGATTGAAACTCTTGTTTCATAATCTGGTTGATGTAATTCAGCCGATAATCCCCATTTGAATCGCGATAACAATCGTTGCTCAATATCTTGCATGTCTACAGGAGCTTTGTCAGAGGTCAGAATGACCTGTTTTCCGTTTTGATGTAAGTAGTTGAATATGTGAAAGAAAACATCTTGAGTTCCTGTTTTTCCGGATAGAAATTGAACATCATCAATGATTAATACATCAATCAATTGATAGAAATGTATAAAGTCGTTTCGGTTATTTTTCTTAACCGAATCAATATATTGTTGTGTAAATACTTCGGCTGAAATATACAAAACGGTTTTTTCAGGATATTTATCTTTTATTTCTACTCCTATGGCGTGAGCTAAATGAGTTTTTCCTAACCCAACACCTCCAAAAATTAATAGTGGATTGAATGAGGTTCCCCCTGGTTTGTTGGCTACAGCCATACCTGCAGAACGAGCTAATCGGTTTGAATCTCCTTCAAGGAAATTATCAAAACTGTAATTTGGATTTAGTTGCGACTCAATTTTTAAATTTCTAATTCCTGGAATCACAAACGGATTTTTAAGTTCAGGATTTAGGTTTTTGAAAGGGGCGTCAACATCTTGAGATTTTATTGGGCCTCGATGTGCGCTAGGTAATTGCTCTGTAAATGGTTGTTTATTTCCATAAGTGTTCTCCATTTTAATTTTATAGAGTAACTTTGCATTTTTTCCGAGTTCTTTGGTTAGGGCAACTTTAAGTAATTTTACGTAATGTTCTTCCAACCATTCATAGAAAAATTTACTGGGAACTTGAATATAAAGTGCGTTGTCTGAAAGTTCTACTGACTTAATAGGTTCAAACCAAGTTTTAAATGCTTGCTCTTGAATGTTATCTTTTATGAAAGACATACAGTTTTCCCAAACTGATTCCGCAGTTTTGTTCATATTCGTGTTAAAATTTCTAATTAATTTAAAGTTTTACCTATAAAAAAGAGGTTTTTTATGAGTTTTTTTTCGGATTACAAATATGTGAACAAATTTATTTAAAAAAAAATAAAAAGGTATTAATTTTTTAAAATTTTTGTTGTATAAAAAATTAAGGATAATAGATAAAAAGTAAAAAAGATAGATGAACGGACACAAAGTACAAGTTAGAGTTAGATATGGTGAAACAGACCAAATGGGTGTGGTATATCACGGAAGTTATGTGCCTTATTTTGAGATAGGAAGAGTAGAATGGCTAAGAGATAAAGGAGTTTCGTATAAAAAGCTTGAAGAAAGTGGTGTTGCACTTCCAATTGTTTCAATGCAATTAAATTATAAAAAATCAGCCCGTTATGATGACCTTTTGACGGTTACGACAATTCTCCAAAAATACAGCGGTGTAAAGATTGAATTTGATTGTGAAATATGTAATGAAAACCAAGAGTTATTAACAACTGCTCATTTTATATTGGTTTTTGTTGATACAAAAAACGGAAAACCTATTGTTCCTCCTCGCTATATTTTGGATATTTTAAATAAGTAATACTATTATTTCAATTGTATCTTTATTTCAAACATTGTCTCAAAAATATCGAATATTATTTTGGTATTTTTTTTTCGTGTTGCAATTTCAATTTCACAACTTTCATTCATTTTTTGAGAAATAATTTCTAAGTTTTTTTCTTTGATTACCCGCATGACTTTATTCATATTTTTGTAATCAAACGATACTACAAAGTGTGTGTTAATTGTTTTTTCAATAATTTCGGAAGCTTCTAATGCCATTTGTGCAGAAGTTCTGTAAGCTGAAATTAATCCGCCAACGCCTAATTTGATTCCTCCAAAAAATCGAACCACTACAACCAAAATATTTGTCAATTCAAAAGATTGAATTTGTCCATAAATTGGTGCTCCGGCAGTATTACTAGGTTCACCATCATCATTGGCGCGAAATTTTATGTTATCAGTACCAATTTGAAAAGCATAGCAAAAATGAACTGCGCCATAATGTTGCTTTCGTAAAATTTCTAAATGATTTTTGACTTCTTTTTCGGAACTTACGGGAATAGCATAACCGTAAAATTTACTGTTTTTTTCTTTGAATAAAATTGCTTCCGATGCTGATGCAATAGTTTTATAGGTGTCGTTCAAAACTTATAAAGGTAAATGTTTTTGTTTAAACATATCAACGACATCTTCTTGTCCAACTTGTAAATTCCAAACATGTATACCAATACTTGAAGCGACATCCGTATTTACTTTTTTGTCATCTACAAATAAAGTACGTTTTGGAGATAATTCATGTTTATTGACTATATATCGGAATATACTCACATCGGGTTTTCGCATTCCCATTTCATAAGAATAATAAACCTTTTCAAAACATTGATAAAAATCGCTAAAGAAAGAAACCCCTACATTTTCTTCAAATCGATTGATATGAATTTCATCGGTATTGGTTAGTAAAAACAATCGGTATTTAGTAGAAAGCAATTGTAAAAATTCCAATCGATATAAAGGAAATTCTCCAATAATGGCGTTCCAGGCGTCACGAATTTCTTTGTTGCTTGCGTTTGGAATAAATTTACAAAAACTAGTTATAAACTCTAATTCGGAAATTTTTCCTTTTTCAAACAAATCGTTCATTTCTATAAGCTCTTCGTTAGGACTTGATAACCCTAATTTTTTGAAAGCTTCCACTTGAGCTTCTTTATCTAAATTGATGAAAACAGCACCAAAATCAAAAATAATAGTATCAATCATGATTGAAAAAGATTAAAAGTTCATCGTTTAAAATTTGTTGTTTTTTTACATTTTTAATTAGAATTTTCGGCGCTTGTACACCCTTATTTAAAGTGCAATTTCCTTTAAAAATTCGTGCTTCATCCCAAAGCGATTCATCAATAAATGTTTGTAATGTTTGTCTCCCACCTTCAATAATTGCCGATTGAATACCCTTAGTGTATAAATAATTTGCAATTTCTGTCGCAATATTATTGTTGATATTGATGTAGTTTTTTGAAATTAAAAGCGTTTCTGCTTGATTATCAAAGATATGATTTTCTTTTGAAATTCTATTGTTAAAGTCTAAAACTATTCTGACAGGATTATTTCCAGTCCAATCACGAGTAGTTAATGATGGATTATCTTCCAATACAGTATTGGTTCCAACTAAAATCGCCTGTTCTTCACTTCGCCATTTATGAACCAATTGTCTTGAAAATTCATTGGTGATCCAAACAGGTGCACTTTTTTCTTTCGATAAAGGCGCGATAAATCCATCTAAACTTTCCGCCCATTTTAAAATAATATAGGGACGTTTTTTTTTGTGGTACATAAAAAAACGTTTGTTGAGTTCGTTACATTCTTCTTCAAGAATGCCAACGGTTACATTTTTTCCTGCTTCTAGCAATTTTTTAATTCCGTTACCAGACACTTTGGCAAATGGATCAATTGTTCCAATAACTATATTGGGAATGTTATTTGCAATTATTAAATCGCAACAAGGAGGGGTTTTTCCATAATGACTGCAGGGTTCTAAGTTGACGTATATGGTCGATTTAGAAAGTAATGATTTATCTTTAACAGCATTTATAGCGTTCACTTCTGCATGTGGTTCTCCCGCTTTTTGGTGCCAACCTTCACCAATAATCTCATTATTAACTACAATTACGCATCCAACTAACGGATTAGGATAAGTAGTTCCTAAACCATTTTTTGCTAATTCAATGCAACGTTTAATATATTTTTCTTCTGTAGATTTCATTTTTTGCCTAGGACTTCAGAAACACTATTAAAATTACTGTTTTATTTTTGTTTGTCATCAGTGTTTCATGTATCTTCACCTCACAAAAATAAGATATTTTTTAAATGAAGTCTATAATAATAAGAGAAATTAAACAAGGCGATAACAAGTACATTGCGGCTGTAATTCGACAAGTTTTTATTGCTGATAATTATCCGAAAACCGGAACTGCTTTTGCTGATTCGCAGTTGGATTTTATGTTTGAAACTTATAATAAGCCAAAAGCAATTTATTTTGTTTTGGAAGAAAACGAAAAAATCATTGGTGGCGCTGGTCTGAGTCAATTGGACAATTCCGATGATAACATTTGTGAATTGCAAAAAATGTATTTCTTGCAAGAAGCTCGTGGGAGGGGAATTGGATTTGAATTGCTACAGAAATGTTTACAGAAAGCCAAAGATTTTGGTTATGAAAAATGCTATTTGGAAACTCTTCCAGTAATGTTTAATGCTCAAAAATTATATAAAAAAGTGGGATTTGAATATCTTAGCGAACCGCTGGGCGGAACTGGACATATTAGTTGCCCTATATGGATGATAAAAGAATTGATAATGAATAATTGATTAATGCTCCTAAAAACTTATAAAACTACCTTCTTACAAGAACTTTCTAACTTATATGATGATCAAGAAATTGAAAGTTTCTTTTATATTGTTTTAGAATCTTTTCATAATATAAAACGTATTGATTTGGCTCTCAATCCTAATATGGAGATGAACTCGATGCAATTACTTCGTTGGGAAATAGTATTGGCTGAATTAAAAAAAGAAAAACCCATACAATATATACTGGGGGAAACCGAATTTTATGGTTTGCCTTTTTTGGTTAATGAAAATACGTTAATACCAAGACCTGAAACGGAAGAATTAGTAGGATGGATTCTAAAAAGTACGAATTACGAATTACAATCTACGAAGTTGCGAATTCTGGATGTCGGAACTGGAAGTGGTTGTATTGCCGTTTCAATAGCCAAAAATCTACCAAACGCTCAAGTATTTGCTATTGATGTATCGGAAAAAGTAATGCTAACAGCAAAAAAAAATGCGGAAATTAATAATGTTGAAATAAATTTTATTCTGACAGATATTTTAAAAATAAAAAATTTTGACCAACTCCCAACTCAATTGGATATCATTGTTTCCAATCCACCCTACGTGCGAAATCTTGAAAAGTCCGAAATTAAACCCAACGTTTTAGAATACGAACCTCATTTAGCATTGTTTGTTGAAGATACCGATGCGTTGCTTTTTTATAGAAAAATAGCTGAATTGGCTAAAAAAAATCTTTCAGAAAAAGGAAATTTGTTTTTTGAAATCAACCAATATTTAGGAAAAGAAACTATCGAATTACTTGAACGTTTAGGATTTAAAAATATTGAATTGAGGAAAGATATTTATGGGAATGATAGAATGATTTTGTGTAGTTTATAAAAAAAAACTATTCATATCTCAATGCCTCAATAGGATCTAATTTAGATGCTTTAATTGCAGGATATAAACCGGAAACTAGCGCTACAATAAAACTGGTAATCACCGCGGCAATTATTGCTCCCCAAGGAATTACAAATCCAAATTCCATTAAAGAAGCCATTAAATAACCAATTAGAATTCCGAGTACTATTCCAAGAAAACCGCCTAATTGTGCAATTATCAATGTTTCCATAAAAAATTGCCATGCTATGGTTCCTTTTTTAGCTCCGAGTGATTTTCTAACACCAATTTCCCTTGTTCTGTCGGTTACAGAAACAATCATAATGTTCATTAATGCTATCGACGAACCCAAAATAGTAATGATTCCAATAATCCAAGCCGATAAACTTAAAACCCCCGTCATTTCGGCAATTCTATTGACTAAATCATCGCTTCTAGAAATTCCGAAATTGCTTTCTTCTACGGGGTTTCGTCTTCTTATTTGACGCATGGTTATTGTGGCGTTATCCACCGCGGCTTCCAATAGTTCTTTTTTGTCCACCATGGTACTAATCGTATAATTAATTTTTGGAGCCGAAAATAGCGACCGTGCCACTTGAATCGGAATTAAAACACGCAGGTCTTGGTTGTTTCCAAATGTAGAACCTTTTTCTTTTAACACGCCAATGACTTTGAATTTAGCGCCACGAATGGATATAATTTTATCAATTGGATTCACATCTTTTAGAAGTCCTTTGGTTGCAAAATCAGCACCAACAATACACACGTAAGCATTGTTTGAGATGTCAAACCCATTAAAATTTCTTCCCTGAACTACTTCAAATCCTCCGTTGGATGTAAAATATTCATCCACACCTAAAACAGCAATTTCTGGATCAGTTTTTTCGTTATCATATTTTACTTCCGCAGTTCCTGTAGCCGTAAATGATAACGAAGTATGAGTAAAGGGGTAATTGTATTTTTCTTTGTATGCTTTTGCTTCGGGATAAGAAATAATTGGATTGATTTTTTCAATTTCATCTCCGCCTTGGTTTCTAGTTTTGAATTCATATTGGTTGATGCTAAAAGTATTAGATCCCATTGAAGCAAATTTTGAATTCAAAGTGTTATCAATTGCAGCAACTACAGTCAGAATTCCTACTAATGCGGTGATTCCGATAGCAATAATTACAATAGTAAGTATGGTTCGAAGTAGTTGGGCTCTAATTGAACCTATAGCAATCTTTATATTTTCTCTGAAAACTCCTTTCATAATCCTAATTTGACACGAATTTAAGGTTTTTGTTACAAGTTTGTGGAATAAGAATTATAAATTATTTTAAAAAGTATGATATTTGCAAAGTCAATTGATAATTCACAATTGATAATTGATAATTTACAATTAAATAAAATGGCATCTAAACCAAGCATTCCCAAAGGGACTCGAGATTTTTCACCCGTTGAGGTTTCTAAACGGAACTATATTATTTCTATCATGAGAAATCATTTTGAGATCTATGGTTACCAGCCTATTGAAACACCAAGTTTTGAAAACTCGGACACCTTGATGGGAAAATATGGCGAAGAAGGCGATCGATTAATTTTTAAAATATTGAATTCTGGGGATTATTTAGATAAAGTCTCATCAGCGGAACTTCAAAACATAAATTATAAACAACTCACAGGAAAAATTTCTGAAAAAGCGCTTCGTTACGATCTCACTGTTCCCTTTGCTCGATATGTGGTGCAACACCAAAACGAAATTGAGTTTCCATTTAAGCGTTATCAAATCCAACCCGTTTGGCGTGCCGATAGACCTCAAAAAGGCCGATTTAGAGAATTTTATCAATGTGATGCTGATGTCGTTGGTTCGACGTCATTATGGCAAGAAGTAGAGTTGGTGCAAATGTACGACTCGGTTTTTACCGAATTGGGTTTGAATGGTGTTACTATCAAAATCAATAACCGCAAGATATTGTCAGGAATTGCTGAGGTAATTGGTGCTTCCGATAAATTGATATACTTTACAGTTGCTTTAGATAAATTGGACAAAATAGGGGAGGACGGCGTTAAAAAAGAAATGCTCGAAAAAGGGATTTCGGAAGTAGCATTGCTAAAAGTACAGCCCTTATTTGATTTCACTGGATCGATTCAAGAAAAAATAGAAAAACTTACTGAATTACTTTCCTCATCAGAAGAGGGAATGAGTGGAATTGAAGAATTGCAATTTATATGTGATAACGTAACTAAATTAGGATTAAAAAAAGCCATTTTAGATTTAGATGTCACCTTGGCACGAGGCTTGAATTATTATACAGGAGCTATCTTTGAAGTTATAGCTCCCAAAGGAGTTTCAATGGGTTCTATTGGCGGCGGGGGACGGTATGATGATTTAACAGGTATATTTGGCTTGAAGAATATGAGTGGTGTAGGTATTTCATTCGGATTGGATAGAATCTATTTGGTGTTGGAAGAATTAAATTTGTTTCCAGAAACGGTAACAACTTCAACTAGAGTTATGTTTTTAAATTTTGGCGAAAACCAAGCTTTTGAAGCAATGCAAACCATACAAAAAATGCGTGCTCTTAACATTAAAGCCGAATTTTATCCGGATGCGGCTAAAATTGACAAACAATTTAAGCATGCCGAAAAAAGAAATATTCCGTTTGTGGTTAAAGAAATTGCTGACGAAATGTTTACGATGAAAAATATAGTTTCAGGTGAGCAATCTCAAGTTGGTTTTGAAGAATTGGTAAGTAGAATAGGTGTTGGAAATTAAAGTATATAAGTTAAGCTTCCATTTAAGAATTTGATGATTAAGAAGTTTTTTTTATTCGTTGTTTAATTTCTTCCACTTCAAAATAATTATGAATTTTTAAGATTAATACACCAAATAATACTGCTATTACAATTAGTGTAGAATTTAAAATCCCTTCAGTTCCAAAGGACAATTTAATTAATATTGTTGAAATTATAAACCCCGAATTTCTGATGACTTTATTAAATTTATCAGTTATATAAAATGAAAACAGTAGCAAAAGAACCTCTATCAGGATTAAAATAGTAAAAAAATCATCAAAAAATATTTTATTAATATCTTTAATGTTTTTCACTATTTGTGTTATTGTGAAGCTCTCATATATCCAGTTTCCCAGACTATAAAACGATAAAATTAAAAAAATTGGAATTAAAAAAACAGCAATAGCATTTTTAAATTTAATAAATCTGTCAACCTCAATTGTTTTTTCTTTTAAACTTTTAATTTCATTATTAACGGTATCTAGTTTATAAAAAATATAAATCAAATAAAATAAAATTAATGTAGTTAACAAATCAAACGCAAAATTTAAGTTTACTTTACTATACAAATTAACTCCAGTAAAATCGAGTTTTGATAAATCTTTAAAATTTCTTCGAATTATAATTAAAGTTATAATTTCATATTGTTTTCCAATATATATTGTGGTTGATTTTGGTAAATAAAAGACCAGGAGGTAAACTTCATAAATCAATATAAATGAAAATGGAGTATAAATTGCAGAAATAGGCTCGATTAAAAGTTTAGAATAGGCATTTATAATCTTTAAATTGACTAATAAAATCAATAGTAAGTGAAGTAAAAAACTAATTATCGAAATAGTTACAAATACTTTTTCAGTTCTTTTTTTTGTAGTTTCTGATAAAAATTTAGAATAAAAAAACTCAAGTGTTTTTGTGTATAAATCCATAAAAACAAAAGTACAAAAAAAATCCTTGAATTTATTCATATTCAAGGATTTAACTATTGTTTACGCTTTTTTTTATAATTATAAAAGATATCAATAATTAAATGTCATCAAAATCAATGTCTGTAAAGTTTTTTTCAGCTTTAGGCGCAATTTCAGTTTCATCGGTTGCATTTTCTTTTTTGAAATCTTTTTGATGTCTTTCTGAAATCACTTCTTCTCCTTTGTTATTTAAAACAAAAGAAGTCATGTCTTCTAAAATTTCTTTAAAAGCTGTAAAATCCTCTTTATATAAATAAATTTTGTGCTTTTTAAAATGGAACGAACCATCTTCTTCAGTAAACTTTTTACTTTCTGTAATTGTGATGTAATAATCTTCGGCTTTGGTAGCTCTCACATCAAAAAAATAAGTTCTTCTTCCTGCTCTTAAAACTTTAGAAAAAATTTCGTCTTTTTCTAGTAGGTCATTTTCTCTCATATTCGTTCTGTCAATTAGTAGTTTTTGTTTTACGAAAATGCTAAAAAAAACTATACGATGCAAGAATTATTCTACTTCTTTTTCAGAAAGTTGCTTGTAATATAATTCTTTATAATAACCTTCTTGTCTTACTAGTTGATTATGAGAGCCTTGTTGAATTATTTTCCCCTCTTCTAGAATAATAATTTTATCGGCATTTTTAGCTGACGAAACTCTGTGACTGACAATTATAGTGGTTTTATCTTTCGATATTTCGAGTAAATTATTCAATATTTTTTCCTCCGTTTCAGTATCAACTGCCGATAAACAGTCATCAAAAAGAAGTATTTCCGGATTTTTAATTAGAGCACGAGCAATTGATACCCGTTGTTTTTGTCCGCCAGAGAGTGTTATACCGCGTTCGCCTAAAATAGTTTCATATTGTTGATTAAATTGAATTATATTATCGTGAACGACTGCTCTTTTTGCGGCATTTATGACTTCTTCATCAGTGGCATTATCTTTACCAAATTTGATGTTGTTTTTTATAGAATCTGAAAATAAAAAGGCATCCTGCGGAACAATTCCGATGCTGTTTCTTAGATCATATAGATTGACTTGATCTAGTTTTTGCCCGTCCATTAGTAATGTCCCCTCTTTAACCTCATACATTCGGGTTAGCAAAGATAAAATACTAGATTTTCCGGAGCCAGTTTTTCCTAAAATGGCTAATGTTTCTCCTTTTTTTACTTCAAAAGAAATATTTTTTAAAGCCATAATGTTAGTGTCATCATAAGTAAAACTAACATTTTTAAATTCAATTACACCTCCAATTATCGATTTCTCAGAAGAGTTATTTTTAATTTCAGGTTCTATTTTTAAAAATTCATTTATTCGTTTTTGTGATGCTTCGGCCTCCTGAATTAATGAAGAAACCCAACCAATTGAAGCTACTGGCCAAGTCAACATATTTACATAAAGAATAAATTCGGCTATAGTACCAATGTTTTTTATGGTACCGTTTATGTACATCATTCCACCAAAATAAATCACAACCAAGTTGCTAACGCCAATTAAAGTAGCCATTAATGGTCCGAAAAGTGATTGAACTCTTGCCAAACTCATGCTTTTTTCTTTGCTTTCATTGGCTAAATTGACAATTAAATTCTGATTCTGCTTTTCTAACGAATAAGCTTTTATTACTCGAATTCCTGAAAACACTTCTTGGGTATAACTTGAAACTTTTGATAAATACTGCTGAAAAATTGTACTTCGTTTATTGATTTCAACGCTTAATTTAAAAATAATATACGATAAAAATGGTAAAGGTAATAGAGTGTAAAGAGTTAGTTTATGAGATACATTATACATATAAATTATGACTACTGTAAACCGAATAATAGTGTTTATGGTATACATTACGGCTGGTCCGACATACATTCTAACTTTTGCTACATCTTCGCTAATGCGATTCATTAAATCTCCTGTACGGTTTTTTTTGTAAAAATTCTGATCTAAAACTTCATACTGTTTGAAAACTTCATTTTTTAAATCAAATTCTACATGTCGAGACATAACAATTAATGTTTGACGCATTAAAAAAGTCAGTAAACCCGCAATTATGGTACTCCCAACAATATAAAGTGCATAAATTATCAGTTGATGTTTTGCCGAAATAGCATCGGTTTTATGTTTTTCATAACTGTCAATTATATTAATTGATTTTCCAATCAACTTTGGTGTGAAAAGAGAAAAGATTTGAGCAACAATAGTTATGAAAATACCCAATAAAAATCGGTATTTATATTTTATAAAATATTTATTTAAATAATGCAGTTCTTTCATTTTATTTATTTAATTCTATGAAAAATATCTTTTTAAATTGTTAATTTATATGAAATAATGTATTTTGACAATAACGGAATTAAATTAATTTTATTAACAAAATGCTAATTAAATGCACAAAAAGTGAATTATTTTGAATAATAAGTTAAATTTGCCTAGACTTATTGATAAAGTCGCAAATCAAATAGTATTATTATGACTTCAGAAATCACAACCCCTAAAGAACTTCAAAAGATGGATCCTGTATTTGGTCAACTATCATTTGATAATCATGAGCAAATTGTTTTTTGCAACGACAAAGATACTGGATTAAAAGCAATTATTGGTATTCATAATTCAGTTTTAGGTCCCGCTTTAGGTGGAACTAGAATGTGGAATTATGCTAACGAATGGGAAGCACTGAATGATGTTTTGCGACTTTCACGCGGAATGACTTATAAATCTGCTATTACGGGTTTAGATCTTGGTGGTGGAAAAGCAGTTATTATAGGGGATTCTAAAACTCAAAAAACACCAGAAATGATGCGTAAATTTGGCGAATTTGTTCATTCACTTTCGGGAAGATACATTACTGCGGAAGATGTGGGAATGGTAACTGCCGATATGGATACTGTTCGTGATGTAACACCTTATGTCACCGGAATTTCTGAATCTCGAGGAGGTTCTGGAAATCCATCTCCTGTAACTGCTTACGGCGTTTATTTAGGAATGAAAGCGGCTGCAAAACATCAATTTGGTTCGGATAAACTAGAAGGAAAAAAAATTCTAGTGCAAGGAATTGGTCATGTAGGTGAAACTTTAGTTGATTATTTAACTAAAGAAGGAGCATTAGTTCAAATTACAGATATAAATGAAGATAAATTAATTGAAGTTGAAAAAAAATACGGCGCTTCAATTTATTCGGGTTCCGATTTATATACTGCTGATGTTGATATTTATTCACCTTGTGCACTTGGAGCTACAATAAATGACGATACTGTCTATAAAATAAATGCAAAGGTTATTGCGGGAGCTGCTAATAATCAGTTGGCTAATGAAAATATCCACGGACCAATTCTTCAAGAAAGAGGAATAGTTTATGCACCCGATTTCTTGATTAATGCTGGTGGAATTATCAATGTTTATGCAGAAATTAAACATTATGACAAAGCTGAAGCTATGCGTAAAACTGAAAATATATACAACACCACTTTAGAAATTTTTGATTATGCAAAATTCAATAACTTAACTCCACAAAAAGCGGCTATGGCTATTGCAGAAGAAAGAATAGCACAAAGAAAAAAAGAAAACCAAAAATAGATTAGTGTTTGACTAAAATAGTTTTATTTTTGCAAAGCGAAAGATCAATTTCTTTCGCTTTGTTAATTTTATCCAAATCAAAAAAGTTCTTATCCGTGTTAAACAGAAGACATATTAGAATAAAAGTCATGCAATCCATTTATGCAATGCGTCAAAGTGGATCTGACAACCTTGAAAAACAAGAAAAATTTTTACAGTTTAGTTTAGAAAGTATCATAGATTTATATCTAATTTTGTTATCTACTTTAGTTGAAATCCGAAAAAAGGAAATAGAATATACAGATATTGCCCAAAAAAAACACCTTGCTACAACGGAAGAACGAAATCCAAACTTACGATTTATCAATAATCCTATTTTAGTTGCATTAAGCGAAAATAAGTCTTTGCGAATTGCTCTAGAAAATAATAAGATTACTAATTGGCAATCCAATGATGATACTATTTTGTTACTTTTACAAGACATAAAACAAAGTGAATTGTATCAAAATTATATGGCTAAAAAAGCAATTACTTTTGAAGAAGAACGTTTTTTTGTGGTTGATATGTTCTCTGAATTGATTGCCCCAAATGAAAGATTATATTCCTATTTAGAGGATTTTAAATTGACTTGGGTGGATGATATACCGGTTGTGAATACGCAAATATTGAAGCAATTAAGAAAAATGACTTCCGATGCTGATTCCATTAAAGTTCCAGCCATTTACAAGGATGAAGAAGATAAAGAATTTTCAATAATCCTATTTAGAAAAACAGTTTTGAATGATGCCGAACTCACGAAAGAGTTTGTAAATAAAACACCTAATTGGGATTTAGATAGAATAGCTGAGTTAGATACCACTATTTTAAAAATGGCAATTTGTGAGTTTTTGAAGTTTCCATCCATTCCTTTTAAAGTTACAATTAACGAGTATTTGGAATTAGCAAAAGAATATTCAACTCCAAAAAGCAGTATTTTTATCAATGGAATTTTAGATAATTTAGTTAAAGATTTACATGCAAATAACAAAATTAACAAAGTCGGAAGGGGCTTAATATAAAATAAATAACAATTAATAAATAAGATTATGGGACAATTTGGTTCAATGGGTTATATCCTATTAATGTTTGTAGTAATGTATTTTTTCATGATTATGCCACAACAAAAAAGAGCAAAAAAAGAAAAAGAATTTGAAAAAAGCTTAAAAGTTGGAGACAAAATCATAACAAAAAGTGGTCTACACGGAAAAATTGCTGAACTTGCTGAAACAACTGTAGTTGTTGAAACGATGTCAGGAAAATTAAAAATGGAGCGTTCGGCAATTTCATTAGAAATGAGTGCTACACTTAACAAGAAAGTGTAATTTTTTTTTAAATCCCAAATTCTGAGCGAAACAGATTTTGGGATTTTATATAATTAAATAGTTCTATTTTTTTAAAAATCTGTGGTTGCAGTTAATTCGGCAATTTTAACAATAACATCAACTGCTTTTTGCATACTTTCTACTGGAACGTATTCATATTTTCCATGGAAATTATGACCACCTGCAAAGATATTCGGACAGGGTAATCCCATATAGGATAATCTTGAACCATCAGTTCCTCCTCGGATGGGTTTGATTAATGGAGTAATTCCTAATTGTTTCATTGCTTCTTCCGCCAAATCAACAATATACATCATCGGTTCGACTTTTTCTTTCATGTTATAGTATTGGTCTTTGACTTCGGCAATACAAATTGCTTCACCAAATTGCTTCTCAAATTTAGCATTGATTTTAGCTGTAATTTCCTGAATTTTCTCTTTGCGTTTTTGGAATAAATCAGCATTATGGTCGCGAATTATTAATTCCAATTTGGTTTCTTCAATGCTACCTGATAATCCAGTAATGTGATAAAACCCTTCATAATCTATAGTTTCTTGTGGAATTTCATTCTTAGGCAATTCGTTGATAAATTCATTTGCAATTAGCATTGAATTAATCATTTTTCCTTTAGCATAACCCGGATGTACGCTTTTTCCTTTAAAGATAATCTTCGCACCTGCTGCATTGAAGTTTTCATATTCCAATTCCCCTATTTGACTTCCGTCCATAGTATATGCCCATTTTGCTCCAAATTTTTCTACATCAAAAATATCAGCACCACGACCAATTTCTTCGTCTGGAGTAAATCCTACACGAATTTTACCGTGTTTAATTTCAGGATGTTGTACCAAATATTCCATTGCAGATACAATTTCGGTAAGTCCAGCTTTATCATCTGCACCCAAAAGGGTTAAACCATTGGTTGTAATTAAGGTTTGACCTTTATACAACAATAAATCTTTGAAATAACTTGGAGATAGTACGATTTTTTGTTCCGCATTTAATAGGATATCACCTCCATCATAATTTTCGATAATTTGAGGTTTTACATCTTTTCCTGTAAAATCTGGTGAAGTGTCATAGTGAGAAACAAATCCTATAGTTGGGACTTCATGGTCAACATTACTCGGAAGTGTTCCCATAACATAACCATTTTCATCAATAGTAACTTCGGTTAATCCGATTGTATGAAGTTCTTTAAATAATAAATTGGCAAGAACTAATTGTTTTTCGGTACTTGGTGTTGTTGGAGAATTTGCATCCGATTCAGTATCAATAGTAACGTAGCTCAAAAAGCGATCAATAATATGTTGCATGAAGTTAGTTTGTATATTTATTAGGCAAATATACAAATTTGATGGCTTTAGAATTAGTATGGAATAAAAAATCCCCAACAGAATGAACAGTTGAGGATTAGATTCTTAGTTATTACAACTACAAAAGTGGTTTATTCATGAACTAAAACCCATTCGCCACCAGCAAGCATGCTTTCGGCTTTTTTGTATTTCATACTTTCTGTTTTGCCACTCATCATGTGTTTGATAGTCACTGTATCGTTCCTATTAATTTTTGGTGCATCACGTACGATGGTTTCTGTTACTTGGCGTTGTTGGGTTTGTCCTGCTTCCCGGTTTTGTTCTGCCAAAGTATCACTATTTGGAATTTCGTCTTTAGATTCTATGTAATTTTCTTTCTTGCGAACATTTTGTTTTGCTTCTTGAATGGTATTGTTTTGCTGCGGTAAATCGCCTTTAAATAAGAAAGAGATTACTTCTTTATTTACTCCATTCAACATATTTCTAAACAAATTGAAAGCTTCCAATTTATAGATAAGCAAAGGATCTTTTTGTTCGTGAACTGCTAATTGAACAGAAGTTTTCAATTCGTCCATTTTTCTTAAATGCTTTTTCCAAGCTTCATCTACGATCGCTAATGTGATATTTTTCTCAAAATCGGCTACTAATTGCGCTCCTTGAGAATCAAATGCTTTTTTCAAATCGGTAACCACATTCAATGATTTAATTCCGTCAGTAAATGGAACTACAATTCTTTCGTATTGATTGTTTGGATTTTTATATACATCAGTAATTATAGGCAATGCTTCACGAGCACTTCTTTCTGTTTTTTCGGTATAAAACTGCATCGCTGCTTGATATACTTTTCTTGTCAATTCCATTTCGTTCATCTTATCAAATTCACTTGATAATACAGGTGATGTGATAGAAAAATAACGAATCAATTCAAATTCAAAGTTTTTAAAATCGTTTTTTGATTTGTTGTCGTCCACAATAACTTCGCATGTGTCGTACATCATATTGGCAATATCCAGTTTCAAACGTTCTCCATGTAAAGCATGACGACGACGTTTATAAACTACTTCTCTTTGAGCATTCATAACATCATCATATTCTAACAAACGTTTACGAGTACCAAAGTTATTTTCTTCCACTTTTTTCTGAGCTCTTTCGATAGATTTAGTCATCATAGAATGTTGAATCACTTCACCTTCTTTCAATCCCATTCTGTCCATTACTTTGGCCACTCTTTCTGAACCAAAAAGACGCATTAAATTATCTTCTAACGAAACATAAAACTGTGAACTTCCCGGGTCTCCTTGACGACCTGCACGACCACGTAACTGTCGGTCAACACGACGCGAATCGTGACGCTCTGTACCAATAATTGCTAAACCACCTGCTGCTTTAACTTCTGGAGTTAATTTAATATCGGTTCCACGACCAGCCATATTGGTTGCAATTGTTACGACTCCAGATTTCCCTGCTTCAGCAACAATATCAGCTTCTTTTTTGTGCATTTTTGCATTCAATACATTGTGTTCAACACCACGCATTTTCAACATTCTACTTAATAATTCGGATATTTCTACAGATGTTGTTCCTATCAAAACGGGCCTTCCCGATGCCGAAAGTTGCGTTACATCTTCAATAACTGCGTTGAATTTTTCACGAACCGAACGGTAAATTAAATCTTCTTTATCATTACGCGACATTCCTCTATTGGTAGGAATTTCAACAACGTCTAATTTGTATATTTCCCATAACTCACCAGCTTCTGTAACTGCAGTTCCCGTCATACCAGCCAATTTACTGTACATACGGAAATAGTTTTGTAAAGTTATCGTTGCAAAGGTTTGCGTAGCCGCTTCAATGGTAACCTGCTCTTTAGCTTCAATGGCTTGGTGTAATCCGTCTGAATATCGACGGCCATCCATGATTCGACCTGTTTGCTCATCTACAATCATGATTTTATTTTCCATGATTACATATTCTACGTCTTTCTCAAAAAGAGTATACGCTTTTAACAATTGAGTAAGAGTATGAATTCGTTCCGATTTGATTCCGAAATCTTGAAACAAATGTTCTTTTGCTTCGGCTTCTTTGTCTTTTTCTAATTTTTGTTTTTCAATATTAGCAATCTCTGTTCCGATATCTGGAAGTACAAAGAAGGTTTCATCAGTATCTTGAGAAAGAAATTTGATTCCATTATCCGTCAATTCTACTTGATTGTTTTTTTCTTCTATAACAAAATATAATGCTTCATCGACCAATGGCATTTTGCGATTGTTGTCGGTCATGTATTCGTTTTCTGTTTTTTGCAAAAGTGCTTTTACGCCTTCTTCACTCAAAAATTTAATCAAAGCTTTGTTTTTAGGCAACGCACGATATGCTCTTAATAATTGAAAACCACCGTCTTTTGCATTTCCTTCCTTAATCAATTTTCGTGCTTCCGCTAAAAATCCATTGGCCAATTGACGTTGTAAATTATAGAGGTTTTCAACTTTAGGTTTCAATTCATTAAACTCATGACGATCACCATCAGGAACAGGACCTGAAATAATTAAGGGTGTTCTTGCATCATCAATTAAAACAGAATCGACCTCGTCAACAATAGCGTAATTGTGTTTGCGTTGCACCAAATCTTCTGGCGAATGCGCCATATTATCTCTTAGGTAATCAAAGCCAAACTCATTATTAGTTCCATAAGTAATATCTGCCTCATACGCTTTTCTGCGTTCAGGAGTATTTGGCGAATGATTGTCAATACAATCAACGATTAATCCGTGGAATTCAAATAGCGGTGCTTTCCAAGTGCTATCACGTCGAGCTAAATAATCATTTACGGTAACCAAGTGAACACCGTTTCCAGTCAAAGCGTTTAAATAAAGCGGAAGTGTAGCCACAAGTGTTTTTCCTTCACCAGTTTGCATTTCAGCAATTTTACCTTCGTGAAGTACGATTCCACCAATCAACTGAACGTCATAGTGAATCATATCCCATGTAATTTCTTTTCCTGCAGCATTCCATTGGTTTGCCCAATTCGCTTGATCTCCTACTAGAGTAATGTATGGTTTTGTTACAGAAAGTGCTCTATCTTTTTCTGTAGCAGTAACCGTAATAGTAGTATTTTCTTTAAAACGTCGGGCGGTTTCTTTTACAACGGCAAAAGCTTCAGGAAGAATTTCCATTAATACTTTTTCAGAAATTTCGTAAGCTTCTTTTTCTAAGGCATCAATTGCATTGTAAATATCTTCTCTTAAATCAATATCCGATGTGTTTTCGGCTTCTGCTATTTTTGCGGCAATATCGGCATCTTGTTTGCTCCGAGCTTGTTTGATTTTGTCTTTGAATTCGGAAGTTTTGGCTCTCAATTCATCATGCGACAAAGCCATCAAAGCGGGTTCTAATGTTTTAACTTTCGCTATATAGGGTTGTGTAGCTTTTACATCTTTTTGAGATTTATCACCTACGAATGCTTTAAGTATGCTATTTATGAAACTCATTTTTCAATTACGAATTAAAAAATTACGAATTAAAACCTCACTTTAAGATTTTAATAATTGTAATTATTGTTTATATTTTAACGTGTGTAAATTTAAACAAAAAAAAAGCCCCAAAGGAGACTTTTTTCTGTTGTGTTAGTTTATTTTTTCTAATATTCATCCTCATTCCAAAGATAATCTTCGTCAGTTGGATAATCTGGCCAAATTTCTTCCATTGATTCATATATTTCACCTTCGTCTTCAATAGACTGAAGATTTTCAACTACTTCTAAAGGAGCTCCGGCTCTAATAGCGTAGTCAATAAGTTCATCTTTGGTTGCAGGCCACGGTGCATCACTTAAATAAGATGCTAATTCTAATGTCCAATACATCTGCTTTCGATTTTATAATTTATGCAAAAATAAATTTTTAACTGAAATAGTCAAGTAAAAATTGATTTATTTTTAATTAAAGTTAAGAACGTGTTGATTTTTTATTTAAGAATCATGATTTTTGATTTTTGATTACCATTTTAATACAGATTTTTTTAATTTTAAAATCCAAAATCGTTAGTCAACAATCTAAAATCATTACTTTCTAGGAATCCACTGAACTTCATCAGCTTTAAGATCATGAGACAACTTTCGTGCCAAGACAAAAAGGTAGTCAGAAAGTCGGTTTAGGTATTTAATTACAAGTTCGTCTGTTGGTTCGATGTCATTCAAATGAACGGATAAACGTTCTGCACGACGACAAACGCAACGTGCAATATGACAATATGACACAGTAGTATGTCCGCCAGGAAGAATAAAATGTGTCATTGGCGGAAGTGATTCTTCCATTGTATCAATTTCCTTTTCAAGAAATTCAATATCAGATTCTAATATTCCTAGATTTTTAAGCCGTTTTTCGCCACTTTTCATTATTTCTTTTTCGGGTGGCGTTGCTAGAATAGCTCCAACGGTAAAAAGTCGGTCTTGAACTTCGATTAAAACTTGTTTATAGAGGAAATTTATTTCTTGATCGCGAATTAATCCGATATGGGAATTTAATTCATCCACGGTGCCATAGCTTTCTATTCGAATATGATGTTTGGAAACTCTTGTGCCTCCAAAAAGTGCTGTAGTTCCTGTATCACCAGTTTTTGTATATACTTTCATTTTTAAGTTTAAAATTTTAAGAGTTTAAAAGTTTATTTTAAACAGAAATTTCTTTTTCAAAGGTAACAAAAATAAAAATGGAATACCAACTAGCCCCGATGGCAATGGTATCATATTTAATGGACAGCGGGAAAAAGGTTTACGGATAAATCCGAACGATTCGCTACATACTTCGACTGCGCTCATTGTTACAATTACAAATGTCCATTGTTTAAGGTATCACTTTCAATTAATCCATCGCGTAAACGGATGATTCGATGGGCATATTTAGCAATTTCTTCTTCGTGAGTTACCAAAATTACAGTATTTCCGGCTGCATGAATGTCGCCAAAAAGTTTCATGATTTCTATAGAAGTTTTACTGTCCAAATTTCCTGTAGGTTCATCGGCAAGAATGATGGAAGGTCTATTTACCAATGCTCTTGCAACAGCTACTCTTTGCCGTTGACCTCCAGAAAGTTGATTGGGTTGATGATCCATTCTATCGTCTAACCCCACTTGAGTTAATACCTCGGTGGCTCTTGCATTACGGTCTGATTTTGAATATCCCGCATAAATCATTGGTAAGGCAACATTATCTAAAGCAGTTGTTCTTGGAAGTAAGTTGAAGGTTTGAAAAACGAATCCAATTTCTTTATTTCTAATTTCAGCCAAATCATCGTCGTGCATTTGCGAAACGTCTTTTCCGTTAAGGATGTAACTTCCGGATGTTGGCGTATCTAAACATCCTAAAAGATTCATCAAAGTCGATTTTCCAGAACCCGATGGTCCCATTAATGCGACATACTCTCCTTTGTTGATTTGTAAATCAATACCTTTTAAAACGTTTATAATTTCGCTGCCTAGAACAAAATCTCGTTTGATATTTGTAATATTTATAAGTGGACTTGACATAATTTTAAGCTTTACTATACGATTAGTAGATTAAATATCGATAAAGTTACAAAGTTAAGTGACACTATTTGAAATTTTAGTTTATTGATAAAGTCAATATTAATCCATTGCATTCAAAAGCTTTAAGCCAAAAACAATTGCATCTCCTTTATAACCATTTTGATACGAACGAATATAATCTATTCTAAACAGTCTAAACTTTCCAATACCTAAATTATCTAATCCAACCGTAAATTCTTGATAGGGACTTCTATTTGGAACTGCCAAGTTATGAAATCCTAAAACCAATTGCGATTTTAGTTTGTTTAATAGCGGAATTTTATTCATTATATATCCTTTATCGTTGTGCTCTAAATGAAATTCAAAATAACTATCATTAGTACTGGCGGTATAATAAGGTAAATTGTTGAATAAATTGGTGTAACCATCGCCGCCCGTTATGTGCGTTTGGTTTCCGTTAAAATGTTTGTAATCTACAAAGGAAATATTTTCTGCCTTAAAGAATTTTCCACTTTTCAAATTGATTTTCATTTCGCCTTTGTTTCCAATAGTGAAATCTTGAGTAATTCTTGTCGAAAGTAAATTATATTCATATTTTTTATTGGTTGCGGAAAATGTTTTTTCATATCCAAAATAAAGTGTTGGATAAGTGTCGTTTCCAATATTGAACTTTCCATCCGGTCTCGTCCAATAATGTTGTCCAAATTTGATTTTAGCTAAGAAGTTTGCTTTTACTAAATTGTGTTTTTCAAAAGCTGGAGTAACATAATCATTTGGCAACCTCGGGTTGTTGGATGAATAAATAGAATCCGTTTTAGTAATGCTTTGATCGGTGGTGTTCCATAATGGTTTTCTTTCGGAATATTCTAAATTCAAATTCAGATTCAATCCATTTACAACCTCACGACCAAAATTGGCAGCAATAAAGTTCTTTTCATATAATTTTATGAAATTATTTTTGAACAACAAACTGCTAAATGTGTTCACCAATGCAGAAATTGGATTACTTCCGTTAAATTGAGCTATACTACTCCCGACGTTTATAGCAACTAAAGCATTGTTGGTGTTGTTGAATTTGTGCACTAAATTTCCGGTAGCACGTAGTTTTTTTTCTGAAAATCCAAAGTCAAATTGAGAACTAATTTGAGTAAATGTTCTTTTTTCAATGTCTCGTTTGATGTAGGATAAACCCGTTTGAGTTTTCCAACCTTGAACAGTGTTGAATGAGGTTAAAACCAACGGGCCTTCATAATTAATAGACCATTTTTTGAAGGAGTTCTTATAGGAATATCCCATTAGAATATCGGAAATTTCAAATTTATTGTGTTTTCTGTCAATGGAATCTAAAAATTTTTCTGATTTTTTCTTTGTTTGAAGCGCTTCTTTTTTTAAATAATCACCGCTTTCCTCCATTGTTAATGGAACAGGACGAATGGTTTTCCAAAAAGAATCTTCTTTTTTATTGGCGTTTTCTTCAAATTTCAACACTTCATTGGTAAATGTTTTTTTCTCAAATTTCTCAGGAAACACAAAATTAGAATAGACATACGTAAATTTACCATTGATGTTTATGCCAAAAATTCCAGCTTCAAAATCGATAGTTTGCGTGTTTTTTGTCCAAATTTTTGTCCTATTATTATAACTAAAGCTTTGTTTTAAAGTTAAGTTGTTCAATGCAGGGTTTTGCATCTGACTGCCTTTTATAGATAAGTCAACGGCATAGATTTCCCAAGAATCATCTACAATATAGATATAACCGTCCATTGCTGGTTCGGTATTTCGTTTGGGAGTTACTTTTATTTTGTTGATTATTTTGTTGTTTTCATCTGCAAAGGAACCGTCAAATTTATATTTGTAATAATTAAATGCGCCATCCCCAATTGGTGAAATTACTTTTACACCAAATTCAAGATAATTTTCATAGAAGTCATAATTGACATCAGCCGCATTGTTGAAACTAAATCCGTTGTCATTGCCACTTACTTTTGATGCTACAATAACTTCTTTCATTTTATCGGGTTTTTGAAAGGATAGTTTAGAGACGGTTTCCGATAAATAGAGAATGCCACTTCTAGTAGAATCAATTACATCATCAAAGAAATCAATTTTTTTTCCCATTATTGTTTTCGGAAGATTCTTAACTCTAAAAATTCCACGGGAATAAAAATCGGCATTAAACTTTGCCGTTTTGATTGCGTTCTCTTTCCGGTTTGCAATAGCATTTTTTATGATTTCAATGGCCGGATTCACTTTTTTGTCGATAACAACTTCTGCTAAATGAATTTCTTCTTCCACAAGAGTTATGTCAACATTTTGAGCTATTTTGGAAACTTCCACTACTTTTTTTTCTGTTTTGTATCCTAAATACTGAAAAAGAATTACATAAGTACCCTCAGTTTTTAGGTTTAGTTCATATTTTCCTTGCTCGTTGGAAGTGGTACTTATATAGGTATCTTTTACATATATATTAGCAAAAGCAATAGGTTTGCCTTTGTTGTCTGTAACGGTACCTTTTATTTGAGAAAAAGTTGTAATTGAAAACAGTAATAATAGGAGTAAAGTAATTTTTTTCATTTTAATGGGTTTTATGGAGTTGTTAGACAGAGTTACACAGAGGTTTCACAGAGATACACAGAGATACACAGAGGTTTCACAGAGAATAAAGAATAAATTCTGAAACGTCTGTTGTTATCATAAATAATAGGAGTAAAGTAATTTTTTTCATTTGAATGGGTTTTATGGAGTTGTTAGACAGAGTTACACAGAGGTTTCACAGAGATACACAGAGGTTTCACAGAGAATAAAGATTAAATTCTGAAACGTCTGTTGTTATCATAGATAAATAGGAGTAAAGTAATTTTTTCATTTGAATGGGTTTTATGGAGTTGTTACACAGAGTTACACAGAGGTTTCACAGAGATACACAGAGATACACAGAGGTTTCACAGAGAATAAAGATTAAATTCTGAAACGTCTGTTGTTATCATAAATAATAGGAGTAAAGTAATTTTTTTCATTTGAATGGGTTTTATGGAGTTGTTACACAGAGTTACACAGAGGTTTTCACAGAGAATAAAGATTAAATTCTGAAACGTTTAATTCCATCTTTAAGAAGTTTGGTATTGAAATTTATCAATAATCCAGTTGCATATCCACCCAATTTCATATAAGTTAAAATTTGTGCGGTATGAACATCTGTAAATTTCTCAACAGTTTTAAGTTCAATAACTAATCTGTTTTCTATTAAAAGGTCTATTCTATATCCATGATCAATTTGTATCTCCTTATATATAATTGGTAGTTTTATTTCTCTTTCTACATACAATCCGTATGTTTTTAATTCATAAATCAAACATTCTTGATATGCCGACTCTAATAAACCAGGACCTAAGTTCCTATGCACTTCTATAGCGCAACCTAAAACTATTTCAGTTAATTCGTTTATTTCCATTTTTCAAAAAGCTTTAATAAGTGTGAAACCTTTGTGAATAATTTTTTTTAAATGAGAATCTCTGTGAAACCTCCGTGAACCTCTGTGTAAAATAGGTATCACAAAAACGATTGCAATGCCAATTCATAACTCTTCAATCCAAATCCAATAACTACTCCTTTTGCATTGGGAGAAATAAATGAGTGGTGTCTATAATCTTCTCTTGAAAACGTATTCGAAATATGAACTTCAACAACAGGGGATGTTATCGCCTTGATAGCATCGCCAATTCCTATAGAAGTATGCGTGTAGGCAGCAGCATTAAGAATAATTCCATCATAAGAAAAACCCACTTCTTGAATTTTAGAAATTAATTCCCCCTCAATATTGCTTTGAAATACCGCTATGGTTAGTGCAGGATATTTTGTTTTTAGTTCTTTGAAATAATCTTCAAAAGTACTACTTCCATATACTTCGGGTTCGCGTTTGCCTAGAAGGTTGAGGTTGGGGCCATTGATGATGATGATTTTCATAGTAATTGATTTTGGTAAAAATAAGAAAACTACCTATAATAAGGAAACAGTTTATTAAAACTTTATCATGATAAAAGATAACTATTCGGTTTTTAAAAGGATGTTTCTTCCTTTTAGATGTATTTCATCGATTTTTTTTGTGTTATTAACGTAATTTTATGACCTGATTTAATTTTTTTTCGTGTTTTCAGCGTCAATTTTACAATCTTTTTATTTTTATTTTTTTTCTATTATTAACAAAAAAATATCAAAACAATTGTTTTTCAATGTTTTAGGACGATTAGGTTGTTAATAACTATGTTAATAACTCCGGTGTTGCCTTCATGCAATCAAAAACATAATAAATATAAATTTGTCTTATTAATTTTAAACAAAAACAAAAAATGAAAAAAATTATTTTAACAGCAGCGGCAGTATTCGCATTCGGATTCGCTAACGCACAAGATTTGAAATCTAAAAAAGGGGAAAATTATTTACCAGAGGCTGGTGATTGGGCTATCGGATTTAATGCTGATGGTTTGTTTAATTATGCAGGTAATGCATTTAATCACACTGCTAACACTGCGCCTTCTGTAGATTTCCAAAAAGAAAACTCAGGTACATTTGTAGGTAAAAAATTTACATCTGCAACTCAAGCTATCAGAGTAATGGCTAACTTTGCTGTATCTAGCAATAAAACTGCAGCAGAAGTTAAAACTACAGGTTTTGCTTTAAAAGCAGGTTTAGGAAAAGAGTGGAGAAGAGGTAAAACTCGTCTTCAAGGTTTTTATGGTGCAGATGTGTTTTTATCATTTAGCAACGACAAAACAGTTACTCCAACTGCTGCATCTGGTGTAGTTCCTGCTTACGACAGTACTCATACTGTAAATGGTTTTGGTTTAGGTGCTCAAGGTTTTATTGGAGCTGAATACTTCTTATTTCCAAAAATAGCTATTGGTGCTCAATACACTTATGGTTTGTCAATTAACTCTACTTCTGACAAAACTTCAAATACACTTCCTCTTTCAACTGGAACTGATTCTAAAACTTCAGGGTTCAATTTAGGAAGCGTTGGTGTATCTTCAATCAACATGACATTACATTTCTAATATTTTAGTGTAAATTTTTAATAACCACTCGAGAAATTGAGTGGTTATTTTTATAAGAAATAAATTGTAACAATATTTTTATATATTTGCATATTAATTTTAAACAAAAAAATAATGAAAAAAATTATTTTAACTGCAGTGGCAGTATTTGCTTTATCTTTTGCTAATGCACAAGAAAAAAAAGAAACAGGCTTTGGTTATGCTAAAGGTGATTTTGTTTTAGGTGGTAACTTTAAGTCTAGTTCTTTAACTGATGATATTAACGGTGGTGACACTAAAACATCTTCTTTAACAATTGGGCCAGATGTAAATTATTTCATGACCGATAATGTAACATTAGAATTGGGTATTTCTTTAGGTACTACTAAATATGCTGATGGAAAAAATGGAACTACTTATTCTGTTTTGGTAGGTAGTAGATACTATTTCTTGAACTTAGGAGAGAGATTTAAGACCTACACTAACTTTGGTTTGAAATTTGTTTCAGATGACAATAATATAGGTGTAGGAGACAGCAATACTATTTCTCTAGGAGCTGGCGCTGGAATTGGAATAAACTATTTCCTTACTTCTAGAATTGCTATTGATTTTGGTTTAGCAAATATTATTGATTACAAAGCAACTTCAAAAGCAGCTAATAATTCAACTTCATTTGATGTTAATTTGAATGAGTTTAACAACTTCTTCTCTAAACCAACTTTTGGAGTATCATACAAATTCTAATCTTACTTAGATTTTAATTACTAACCACTCGAGAAATTGAGTGGTTTTTTTTATTGTCTGTTTTCTTGTACCTATTTATTCAGTCTTATGTAGTTAACTACTGCTTATTTTATTCCCAATTCTTTTTGTGTTAAATTTTGCAATTTAACAATGAAATAATTCAATTCGTAATTATTATATTTATTATCATATAATGATTAATAAATTGATGGTTTTTCATTTTTAATAATATTTTTTTAATTATTGATAAATAATTTTAACACTTATCAATATTCTTATCATTTAATTATAATGATTTCAATGTGATACAATATTATTTATAGGTTTATTTTTGTTAATAAATATATTCATTTGTTGTAATTTATGCTGCATTCTCATTTAAATTTGTAATATAAGTTTACATATAAAATATTATGAAAAAATATATTATAATTATTTTAATAACAATATTATTAATTTCTTGTTCAAGTTCTTCAAATGGATTAGATGTTTCAAATAGTCCATTAACTCAGAGTTACAATTGGCAATTTAAACTTAATGGGGTTTTATATAAGTGGTCAGGAGGTCTTTATGATGAGTCAGGACAGAATCATTATAAAGTAGGAAGTAAAAAATTAAATTTAGTTAAAGGCAATTTGAATTTAATAATATTATTCCCAAGTGCTTCAACAGGTAATTTTACATTTAATAGCTCTACACCAAGTGAGTTTAGTCTTTATTTTTATTATACTAATATGAACATAGATGTTTATGACACTAATGCTGGCGGTACAATGAACGTAAATGTTTCTTCAATATCTTCTAATTCCTACAGTTCTAATTCTTCAAATCCAGGAAAAGTTATTGGAACATTTTCTGGAACTTTAAAAAAGCAAGGAGGTCAACTATCAACAATCACTGATGGTTATTTTGAAGTTCTTAATTTTTAGTTTGAATTTAAGCAATTTCTTCTTAGTATAATAATTAGTTTTTGATTTTTTACTATTTTAATATCTATCACTGTTAATAACATTGTTAATAATTTTAACATTTAGTTTCGATGAGTTATATATATATGATTATTTTTGAAAATTAACTTAATATAAATTAATACAATGAAAAAAATTATTTTAACAGCTGCGGCTGTATTCGCATTTGGTTTTGCAAATGCACAAGAAAACATTATTAAGGCTAACCCATTATCAGTTCTTGGAGGATCAGATTTGTTAAGCTTTGAGCACAAAATTGGTGAGAATAGTTCAGCTGTTTTAGGTTTAGGTTATGGTGGATTCAAAATTGGTGATGCAAAATACACTAATATGGGTGCTGAAGTTCAATACAGATATTATTTTAATGAAGCTCTTAAAGGCTTATATGCAGGTGGTCAAATTGGATATACTTCAGGAAAAGTTACTTTGGATGGATTTTCATTTGATAGTAACTTTAATTTAGTTTCTTCTTCAAACGAAACTACTTTCAGTTCATTGAAAGTTGGTGCTAAAGGAGGATATCAGTGGGTTTGGAGTAGTGGTTTTTCTTTAGATCTTAATTTAGGTCTTGCTTATAATAATTTTACTTATAAAAGTTCAGATGCAGTATTTTCAAGTTTAAAAGCAAGTGGTGTATTGCCTAACTTTGGGTTTGGTTTAGGATATGCATTCTAATTTAATAGATTAAAATTTTTAACAACCACTCGAGAAATTGAGTGGTTTTTTTATTGCCTGTTTTCTCGTTACTTTTGTTTTTATGAATTGGACAACTTACATAAAAAGCTATCAATCTTATTTACGAATAGAACGCGGTTTATCAAAGAACACCATTGATAATTATTCGTTTGATATGGAACGACTGTGTTCATTTCTTGAAGTTAATTCTATTGATGTTTCGCCAATAAAAATTTCAGAAGAGCAAGTGCAGCAATTTATTTATGCGGTTTCAAAAGAAGTCAATGCGCGTTCACAAGCCAGAATAATTTCGGGACTCAAAAGTTTTTTTTCGTATTTAATTTTTGAAGATTATCGAAATGATAATCCCATGGAATTGATCGAAGCGCCTCGATTGGGTAGAAAATTACCAGACACTTTATCCATTCAAGATATTGACAATTTAATTGCTGCCGTTGATTTATCAAAAGAGGAAGGCGAACGAAACCGTGCTCTTTTGGAAACTTTATACGGCTGTGGATTGCGTGTTTCGGAACTTACAAGTTTAAAAATATCGGATTTATTTTTTGAGGAGGGTTTTATTAAAATCACCGGTAAAGGAAATAAACAACGATTTGTTCCTATTAGTGAAGTGACCATGAAATACATAGATTTTTATAAGCTTAAACGCAATCATCTTAAAATACAAAAAGGGCACGAAGATACTTTATTCTTGAACCGAAGAGGAAAGCAGCTCACACGTGCTATGATTTTTACTATTATTAAAGATTTGGCAGTTGCAATCCATTTGAATAAATCGATTAGTCCGCACACTTTTCGTCATTCCTTTGCCACTCATTTACTTGAAAATGGTGCTGATTTAAGAGCAATTCAATTGATGCTCGGGCATGAGTCCATTACTACTACCGAAATATATGTGCATTTAGATAGAAAACACTTAACCCAAATAATGAATTCTTTTCATCCTAGAAAATAAGTCATTTATGTTTTATAATCGTTATCTAAGTATACTCTGAATTTAAGACTCAAAACTTTGTAAAGTCACCAAATTCGAATATGTTCCGTTCAATGCTAATAATTCGGCGTGAGTACCTTCTTCTACAATTTCTCCTTTTTTCATCACTACAATTTTATCAGCTTTTTGGATGGTTGAAAGTCGGTGTGCAATTACAATAGAAGTTCGGTTTTGCATCATGTTTTCAAGAGCAACTTGAACCAGTTTTTCGCTTTCAGTATCCAGTGCTGATGTAGCTTCATCCAAAATCATTATCGGAGGATTTTTTAACACCGCTCTTGCTATATTTAAACGTTGTTTTTGACCACCAGAGAGTTTGTTTCCTGCATCACCAATATTTGTGTTAATTCCGTTGGGTAACTCTTCTACAAACTCATAGGCATTAGCCACTTTTAGAGCTTCAATAATTTCTTCATCAGTTGCATTTTCTTTCCCGATTAGAATGTTATTTTTTATGGTATCGTTAAAGAGAATCGAATCTTGTGTTACCAATCCCAACAAGTGGCGCAAAGAATTCATGGTCATGTCTTTTATATCGGTTCCATCAATTTTTATTGTTCCATCTTGAACATCATAAAAACGAGTCAGTAAATTGGCAATCGTGCTTTTTCCGCTTCCCGATTGTCCCACTAACGCAACGGTTTTGCCTTTAGGAACATGTAAAGAAAAGTTTTTTAATACATTTTCTTCTTCGTATTTAAAGTTAATATTTTCAATGATTATTTCGCTATCAAAAGATTTTTTAACTATAGCATTTGGTTTATCAGTAATTGCATTTTCAACCTCTAAGACTTCAAAAACACGTTGTGCCGCAGCCATGCCACTTTTTACAGAATAGGTTGCTTTAGAAATTGATTTTGCAGGAGTTAGGATATTATACGCTAATCCCATATAAGCCAAAAATTGTGCTCCTTCAAGAACGGCTTTACCGCTTGGTAATTTGTCAACTAGGACCATATTTCCACCAAACCATAATAAAACTGCTATTACAATGATTCCCATAAATTCGCTAAACGGAGAAGCCAAGTTATTTTTTCGTCCTATGCTGTTGGATAATTTTAATAATCGGTTAACCGAATCATTGAATTTTTTCTTAAAAATACTTTCGGCATTGTAGCTTTTTACCACTTTTAAACCGGAAAGACTTTCCTCAACAATAGATATTAAATACCCTCCTTCAGATTGAAGATTTTGAGATTTTGATTTCAAAGATTTTCCAATTAGCGAAATGGTATATCCCGATATTGGAATAAAAATAAATACAAAAATGGTTAGTTTAACACTGATAGCAAACATTGCGGCTATCGTGAAAATAATAGTCATAGGTTCTTTAACTATTAATTCTAATATTGCAAAAAATGAATTTTGGACTTCACCAATATCTCCAAGCATACGCGCCATAATATCTCCTTTTCTTTTTTCGGAATAAAAGGAAATGGGTAAATCGATGATTTTGTCGTACATTTTATTTCTTAAATCTTTCAATACTCCATTCTTTAAATGCATTAAATGATTGGATGCTAAATAGTTAAATAGATTTTTAAACAAAAAAGTTGTAATAACTAAAGTAATCACAAGCAATAAGGCATATTGAGGTCCATCATTTTTTTGCAATTCGGTTATGTGAAAATAAAGGTAATCTTTTCCGAATTTAGTGATGTTCCAAATAGAAGTATACACAGGCTTTTTAGTAATTTCTTCAACATCGCCAAATAACACCTGCATCATTGGAATTAACGAAATGAAGGATAACGTACTAAAAAGCGCATAAAGTATGTTATAAATCACGTTCCAAATGACATGGAATTGATAAGGCTTTATAAAAGGGAATATTTTTCTTAAATTTTCATCCATTAGTTCAATTGCATTGCAGAGATTATATTTTTTATTTTTTCGTCTAATTGTTGTTCTACTTTTTCTGCATTTTCAATATTGTTTAAACTTGCATTTACGCTAAAGTAGAATTTTATTTTTGGTTCGGTTCCACTTGGTCTGGCGCAAATTTTAGATCCATCTTCCAAATAATAAATCAACACGTTCGATTTTGGAATTGAAATAGGTTCTACTTCTCCAGTAAACCTGTTTTTGGAAGTCGAATTCTCATAATCTTCGATACAAACTACGCGTTGGCCATTAATTTCGGCTACCGGATTTTCGCGTAAGTCGATCATCATTTGGTTGATTTCTTGCAAACCTGAAATTCCTTTTTTTGTTAAAGAAATTAAACATTCTTTATAAAAGCCATAATCAACATATAAATTCAGTAATTCTTTATATAACGAACTTCCAGATGCTTTTGCTTGAGCTGCAATTTCGCATACCAATAATGAAGCTCCAACAGCATCTTTATCACGAACGGCATCGCCTACCATATAACCAAAACTTTCTTCGCCACCACCAATAAATTTCAATTCCGGAAAATCTTTGATGAATTTGGCAATCCATTTGAATCCCGTTAAGCCCACTTTACATTCCACATTATAAGCTGTAGCCAATTCTAAAATCATAGGTGTTGAAACTATGGTAGAACCAATAAATTCTTTACCCGTTATTTTGTCAGCACGTTTCCATTGTTCTAGTAAAAAAGCGGTCATAATAATCATAGTTTGATTTCCATTCAATAAAATCATTTTGCCTTCGGTATCACGAACGGCAACGCCCAAGCGGTCTGAATCGGGATCCGTGCCAATTACAATATCGGCTTCAATTTTATCGGCGAGTGCCAATGCCATTGTTAATGCTTCCGGTTCTTCCGGATTTGGAGATTTCACTGTTGGGAAATCACCATCTGGAATTGCTTGTTCAGGAACGATATTCACCTGAGTATAGCCCGCTTTTGACAAAACTCCAGGAATCGCTTTAATAGAAGTTCCATGAAGTGATGTGTAAACCACTTTTAAATTCTCCTTAGCAGCTGTTGGCGTATTGAAACTGCAATTTTCTATTGTTGATTTTGCAAAAGCATCATCAATAACAGTGTCAATGTATTCGATTAAATTTTCGTTGGCTTCAAATTTGATTTCGCTGTAATTCAACGCTTCAATTAATTGGATAATCTCTACGTCTTGGGGTGGAACTAATTGTCCGCCATCTTGCCAATATACTTTATATCCGTTGTATTCAGGAGGGTTGTGCGATGCAGTTAATACAATTCCAGCGTGACAATTTAAATATTTTAAGGCAAATGATAATTCTGGAGTTGGACGCATTTCTGAAAATAAATACACATGAATTCCGTTGGCCGAAAAAACATCGGCAACAACTTTAGCCAAAGTATTGCTATTGTGACGGCAATCGTAGGCGATAACTACTTTTAATGGTTCGTTTGGGAATGATTTTTTTATGTAATCGGATAAACCTTGTGTGTTTTTTCCTAAGGTATATTTGTTTATTCTATTGGTTCCAACACCCATAATACCGCGCATTCCACCAGTGCCAAATTCTAAGTTTTTATAAAAACTTTCCTCCAATTCTTTAATAGATGAAGTCTTTAATTTTCTAATAGCTTCCTGAGTATCATTGTCAAACGAAGGTGTAAGCCATTCGTTTACTTTGTTTAAAATAGTTGGTTCGATGTGCATTGTACTAATTTTTGATAAGCGAAATTTCGCTGAATGGATTTTATAAATTTACTTCGGATGCAATTTTATAACGTTCTTCATTATTTTTGGTTCGAAGAATAATTTCTCCCAAAAAACCAGCCAAAAACAATTGAGAACCAATAATCATTGCGGTTAACGCTATATAAAACAAAGGGTTTTGAGCTACTAAAATAGTTTGTTCGTGCAACGCAAATAATTTGAATAATTTAATACCGATGATAAAAAAGGTAGAAATAAATCCGATAAGAAACATAATAACGCCTAACAATCCAAAAAGGTGCATTGGACGTTTGCCGTATCGTGATAAAAACCAAATGGTTATCAAATCAAGAAATCCGTTGATGAAACGATTGATTCCAAATTTAGATACGCCATATTTTCGAGCTTGGTGAATAACCACTTTCTCTCCAATTTTTGAAAATCCTGCATTTTTCGCCAAAACCGGTATATATCGGTGCATCTCGCCCGAGACTTCAATGTTTTTTATGACAATGTTTTTGTATGCTTTTAATCCGCAATTGAAATCATTTAGGGATACTCCAGAGGTTTTTCTCGCAGCCCAATTGAATAATTTAGACGGAATATTTTTAGTAACCATATGATCGTAGCGTTTCTTTTTCCAACCCGAAACCAAATCAAAACCGCCCGAAGTGACCATATTGAATAATTCCGGAATTTCATCTGGGCTGTCTTGTAAATCCGCATCCATCGTAATAACTACATCACCTTGAGCTTTTGCAAATCCGGCATGAAGTGCTTGCGACTTCCCAAAATTTCGTAAAAACTTTATTCCTTTTACATTGTAATCACTTTTAGAAAGGTCTTCAATGGTTTGCCATGAATTGTCGGTACTTCCGTCATCAATAAAAATAACTTCATACGAATAATTTTGAGCAATCATGACTTTCTGAATCCACGAATGCAACTCAGGCAACGATTCTTGTTCGTTTAATAATGGGATAATTAGTGATAAATTCATTAATTTTCTATTTCTTGAAATGATGATTTGTTTCTAAAAATCACAGAGGCTAAAATCCCAAAAACACTATACAACAATAGAAATTTAATAGATTTTTGAAAGGAAGTATTTATACTAAATGGATCAAAATCTTTCTGTAATTCAATATTTTTTTCATAATCTTCTTTTGAAAATGTAAACTCTTTCATGTTTTTTTTACTAAAAACATAAAATTCCTTTTTTATTTGCTCTTTTTTGGATTCGTTAGCAATTGTATGAAATAAACTCACATAAAAAATATTAGATGCGATAATTGAAATTAATATTGTAATAAAGTATCCAGTGAAAGATTCTCTAAGACTTATTTTGTTTTTCAGTCTTTTTTTGTTAATTATTATTGCTACAACTCCTAACAAGATGGTCATAATTATGGATAACATTCCAATTTTCAAGTCTGTAAATGATCCAAAAAAATATAAGTATAAAATAATTGCTATTTGTATTATAGAAAGAAACAATCCTATTTGTATTCCGGTTTTTTTTATAATCGAATTCATGATAATATAATAGTACTTAATTAATCTACAAATATAGTAATTCCATTATTATGGCAGAATATATAATTCAATTAAAAAAAGCGGCATAATCGTTTGATAATTAAAAAATAGTTGTATTTTTGCACACTCAAATTAAAAACAATAAGTAAAAGTTGTAGTCCGTTGATACCTTTTTAATGAAAGCTTCACAACAAACTACTTCATAACAAATAAAAGATTTACACAATGAAACAAGGAATTCACCCAGAAAATTACAGATTAGTTGCTTTTAAAGACATGTCAAACGAAGATGTTTTTATCACTAAATCCACAGTTGAAACCAAAGAAACTATTACGCACGAAGGAGTTGAATATCCAGTTTTTAAAATGGAGATTTCTAGAACATCACACCCATTTTACACAGGTAAATCTAAACTTATTGATACTGCAGGACGTATCGATAAATTTAAAACTAAATACGCTAAACACGGTAAATAATATTTTAAGTGTTCAAATTTTATCAAAACCTTCCAATTTATTGGAAGGTTTTTTTATGAACTAAACTTTTGTAACTTTGAACTCTAAATGTACAGACAAATCGTGACTTGTCTCTTCAATACATAAAAATGAACTACATACTTTTTGACGGAACTGTCCGTAACGCCCTTTTACCATTTACTTTTACACGACCTGTCGCTGAAATTCGTATCGGAATTTTAACCATTCGTGAAAAATGGGAAAAACATTTAGGGTTTACTACCACTACATTGACTGAAGAATATTTATCTGAAAAATATCCAATGGTCGAATTAGAAGAAAACGTTATGATTAACGCCTCGTTTTTACCCAACGATGTTTTGTCGGAAAAGGTGAAAATGCTTAAAAAAAACCAAGCCATTTTCAAAGGGGATGACGTTATTGCTTTTTATACCCACGATACCCAAGAGGAAGTGAATTTCGATACTTATGAAATTATTGAGTATTTAGAAGAGTGCCTTACTGTTGAACATACTTGGGATATTTTTGCTAAAAATGATGCCGCATTACGACTGGATTTTGAATTAATCACTAAAGGAAGAACCTCAGAGCCAATTCCAAAATCGGTTAATGTTATAGCTCCTGAAAATATTTTTATTGAAGTAGGGGCAAAGCTAGAATTTGTTACCTTAAACGCTTCCTCAGGGCCTATTTATATTGGTAAAAATGCTGAAATTATGGAAGGATCAATGATAAGAGGTCCTTTTGCGTTGTGCGAATCAGGTCGCGTAAAAATGGGTTCCAAAGTTTATGGTGCTACAACCGTGGGTCCTCACTCTGTCATTGGTGGAGAAGTAAATAATTCGGTTTTATTTGGTTATTCTAATAAAGGACATGATGGATTTTTAGGCAATTCTGTGCTTGGCGAATGGTGTAATATTGGCGCGGATAGTAACAATTCTAATTTGAAAAACAATTATGAAGAAGTGAAATTATGGAGCTACGAAACCGAAAATTTTGCCAAAACCGGTTTGCAATTCTGCGGATTGATGATGGGCGATCACAGCAAGTGTGGTATCAATACTATGTTTAATACAGGTACCGTTGTTGGGGTTTCAACCAATATTTTCGGGGCAGGTTTTCCTCGTAATTTTGTGCCAAGTTTTTCTTGGGGTGGCGCTTCTGGATTTACAACGTACGTAACTAATAAAGCATTTCAAACGGCTAAAATTGTTATGGCGCGTCGTAATATTGATTTTACAGAGGAAGATACTAAAATCTTAGAACACGTTTTTGAAGAAACTAAAAAATATAGAAAAGAATAGGTGTAATTTGAATATTTGAAGATGTGTTAATTTGAAGATTAATTACATTTTCAAATTTTCACCCGAGCCAAAGTCGAATTGTGCAAAGCAAAATTGTTTATTTTTCAAATTAACTTATCTTTGCACTCTCAATTTTTGACAACGATTTCATCAATTGAGTTTACTTATGGAAAACAAAAAGAAAGTAGCGTTCTATACGCTTGGATGTAAATTAAACTTTTCTGAAACATCCACCATTGCTAGAAATTTTAAAGATGAAGGATTTGATCGGGTTGACTTTGAAGAAGTGGCCGATATGTATGTTATTAATACGTGTTCGGTAACTGAAAACGCCGATAAACAATTCAAGCAAATTGTAAAGAGAGCATTAAAGCTCAACGATAAAGCATTTGTCGCAGCGGTAGGTTGTTATGCGCAATTGAAACCTGAAGAATTAGCTGCTGTTGATGGTGTTGACTTGGTTTTAGGTGCTACTGAAAAATTCAAAATTACTGATTATATTACTGATTTGTCTAAAAACGATAGAGGCGAAGTGCATTCGTGCGAAATTGAAGAGGCCGATTTTTATGTAGGAAGTTATTCTATAGGCGATAGAACTCGTGCTTTTCTTAAAGTTCAGGATGGTTGCGATTACAAATGTACGTATTGTACCATTCCACTAGCACGCGGTATTTCTAGGAGTGATGCTTTAGATAATGTTTTGAAAAATGCGTACGAAATATCCAAACAAGGAATTAAAGAAATTGTTCTTACAGGAGTTAATATTGGTGATTATGGAAAAGGCGAATTAGGAAATAAAAAACACGAACACACTTTTTTAGATTTAGTAAAAGCCTTGGATGAAGTGGAGGGTATCGAACGTTTGCGAATATCGTCAATAGAACCCAATTTGTTGAAGAATGAAACCATTGAGTTTGTTGCCCAAAGTCGCACTTTTGTGCCACATTTTCACATTCCCTTGCAATCGGGCAGTAATGAAATTTTAGGAAAAATGAAACGACGTTACCAACGTGAAATATATACAGATAGGGTGGCAACTATTCGAAGAGTAATGCCCCACGCTTGTATTGGCGTGGATGTGATTGTTGGTTTTCCTGGGGAATCCGATGAGCATTTTTTGGAAACGTATAATTACCTAAACGAATTGGATATTTCCTATTTACACGTTTTTACTTATTCGGAACGAGATAATACCGAAGCGGTCTTGATGTCCGAAGTGGTTCCAACGAATGTGCGTTCAAAAAGAAGCAAAATGCTGCGTGGATTATCGGTTAAAAAACGTCGTGCATTTTATGAAAGTCAAATTGGAAGTACTCACAAAGTATTGTTTGAAAGCGAAAATAAAGAAGGGTACATTCACGGATTTACAGAAAATTATGTCAAAGTAAAAACGCCTTGGAATCCAGAATTGGTCAATACGTTGCACGAAATTAATTTGACTCGAATTGATGAGGAAGGAAGTGTGAGAATGGAGTTTGTTAATTTAGCAGTATAATCATCAAGAAATTTTGCAGGATTAGATAATGATTTAGAAGTAATTTTGTTAGATTTGTTTTTTATCATAGAATGTGCTATCGAACACAGGCGATGTAAGTGGCAGATTTAATCCAGTCACTAGCAATAAAACCCTAACTTTTGATGTTAATGTAACTCTATAACTTCAAATGGTACCATTTGCGACTTGTAGACTGCATCAAAATACAAAAACTCTAAAGGAACTTATACCGAGGCTTCTAGTACCATAAATTCGTCTAGTTGTCCTACCACAATTATTATTTACGAATTAATCGGAACATCATTAATATTAAATTATCCATGTATTAAGCCTTGTAAAGCTAAATATATCAAAATTCCTTAACAAAAAAACTCAGATATTAATCCGAGTTTTTCTATTCTTTTACCTTAATTCTTAACCGGAATATTCTCTAAAATTTCCAAAACAAATTTATAAAATTTTTGAGACGAAGAAATACTAGCTCTCTCATCTGGGCTATGGGCACCGTGAATGGTAGGTCCAAAAGAAATCATATCCATTTCTGGATAATTAGTTCCTAGAATTCCGCACTCCAATCCGGCGTGACAAGCAGCCACATTTGGTTTGTTACCGTTTTCTTTTTCATATATTTTAACTAATAAATCCAATATTTCTGAATTTACATTTGGCGTCCATCCCGGATAACTACCCGAACATTCCACTTCGCAACCAAACAATTCATAGGCCGAACGCAAGGCATTAGCCAAATCCATTTTAGAACTTTCAACCGACGAACGTGTTAAATTTTGAATCGTAATTTCACCATCTTTTACAATGACACGAGCAATATTATTTGACGTTTCTACCAATCCAGGTATATCAGCACTCATTCTATACACACCATTATGAGCAGCATAAATTCCTCTAATAAATCCTTCTTGAACTCCCAAATCCATTACTTTTTTTGGTAAATCAGCTTTGGTGATTTCAATAGTTAAGTTGGGCTCCATGGTTTTATATTCCGCTTCAATGTCACTAATTACTTCTTGCATATCAAACATAAATGCTTCATCATACATTGACGCAATAATCACTTTTGCAATACTTTCTCTTGGAATAGCATTACGCAAACTTCCCCCAGAAATTTCAGCAATTTGCAAACCGAAATTCTCAAATCCGTCAGATAACAAACGGTTCATTATTTTATTGGCGTTACCCAGACCTTTATGAATATCCATTCCGGAATGTCCTCCATTCAAACCTTTAACAGTAATCGTATATCCTAAAGAACCTTGAGGTGTTTCTTCTTCGTTGTAACTTCTAGTTGCTGTTACATCGATTCCGCCCGCACAACCAATTCCTATTTCGTCGTCTTCTTCAGTATCCATATTCAACAGGATTTCTCCTTTTAAAATGCCACCTTTTAGATTTAAGGCACCTGTCATTCCAGTTTCTTCATCGATGGTGAAAAGCGCATCAATAGAGGGATGTTTAATTTCTTTAGACTCTAAAATAGCCATCATCATGGCTACTCCAAGTCCGTTATCGGCACCAAGAGTAGTTCCGCGAGCACGAACCCAATCTCCATCAACATACATGTCAATTCCTTGTGTTTCGAAATCAAAATTAGTGTTGTTATTTTTTTGACAAACCATATCCAAATGCCCTTGAAGTACAATCGGCTTGCGGTTTTCCATTCCTAAAGAAGCTGGTTTTCTGATAATAACGTTACGAATTTCGTCTTCAAAGGTTTCTAAACCTAGATTTTTTCCGAAGTTTTTCATAAACTCAATAACGCGCTCCTCTTTTTTAGAGGGGCGAGGCACTGCGTTTAAATCGGCAAATTTACTCCAAAGATTTTTGGGTTCAAGGTTTCTAATTTCTTGGCTCATTATGTATTATTTTTCAATTTTCAAAGCAACAAAGTTACAAAGTTTAATTGCTGCAGCGAATTGATTTGTGATTATATTTACATTTTTAAAATTTCTTGTGAAAACAAAATACATTCTTCCCGTTTTTCTAATTGTCCAGATATTATTTCTGAAAATAATTGCTTTTTTTCCGGAAGTTGTGGAACGCTATTACAGCAATAGTCTGTATGTTTATATTTCTAAAATCTTACGAACATTTTTAGGAAAAATCCCTTTTTCTGTTGGAGATGTTTTATATGGTATTTTAATTAGTTATATTCTTATTCAAATAGGGAAAAACCGAAAAATAGGGAAACTGAATTGGAAAGATAATTTACTTCAAGCAGTCCATTTTATTTCTGTCTTGTATTTTTTATTCCATTTGCTTTGGGGAATGAATTATTATCGGCTTCCCTTACATGAAAAAATGAATATTGAAAAAGATTATTCTGAAATTAAATTGATCACTTTTACTGAAAAAATAATTGCAAAAACAAATGCAATTCACTATCAAATTACCAAGAATAAAACACTAAAAGTAACTATTCCCTATTCTCAAAATACAATTCTAAAATTATCGCAAAATGGATACAATAATCTAGAAAAAGAATACTCTTTTTTTAAATATGACATTTCGAGTAAAAAGAAATCGCTTATGAGTTTACCTTTGACTTATATGGGTTTTGCAGGTTATTTGAATCCGTTTACCAATGAAGCGCAAGTAAATTACAAGTTGCCAATGGTTAGTTTTCCAAATGTGGTTTGTCACGAAATGGCACATCAAATGGGTTATGCCAGTGAAAGTGAATGCAATTTTATTGGGTTTTTAGCTGGAATAAAAAATGATGATTCGTATTTTAAATATTCAGCTTATAGTAATGCTTTACATTATTGTTTGGAAAACATTGCAATGAAAAATGAAGCCAAATTCAATGAACTGAAAACAAAAGTAAATCTAGGAATTCTTGCCAATTATAAAGAAAATGAATTTTTTTGGAAACAATACGACACCATTATTGATAAAGGATTTCATGCTTTTTATGATCAATTTTTAAAAATAAATCAACAAAAAGACGGCATTGAAAGTTATAGTAAGTTTGTGAATTTGCTTGTAAATTTTTATTCCGAAAAAGAACTTTAAAAAAAGGTAATTGTAACAAATGACAGTAAAGGTTTACTAATTAAAGATGAGTGATAGTTTGGAACAATCTTTTGTAAAACAACTTAAGGATAATCAGAACATTATCCATAAGATTTGTCGCTTGTATACGAACGGCGAAGATGCACATAAAGATTTATTTCAAGAAATTACCATTCAGCTTTGGAAGGCGTTTCCGAAATTTAGAGGAGAATCTAAATTTTCTACATGGGCCTATCGAGTTGCTTTGAATACTGCAATTACTTTGTATCGAAAAAGTATTCGAAGCATTTCAACAGTGGAATTTGAAAGTAGAAGTTATTTTATTAGTCAAGAAGATTATAATTCTGAAGAGGAAGAACAATTAAAGTTAATGTATAAAGCGGTTCATCAGTTAAACGACATAGATAAGGCACTAATTTTTATGTATTTGGAAGATAAAGACTATACGGAAATTTCCGAAACCCTTGGTATAAGTGAAGTCAATGCAAGAGTAAAAATGAATAGAATTAAAAGTAAATTAAAAAAAATATTAAATCCGTAAATCATGATTAAAGAATTGGATTTATTAAAAAAAGATTGGAAAAAGAGTGAAAATTATTTTGAGCTAGTATCAGAAGGTGCGATTTATAAAATGATTCATAAAAAATCATCTTCCATTGTGAAGTGGATTTTGATTATTAGTATATTGGAGGTGCTGCTTTGGACTGGAATTAGTGTTTTTTATAATTCAGATGAATCTTTAAAAAAAATTAAGAGTGAAAACTTGATTTATTATTTTAAGTATTTAACCGAATTGAACTATGTCGTAGTTGCCATTTTTATTTATATGTTTTATAGAAATTATAGAGCCATATCTACTATAACTTCTACTAAACAATTGATGGGCGACATTATGAAAACCCGAAAAACAGTTCAATATTATGTTTGGTATAATCTAGGAATTATTGCAATTAGTATGATTTTGGTATTTGTAATGGTTTTTACAGCTGACCCAAAACTGCATCAGCTATCGTCAAAAAGTAATGGCTTATTACTTTTGATAGTCTTTTGTACGATTTGTATATTGGGAGTTGTTGGCTTATTTTGGTTATTTTATCGATTAATTTATGGGATTTTACTTCAAAAATTATATAAAAACTATAACGAATTAAAAAACATAGACTTATAAAATTACTTTTAAAACTTAAAGTGGTGAAGATATTTTGTCGTGTTATATTGGTTTGTATTGTTTGCTAAACACAAATAAAAATTAAACTATTTACAACCTCGCTGTCAATTTAATATTAAAAACTCGTGTAGTCATGTAATTCGGAATTCCGTATTGATTTTTAGTATAAGCATCACGAACCCATGTATTTGTAATAGCATTTTGATTATTAAACATATTATAAATTTCAAATCCAAGAGACAGATCTTTGAATTTCTTCAACCAATGTCCATCTGGTCGTTCGTTATTTTTTTCTGTAAATAAATACGAAAATCCAACATCGGCTCTACGGTAATCGCGCAAACGACTTTGATATTGATAGGCATCCGCATAAGATGGCGAACCTCCGGGTAAACCCGTATTGTAGGTCAAATTCAAATATAATTTAACATTTGGAATGTTGGGCATATAATCTTGAAACAAGATTCCAAATTTTAAACGTTGGTCGGTTGGACGAGCAATATACCCTCTTCCGTCTTGATTTTCTTCGGTTTTCATATAACCAAAACTAAACCAAGATTCGGTGCCAGGAACAAATTCTCCGTTCAATCTACAATCAAACCCATAAGCATAAGCTACAGCATCATTATTGGCGCGGTAACGAATTCTAACATTTTCAAGTGAGTACGTATTGACATCAGACATTGATTTGTAATACGCTTCCGAGACCAACTTAAATGGACGATTCCACAATTTAAAATTAAAATCATTACTTAAAACAAAATGAATTGATTTCTGAGCTTTTACATTTGGATTAACTATGCCAAATTGGTCGCGCAATTCTCTGTAAAATGGGGGTTGATAATAAAATCCTGTGGAAAATCTAAAAATCATGTCCTTTTCCCAATCGGGTTTGAGCGAGACTTGTGCCCTGGGACTAAAAACGGTTTGTGTTTTTGCATCACTAATTGCTGCTCCAGAAACGAGCCAACTTTGAAAACGGGAACCCGCATTCAACCACAATTTACTGCTTCCCAAATTAGTTTTAGTACTCCATTGTGCAAAACCAGAAATTCGGTTAATGTTAGCAAAATTAGTAGCTCTAACATTTTGAAAAGGCACTAAAGGTCCAACATAGGGGTTATAAGGTTGTTCGTTGTGAGGTAAATTTATTATTGGAGGATTAATTGAAAAACCTGCTGAATCAATAACTTCATATTCTACAATTCGATCTCGAATACTTTCGTGAGTATATTTTAAACCCCAATCTATTTGAAATTTCTTTTTGAAATTATGATTTCCTTTAATTTCAAAATTTGCAATTAATGCATCTAAATCATTTCGAGCATGATTCAGTTGCGAACCAATTGCACGACTATAACTTACACCTCCAAAAGTATTTGAACCAATATTGGTGTCAACTTCTCCCAAATAATAGGCGGCATCAATATCAAAATGTTCTTGTTCTTGGGTATGATAAGCCGATGCTATTAATTTATAGGAGCTAGTTTCGTTGGCAATGTAATTGGTTTTTAAAGCTCCAAAAAAAGTTTGATATTGATCTTTTTCTTTTCCTTCATAGAATATTTGAAGTGCAATTGGATCACTTATTGTTCCGAAATTGGTTTGACGAGTTAACGGTTGATAGCTGTATTTATTTTGAGAAATATTTCCTAAAAAACTGAATTGTAATTTTTTAGAAAAATTAAAATTCACATTTGTTTGAATATCTGCAAATGTTGGTTTATAATTGGATTGCGTTTCTTGACTATTTACTAAAAGTGAATTATCTCGATAACGAATTCCGGTAATAGCACTCCATTTTTTATTTTTAGAAATTCCTTCGGCAGAAACGCTTCCTCCTAATAAACTAGTTTCTATTGACGCTCCAAATTTGGTTGGCTTTCTGTAAGTAATATCCAAAACCGAAGACATTTTATCGCCGTACTTTGCCTGAAATCCGCCAGCAGAAAAGTCAATATTTTGAATCATATCAGTATTAGTAAAACTCAATCCTTCTTGTTGACCCGAACGCACTAAAAACGGACGGTAAATTTCAATTTCATTGACGTAAACTAAATTCTCATCATAATTACCACCACGTACAGAATATTGAGACCCTAAATCTGTATTTGACGTAACACCTTGTAAGGTTTTAATCATGTCTTCAACTCCACCCGATAATTTTGGAATATTACGAACCACTTCTGGATCAATACTTATAATTCCAGAAACTCTTCTTTTATTATTTGTAATAACGACTTCACTCAATTGATCGGCTTTATTATTAATAATGGGGTTGAATTCGATTGTTTCCTTTGGTTTTAATACAAATGTTGCTGTGATACTTTTCAAAGCAATATGCGTATATACCAAAACTATTTTTTTATTTGCCGGAACTTCAATAACATAAAATCCATTGTTGTTAGTAATCGCTGATTTACTTTGATAGCTAATATTAACATTTTCTAAAGGGTTTTTATTTTCATCTAAAACTATACCCGTAACTTTGGCATTTTGAGAAAATGTTACAATTGAAAAGAATAAGAAAAGTAAATTAAAAAAATGATTTTTTGTTTTCAAAGGATATTATTTTTTTTGACTTCTGAAAAAATGCGTTTCAAAGATAGCAGAATTTCCAACATTATCGGTTACTTCAACCTTCAATTTGTTTTGCCCTTCAAGCAATAATTTATTATCAAAAGAATGCGTTAGTTTCTTCGTTTTTGGTTCATATTCAAACAAAACCCATTTATCATTAATATACCCATTGTATGTTTTAACTCCAGACAAATCATCCGAAACAATAAGTTGAATGCTTATTTTATCGGTAAGCCACTTACCTTCAATACTTTTTGGGGTAGTTATTTTTGGAGCAATAGTATCTTTAGCTATAATAAATTGACCAAATGTTTTAGTTTTACAAGTAAACGTATTACCAACTAGTTTTGTTGCATTGTAACTCAATTTAGTTCCGTTTAAAGTTGCAATAAACATTTTTTTCTTTTCAACATCTGATGATTTTTTGTCTTCAAATGAGATATTAAAAAAAGAATGAGCTGGCACAACATCTTCATGAAGGTAAAGAATTTCTTTTTTAACATCAAAGTTTAGATAGAAATCATCATAAAAAGTTCCCGCCGGAAAAAATACAGAAACATTTTCTTTTTCAAAATTAGCATCCGCTTTGGCTTTAATAAAATATTTTGTTGGTTTAATATCCTCCAAAATTACAGCCGGTTTAGACGAATATTCAATTGGAATATTAATAATTGTTTTATTCTCTTGATAATCAGATACTATAATTCGTTGAGAGGAAATAAAATTTGGAGTAATATTTGTTATTCCATTATCCACATTCTGATAGATATTACTCCATCGATAAGGTTGTTTCATGAAGAGTTTTTGAATCCGTAAATGTGTTTTTTTATATCTTGTATAATCTATGAACGCATTGACATATCGAGCTTCATCAAAAATCATTTGATCAAATTCATATCCAAAAATTGGTTTTCCGTTTGAAAATAATTCTGTTTTGTATACACCGTTTGGATTATAAGATACATCATCTGCATCGTAAGTATTTATTCCAAAACCAATTCTTCCTCTAGCAAAAACTTTTTCAGATAAATAAGTTCCATCTTTTTGTAAAGACAAGCTCAATAAAATAGGTCTTTTTGATTCGTTAGCAACAGATTGACTATCAATAGGGTAAACCAACAAATTGCTTACTACTGGATTTTTATGGTCTTTCAATTCCAATCCGAAAAATAACGGATTAATTATTTCTTCTGTTTTATTATCTCTAACCTCAAAATGCAAATGCGGTCCATCTGAACCTCCAGTGTTTCCTGATATAGCAATAACATCTCCTTTTTTTACTGGCAATTCATCAGGTTTGAAATAGGCTTCAATTTCATAACTTTTCTCAGAATATTGCAATTCTAAAATTTTATCTTGAATTTTTCCATTAGCTTTTTGCAAATGTCCATATACTGTAGTAAAACCATTTGGATGTGTAATATAAATTGCTTTGCCATAACCAATAGTTGAGATTTTTATTCTAGAAACATAGCCATCTGCCACAGCATGTACATTGAGACCTTCTTGTTTGTTGGTTTTAAAATCAAAACCTGCATGAAAATGATTTGGTCGTAATTCTCCAAAATTACCCGATAATTGAATAGGAATATCCAATGGCAATCTAAAATAATCTTTTGGATAGTGGCTTTGAGCAGAAACGATGGAAGCAAATAGCACAAAAAAACGAAAAAAATTCATTTTGTAAGGTTTTTTGCTAAGATATAAAAAAGTTAATAACTACAAAAAAAATACTAAATAAGATTGATAACTCACTATTAAACAAAATATTAGATAGAAATTAAAAAATAAATAGAATTTTTCACTAAAAATATTGCTTTAATTGAATAGGAATTATAAATTTGTAAGATTAAGTAATGAATAGTTTTATAGATGGGTGAAATTGCAGAAATAATTGATACTCTTGAAAATAAGATTCAAAAATTGGTTGGTAAAATAAACCATTTGGAACAAAAAAATCAAGTGTTACAAGAAGAAATGAAAATTTCGGCAGCTTCATTTGAAGATCAAAACGGAACAATTGAAAGGTTAAAAAAAGATTTTGAAACATTAAAAATGACCAATTCATTATTAGGCAGTGAGGAATACAAAAGAGATACTAAGCTTAAAATAAATTCATTAATTCGTGAAATTGATTATTGTATAGCGCAGCTAGCAGATTAAAAATATGGATGAAAAGCTTAAAATTAAATTATCAATTGCAGACAGAGTATATCCGTTAACGGTAAATATGTCACAAGAGGAAGCTATGCGAAGTGCTTCCAAAAAAATTGATGTAATGATAAAGCAATTTGAAGAAAATTATGCTGTTCGTGATAAACAGGATGTATTAGCAATGTGTGCTTTACAATTTGCTTCTCAATTAGAACAAAAAAATGTTGAAAATTCTATTGATGGAACAGAATCGATAGAACGATTAACAAAAATTAATAATTTATTAGACGACTATCTCAACAAATAATAAAAATAAAGTAAAAACGTTCTTACAAATAAACTAAAAATACTGCCTACATTAGTTCATTTTTGGTAAACTCAACACTAACAAATTAAAATGAGTGAATCATCGCCTCTATAGTAAGCCCATTCAATTGGGAAACTTGAACAGCGAGTTAACTCAAAACTTGTCCTTACGAGTTTATACAAGCAATTAATGTAGGTTTTTTTATACATAAATTTTAACAAATATGAGTACTACACTATTAATAATTATCGCCGTTATCTCAGGAACTTCAGGAGGTTTTGCTATTGCAAAGATGCTCGAGAAAAGCAATGTTTCCAACCTAATTAAAAACGCTAAAAAAGAAGCGGGATCTATTTTAAAAGATGCTAATTTAGAAGCTGAGAATATCAAAAAAGACAAGCTCCTTCAAGCGAAAGAAAAATTTCTTGAATTGAAATCGGAACATGAACAAGAAATTTTATCGAAAGATAAAAAAATGGCGGAAGTTGAAAAAAGAATTAGAGATAAAGAATCACTAGTTTCAAGTGAATTAGCAAAAGCTAAAAAAGTAAATGACGATTTTGAAGCTAAGACTTCAGAATATACTTCTAAAATTGAAATGTTAGATAAAAAATATATAGAAGTAGAAAAAATGCACAAAAGCCAAGTAGAACAACTGGAAGTGATTTCTGGACTGTCTGCTGAAGATGCTAAAGAACAATTGGTAGAAAACTTGAAAGCTGAAGCTAAAACTAAAGCCATGGCTCACATTCAAGAAACAATTGAAGAAGCTAAATTAACAGCTGCTCAAGAGGCTAAAAAAATAATTATTAACACTATTCAACGAGTTGGAACAGAAGAAGCAGTTGAAAATTGCGTTTCGGTTTTCAACATTGAATCGGATGATGTAAAAGGCAGAATAATTGGACGTGAGGGTAGAAATATTCGCGCGCTTGAAGCTGCTACTGGTGTTGAGATCATTGTTGATGACACTCCAGAAGCTATTATTCTTTCTTGTTTTGACCCCGTTAGAAGAGAAATTGCACGTTTATCTTTACACAAGTTAGTTACTGACGGACGTATTCACCCAGCAAGAATTGAAGAAGTTGTAGCAAAAACCACTAAACAAATTGATGATGAAATTATTGAAGTAGGTAAACGTACTGTTATCGATTTGGGAATTCATGGTTTGCATCCTGAATTAATTAAAGTAGTTGGAAGAATGAAATACCGTTCTTCTTATGGTCAAAACTTATTACAACACTCTAGAGAAGTTTCTAAACTTTGTGGAATAATGGCTGCTGAATTAGGGCTAAATGTAAAATTAGCCAAACGCGCAGGATTACTTCATGATATCGGAAAAGTTCCCGATGCAGAAAGCGATTTACCACACGCACTACTAGGTATGCAATGGGCTGAAAAATTTGGCGAAAAAGAAGAAGTTTGCAACGCAATTGGAGCGCATCATGATGAAATTGAAATGAAATACTTAATTTCTCCTATTATTCAAGTTTGTGATGCTATTTCGGGAGCTAGACCAGGAGCTCGTCGTCAGGTTCTTGATTCTTACATCCAACGTTTGAAAGATTTAGAAGAAATTGCCTTCGGATTTAGCGGCGTTAAAAATGCTTATGCTATTCAAGCTGGACGGGAATTGCGTGTAATTGTTGAAAGCGAAAAAGTAAGCGATGATATGGCATCCAACCTTTCCTTTGATATTTCACAAAAAATTCAAACAGAAATGACCTACCCAGGCCAAGTAAAAATTACGGTAATTAGAGAAACTAGAGCTGTAAATATTGCTAAATAATTTCTACTTTTTAATAAAAAAAATCGCATCATTACTTAAATTTGAGGCGATTATTTTATTTAGTACAATAAAGAGTTGTTATTTTTTAAAACTCTCTGCTAACATCAAATGCTTCAAGATATTCGGCTACACGTTTAACAAAACTACCTCCAAGAGCACCATCTACCACTCTATGGTCGTAACTGTGTGATAAGAACATCTTTTGACGAATTCCAATGAAATCCCCTTCAGGAGTTTCAATAACTGCAGGCACTTTTCTAATAGCACCCAACGCTAAAATTCCCACTTGTGGTTGATTGATTATTGGCGTTCCAAATACCGAGCCAAAAGTACCAACGTTGGTAACCGTATAAGTTCCACCTTGAGTGTCATCAGGTTTTAGTTTACCTGCTTTGGCACGGTTTCCTAGATCGTTAACTGCTTTTGCCATTCCAACCAAATTTAATTGGTCAGCGTTTTTAATAACAGGAACAATTAAATTTCCATTTGGCAAAGCTGCCGCCATTCCTAAATTGATATTTTTCTTTTTAATAATATAATCGCCATCTACAGAAATATTCATTCCAGGGAAATCTTTCAATGCTTTGGCAACCGCTTCCATAAATATTGGAGTAAAAGTCAATTTCTCCCCTTCACGTTTTTCAAAAGTAATTTTAACTCGATCCCTCCATTTCACAATATTGGTCACATCCACTTCAATAAAAGATTGCACGTGTGCCGAAGTTTGTATCGAAGCCACCATATATCCCGAAATCAGTTTACGCATTCTATCCATTTCTACAATTTCATCGCCACCATTTACAGATATAGGTTGTGGGTTGTTAATTGTGGGTTGAGCAATTGGATTTGAAGGTTTTGAAGTTTGACTTCCATCTTCCAAATTTCTGAATCCAACAAATTTCAAAATATCTTCTTTAGTAACTCGACCGTCTTTTCCTGAACCTGAAATACTTTCTAATTCAGCTACAGAAATTCCTTCGGCAGCAGCAATGTTTTTTACTAATGGCGAAAAGAATTTATCAGATCCCGAAAAATCAGCTGGGGCAACAGTTTGTTTCGAATCAACCATTTTAGCAACTTGTACTATCTGTTCTTGACTAACGTTAGAATCAGCAGCAACTGATGGTAGAACTTCAGCAACTTTAGGAGTTTCTAAAGAACCAACTTCCGTTTCGATAATAGCAATTGTTTGACCGACTTTTACCACATCATTCACTTGAAATAATATCTCGGTTACAATTCCAGAAACTTCACTTGGAACTTCGCTATCTACTTTGTCAGTAGCAATTTCCAGAACAGCTTCATCGGAAGCGATAGAATCGCCAACATTTTTTAACCAATTGGTAATGGTTGCTTCTGCAACACTTTCACCCATTTTAGGTAATTTTAATTCAAACTTTGCCATATCTTTAAACTAAAGTTGTGTTTTTTTGTAATGATTGCAAAATTAGTATTTTTATCTTCATTTTATAAAGAATATACTAATTTTTTATAAAAATAATCTCACCTCTTTCAATTGAATTATTACTTCCAATGATATAATTTGAATTAGAAATGTAATTCTTAAAAGTTAAATTTTTGCTTTTAATACAATTCATAAATTCGATGATTTCTTTAAAACTAAATGAATTGGTATCAAAAATGATTTCAATAGAAGTATTCAAATCATTTTTAAACTGCGAAAAATCATTTAAAATAGTTTCTTTTTTATTCAAATTCAATTGTAATGAATGTTTTGAAAAGACAACATATTCGTCAATTTTTCTTTTACCGTCTTTAGTCTGATTTTTCTTAATTAGTGAAAATAAAATCATTCCAATCCACATAAAAAAATCAAATACAAACGACTTTTTAAAATGCTTTCTATAGAAAAACTGCATTGCTTCTTGAAATCGTTTCATGTATTTTTCATCACGAATGGTGCTTTCTCCTTTGTAATGTATTACCACTGTTTCATGAAAATAATAATTATATTTATCTTTTTTCAACACCATATAACTTAAATCAATATCGTCTGAATACATAAAGCAATTTTCGTCGAAACCACCAATTTCATTATACAATTCACGCTTCATCATCATAAATGCACCTACAAGAATATCTACTTTACCCGATTGATTTTGAGTTAAATGTTGTGCATAATATTTGCCAAAAATATTCGAAAATTTATATAACCCGAAGATTTTTGTAAAAGCTACCCAAGGTGTTGGAATGCCACGTTTGCTTTCAGGTAAAAAATTTCCAGTCCCATCAATTAATTTGCACCCAATAATTCCAATTGACAACTCATAGCTTTTAGTTAAAAGTTTTTGGAAAGTATCTTCCGCAACTACTGTATCTGGATTTAAAATACAAATATATTCACCTTTAGCTTTTGCAACTCCAATGTTATTTCCTTTAGGGAAACCGATGTTTTCTTTGTTTTCAATGAGTTTAATATTTGGAAAAAGTTGTTTCATCATCTGGCAACTATCATCAGATGAGTTATTGTCAATAACAATAATTTCGCCATCAATCTCTTCCAATGCTTTTTGAACACTTAAAACACATTGCTCTAGAAAAAAGCGCACATTATAATTTAGTATGATAACTGATAGTTTCATTTGACAAATATAATCTACTTTTGCAAAAAAAATACACTTGTGAATTACCTTTCAGTAGAAAATATTTCAAAATCATTCGGAGAACGCACTTTGTTCAAAGACATTTCGTTTGGAATTAATAAAGACCAAAAAATTGCTTTTATTGCCAAGAATGGTTCAGGAAAAACCTGTATAATGAAAATCATTAATGGTGAAGACGAACCCGATTCAGGACAAGTGGTGATTAGAAAAGAAATTAAAATGGCTTTTCTGTCGCAAGTACCCCAATTGCAGGATGAATTGACTGTTGAAGAAAGTATTTTTGCTTCAGATAATGAAATTCTACACGTAATTGAACGATACGAAAAAGCACTAGAAAATCCAGAAGATACCGAAGCTTACGAAAGAGCATTTGACGATATGGATCGTTTTAATGCCTGGGATTTTGAAACCCAATTCAAACAAATCTTATTCAAATTGAAATTGGAAGATTTCAAATTGAAAGTGAAAAATATGTCTGGTGGACAAAAAAAACGCCTTTCGTTAGCTATTATTCTAATCAATCGTCCTGATTTGTTGATTTTAGATGAACCTACCAATCACTTAGATTTGGAGATGATTGAATGGTTAGAAAGTTATTTTGCAAAAGAAAATATTACTTTATTTATGGTCACACACGACCGTTTCTTTTTGGAACGCGTTTGCAATGAAATCATAGAATTGGATAACGGAAAATTATACAGCTACAAAGGAAATTATTCGTATTATTTAGAAAAAAAAGAAGAACGTTTGGCGTCTGAAAATGCGAGTATTGATAAAGCTCAAAACCTATTTGTAAAAGAATTGGCTTGGATGAGAAGACAACCCAAAGCGAGAACTACAAAATCAAAATCAAGACAAGATGACTTTTATGTCATTAAAGAAAAAGCCGAAAGTCGCAGAAAAGAAAATGTTATAGAACTCGAAATCAATATGGAACGTCTTGGAAGCAAAATCATAGAATTGCATAAGATTTCGAAGAAGTTTGGCGATAAAAAGATCTTAGATAATTTTAGTTTTGATTTTCAACGTGGTGCTCGAATTGGAATTATTGGTAAAAACGGGACTGGTAAATCGACATTTTTGAACTTATTGACCAAAACTATTCCGACAGATTCCGGAAAAGTAATAACGGGTGATACTATTAAAATTGGCTATTACACTCAAAGTGGAATTAATCCAAAACCGGGGCAACGTGTTATTGATATTATAAAGGAATACGGGGAATATATTCCGTTAATGAAAGGAAAATTAATTTCTGCTTCGCAATTGTTGGAACGTTTTCTTTTTGATAGTAAAAAACAATATGATTTTGTTGAAAAATTGAGTGGAGGTGAATTGAAACGGTTGTATTTATGTACGGTTTTAATTCAGAATCCGAATTTCTTAATATTGGATGAGCCTACCAATGACTTAGACATTGTAACTTTGAATGTCTTGGAAAGTTTCTTATTGGATTTTCCAGGATGCTTACTTGTTGTTTCGCACGATAGGTATTTTATGGATAAAATTGTAGATGATTTATTTGTATTTAGAGGCGATGGAATTGTAGAAAACTTCCCAGGAAATTATTCTGATTTCAGAGCTTATGAAGATTCCTCTGAACCAGCAAATAAATACGACAACAAAGAAAAAAACAATTGGAAAACAAAAACTATTTCGACTGGATTAGATTTTAACGAGCAAAAAGAGTTCCATAAAATTGAAAAAGAAATTAAAGATTTAGAATACCAGAAGAAACAAATGGAGCAATTATTCTCCGACGGAAAAGTTGCCGACAATGAAATTGAAGTAAAAGCCAACGAATTACAAAAAATAATTCAAAATATGGAATTGAAAGAAGAACGTTGGTTTGAATTGAGTTCAAAAATGGAATAAATTATTTCACGGAGATTTACAGAGATAAAGAGATTAACTAAGTAAAACTCATAAATCTCTGTAAAACAACTCTGTGTAACTCTGTGTAAAAATATGTTTCAAATCATAAAATCATACCTTAACTTCTTATGGAGCTCCAAAAACGAACATGGAGTGCATTCTCCATTTGTATTTAATTTGGTGACGAAATGCTTTTACGACACTACGAAATACTACGAGTATTCCATCTTGAAAGAATACAGGAACTCACTTTTAGCAAATAAAAACACGATTGAAGTCTCCGATTTTGGTGCTGGTTCTCGAGTTTTCAAAAGTAACATTAGAGCTGTTTCTCAAATTGCTAAAACGGCTGGAATTTCATCCAAAAGAGCCAAATTATTATTTAGAATTGTGAATTACTTTCAACCAAAAAACCTACTCGAAATTGGAACTTCGTTAGGATTGGCAACTTCTGCACTATCGTTAGGAACTAAAAAAGGAAAAATTATTACTTTAGAGGGCTGTCCGAACACGTTAAATGAATGTCAATTGCAATTGCAAAAATTCAATTTCAATAATGTAATAGCAATAAATACTGAATTTTCTAGTTATCTAAAAAATTATCAATTATCAATTGTTAATGATCATTTAATCTACTTTGACGGAAACCATTCCCAAAAAGCAACCTTAGAATATTTTGAATTATTATTACCAACCATTACTAATGATTCAGTTTGGATTTTTGATGATATTCATTGGAACGAAGCCATGGAAGATGCCTGGGAAATTATAAAAAAACACCCAAAAGTTACTGTCACGATTGACACCTTTCAATGGGGAATTATTTTCTTTAGAAGAGAACAAAAGAAAGAGCATTTTGTGATTAGAACATAAAAAAATCTTTGGTAAATCGTTTTTTGCAAAAGTTAACCAATAACTATTTTATTTATTTTTCTTAATTGTAACATCTAGCTTTAGCCGTACTATCTGCTTTTATATTTTGTGTTTCGTAACCTGAAAATTGTTTTAAATAACTCTTTACAGAAGTTCCGAAGCCATCTCTACATTTTTTTTTGCCGTTTGATTCAATGTATCTTCTAACTGAACCTGCTCCACCTAAATGAGCTGCGGCTAATATTCCTGATTCTGTTATTCGAACGCCGTCGATTGTTTTTCCTCTATAATCCTCAATTAAATCTTGAAGTTTTGATTTATTAATCTTTAGTAAGGCAACGAATGCTTTTTCTTGTAGTTGTGGATTATTTAAAAACTCCGCATTATTATTAATTCCTATGAATCGTAAAGCAGACGTTCCAAATTGGTATTTACCCATATATCCTAATGAATTTACCAATCGGTATTGCCCTTGCGATTCTCTGATTGCAATTGCTTCTTTAAATCCTACAAAGTGTTTTCCGAGATAAAGTAAAGATTGATTGATATAGTCTGAAGGTTTTTCTGAGGGAAATTGATACAACAATTCCTCTTTTTCGCTTACATGAAACCATTTTTTTTCTAAATTATTTGAGGGTTTAAAAGCGGAGCTTATAAATCCAACAATCATCATGATTCCTATGTAAAACGACCATCTATTTATCATATATTGTAATTTCCAAGCGCTGTCACCATCTTGATATTGACGGTGCAAACATACAACTTATTTTTAAATAAAATTGAAAATCAGATACTTATGATTTTTAGAAGTATAAATGGTGGAATTTAATACCTCCTAAACTATTGATTTCTATGGTTGGAGCAGGAATTTTAATTGAATTAAAAATTAAGAAAATGGACTTTAAAAAATGTGATTTTGTGTCAATTTTAGTCAAATCGGCATCCAAAGTGAGGTAAAATTGTCGAGTTCTTTTGGTTTCTGGATACATAAAAACATCATTTGTTTCACTTTTTCCTGTAATCATTCCATCGGCACCATATCCTAATGCTATATTCAACCATTTTGGAATTTTAGAATCTTTAAAAAACGAATGTACATTGACCGATAACCAATACGTTTGTCCGTTATAATCTTTAAGAATTTGTTGGCTTAAAGAATTGCCTAATACATTTGGTCGAATAGAAGCGAATTGCGTGGTATGGAATGAAAATTTAGGTACAATTCGTTGTTCATTCCAAAACAATTCTTGCGATACATATAGCGAAGTACCTGTTGTATTAGCCAACATATCACCCCAAGAAAAGCCCCATTCAGAAGAATATCCATCAAAAATTTCAACAGTTGACATAAATGCTAATCCGATTGTAGCGCCATACAGTAATTGACTTTTTTTATTACAACCACTCCATTTCAATGCATTAGCTCCAAAAACTCCTAAATGGTAGGATGAGAATAAATGTCCTGCTTTATCCATTTGTAACCACTCTTCATTATCATTTACAGAATGTAATTTGGAGTGAGTAAAATCGGCATACCATAATTGATTTAAACCAATTAATGCTCCCGATGCTAAAATAGATTCGGAAAGCACAACTGAATTGCGTCGTTGTTTATTTAAACTATCAGAAGGTCTTAAAAAAATGGCGATATTTTGTGAAAACCCAAAACTGAATTTCATCAACAAAATAATGAGGAAAACTATTTTTGTTTTTTTCAATGGTTATCTTTTCGTTCCAGTACCATTCAACCAATCAGCGTATTTTTTAGCATTGACTTGATGTTGCTGATACGTTGACGCAAATTCATGATAACCAAATCGTTCGACACTAGCACAAAAGTAAATATAATCGTGTTTTTCAGGATTTAAAACTGCATCAATAGCACTAATATCAGGTTGCGCAATTGGCCCTGGTGGTAATCCTATTTTTATATAAGTATTGTAAGCAGATTTTATTGTCAAATCAACATATAAAACCCGTTTGATAACTTGATTGAAATCATTGTCCCTCAATTTCAGGGCATAAATAACCGTTGGATCCCCTTGAAGTGGCATTCCTTGCTTTAAGCGGTTCAAGTAAGCTCCTGCTACTCTTGGTCGTTCATCAGATTTTACCGTTTCTTTATGAACAATTGAAGCTAATATAATTACTTCATCTGGAGTCATTCCGAGTTGTTTTGCTTTTGCTAATCTATCGATATTCCAGAATTTTTTGTATTCCTCCAGCATTTTATCTCGAAACTTATCCGCAGTTGTATTCCAATAAAATTCATAGGAATTAGGAATAAATAGTGCCAAAACATTTTCTTTTGTAAATCCGTTTTGCTTTAAAAAAATAGAATCTCTAAAAGAGGTTATTAATTGCAAAGAATCGGGTTCAATTTCAGAGCCTATTCGTTGTGCAACATTTTCCAATCGTTCTTGATTATTGAAAGCAATTTTCACAGGAATATTGCGACGTAACGAAGCTATTAAAGCGAAATTTCCCATGCCCTTTTTAAACAAAAATCGTCCTGGCTTTACGTTTTTATCGTAGGAACGTAAACTGGCCATCAGATTAAATCCGCTAAAATTTTCAATAAAAGGACTAATTATTTTCTGAACATCTTTATAAGTAGAACCTGTTGTAATTTCAACATACAGTTCGTTTTTGGTGAATTTAGTGTTAGTGGTGAAAAAATTCATATAAATAACAAAAGAAGCTACCAAAAAGAAGCCAGCAATTGTTATAAGAATGATTTTTAATTTCTTATTCAAAGTGAAAATAATTTAATGATTGGGATTTATTAACTGGAAAATAGCTTCGGATTGATAGGAATTGTTGCTATATATCCAATCTTTTTTGATACCTATTTTCTGAAACCCAAAAGTAGCAAAAAGGTTTAAACTGGAAACATTTTCAACACCAATATTTGCAAACAATTGATGCAATTGTAATTGTGTAAATGAGAAATCAATTAACAAAGTCAAAGCTTCTTTTCCAAAACCTTGAGTTCTATCGATATCATTTTGTATTACGATTCCAATTCCGGCACGATTATTTTTAGGGTCAAATTCAAATAAATCAATCAATCCAATGGCTTTGGCAGAATCGTTTTTACAAATTGCCAATCGCAATTGTTTGGCCTCGTATATATCTTGATGGGCATTTTCGAGATATTGCCTAATGAGAAATTTGCTATATGGGGTTTGCGTGTTGCTCACTTCCCAAATAGACTCGTTGTTTTCAATTTGATAAACAAACTCTAAATCTTCGGGTTCGAGAGCGCGAAGGTATATTTTGGTTCCTTTTAAAGTCATTTTAATTATTTCACAGAGTTACATTGAGAATTCAGAGAATTATATTTTAAATTTCAATTATTCCTTCAAAAACAAACTCCGCTTTTCCCTCTAAAAAAACATTACTATAAGTAGTACCTTTTTTATGAAAGGAAACTCTCAACGTTCCGCCTTCAACATCTAAGGCAATATTAGTAGCTTTTGTTTTTCCACAGGCATTCATCGCTATGGCAGTGGCAGTGGCACCAGTTCCACAGGACAGGGTTTCATCTTCCACACCACGTTCATAGGTTCTTAAACGAAAATGATTTTCTGAAAGTTGAGTTACAAAATTCACATTACTGCCAGTATTTCCATATAAATCAGAAAAACGTATTTCAGCTCCGTTAGTTTTTACATCAAAATTTTCTATGTCGTTTACCATAGTAACATGATGAGGCGAACCTGTGTTTAAAAATAGGTAATTTTTATTAATAGTAACTTTATCAACATCTTTCATTTGAAGTGACACGATTCCGTTTTCTAAAATTGAAGCATGATGCAACCCATCGATCGCATTAAAACTGGTTTTATCATTAATCACATTCAAACTTTTGGCGAAAGCCACCAAACATCTTCCTCCATTTCCACACATGGAACTTTCATTTCCATCGGAATTATAATAAACCATTCTGAAATCAGTTTCAGTATCATTCTCTAACAAAATCAATCCGTCAGCACCAATTCCAAATCTTCGGTCGCATAATCTTTCAATTAATTGACTATTTTCTTTTGGAAAAAATACTTGACGATTATCAATCATCACAAAATCATTTCCTGTACCTTGATATTTATAAAATTTGATTTGCATTGTGTTTTCTATAGAAATACAAAGTTACAAATATTAATGATACGTTAAAGATTGTTAAACGAGCGTTAAAGCATTTTTTTGAAAATAAAAAATTTCTAATTTTACTATCAAATAATTAAATCATAAAAGACATGAAACGATATTCCAGTTTATTTTTAGTAGCATTATTTAGTGGTGCCACTACACTTAGTGGTTATAAGTTATTTATAGAAAAAAATTATGGAAGTTATTCTGTAATTACGGAAGCACCTGAGAATTATGGAAGATCTGTTGGAATGGCAGCCGCTGAAAACATTGATTTTACAGTTGCTGCCGACAAATCGATACATACAGTTGTTCACGTAAAAAATGTTTCTATGCGAACAGTTTACAATCCAATTATGCAGTTTTTTTATGGTTCTAGTGGTGGTTCACAACAACAAGAACAAATTGGAACTGGTTCTGGAGTAATTATTTCTGAAGATGGATATATTGTAACTAACAACCATGTAATTAAAGATGCAACCGATTTGGAAGTTACTTTAAACAATAAAAAAGTATATAAAGCAAAACTTATTGGAACCGATTCTAAAATGGATATTGCTTTATTAAAAATTGATGCTGACGAGAAATTACCATATTCTACATTTGCAGATTCGGATCAAGTCAAAGTAGGCGAGTGGGTTTTGGCAGTTGGAAATCCGTACAACTTGACCTCAACAGTTACTGCTGGTATTGTATCAGCTAAAGCTAGGAATTTAGACACAAACGGAATTCAATCCTTTATTCAAACCGATGCAGCTGTAAATCCAGGAAATTCTGGTGGTGCTTTGGTTAATACTCGTGGGGAATTGATAGGAATCAATACGATGATATCCTCTCCAACAGGAAGTTATGCAGGATATTCATTTGCAATTCCGTCTAATATTACACGCAAAATAATTGAGGATATTATGGAGTTTGGAAATGTCCAGCGAGGCGTTTTGGGTATTGCAGGGAAAGAACTGAATGGTCCAATATCTAAAGAATTGGGACTAAAAGAAACTCAAGGTTACTACATTACTAAAGTGATAAAAAATTCGGGTGCTGAAAGAGCCGGCTTGAAAAAAGGAGATGTAATTGTAAAATTAGACAACCAACCAATAACATCAGAACCTGAGTTAACCGGTTATATTAGCACCAAACGTCCAAATGACAGAGTTCAAGTAACCGTAATTAGAGACGGTAAAAATCAAGTTTTTCCGGTTACATTAGTTAAAAATGATGTTATTAATACTGACTTTAAAGGTTTAGAGCTAGAAAATATTGATGCTTTAGATAAGAAAAGGTTCAAAATTGATTACGGCGTAAAAATTAAAGAAGTCAATAATGACCGATTAAAACCTTATGAAAATGATTTAACAGGAAGTATCATTTTAACCATTGACGGAACTAAAGCTACTGATGTTGAATCGGTTTCAAGATTGTCAAATGACAAAGATGAGAACCAAGGAGTTAGCATTGAGATGATTAACAAAATGGGGCAAATAATAAGAATTATCATTTAGTTTATATAATTTGGTTTGGAAACCATCAGCTTTTTAGTTGGTGGTTTTTTTTAAAACAAAAAATTCTGAAGATCTATTAAAATATTTTTACATCATTCAATTGAGTCTTTTAAACTTCATTGAATTTGAAATCAGATTTTAATAGGAACTAAATTATAAAATACTATTGACTAATACTAAATTGCTTTTGGTGGTTGATAGTCCAAATGATTTCACTGGTTAATGAACTTAAAAATAAAGCGGCACTATTTCCTAACCCGAAATCACTTGTTGAAGAATGCACGTTAAGAGTGTCAATTAATAACAAGGCATTGGCAATACTTTTTTTACTGTAATCTACATTAACAATATCAGCGTGAACGGCTCTGTTTTGTTGACGCGTTCCTATATTGATAACAGGAATTCCATAATATGGTGCTTCTCTTATTCCAGCGCTACTGTTGCCAATAATATATTGTGAATTTTTTAATAATGTAAGAAAATATTCAAATCGAAGTGATGGAAATACTCTAAAACGAGGATTTGTTTTAAGTTTTTGATACGTATCAATGATATGTTGACTTCCTAAATCATTATTAGGGTAAATCACTACATAGTTATGATGGTCTTCCAATAGAGCATTTACAAAATCATCAGCATACCGTTTCATTTGATTAAACTCGGTGGTTACTGGATGAAACATTACCACAGCATAATTAGAAAATGGAATTTGGTAGTATTCTTTGGCTTGTTCCAAACTAGGCAAATCGTTAGAAAACATAATATCTATATCAGGTGAACCAATAGTAAATATCGATGATTGCATTTCTCCCATTTGCATTAATCGTTTAGCTGCTTCATCATTTGATACAAAATGAATATGACTGAGTTTACTCACACTATGACGAATCAATTCATCAACAGTTCCCGATAACTCACCGCCTTCAATATGAGCTACTAAAATATTATTTAATGACCCTACAATGGCTCCTGCCAATGTTTCTAATCGGTCACCATGAACTACAATCAAATCGGGTTGCACCTCTTTACAATAGAGAGAAAATCCTTCAATCGTTTTGGCCAAAGTCAAATCCATTGTGGTTTCGTGGGTATAATTTTCAAATGTATGCACATTATTAAATTGGCATCGTTCAATTTCAATGAGGGTATATCCATATTCTTTTTGAAGATGCATGCCCGTTACAAATAGAAACACCTCAAATTCTTGATGTGAATCTAGAATAGTAATTAACGATTTTATTTTGCCAAAATCGGCACGAGTACCGGTAAGAAAAAGGATTTTTTTCATATTATTCAAAATCTGTGAATTCCAATTGTTCATCATTCTCAATTGCTCTAGTAGCAATTTTTCCAATTAAGTCATTAAAATGCTCTGCTAAGATCTTTCCTGTTCCTGGGCGCTTTACCCAAATGTTTTCTTTGGTTAACCTTTCGCCTTTTTTAATAACTGCAATACTGCAAACAGTTGCAAAGGCAAAGTCCATCGTAACTTGCTCTTCTTGAGCAGGGACTTTAGTTCCACCACGCATTTGCCATATTTCATTAGAAGAAATAATTAAATCGTTACAAGCTTTTTCGTCCATGCTACATACAATATCTGGACCCGTGCGTTGAAGGTGATCGGTAAAATGACGTTCTAAAATGCTAGCGCCTAGAGCCACAGCTCCAAGACAAGCATTGTTATTCAACGTGTGGTCTGAAAGTCCAAAAACCTTATCAGGAAATGCCTCGTGTAATTGAGTCATGGCACCAAATCGAACCAAATGAATAGGGGTTGGATATAAATTTGTAGTATGCAACAATGCTACCGGAATGTTATGTTTATCAAATATACCAATGGCTTTACGAACACTGTCAATCGTATTCATACCGGTACTCAATATAACGGGCTTACCAAAAGAACAAATGTGTTCTAACAACGGATAATTATTGCATTCACCCGATCCAATCTTGTAGGCAGGAATATCAAACTTTTTCAATCGTTCTGCTGCCGCACGTGAGAATGGTGTTGAAATAAATATCATTCCTTTACTTTCAACATACTTTTTCAGTTCTAATTCGTCTGCTTCGTTTAAAGCACAACGTTCCATAATTTCATAAATAGAAACGTTGGCATTACCCGGAATAACTTTCTTAGCAGCACCACTCATTTCATCTGCAACAATATGTGTTTGATGCTTTACTACTTCTACTCCAGCTCTATGAGCCGCATCAACCATTTCTTTGGCCACTTGAAGTGACCCTTCGTGGTTAATACCGATTTCGGCAATCACTAAAGGCACATAATCGGCGCCTATTTTTCGTCCAGCTATTTCTATATATGGGTTCATTTTATTTGGTATTTATTTGCCACATATTCTGCATATTCTAAATCTTCTTGAGTATCAATGTCGATAAGAACAAAAGGATGATTGATTTCGAATGGAAAAGCATTTTCAGAAATTATTGTTTCCTTTAAAATTAAAGAAGCTTTACTAATATACAACAGCCCATTTTCAAAAAATAAAGGTTCTAAATCTTGACTTCTCTGACCAATTTTATAGTTAAAAGGAATGTATTTTTTTTCTAGAATTCTTCCAAACTTTTGATTATTTCTAGTTACCGAAAATAAACTATCCAATTGATTTTTTTCATACACTGCAAAAGCTTCTATCAAAATATTTTCAGGCCGAAGTGGATTAGTAACCTGCAACAACACTACATTTTCTATGTCTTCATTAATAGTTTCTATAACATGTTTAAGTGCAGAAACTGTTGGTTCAATATCACCTGATAAATTGTCGGGTCTATCAATTACTTTAACACCATACTTTAGTGCAATTGTTTTAATATTTTCATCATTTGTAGAAACATAAACATCGTCAATAATGGCATTATTTTTTTGAGCATACAAAATACTATGTACAATTAATGGTAAACCATTCAATAACAGAATATTTTTATTCGGCAATCGTTTTGAACCTCCGCGTGCTGGTATAATTGCAATTGTTTTCATTGATTGGTATTTGAAATTTTAATGAATAAATTAGTTTCCTTAAATTAATAATCATTAATCAAATCTGAAGGGAGACCTTTCATTTTCAAAAAAAAATTTTTTATTTTCTTGTGAAAAAAAAATTTTCGGAAGAGGTTATTTATTAGAAAAAAATGTATTGTTGAAATTCCATTCCTACTGGGAAATTCTTTTAAAATACTATTATCATTAGATTTATTCTGGTTGGCAGCTTCAATACTCATCCAATCTTCAATTGTGTTACCCATGTGATAAGCAAAATTATTTGAAGTAGTAACGCGCCAATAATTTTTATGCAAAGGAATTTCATCTAAATACTTTTCACTATCGCCACCCATTTTATAGCCAATATACGAAATTAAATTTTCAAAGATATCTTTTCTGTAGGTGGCAACAAAGTGACCCGAACCAACTATCACAGAAAAATTATTGCTTACTTCAAGACTTAAAGCAAACTTTAAATATGCTGGATTATAATCTCGTTTCCACCCAATACTATCATAAAAACGAATAAGTGCATTGGGGTTTTTTACAGGTAAAAATTTCAATTTTGGATTGAATAAATTATCCCAGATCATATTATTACAATTTGTTCTATAGGTATTAAATTGAGGCACAATTCCGACAACTCCAGCTTTAGGCAAATGGTTTAAAACTTTTACTGTTTCTTTTTGCCAACCTGATAAAAATAAGACATCTGCATCTGAAATAGTTACTAGTTCAATTTTATTACCTGCAAGACCTTTCAAAATTGCATTTACCTTACCTATATTTTCGGTGTGAATAATTTCGTGAATTTTACATGTTAAAAAAAGTTCGTCTAAATATTGTTTTACCTCTAAGCAACTACCATTATTAACAATAGTTATAAACGTTTTATCATGAGTAGTATTAAAAAGAGATTGCAAACAAAATTCAACTATTTTGAAACTGTCTTCAAAATATCCTTCTTGATTTGGAATATATACGGGTATAATTACCTGATGCGTATAATTAGTTTTTTCGTTTATCTTATCTTTATGAGGGTTAGAACCTATTCGCATTTAATTTATTACACTTTTATAAATTGACTTAATAAATTTTAAATAATCTAATACATTCAAATTAACTAAAAATATTTTTGAGATTTTTAAAAAATTTATAGGATGTTTTTTATCATTCATGTACGTTTTTGACAATTGTTCAATTAACTTTTTTTGCTGAATTTTTGTAAAAAAATTCTTTTTAGAAGATATTAAATAATAATAAAACTCAAATGTTGCAATCCATTTTTCTCTATAATTACTTTGAATACCCGAAATACTTTGATTTGAAATCCTGACATAAACAACAGCTTCATTTATTGAAAATATATCCTTAAAATTGGAAAATTCTAATACTGCCAACTTATCTGAAAACCAAGCTAGAGGAAATCTTTTAAACCCTATTTTATCGATTTGCTTTTTATTAAAAATATACTCACTCAAAGAACTTCTTGTTTCTCTAAAAATAAAATCTGTTGATGATTCAATAATAGGATTGACATATATTGACGATATTTTTTCACTTTTATCATTAATTTTACAACTAGAGAAACGTATTACATTTATTTCCTTATTTAAATAGTTGTAAAACATTTCAACTACACCTTCAGACAATTCATCATCATCTCCTAGAATCATAACCCATTCTTCGTCATTAATCATTTCTATACATCTTTCCCAATGTTTAACTAAAGAAGATTTACCGAAATTATTTTGGAAATCAACATACTTAATATTTATTTTATTTTCATATTTTGCTATAACAGTTGAGGGATCATCAGGACTATTGTCATTTCCTATATATACATTAAAGTTTTTGTTGATTTGATTATCAAGTGACAACAATGTAGATTCAAAAAAAATAATTTTATAAAATGGAATAACAATAGCTAACATTATTTAAGCATTTTTTTTATAATTCTTAAAGGTTTTAAAAAAAAAAATCCGACTTTATAGGAATTACTATTATAGATTTGTTCTTGAATTTGTTGTTCGATTATTTCTCCTCCATCAAAAATTGATTTTTTTTGATTTATAAAATCACTATCACCAGCTATTAAAATGAGATACATTGGATCTATTACCTTCTGACAAACAGAAGTATAATCTCCTGTAAAAAAAGATAATTCTAAGTTTTCTGATTCATCTTGAATTATTGAAATTCCATTAGTATATTGTTGCGTTAGTAATTGGCTTTTAGAAAAATACTTTGAAATTAAATTTGAAAATTCGTTTTTATAAAGCTCTTTAACATGATATTTGTTGTTATATTTTGGCTTATCTGTATAAAATAATTTATCTGGAGTTGATATAATAATAATTCCTTCAGGTTTTAAAACTCTTTTAATTTCAGCAATCATTTCATCATGCTTATCGTGATGCTCAATAGTCTCAAAACTAACTACTACATCAAAAGTATTGTCTTCAAATGGAATATTGGTAGCATTACCAATTTTATACTCTAAATTTGATTGAAGGTACTTTTTTTTAGCATTTTGAATTGTCATTTCGTCAATATCTACACCATAAACGAATGAAGCTTTTCTTGAAATAATATTACTACCATAGCCTTCTCCACAAGCAATATCTAAGACAATTTTATTTTCAATATATGAATTTACGATACAATATCTATGAAGATGTTCAATTGTATCTCTTGAATAAATAAAAGTTTCTAAACGTTCACCAGTCCATTTTTCTTTCATTTTAATTCCAATTTAATAAAGGTCTGACTACTCCTGGGAATTTTCCTGTATAATTTCCCCTCACAGTAGTCTCCCCAATTGTTTCAATAATATTAAATCCTACTACTTCCATTTCATGAAATTCTACATAAAAAGGATTGTATCTCATGATAGCAAAGCTACAATTATATCCACCTTCTGCTAAAAAATTACCCGGAATTAATACTCTTTTTAAATAAATTCCTTTATTAACAGGAAGTATTAGACTTTCCGTGTCTTTATCATGAGAACTTAAAATATGAATATTATGATCATTAAAAAGATTAAAACCATGGGTAAATAATTGATTGTCCTGTAAAACTTCATACTTAAATTCTATACTAATATCATTAGTAATAAGATGATTTGAAGTTATTTTACCTTTATTATTTAGAACATGAACCTCTAATAATCTAAATGAATTGGTTTGAGGGGCATTTTTAATATTAAATTGTTTTGACGCAAGATTATTTCCTTTTTTTAAATAATCGTCTATTACAGTATCAATATTACCATTAAAAGTAAGTAAGCCATTCTCTAATAAAATTCCTTTATCACACAAGCTTTTTACGGCTGCCATATTATGACTCACAAAAAGCACCGTTCTACCTTCTCCTTTACTAATTTCTCCCATCTTACCGAGGCATTTCTTTTGGAATTCAGTATCACCAACCGCTAAAACTTCGTCTACGATTAGAATTTCACTTTCTAAATGAGCTGCTACAGCAAAAGCTAAACGAACATACATTCCTGAAGAATACCGTTTTACAGGCGTATCTATGTACCGTTCAACTCCCGAAAAATCAATTATCTCATCTAATTTGCGAGTAATTTCTTTTTTGCGCATTCCTAGAATAGCACCATTCAAATAGATGTTTTCTCTCCCGGACAACTCTGGGTGAAAACCTGTCCCAACTTCTAGTAAACTTGCAATTCTGCCTTTTACTTTAATTTCTCCTGTAGTTGGACTTGTAACTCGAGAAAGCAATTTTAGTAGCGTGCTTTTTCCTGCACCATTCTTGCCTATTATTCCAACAGCATCACCTTGACTTATTTCAAAATTGATATCTTTTAAAGACCATACAATATTACTAGTTCCTTTAGTGCTTCTATCATTAGTTTCTCCAATTTTCCAAAAAGGATCCTCTTTCCCCAAAACTTTAGTAACAAAAAAACGCTCTAAATCGTGCGAAATAGTTCCCGTTCCAATCTGTCCGATTTGATAGGCTTTTGATAAGTTTTCAACTTGTATTGCTGGTTTACTCATTATATAGTATCTACAAAATTCTTTTCAGTTTTATTGAAAATTAGGACTCCAAAAAATAAAATTAATAACGTAATCATTGAGGAATAACCTATACTCCACAAACTAAATTCTCCTTTTCCTAAAAAAGAATATCTAAAAGCTTCAATGATTCCAGTCATTGGATTATATTCAATTATTTTTGATATTCCACCAAATTTATTCTTCGCTTCACTCAAAGGATAGATCACAGTAGTTCCATACATTAACAACTGAACCCCAAAGGTTATTAAAAAAGTTAGATCTTTGTATTTTGTGGTCATTGCAGTAATAATCAATCCAATACCCAAACCTAATAAAGCCATCAATACAACTAAAAATGGTACCGATAAAATAGCATAAGTTGTATGAAAAGAAGCATTTGTCTGAGGGAAAAAATAAAAATACAACATCATCAATAAAAACAATAACATCTGTACGCCAAATCGAACTAAGTTACTTACTACAATACTTAAAGGCATAATTAATCTTGGAAAATATACCTTTCCAAAAATACTAGCATTATCTTTAAAAACGGTAGATGTTTTGGTCAAACAATCTGAAAAGTAATTCCAAGAAGTAATTCCTGCTAAATAAAATAACGGTTGGGGTAAACCATCTGTACTTATTCCTGCAAGATTTCCAAAAATAAATGTAAAAACTAGTGTTGTAAAAATAGGTTGAATAAAAAACCAAAGTGGTCCAAGAATTGTTTGTTTATAAAAACTCACAAAATCTCGTTTAACAAAAAGGAATAATAAATCTCTATAAGCCCAAAGATCTTTGAATTTTAAATCAAAAAGAGAGGTATGTCCTTTTATTACCAAATCCCAATCTGATGCTTCTGGTGTAGATTTCATTTAAATTAATTTCATAAATTATTTCATCTATATAGAGACAAATATAATAATTAAAACGAATAAAATAAGAAATTCTCCCTTTCAAAATAAAGGAAAATCAATAAAAAAACCTTGATTAGATTGAATTTTAATTATCTAAATTTTGAAAAACAGAATTTAAACTTTTAAACTCGGGCACAATATTTTTCATTTTAGTAACTAATTCCGTTGGATTTGAATCAATAGCACTTTGAATTAAATCTTCTATTTGTTGATTTAAAATAGAAAATTCATCGCAAACTTCTTGTGCAATCATAATTTTTTCATGATGTGTAGCTAAATTTTTTGCAGAATCATTTAATAATTCTTCATATAATTTTTCACCAGGTCTTAATCCGATGATTTTTATTTGAATATCTTTATCAGGAGTAAATCCAGCTAAACGAATCATTTTCTTGGCTAAATCAATAATCTTTACCGGTTTTCCCATGTCAAATATATATATTTCACCTCCAGTTCCCATAGAACCTGCCTCCAAAACCAATTGACAAGCTTCAGGAATGGTCATAAAATAGCGAATAATATCTGGATGAGTAATTGTTATTGGTCCTCCTTCTTGAATTTGTTTTGTAAATAATGGTACAACAGAACCATTAGAACCCAAAACATTCCCAAAACGCGTGGTTATAAATTTTGGATAATTTTCAGAATTGTTTTCTCTATGTTTTAAATGCTTTGATTGCACATACATTTCAGCAATTCTTTTACTGGCTCCCATAACACTGCTCGGTTTTACAGCTTTATCTGTAGATATCATTACAAAGCAATCCACATTATATTTATTTGACAAATCTGCGATATTTTTGGTTCCCAATACATTTGTTAAAATTGCTTGAGATGGATTTTCTTCCATCATAGGAACGTGCTTATATGCAGCTGCATGATAAACCACATGAGGTGTATATTTCTCAAAAATTTTATCTAAAAGATTATAATTTTTTACATCTGCTATAACATTACAGCATTTAACAGTATGATTTTTTTCTGAAATCTCTAATGAAAGAGAATGAAGTGGTGTTTCAGCTTGATCAAGAATAATAATTTTTTTTGGATTAAATTCAAGCAGTTGTCTAACAATCTCACTTCCAATTGAGCCTCCCGCTCCAGAAACTAATATTGTCTTACCATTTAATTTAGATGAAATCGCTTGCGTATTTAATAGGATTGGTTTTCTGTCTAATAAATCTTGAATTTGAAAGTCTTTTATATTTTTTGAAATTTCTTTTTTATCCTCCCAGTCCAATACTGATGGTAATGTAAACACTTTAAAACCGAATTCAATGCATTCTTCAACTATAGTAAGTGTCTCTTCATTGGTAAGACTTTTATCTGAAATAATTAGTGCTTCTACTTTTTGTAAATGCAATAAGTCTTTAACAGATTTTTTAATCTTAAAAATTGGTAAATCTAAAAGCCTTTTGCTTGAATTTTGATTGCTTTTATCGATAAACCCTATTATTTTAAATCTACCAGGAGTATCTGATTTAAGAGCATTGGCAACAGAAACTGCATTGAGGTCTGAACCATAAATAATTGCATCTATTTTATTATTAGTGCCCCTTGAATAAATAAATACTTTTTCAAAAACTTCTTTAACTAAAATTCTATATAAAAATAAGATGCTAAATGATAAAATTGAATTTAGGAATACTCCAGTATTTAAAAATAACTTAGCATGATATGTAAAAATCAAGGAGAAATTAACAATAAGAACCGTAACAAAAGTGAATGATTGAGAAAAAAATAATTTTAAGGCATCTACATTTGATGAATACCTAATTATTCCAGAATAAGTTTTAAAAATCCAGAAGAAAAAAATATTGATGACTATATATAAGGCAATAGCAACAATTTGATGTTTAGTATGAATATAATTTAGACTTAACCCTTCTAATAACAAAAAAGAAAAAAAACCTGATATTATTACAACAAAAATATCTAGCATTAATATAATACATCTTGGTAAATATCCTATACTTTCAAAACTAAAACTAATATTAATTTCAGTAAAAAAAATTAAGAAATCTGATATAAAATTTTTAATAGTATTTTTTTTCAAATTAATTTAATTTAAAGTGAACTTAGAGTTTTTTGAAAACATTAATAATTATTTAAACAATTTTCTATTCTTTTTTTATCTTCTGTATCTAAATTTGATCCTGATGGAAGACACAATCCTTGTTTAAACAATTTTTCTGAAACTATTCCTCCATAATAAGGAGCATCTGAAAAAATCGGCTGTAAATGCATGGGTTTCCATAATGGTCTGCTTTCAATATTTTGTTTTTCCAACAGCACTCTTAAATCTTCTCGCGTTTTACCGTTATTTTTTGACGCATCGACAGTTATTACCGTAAGCCAATGATTGGAAAAATAATCATCATTAATTTCAGATAAAACTGAAATAGATTGATTTTGTTTAAAAATTTCTACATAAAAATCGTGCATAGCCCTTCTTTTGGCAACATGTTTTTCTAATACTTCCATTTGTCCTCTTCCAATTCCAGCACAAATATTACTCATTCTATAGTTATAACCAATTTCACTATGTTGATAGTGTGGTGCATGATCGCGTGCTTGTGTCGCCAGAAAAATTGCTTTCTCTTTGATTTCTTTGTTTTTTGTTACAATGGCTCCGCCTCCTGAAGTTGTAATAATTTTATTTCCATTGAAAGATAAAATACTAATATCTCCAAAAGTTCCGCACTTTTGATTTTTATAACTACTCCCTAGTCCTTCTGCACTATCTTCCAATATAGGAATTTCATATTTATCGGCTATAGTCCTTATTTCTTCAACTTTATAGGGCATTCCGTAAAGATGAACAGCAATGATTACTTTAGGTTTTTTACCTTTTAAAATTCGGTCTCTTATGGCATCTTCTAATGCGTTTGGACAAATATTCCATGTGTCAGGTTCACTATCAACAAAAATTGGGGTCGCTCCTTGATATACAATTGGATTTGCAGATGCGGAAAAAGTCATACTTTGACAAATCACCTCATCACCCGCTTCAACATTCAATAAAATAAGTCCAAGATGAATAGCGGCTGTTCCCGAACAAAGTGCTCCTACAAAAACAGTCTCTTTCAAATAATCTTCTAAATCTTGCTCAAAACCAGTCACATTAGGACCTAAAGGCGCAATCCAATTGGTATCAAAAGCTTCATTGATAAATTTTTGTTCGTTTCCACCCATATGGGGAGAAGAGAGCCATATTTTTTGGGGAGACATAATTATTTGTTAAAATTTATTTGAAATTCAACTATGCAAAGTTATAAAAAAACATCTTGAAATAATAACTATTCAACTTTGAATTCTAGTAAAAATAGTTTTTTTTCTTAAACATTTAATTTTTTTTAGGTATTTTTAAAAAGCAACTAAGTATGTTCTCTATTTCTCAAGAATTATTATTAATAGCCTGAAGTTGGAATTTCAATAAAATATTTCTTTTTAGTTGTGTTGACCAATTTTTTATCCCGCAACCATGGATTGTGAATTTTTAATATTTTATAATTTATACCTTGTGATTTAGCAAAACTGGCCAAATCGGTAATTGAACTATCAACCTCTATAATTTTAGTTGGAATATTTTCATACAATTCCTCTTTAGAAATATCAAATCCATATAAATTGGGGTGTTGCATGATTTCTTTCAAGGCAAGAATTCTGAAAACATACCTTGAAGTTTCATCGGTCAACAACAAATCATAATAATCTGAAACTTTTTGTTCGGCTATTTTAGTATTAACGCCATTCATACCGCCATTATAGGATGCAGCAGCTAATGTCCAATTTCCAAATTTTTCTCTGGCAGTCAATAAATATTTGCAAGCTGCTTCTGTTGCTTTTTGAAGATGATAACGCTCGTCAACTCCATCGTTTACTTCCATTCCTTTTTCTTTGGCTGTTTCAGGCATAAATTGCCAAATTCCTTTGGCTCCTGAAGCAGAAACTGCGTTTGTCAATGCACTTTCAATTACTGCCAAGTACTTAAAATCATCAGGAACTCCATATTGTTTTAATATTGGTTCTATTATTGGAAAAACCCGATTGGCGCGTTTAATAATTAATATTGTTGACGAATGAAGATTGGCATTTACTACTAATTCTCTATCAAAACGTTCTCGAACATCCGAAATTTTCAAGGGCATATTTTCTCCAGAAAAGTCAACTGATGGAGGGAAATATTGTGCCGTTCCTTCGTGAAACAATTTCTTTTTATCATTACCAGAAATAGCAAACATAAATAATCCACTTACAAAAACAATACATGAGATTATAATTAAAACCTGAATCTTTTTCATTTCAAATATATTTTATAATAATGTAAAATTACAAAAAAAAATGAGCCAAAAACTTATATTTTATCTTCTAAAATGATTTTAGGCAAATGTTCATTAAACCAACGAAATCTATTTAAAATCATAATGTGTGTTCCCCCACGAACTTTTATAAAGTCTTTAATATTCTTTTCAGGAAAAACCTCATCTGCATCACCATGAATATGAATAACATTGGAATCTATTTTAACTCGTTTCCAACAAACAAGTTGCTCAATTGCCCAATCTAAATACTCTTTATTACGCATGTGCAAAAAATTCTCATACAACTTTAATTTTTGTTTCATTACATCTCCGAAAGCAAATTTTACCAACTTTTCAGCATCCTGAAGCAAACCAGTTGGCAATAATTTATATATTTTAGTAGTCTTTGCAAGCTTCATTTTTTGAGGCAATTCTGTATTAGACTTAACGCTAGAAACGATAATTAATTTTCTCAAATTTAAAAAATGAGCCATTTCTTGAACTAAAATTCCTCCAAATGAAACGCCTATTAAAACGGCATTGTCATGAATGACTTTTTGAGCCATTCGCTCCGCATAACTTTGTAACGATTCATTATTTTGGGGCAGAAACCATTCTAAAAGATAAATTTCAAAAGTGTCTTCTGGCAAATCAATTCGTTCAAAAATAGAGCCACTCGCTGCTAATCCTGGCATAAAATAAACTGGAATCCTATTCATAATTTTAACTTTTTTAAGTCGCTTTATCCATTATTTATTCCGAAATTTGCATAAATTTAATTTATTTATTCCACCTGATTATGAACGTATCGTTAATTTTAGAAAAAATGGAAATAAAAGACAATACATTTGCTAGACAATTTGAGACATTAGTTGATGGTAAGTTAGTTTCTGTTGAATATTCTTTCCAAGAAAAGAAAATTTTTCTAACTCGAATCAACGTTCCTGATGGATTTTCTAACGAGGAATTTTTAAATGAATTTTTAAAAAACATTATGGAAATTGCATACGAACGCAAATTGAAAGTGGTTCCTATTCTTCCAAAAATTGCTTTATTTTTTAGAAAAAATACTACTTACAGAGATTTATTACCTCCAGGAATTAAAATATAACAATTTCAAATATCAAATTCCAATTAAAAATTAGAATTTGGAATTTTTAATGTATTGTTGTAAGATAATACCTAAGAATTACAACTCAATATTGTAGCTTTTCTATAGAAAATAGTAAAAATACGGACCAAGTTTTTTTAGAATTTCTGAAGTTAGTTTTCATCACATCAACTTTATAATAAGAATTATCTAGCCTTATTTGGGTGTACAAGTCTGACAAACGTCAGACTTTATTCATCAACTGTAAATAAAATTTCACAAACCATTCAATTGATTTTTTTAATAATAACAAATCCCTTACCTAAAAAATATTTTATTTTTTCTTAGATAACGAATAGGTGGTTGAACTGGCTTTTCCTTTACTTCTCCCTGAAACAATTATTGAAATACTCTTGTTTTTTTGTAATCTATATTCCAATTTTTGCGGATAATCGTGCTTCGGGTTTTCAAAAACCAATAAGCTATCCTCGTTTTTTGTCATTTGAAAAGGAATTGCAGTATCATTATTTTCGCCTTTAATAGTAGCAGAATAAATTAAATGCTCCTGATCTTGCATTAATTCAATGCTTTCAAAGTGCAAGGTGTCTTTTTCATTTTGAAAATAATAAGATTGTCCTATAAAAGTGCTATCGTCTTGATTGGCCCAAATTTCTTTTAAGGTGCCTAAACTATCTGTTTTTATCCATTCGCCCAACAGCCACTTTGCTTTTTCAAGTTCCTCGTAATTCTTTATAAGATTTCCTTTCGAATCGTATTTATTGCACGAAAATATAAGTGTTATTGAAGCAAAAGCTAAGGTAAAAGCAATTTTTTTCATCGGTATAATTTTAATACCACAATATTATAAAAAAACTGCTAACTGATCACTGCCAAATGAACACTATTTACTATTTTTGCTATCCAAATAAAGAATACAAAATGTTAGAAAGACTACAATATGTAAAACAACGTTTCGACGAAATATCGGATTTGATTATTCAGCCAGATATTATTGCTGACCAAAAGCGCTATGTTTTACTAAATCAAGAATATAAAGGGTTGAAAAACCTAATGGAAAAAAGAGAAGAGCTTATAAATATTACTGGAAATATAGAAGAGGCCAACGAAATTCTTGCTGATGGTTCTGATGCCGAAATGGTAGAAATGGCCAAAATGCAATTGGATGAAGCTAAACAACGCTTGCCTGAACTAGAGGATGAAATTAAATTTTTGTTGATTCCTAAAGATGCGGAAGATGCTAAAAACGTAATGGTAGAAATTCGTGCGGGTACGGGTGGAGATGAAGCTTCTATTTTTGCAGGTGATTTGTACAGAATGTATACAAAATATTGTGAGACTCGTGGTTGGAGAACTTCAACAGTCGATATGAACGAAGGAACTTCGGGTGGATTCAAAGAGGTTATTTTTGAAGTTACAGGAGAAGATGTTTATGGTACTTTGAAATTTGAAGCTGGTGTTCATCGCGTGCAACGTGTCCCGCAAACCGAAACACAAGGACGTGTGCATACTTCTGCTGCAACCGTTATGGTTTTACCGGAAGCAGAAGAATTTGACGTGCAAATTGATATGAACGATGTTCGTGTTGACTTTTTCTGTTCCTCTGGACCTGGAGGACAATCGGTAAATACTACTAAGTCGGCTGTTCGTTTAACCCACATCCCAACCGGATTAGTAGCCCAATGTCAAGATCAAAAATCGCAACATAAAAATAAAGATAAAGCATTAGATGTTTTGCGTTCTCGTTTGTACGAACAAGAATTAGCCAAAAAACAAGCGGAAGATGCTGTGAAACGTACTTCTCAGGTAAGTTCAGGAGACCGTTCTGCAAAAATTAGAACTTATAATTATTCGCAAGGTCGTGTAACTGATCATAGAATCGGATTAGACGTTTTTGATATGGATGGTGTTATGAATGGAAAAATTCAAAAATTTGTTGACGAACTTCAATTAGTTAACAATATGGAGAAACTAAAAGAATCTGAAGTTTTCTAATTTAGAAAATAGAGAGTAGAATAATGAAAAAAGATGTCAAGCCTTTAAATAAAGTTTGACATTTTTTCTTATGTGGACTTTTATGTCTTACATCGTTAAAAAGTTTTTAACTTTGCATTCAAACAAATACAATGACAACACAACAGCTTATTGAACAAATCCAGCAAAAAAAAACCTTTTTATGTATTGGTTTGGACGTTGATTTAACTAAAATACCACCCCATTTATTAGAATTGGAAGATCCGATTTTCGAATTTAATAAAGCCATAATCGATGCCACTCACGATTTGTGTATTTCTTTTAAACCAAATACCGCTTTTTATGAAGCTTATGGAATTAAGGGCTGGCAATCTTTAGAAAAAACAATTCAATATCTTAACGAAAAGCATCCCGAAATTTTTACTATAGCCGATGCAAAAAGAGGTGATATAGGGAATACATCATCTATGTATGCCAAAGCATTTTTTGAAGACTTAAATTTCGATTCAGTTACAGTTGCGCCCTATATGGGAAAAGATTCTGTAGAACCATTTTTGGCTTTTGAAAACAAACATGCTATTTTGTTAGCGCTAACATCTAACGAGGGTGCCTTTGATTTTCAGACTCAAAATATCGATGGAAAAGAACTCTATAACGTCGTAATTGAAACCTCTAAATCTTGGGAAAACTCTGAAAACTTGATGTATGTAGTAGGAGCCACCAAAGCAGAATATTTTTCTGAAATCAGAAAAATAATTCCAACAAGTTTCTTACTTGTTCCTGGTGTTGGAGCACAAGGCGGAAGTTTGCAAGAAGTTTGTAAATACGGAATGAGTGAAAATGTTGGATTATTAATAAATTCTTCCAGAGCCATAATTTACGCTTCAAATGGAACTGATTTTGCATCAAAAGCAAGAGAAGAAGCACTAAAAATGCAATTGGAAATGAAAGAAATTCTAAATACTCTTTGATAGCTTATACCCTTTACAAAAACTACAATTCTAAGGAATGGGTGACTTTTGTGCATGGTGCGGGAGGAAGTTCTTCTATTTGGTTTAAGCAAATACGTGAATTTCAGAAGCATTTTAATGTGCTTTTATTAGATTTACGGGGTCATGGTAATTCTAATAAGCAAATAAAAATAACATTTAACCAAAAATATACTTTTCAATCCATTGCTAATGATGTTTTGGAAGTAATAGACCATTTAAAAATTAAAACTTCGCATTTTGTTGGAATTTCTTTAGGTACTATAGTTATACGTCAATTGGCAGAAGCACATCCTAACAGAGTAAAAAGTATGATTTTGGGAGGTGCAATTCTAAAAATGAATTTTCGTTCCCAAATTTTAATGCGTTTGGGAAACACTTTCAAATATATATTGCCTTATTTGGTGTTGTACCGATTTTTTGCTTTTGTAATTATGCCCAATAAAAACCACAAGCAATCCCGATTGTTATTCATAAACGAAGCAAAAAAATTGTATCAAAAGGAGTTCATTCGTTGGTTCAAACTTACGTCAGAAATCAATCCAATTTTAAAATGGTTTCGCCAACAAGAATTGAATATTCCCACTTATTATGTTATGGGGGAAGAAGATTATATGTTTTTACCTTCAGTTAGAAAAGTTGTTGAGCGTCATTTTAAATCTTCTACATTATTTGTAGTAGAAAAATGCGGTCATGTAGTGAATGTTGAACAATACGATATTTTCAACAAGCAAGTTATTGATTTCATTCAAAAAAAGTAGATTTGTTACTTAGCATCTTAAAAAAAAAATGCCTATACTTCTAAAATACAGGCAATTCTTTCAACTAACTAAACCAAACTTAAATAATAAATTATGCTTATTACACTGCAAATATCTGACATATTTAACTTAGGTTATGTTAATTCAATGTTATACTTATGTTATTGATTATTAAAATTTTATAAAAAAATTAATCAAAGTAAAATTGTAAAACTATTTTTTGTCTTGCAATCCGAATACACTTTGTAGCAAGGGAGACGTTCTGGATTTTAAATTGGTTCTAATATTTTTTTCTTCTACCGCAATCATTTTGAAAACACCATCCATTGTTTTATTGGTAATATAATCTGTAATATCTGGATTGACTTTAGTTACAAATGGAAGTTGGTTGTATTTAGTTATAATCGAATTCCAAATTACATCTGCTTTAACTTTACTAATAGATTGTTGCACTACAGGGCTAAATTTAGCATATAATTCTTTATTGGTACTACTTTGAAGATAAGTAGTAGCTGCATTTTCACTTCCAAGAAGTATCGATTTAGCATCGGAAATATTCATATTTTTTACAGCTGTAACAAAAATTGGAGTGGCTTCTTTTACAGCATCTTCTGCTGCTCGGTTCATAACAACAATTCCTTGATCCGCTATATTTCCCATTCCAAATTTTCGTAATGCGCTTTCAACTTTTTGCAATTCTTCAGGCATTAAAATTTTGACCGCTTCATTTTTCAAAAAACCATCTTCAGCAGTTAGTTTAGAAACTTCTTTTGCAATTCCGTTATTTAACGCTTCTTTTAATCCATCCGAAATGTCAATAGGATTATTGTTCGAAGTTGGAACAATTGTTGTGGCTTTCTCTTTTATATTATTTAAGACGTTGTTAAATTGTGCACTGCCTATAAATGGAGTTATCAATAAGAATAAAACTATTTTTTTCATCTTTAAAAATTTATTTAAATTCAAGCAAATATAATGCCTCTATTTTTAAAAGCACCACTATTTATTTAAAAGTCAATTTAGAAGTAAAGATTTAAATAAATTAAAACGCTAAAAAATTATTAAATTCGTAAATTGCGCAACTAAATTTGATTAAAAATTACCAATGGAACCACAAACTCCTTATATTCCTAAAAATAAAGTAAGAATTGTTACTGCTGCGTCACTTTTTGACGGACACGATGCAGCCATAAACATCATGCGTAGAATTATTCAAGCAACGGGTGTTGAAGTGATACATTTAGGGCATGATAGAAGCGTTGAAGAAGTAGTTAATACCGCTATTCAAGAAGATGCGAATGCCATTGCCATGACTTCCTATCAAGGGGGGCATAATGAGTATTTCAAGTACATGCACGATTTACTTGTAGCAAAAGGAGCAGGACATATTAAGATATTTGGCGGTGGTGGTGGTGTAATTCTTCCTTCTGAAATTTCCGAATTGCACGAATACGGGATTGAAAGAATTTATTCTCCAGATGACGGGCGCGCGATGGGTTTACAGGGGATGATTAATGATTTAGTGCAACGTTCCGATTATCCGATTGGTGATAAATTGAATGATGAATTAATTCAAATTGAAGATAAAAATCCAACCGCAATTGCACGATTGATTTCGGCAGCAGAAAATTTTCCTGAAATAGCAAAACCAGCTTTTGATGTTATTCATAAAAAAAATGAAACCAATAAAATTCCAGTTTTAGGTATTACAGGCACTGGTGGTGCAGGAAAATCATCTTTAGTTGATGAATTGGTGAGACGATTTTTAATCGATTTTCCAACAAAAACCATCGGATTAATTTCGGTTGATCCATCTAAAAGAAAAACAGGAGGTGCGCTTTTAGGCGATAGAATTCGTATGAATGCTATTAATAATCCTCGAGTTTACATGCGTTCTTTAGCAACACGCCAATCGAATTTGGCGTTATCTAAATATGTGAATGAAGCTATTGAAGTTTTGAAAGCTGCAAAATATGATATTATTATTTTGGAAACTTCGGGCATTGGTCAAAGCGACACTGAAATTATGGATCACTCGGACGTTTCTTTATATGTCATGACTCCCGAATTTGGTGCAGCTACCCAATTAGAGAAAATAGACATGTTGGATTTTGCCGATTTAGTGGCCTTAAATAAATTTGATAAACGAGGGGCTTTAGATGCCATTCGGGATGTTAAAAAACAATACCAACGCAATCATAATTTGTGGGATTCGGATGTAAATACGATGCCAATTTTCGGAACGATAGCTTCTCAATTCAACGACCCAGGTATGAATACGCTCTATAAATCCATTATGGATAAAGTTGTAGCCAAAACAGGAGCTGATTTAAAATCGACGTTTCAAATCACTCGAGAAATGAGTGAGAAAATCTTTGTTATTCCTCCACATCGTACCCGTTATTTATCTGAAATAGCCGAAAATAATAGAAAATATGATGAAACTACACTTTCGCAAGTGGAAGTAGCTCAAAAATTATACGGAATATTTAAAACCATAGAAAGTGTTTCTAACAATGAACTTTCTATTTCAAAAGCTGGTATTGATGACTCTTTTGTTATTCTGACAAAGGAAGAATCACATCCGTTTATTAAACTATTATTAGCCGAATTTGACCGAGTTAAAATGAATTTAGATCCCTACAATTGGGAAGTAATTCTTACTTGGGAAGAAAAAGTAAATAAATATAAAAATCCATATTACAGTTTTAAAGTTCGAGATAAGGAAATCAAAATCGCAACACATACTGAAAGTTTATCGCATTCTCAAATTCCGAAAATATCCTTGCCAAAATACCAAGCTTGGGGCGATATTTTAAAATGGAATTTACAAGAAAATGTTCCCGGTGAATTTCCATTTGCCTCAGGGTTGTATCCATTTAAGAGAGAGGGCGAAGATCCTTCAAGAATGTTTGCAGGTGAAGGAGGACCAGAAAGAACTAACAAACGTTTTCATTATGTTAGTGCAGGTTTGCCAGCCAAACGTCTTTCAACTGCTTTTGATAGTGTGACTTTATACGGAAATGATCCACATGTTCGTCCAGATATTTATGGTAAAATTGGTAATGCTGGAGTTTCGATTTGTTGTTTGGATGATGCCAAAAAATTGTATTCTGGTTTTGACTTATGCCATCCGATGACATCGGTTTCGATGACAATTAACGGACCGGCTCCTATGTTGTTGGGATATTTTATGAATGCTGCCATAGATCAAAATTGTGAAAAATACATTATTGAACACAATCTTCAAGAAGAAGTTGAAAAAATAATCAATGAAATCTATAAGAAAAAAGGAACAACAAGACCAAAATACCAAGGTGATTTACCTGAGGGTAATAATGCATTAGGATTGATGCTTCTCGGCGTAACGGGGGACCAAGTATTGCCTTTGGATGTCTATGATACCATTAAAGTGAAAACGTTAACTCAAGTTCGTGGAACCGTTCAAGCGGATATTTTAAAAGAAGATCAGGCGCAAAATACGTGTATTTTTTCTACCGAATTTGCATTGCGATTAATGGGTGACGTTCAAGAGTATTTTATCAATCAAAATGTTCGTAATTTTTATTCAGTTTCTATTTCGGGTTATCATATTGCTGAGGCAGGAGCAAATCCGATCACTCAATTAGCATTTACGCTAGCAAATGGGTTCACTTACGTGGAATATTATTTAAGTCGCGGAATGAATATTAATGATTTCGGACCCAACTTATCGTTCTTTTTCTCGAACGGAATTGATCCAGAATATGCCGTAATTGGTCGTGTGGCTCGAAAAATATGGGCGAAAGCTTTAAAAAATAAATATGGCGCCAACGAAAGAGCGCAAATGTTGAAATACCACATTCAAACTTCTGGAAGGTCTTTGCACGCTCAAGAAATTGATTTTAATGACATTCGTACAACCTTACAAGCGCTTTATGCAATTTATGACAACTGCAATTCGTTGCACACTAATGCTTATGATGAAGCAATTACGACTCCAACTGAAGAATCAGTAAGAAGAGCAATGGCCATTCAGTTGATTATCAATAAAGAATTAGGTTTGGCGAAAAACGAAAATCCAATTCAAGGATCGTTTATTATTGAAGAATTAACCGATTTAGTAGAAGATGCTGTTTTGCAAGAATTTGACCGAATTACCGAACGTGGAGGCGTTCTGGGCGCTATGGAAACCATGTATCAGCGTTCTAAAATTCAAGAAGAGTCTTTGTATTATGAAACTTTAAAGCATACCGGTGAATTTCCAATTATTGGTGTGAATACCTTTTTGAGTTCTAAAGGATCTCCAACGGTTATTCCTGCTGAGGTTATTCGTGCTACCGAAGAAGAAAAACAATATCAAATAGATATGTTAATCAACTTGCACCAAACTAGTGGCGAAAAGGTTCCGGAGCAAATCAATAATATACAAGAAGCTGCTATCAATAATCAAAACATTTTCGAAAAATTGATGGAGGCTACTAAAGTATGTTCTTTGGGACAAATAACTAGTGCATTATTTGAAGTAGGAGGTCAGTATAGAAGAAATATGTAAATTTGAAATAGAAAAATTATTTTTGAATATAAAGAATTAGATCAATTATTCTGGATGAATATCCTATTTCATTGTCGTACCATCCGACAACTTTAACCATTTTTTCGATAACGGAAGTTAATTGAGCATCAAATAAACAAGAGTTTTTGTTGCCAATAATATCTACTGACACTATAGGATCTTCAGTATAATCTAGTATTCCTTTAAGATTTGTTTTAGATGCTTTTTGAAAAGCGTCATTAATCTCCTCAATAGAAACTTTTCGCTTAACATTAAAAGTGATGTCGGTCAATGAACCATCGGGGACAGGAACTCGTATGCCACAGCCTCCAATTTTACCTTCCATTTCAGGAAATATTTTAGTTAGTGCTTTTGCAGCTCCGGTAGTAGTAGGCACAATAGATTGACTTGCGCCGCGAGCACGACGTAAATCCTTATGTGGTTGATCATGCAAACTTTGATCTGTTGTATAGGAATGAATTGTTGTGATGTAAGCTTGCTCAATTCCACATAAATCATTGATTATTTTAATCATTGGTGCAGCATTATTTGTAGTACAGCTTGCATTAGAAATTATTTTTTCAGTACCATCAAGAATGTTTTCATTAACCCCAAGAACTACTGTTTTAATACTATCAACTTCTGATGGCTCTGAAAGAATTACTTTATTTGCTCCTGCTAAAATATGCTGATTAATCGTGTCAAAGGTTTTGTACTTTCCAGTGGATTCAATTACAATGTCAACATTTTTCCAATTGAGATTTGAAATTTCTTTTTCATGGTAAAATAAATAAAATTTACCGTCCACTATTATAGCACGATCATCATAAGAAACAGCATAAGGTAAAATACCATGAATGCTGTCATATTTTAAAAGATGAGCCATTGTTCGATTGTCTGCAATATCATTTATCGCAACAATTTCTATGGATGGATGGTCAATCAACAATCTGAACAGATTTCTTCCGATTCTTCCAAAACCGTTAATGGCAATTTTTGTTTTCAAATGGAATAAATAATTTAAAATTAGTACTTAGTATCTCGTACTTCAAGCTGTGAACTTATAAAATATGTTTTGCAGCATGATAAGACGAACGAACCAAAGCACCACTTTCTACATGGCGAAAGCCCATTTCTATTCCAATCTTCTCGTATTTTTCAAATTGCTCTGGAGTTACAAAAAACTTAACGGGTAAATGTTTTTTACTAGGTTGCAAATACTGGCCAATAGTAACAATATCAACATTATTATCTCTCAAATCTTGCATGGTTTGAATCACTTCTTCTTCGGTTTCACCTAGTCCTAGCATGATTCCCGATTTGGTTCGTCTAATTCCTTTTTCCTTTAAATATCTTAAAACCTCAAGACTTTTATCATACTTTGCTTGAATGCGAACTTCGCGAGTTAATCTACGAACGGTTTCAACATTATGAGAAACTACCTCTGGATTGGCTTCTATAATTCGGTCGATATTTTTAGTATTTCCTTGAAAGTCGGGAATTAACGTTTCTAGAGTGGTTTCCGGATTCATTCGACGAATGGCTTGAACAGTTTCCAACCAAATAATAGAGCCCATATCTTTTATATCATCTCTATCCACACTAGTAATAACGGCGTGTTTGATATTCATGATTTTAATAGAACGTGCTACTTTTTCTGGTTCCTCCCAATCTACGGTTTCTGGCCGGCCCGTTTTTACACCACAAAACCCGCATGAACGCGTACAAATGTTTCCGAGAATCATAAAAGTTGCCGTGCCTTCACCCCAACATTCACCCATGTTTGGGCAACTACCTGAGGTGCAAATGGTGTTCAGTTTGTATTTGTCTACCAAACCTCGTAGTTCGGTATATTTTTGTCCAATGGGTAATTTTACTTTTAGCCATTTGGGTTTACCAACAGGCAATGTGTTTTCTAAAACCGATTCCATACTTCCAATTTTGAATTGCAAAGATACGAATGTAGATCTAAGATTAATAGTATTCAATTTTAGTTTTTCTTTAAAAAAAAATAAAATAATTATAAAAAACACATCTCATTTTACAAATGAGACAGTCATATTTTTTTTTGTATTAAATAGATTTTTGTAATTAATTGAATCTTTTGAAAACAAAAACATAGATTGATTTTCTATAAATTTAAACTCAAAATAATTAAAAGTAAGTTAAAATAACTAGTAAAAGGTGTTTTATTCTTAAATTGCCAGTCCATAAAAAATCTATTAAATTACTTTTAAATTAAAATATATTTATGAAATTCTTTAAAAATTTTATCATAATTACTTTGTTTTGTAGTTTGAATGCTTTTTCGCAAAAGATTATTAAACACAAAATTAAAAGTGGTGAATCTATTTACGGCATTGCATTAAAACACGATTTAACTGAGAGTGAAATGTATGCTGCCAATCCAAAAACCAAGGGAACTTTATTGCAATTAGGACAAATTATTAACATTCCAAATAAAAAATATAAGGAAAATGAAAAGTCGCTAAAAAAAGACAAAAAGGAATTACCTATTGAAAAAAAAGACAATAAAGAAAGTCTTAATGAAGTTAAAGCTAAGAAAGCTCAAGTTATAGCATCTAAGGAAACAACAATTATTCATGAGGTCCTTACCAAAGAGACGCTTTACAGCTTATCCAAAGAATATGGCATTAGTATGGAGGCAATTTGTGAGATGAATCCAGAACTAAAAACAACTAATTTAAAGAAAGGGGCCAAATTGAAATTCCCAAATAAAGTTCTTTTTGATGAAAAAGTTGAAGAAAATAAAGAAATTCCTAACGTAAATGCGGATATCAATAAGAATGATAATACAACTTCCAACATAGATATTGTGCATAAGGTGCTTCCAAAAGAAACGTTATATCGCATATCAAAGCAATATAATATTTCCATAGCTGATTTGGAAAAACTAAATCCAGGTATAGAAAATGGACTTCCAGTAGATTATAATTTGGTGATTAAAAAAGGATCACAAAATTCACCTGAACAATTTAAAGAAAGTGTTGAGGTGATCCCAAACGATGAAATTGTGGATGTTAAAAATATTCCAGCTGGAAATATTGCTAAAGCCGAGTTTTTAATCGGAAAAGCATCAGAACATCTAGGAACACATTATCGAGCTGGAGGAACTACAAGTAAGGGCTTTGATTGCTCGGGACTCATGTTTACGACCTTTAAAAACATAGATATTACCCTTCCAAGATCGTCTTCAGAAATGGCTCAGTATGGAGTTCGAATTGATAAAGCTCATGCTCAAAAAGGGGATTTGATTTTCTTTGCTACTTTCGGCGGCAGAAGAGTGAGTCATGTAGGTATGATTACCGAAGTTAAAGATGATGGTGAAATTAATTTCATCCATTCGTCGACAAGCACTGGTGTTATTGTTTCTTCTATTAGAGAACCCTATTATGCTCGAACTTTTGTGCAAATTAATAGGGTAATTATCGAGTAGTTAGTTATTCTATTTTACAGGAAGAATTAATTTTGAGACATTTTGTATTTTTCCATGCGCTCTTGTCGTTCTTCGATGTATTTTTTATATTTTACTTTTTGGTTTGCACTGAGATAAGTATTAATAGTTCTATCCATTTTTTCATTAATAGCTTCTATTTCTTTTATTTTATCTTCTTTAGCGCTTTCAGTTTTAGTAACTGTTACCACTTTTTTAGAATTTTCTTCCAGTTCTTTTCTAATAACAATGGCTTGAAGTTCATCCAATTCTAAATCTTTGGTAAGTTTTTCTATGTTTTTATTTAGATTTTCGGCTCTTTCTTTTTCAATATCTTCAGGGCTTTTATTTCTCCCGTAATTGTTGGTGTTTTGAATGCTTTGTTGGTTTCTATTCATTCCGCCACGATTCATTCCGCCACCCATGCCACTGCCACCATACATTCCAGTATTTCCATATTGAGCCAATGTTAAATTAACAGCAAGAAAAATAAAGCAAATTGTAATCCTATTTTTTAATTTTTTCATTTCTAACTTAGTTAAAGGTATAAAGTTATATAAAATTTTAAATATCTAAACAGGTTCACCATATAAATCATATTCGGTAGCATCTATGATTTTTACGTTTACAAAATCACCTGTTTTTACATAGAATTTAGAAGCATCAATTAATACTTCATTATCTACATCGGGACTATCAAATTCGGTTCTTCCAATAAAATGTTCGCCTTCTTTTCGGTCAATCACACATTTAAAAGTGTGTCCAATTTTTTCTTGATTTAAATCCCAAGATATTTGCGATTGTAAATCCATTATTTCTTGGGCTCGTGCTTTTTTTATTTCTTCAGGAACATCATCTTCTAAGGCAAAAGCGCCCGTATTTTCTTCGTGAGAATAGGTAAAACATCCCAAACGCTCAAATTTCATTTCTTGAACCCAATCCCGCATGATTTCAAAGTCTTCTTGAGTTTCGCCAGGATATCCAACAATCAAAGTAGTTCTAATAGTCATACCAGGAACGGCTTCACGGAAATCTTTTAGCAACTTAGTCGTTTTCTCTTTTGTTGTGCCACGTTTCATCGATTTTAAAATTCGATCCGAAATGTGTTGAAGCGGAATATCAATATAATTACAAATCTTAGGTTCGCGTTTCATTAAATCCAATACATCCATCGGAAATCCGGTTGGAAAAGCATAATGCAAACGAATCCATTCAATTCCCTCTACTTTTACTAAATTTTCAAGTAACTCAGCCAGATTGCGTTTTTTGTATAAATCCAGTCCGTAATAGGTTAAATCTTGAGCAATTAGAATCAATTCTTTCACGCCATTTTTAGCTAAACCTTCTGCTTCTTTTACTAGTTTTTCAATGGATTGCGATACATGTTTGCCTCTCATAATTGGAATAGCACAAAAACTACAGGGTCTATCGCAACCTTCGGCAATTTTTAAATAAGCATAATTTTTAGGAGTTGTTGTCAATCGTTCTCCAAGTAGCTCGTGTTTATAATCGGCACCAAGTGCTTTTAATAATAACGGCAATTCCGTAGTGCCAAAATACTGATCTATATTCGGAATTTCTTTTTCCAAATCGGGTCTGTATCGCTCGGATAAACATCCAGTTACGAATACTTTGTCAACAATTCCACGTTCTTTTTTATCGGCATATTCCAAAATGGTATTTACCGATTCTGCTTTGGCATTGTCAATAAATCCACACGTATTAATCACCACTATATTTCCTTCTTGTTCATGAACCACGTCTTTTCCACTGGCTTTCAATTGTCCCATTAAAACCTCACTGTCGTAGGTGTTTTTAGAACAGCCAAGCGTTATGACATTGATTTTATTTTTCTTTACCGATTTGGTTCTCATACCTTTTTTTATTGGAGTGCAAAATTACAATATTTAATCTGATTTTATTTGAGATTCTGTTATTTTACTTTTAAGGAGCGAATCAGTAGGGCATTTTTGGTTTCCCTTTTCCTGCTTTCCGCACCGCGGGCGGATTGCGGCAATCAAGGCTAATAGGCAATGTAAATACACAAAAAAAACCATTCGAAGTAACGAATGGTTTGTCTCAAATATTAATTTGTATTACAATTCAAACAATAAAGTTAAGCTCACAGTATTGTTCACTGATTTAATTTTTGCCGCATCGGTCAAGCCCTGTGAGAAAAACTGTTGGTTGTAATCACGTTTAGAATTTGTATAAGCTAAATCCAATTTAGTACTACCAAAATTATATCCTAAACCTCCCGAAAAACTAATTAAATCTCCCATTGTTGTTCTGTCTTTGTATGGACTTTGTTCCCAACGGTAACCACTACGAAAGCTAATTTTTTTTATTTTATATTCGCCACCTAATCGTACTTCTGCAGTAGTAGTTAAATTATCAGCCATATATTTATTGGTAGTTGGAAAATCCTTTTTTGGTTTGTATTGGGTATTGCTGTAATTTTTTACAGCATAATCCAAACTGATCAAACCCCTTTTTCCAAAAATATAGGCGAAACTCCCCGTCAATTTACTTGGCGTTTGAAGTTTATAGGGTTGAAAAATCATCGTTGTATTTGGGTCAGTAATAAGATTTGTTGTGTATTCTGTACTGTTTTGTGTAGCATTCAATCCAAAACCCGAAGTTTGTACTCTTTGAGACAATTCATCGGTCAGTCTGAACCATGTTGGCGATTCGTATGCCAAACCTAAACGAACTTCTTTAACAGGTTTAAAAATAGTTCCTAGGTTGAAAGAAAATCCGCTTCCATAAGTATACAAATCATTATAAAACTGAATAGCGTCAACGGTAGGTCCTGTAATATATTTTGGATTTGAATTCGTTTCAAAAAAACTATTGGATTGTCTGTAATCTAAGAAATGGGTGTTTAAATTCAGTCCAAAAAACCATTTATCAGAGTATTGTCCAGAAAAATTGAATGCCAATTTACTGTTGTATCCTGTTGATTTAATTCGGTTTTCTTGGAAGTAATTACCGCCTTGAGAAACACCAGAGTTATAACTATTTATGTTAGGATTTGTATAATTTGTTGGATCACTTGTAAGTGGAATTGGATTAATGATATAGGCATTATATCCCAGGTAAGCTTGTTGTTCGTTATAATATAATTCGTCAAAATAATAATTGTTTAGAGTTCCTAATAATACTCCATTAGCATAACTCAAGAAATAATTAGCAACTGAATTTGTGGGGTTTGTTCCTGCAGAATAAATAGAATTGTCTAAATTTCTAGTTTTTTCATAATTCACAGAGCCAGCAAATTTTCTCCAATTGCTGTTTTTATCATAGTTGTTAAAAACAAAAACAGCTCCCGCTTGACTTACATCAAATGAGTTTTTCTTATTAGAGGTATTTGTTCCAAAATAATCAGAATTATTTTTGGTATGAGAATTTTCCAAAGTAAATCCAACTTGATTATTGGCAAAAATAACTGATCCTGCAGGGTTTACATTTATAGAAGAAAAATCGCCTCCTAGTGCGCCAAAAGCTCCACTCATAGCTCTAAAACGAGCAGTTCCATTCAGGTCGGTTTGTGCATAACGCAAGGCGTCGTTAATATCTTGAGCTTGAATAGAAGTTACAGCCAAACTAGCTATTGCTATTGCAAATATCTTTTTCATAGTATATTTTAAAAGTAATAATTAAACTGATGATTAACGTCTTCCGCCACCGCCACCGCCGGATCTTCCTCCACCACCGCCACCACTATAACCGCTGCCACCGCCATAAGATCGAGGTGAAGAATAGGTAGGAGTTGAAGGAGTATAACTTCTTGGTGAACTGTTGTAAGTTGGTGTGCTAGGAGTGTAGCTTCTTGGTGAAGAAGGGGTATAACTTCTTGGTGTATTGAATGAATTATTTGATTCTGTTAATCTTGGAGAAATTGTTTGGTATGAAGTTCTCGGGGAATAAGAACTTCTTGGGCTAGAAATAGTATTGTAATTTCTTGGTGACATAGCGCTGCTGCTTCTTGGTCCTACGAAGTTGCTTCTAGTACCAACCACAGAAGATGTTCGTCTATTAGACATATAACCTCCGCCGTTTCCGTCGGCAATAAAATTGCTATTCCGTCTTCCGCCTGAATACGCATAATTATGACCTAAATGTCCACTATTCCATCCCCAATTATTTCCATAATATCCATATCCATAGGGATTATAACCATATCCGTAACCGCCATACCAACTTGGGCTATACCATAAATTCCAACCCATTCCCCAGCTAGGTCCATACCAACTGTTGTATCCCCAATAGTTATTGTAACCCCAATAATTGCCATAATAGCCACCTCCATAATATCCCCAACTTGGGTTGTACCAACCAGTATTGTAAACATTTACAGTAACATTATCAGGATTTGAACCCCAACCTGCATAATTAGATTGATTTTGTTCATTAACAGTAACATTACTATTTTTTTGAATGGTGTCATTTTGAGAGGAATAATTGTCAACATCAGTAAATACTTGTTCGTTGTCTTTGCTTAAGGAACTAAAATAATCTTTATAATAACCACTATTCGAATTTGATACTTTCCGTTGTGTTGGATTAGAATTGGAGCCATAAACTCCATCATTATCATAATAAGAAGAATTTTGGTAAGAACCACAAGAAGTTACCATCATTGTAAAAAATCCAATCACAGAGTAAATGGAATTTTTTTTGGTTAAAAAATAATTAGTTTTCATATCTGTAGCATTTTTATTGTTGGACATTACAAAAATAGTTAGTTTTGCCGAACTATATAGTTAAAATTAGTTAAACAATTTTTATGCCAAATTATTCATTATGAGCAAGAACTTGACAAAGCGGGAAGAAGATTATTCCAAATGGTATAACGAACTTGTAGTAAAGGCCGATTTGGCTGAAAACTCAGGGGTTAGAGGGTGTATGGTTATTAAACCCTACGGCTATGCAATATGGGAAAAAATGCAAGCAGAGCTTGATAGAATGTTTAAAGAAACAGGCCACAGTAATGCTTATTTTCCTTTGTTTGTTCCTAAAAGTATGTTTGAAGCTGAAGAAAAAAATGCCGAAGGATTTGCTAAAGAATGTGCGATTGTGACGCATTATCGTTTAAAAAACGATCCGGATAAACCTGGAAAACTAATGGTTGATCCCAATGCAAAGTTAGAAGAAGAATTGATTGTTCGTCCAACTAGTGAAGCTATTATTTGGAGTACTTATAAAAATTGGGTGCAATCCTATAGAGATTTACCGTTATTAATCAACCAATGGGCTAATGTGGTTCGTTGGGAAATGAGAACCCGCCTGTTTTTAAGAACTGCAGAGTTTTTATGGCAAGAGGGTCATACGGCTCATGCGACAAAAGCTGAAGCCATAGAAGAGTCTGAAAAAATGATGAATGTTTATGCTGATTTCGCACAGCATTTTATGGCTATTCCTGTCGTAAAAGGTCTTAAAACTGAAACAGAGCGTTTTGCTGGAGCCGAGGAAACGTATTGTATTGAGGCGCTAATGCAAGATGGTAAGGCGCTTCAAGCGGGAACTTCTCACTTTTTAGGACAAAATTTTGCAAAAGCATTTGATGTAAAATTCGCCAATGCTGAAGGAAAACAAGAATTTGTTTGGGGCACCTCATGGGGAGTATCTACTCGTTTGATGGGTGCTTTAGTAATGACGCATTCTGATGATAATGGATTGGTTTTACCACCAAATTTGGCTCCAACTCAAGTTGTAATTGTGCCAATTTTTAAAACAGATGAGGAATTTGAACGTATTTCTGAAGTTGTAGAAGGTTTGGTTAGTCAATTTAAAAAACTTGCTATTTCTGTTAAGTATGATAATAGAACTACTCAAAAGCCTGGTTTTAAGTTTGCTGAGTGGGAATTAAAAGGGGTGCCAGTGCGAATTGCTGTAGGTCCTAAAGATTTAGAAAACGACACCTTTGAAGTGGCAAGAAGAGATACCTTGACAAAAGAAGTTGTTGCTAAAGATGGAATTGTGAATTATATAAATGATTTGTTGGACAAAATTCAAAACGATTTGTTTAATAAAGCATTACATTATAGAGATACTCACATAACTGAAGTAAATAGTTTTGATGAATTTAAGAAAGTTCTAGAGGATAAAACTGGGTTTATTTCGGCTCACTGGGATGGAACTCCAGAAACAGAAGAAAAAATAAAAGATTTAACAAAAGCAACAATTCGATGTATTCCTTTAAATAGAGTAGAAGAAGAGGGTTTATGTGTATTAACAGGTGCAAAATCAAAAGGTAGGGTTTTATTTGCAAAAGCCTATTAAAAATTTATAAAAAAAAGTGCTTACTGCTATTGTGTGAATTAAAAATAGTTGTATTTTTGCACTCGCATTACAAAAATAATGTAATGGCCCGTTCGTCTATCGGTTAGGACGCATGGTTTTCATCCATGTAAGAGGGGTTCGATTCCCCTACGGGCTACAAGTTCAACAACTTATTGAAATGATTATTAACCAAGATGACATTGGCCCGTTCGTCTATCGGTTAGGACGCATGGTTTTCATCCATGTAAGAGGGGTTCGATTCCCCTACGGGCTACAAATTAGTTGTAAATAAGTTTTATAAAATAATAATTGGTGTCTCTGTTATTGTTTTATTAGTTAAAACCAAAGTGATTTTTAAAATTGTGGGAGGTTTTTCTTTTTTAACTAGCAGTTTATAACAATTAAAAAAAAACAAAAGAAAATGGCAAATCATAAGTCAGCTTTAAAAAGAATTAGAAGTAACGAAAAGAAAAGAGTGTTAAACAGATACCAACACAAAACTACTCGTAATGCAATAAAAGCGTTGCGTATGTCTACTGTTAAATCTGATGCAGCGTCTAAATTGTCTGGAGTAATCTCAATGATTGACAGGTTAGCGAAGAAAAATATCATTCATGATAACAAAGCATCAAATTTAAAATCTAAATTAACTAAGTACGTCTCTAAATTATAATATTTAGTAATTGATTTATAATAAAGCTTCCTCTTAAAGGAAGCTTTATTTATTTATAAACTTTTACTCTAAAAAATTAGCTTAAAAACCAATATTTACTCTTTACAAACCTATTTAAATCTGAAATTTTCTAAATACAAGTTATTAAACTGTAAACTATTAGTTTCAAGATTTTTTTTGTCAAAATAAAGTGTACCTTTGCACCTCCTAAAAAAATCAGATGGAATCTATTAGAAACATTGCAATTATTGCCCACGTCGATCACGGTAAAACTACTTTGGTTGATAAAATCATGTACCATTGTCAACTTTTTCGTGATAACGAAAACACAGGTGACTTAATACTTGACAACAACGATTTAGAACGTGAAAGAGGAATTACAATTACTTCAAAAAACGTTTCGGTTACCTACAAAGGAACAAAAATAAATATTATTGATACTCCTGGTCACGCCGATTTTGGTGGTGAAGTAGAACGTGTATTGAATATGGCTGACGGTGTTTGTTTGTTAGTAGATGCTTTTGAGGGTCCTATGCCTCAAACTCGTTTTGTTCTTCAAAAAGCCATAGATTTAGGCCTTAAGCCCTGCGTTGTAATCAATAAGGTTGATAAAGAAAACTGTACTCCAGAAGAAGTCCATGAAAAAGTATTCGACTTAATGTTTGAATTGGGTGCTGAAGAATGGCAACTCGATTTCCCTACAGTTTATGGTTCAGCTAAAAATAATTGGATGTCTGATCATTGGGATAATATAACTAACAATATTGAAGCATTGTTAGATATGGTTATTGCAAATGTTCCTGCTCCTAAAGTTTCAGAAGGTACACCACAAATGCTAATTACATCATTAGATTTTTCAGCTTTTACAGGCCGTATCGCAATTGGTCGTCTAGAAAGAGGAGTTTTAAAGGAAGGAATGGCAATATCATTGTGTAAGAGAGATGGCTCAATATTGAAATCTAGAATTAAAGAACTACATACTTTTGAAGGTTTGGGTCGTAAAAAAGTTCAAGAAGTCATAGCTGGAGATATTTGTGCTATTGTTGGAGTGGAAGGATTTGAAATTGGTGATACTATTGCTGATTTTGAAAATCCAGAAGCGTTACAGACTATCGCTATTGATGAGCCAACTATGAGTATGTTGTTTACGATAAATGATTCCCCTTTCTTTGGTAAAGAAGGAAAATTTGTTACTTCTCGACATATTAGAGACCGTTTGACAAAAGAATTAGAAAAAAACCTTGCTATGAAGCTGGGAGAAACTGATTCAGCTGATAAATTTATGGTTTTTGGTCGTGGAGTATTACACTTGTCGGTTCTTATTGAAACCATGAGAAGAGAAGGATATGAATTACAAATTGGACAACCACAAGTTATCATCAAAGAAATTGATGGTAAAAAATGTGAGCCAATCGAAGAGTTAACAATCGATTTACCAGAATCACTTTCTGGACGTGCTGTTGAGTTTGTTACTTTACGTAAAGGCGAAATGCTGAGCATGGAAACAAAAGGGGAACGAATGATTATAAAATTTAATATTCCATCACGAGGAATCATTGGATTACGTAATCAATTACTAACTGCAACTGCTGGAGAAGCAATTATGGCACATCGTTTTATAGGATATGAACCATACAAAGGTGAAATTTCTGGACGTAACAAAGGATCCTTAATTTCTATGGAAAAAGGAAAAGCGATTCCATATTCTATAGATAAATTACAAGATCGTGGTAAGTTTTTTGTGGAACCAAATGCCGAAATATACGAAGGTCAAGTAATTGGAGAAAATTCTCGTGGTGATGATATGTGCGTAAACGTTACCAAAGAGAAAAAACAATCCAATGTTCGTTCTTCCGGAAATGATGAGAAAGCAAGAATTATTCCTCCAATTATTTTCTCATTAGAAGAAGCGTTAGAGTATATTCAAAAAGATGAATATGTAGAGGTAACACCAAAATCTATTCGTTTAAGAAAAATATTTTTGAGCGAAACCGATAGAAAAAGAAATAAAATCTAAAATTTAAGTTCAATTTTTTTATATTAAAATGCCTCACATTTTTTGTGAGGCATTTTTTATTTTTAAGTTACTCAGCAATATAAACTTAGTTGATTAGTTTTTAATCATAAAAAAAGAAATAGAATTCGGAAGGTTTTATAAAACTAATTAGAGATAGCTTCTTCAAATTTTTCTCCAACTTTCTTCCAATTAATGATTTTGAAGAATGATTCAATATATTTTTTTCTTTTGTATTGACAATCCAAATAATAAGCATGTTCCCATAAATCAATAGTAAGAATTGGAGTTCCAACAACTTGAGCATTTGGCATCAAAGGATTGTCTTGGTTGGGAGTATTTGTAATTTGCAATTTACCCGATTTATCAATGACTAACCAGGTCCAACCCGAGCCAAATTCTTTATTTGCTGAATCTTCAAACTGGGTTTTGAATTCTTCAAACGATCCAAAATTTTTATCAATTACTCTTGCTAAAGTATCTGTTGGTTTTGTATTAGTTTTTGATCCAATTATATCAAAATATAAGGTATGATTGTAATATCCGCCAAGATTATTTCGTAACTCTGTATTAGTCATGTCTAATTTTTTGAAGATATCTTCAATAGGCATATCCTCCATATCTGTTCCAGCTAATGCTTTATTCAGATTATTAGTGTAGGTTAAATAGTGCTTAGAATAATGCAATTCCATTGTCATGGCATCAATATATGGCGCAAGAGCATCGTAAGTATAATTTAGTTTGGTAATTTCAAATGCGCCATCATCTGCTTTTGCATCATCTGGCGTACCAATTGTCATTTTTTCTTCAGAAGTTGGAAGTGGGACTTCTACAACTTCAGTATATTTTTTTCTTTTGCATGAACCAATTGAGATGGTAAAAAGAAAACAGAATAAAAGGAGAATTATTTTTTTCATAATCTATTTCTTATTTGCTATAGATGTAATAGCTTCAACATACAATTCTTTACATTCGTCTTGAGTGAGATGACTAATTTGCATCCATGCATTCATTTTAAAAGCATTTCTTAAATCATAAACGGGGTAAATTCGATTGTCAATGGTGCCGTGAGTTGATTGTTTATACAAAGCATAAAGCCGCAGTTGAACATCTTGAGGTAACTCGGCTTGAGTCATCGTATTTGCAATTTCAACAGCTTCTTCAAAGCGGGTATCTAAATCTTTTTCCAGCATTTATTTTGTTGCAATAATTGTCCTGTTGCCAATTGCTTTTTGGTTCAATTTTACATTTATTTTTGTTCCTAAAGGGAAGTATAAATCTACTCTAGAACCAAATTTTATAAATCCAGCATCATCTCCTTGGCGCACTTGCATTTCTTCTTCGGCATAATTTATAATTCTTTTTGCCAAAGCACCTGCAATTTGACGGTACATAATTTCACCAAAAATTCTATTTTCTATAACAACTGTAGTTCTTTCGTTTTCGGTACTGGCTTTTGGATGCCAAGCTACCAAGTATTTCCCTGGATGATATTTGCTATATTTCACTATTCCGCTTGTTGCGTATCGAGTTACATGCACATTTATAGGCGACATGAAAATTGAAACTTGTAAACGCTTATCTTTAAAATATTCAGGTTCAAAAACTTCTTCAATCACAACTACTTTTCCATCGACTGGAGCTGTAACGTTGTAATCATTTATCTCCAAATGTCTATTTGGGTTTCTGAAAAATTGTAAAATAATGATTAAAAATAGAAGTAAGAATACTTGTACTGTTTTTAAAATCCAAATAGTAGTAAATACTGATTGAGATAGTAATAGCAATACTACAAATATGGCTAATGAAATAAAAATAATTTTTGAACCTTCTTTATGGAAATTAACGAACATAATCTAAAATTTTATAAAATAAAAACACAAATGGCGCTACAAATATAACACTATCTAATCGATCTAAGATGCCTCCGTGTCCAGGCATTATTTTCCCGCTGTCTTTAACTCCAGCAATTCTTTTAAATTTTGATTCGATTAAGTCGCCAATAGTTCCTATTACGCCAACTATTAAAGCTATTACGCACCAAATCAAGATTGATTTTTCACTAAATTTTGGACTTGCTTGAATGTAATATTTAGATATTAGATAACCCGCTACAACTGCAAATAGAATTCCGCCAAAGAAACCTTCAATAGTTTTTTTTGGTGAAATCCGTTCAAATAATTTATGTTTTCCAATTGATTTCCCAACAATATAAGCAAATGTATCATTGGTCCAAATTAAAATAAATAAACCGATTATGATCTTCGGATTGTAATTTTTTATTCCAAAAGATATTTTGGTTATAAATATAAATGGTAAAATAATATAACCCAATACATATAAATACTTTGACGAAGGGCTAATTTTTTGAATCGTATCATAAAATAAAAATATCACACATTTTATTGATACAACAAGCGTAATTGCTAATAAAATAATAGTAGTTTTGTTTATGTCTATGTCTAGATTAAGGTTTAAGTTTAAGTTCTTAATAAAAAAATCACTTGTTTCTTTTTTGTAAGAACTTATTAATGCTATTGAAGAATATAGCAATGTCCCAAATAGTATAGGAAAAACCTTATTTATTTGGATTAAATTACAAAATTCATAAATAGAAATGAATAAGAAAATTCCAAATAAAAGATAAAAACTTTCAGTTGAAAATAAAATAGAAGCTAATAATAGTACTATATAAATTGCACCTGAAATTGCTCGCTTTAATGTTTCATTCATTTTATAAATCTTCAAGAAGCAACAAATAAAGATTTTTAGCACAACTACCGTAAGTCAAGAAATCTTCGTCTTGTACTTTTTCAAAATATTTTATAGTAGTGATGTTGGTTGGATAATCTTTGTCGTATTTCTTTTTGATAGTTCGTAAACCATCGCTTTTGGATTCTAAAATTTGACTCGTAGTTGCTAGAATTACGATATTATCTGGAAGTTCATTAGGTTTTTTATGTCTAATTTGATTTGATGAAAAAAGCACAGATCCTTCATCAGCAATTAAATTTTCGCAACTTGCAAAAAAGAACTTTGGTTCAGAATTATCGGTGTAAATTAATTTGTTTTCATCAAGTAGATGAAACAATTTAGTTTCGAAACACAATACGTTACTTTCAAACCAATCATTTTCTTCAAGGATATTTTCAAATTGTTCTTTAACTTCTTTTAGGTTTTCACAATAAATAAATTTACCACCATTTTTTTTAAAATTAAAGGTAAATAAGTCATCAACTGGAAGATTTGAAGGTTTGGGGGTGTTATATTCACTTTGGTTTTCCTCATCGGATGCATCATTGCCTGTACCAAATATTTTTCTAAAAAGACTCATATAATTGTATAAAATTCTTTATTACTAATTTGAAAACCTTCAAAGATAAAAAAATCTTAATTCAAAAGCATTTTTTGAATTAAGATTTTTTATATTTTATTATTTATGAAGTTTTATTCGCTAAATTCTTTTCTTTCGTCAATATCTTTTTGAAAAGGTCGTACTCCAAATATACTCTCCAAATCATCTTTAAAAATGACCTCTTTTTCAATTAAAATATCGGCCAATTGCAGCAATTTATCTTTATTTTCATTAAGAATTTCAATTGCTCTTAGGTATTGACCTTCAATTAAAAGTGAGATTTCTTTGTCAATTGTAATTGCTGTTTCTTCCGAATAGGGCTTGTTGAAATTATACTCGCCTTGTCCAGATGAATCATAATAAGTTACATTACCAAGTTTTTCATTCAAACCATAAATAGTAACCATCGCACGAGCTTGTTTTGTCACTTTTTCCAAATCGGATAATGCTCCTGTTGAAATAGTATCAAAAATTACTTTTTCAGCAGCTCGACCCCCCATAGTGGCACACATTTCGTCAAGCATTTGGTTGGGTCTAACAATTAATCGCTCTTCTGGTAAATACCAAGCCGCACCCAAACTTTGCCCTCTAGGCACTATAGTAACTTTAATAAGTGGTGCAGCGTGTTCTAGCATCCAACTCACTGTTGCATGACCTGCTTCATGAACCGCAATAGCTCTTTTTTCAGAGGGTGTAACAATTTTATTTTTCTTTTCTAATCCACCAACAATTCTGTCTACAGCATCAAGAAAATCTTGTTTGTCAACAGCGGTTTTGTTATTGCGTGCTGCAATTAAGGCAGCTTCGTTACATACATTGGCAATATCAGCACCGGAAAAACCTGGTGTTTGTTTTGCTAAGAAATCAGTATCTAAACCTTCTACTTTTTTAAGGGGCGTTAAGTGTACTTCAAAAATTTCTTTTCTTTCGCGAATGTCTGGTAGGTCAACATAAATTTGTCTATCAAAACGACCAGCACGCATTAAAGCTTTGTCTAAAACATCGGCTCTATTGGTTGCAGCAATTACAATTACGTGTGTATTTGTTCCGAAGCCGTCCATTTCAGTAAGTAATTGATTTAATGTGTTTTCTCGTTCATCATTTCCTCCAGACATATTATTTTTTCCTCTAGCACGCCCAACGGCATCAATTTCGTCAATAAAAATGATTGAAGGTGATTTTTCTTTCGCTTGCTTAAACAAATCCCTAACTCGTGAAGCTCCAACGCCTACAAACATTTCAACAAAATCAGAGCCTGATAAAGAGAAGAAAGGGACTTTAGCTTCCCCTGCAACAGCTTTTGCTAATAATGTTTTTCCTGTTCCCGGTGGACCAACTAAAAGAGCCCCTTTCGGAATTTTACCTCCTAAAACCGTATACTTTTCAGGATTTTTTAGAAATTCTACAATTTCTTGCACTTCTTCTTTGGCCCCTTCTAATCCGGCAACGTCTTTAAAAGTGGTTTTAACTTCCGATTTTTCATCAAATAATTTTGCTCTAGACTTACCAATATTGAAGATTTGACCTCCACCACCTCCAGCGCCTCCAGACATTCTTCGCATTAAATACAACCAAATTCCAATTATTACAACAAAAGGAAGAATTTGAAAAATCAAACCTGACCAATCGTCTTTGACTTTAAAATCGTAGTCTTTAAGTTTGTTTTCTTGAACAGCTTTTGCTAATTCTTTTTCAAAGTTTTGAGCATCTGCAATCTCAGTAGTATAATGCGGACCTTTATTAACTCCGCCAAATAATGGGTCTTTCGTAACTTTTTTATTTGCTTTATCTTTCATTGCAACAGCTGTTAAGTATGCTTCTGCATGAGTTTTATTAAAAATAATTACTTTGTCAATTTGACCGTTATTGATTAATTGAGTTAATTTGGCAGAAGATATTACTGCAGGATCAAGTGAAGTATTACTATTAAAAATGTTTAGTAAAATAAGCATAAATATTACAGCTCCTGAAATCCACCACGGACTAAATTTTAAACCACTTGGTTTTTTGTTCTCTGACATTATTTTATAGTGCTATTAATTTTTATTTACTAATGATGTGATTTTTGCATCGCCCCAAAGGCCTTCAATATTGTAGTATTCTCTAATTTCTTTTTGGAAGACATGAACAACAATACTTACATAATCCATAAGTACCCATTCGGCGTTGTCTGTTCCCTCAATATGCCAAGGTTTGTCTTTTAGTTCTTTTGAAACTGTTTTTTGAACAGAGTTAACAATAGCGTTAACTTGGGTATTTGAAGTACCATTGCATATTACAAAATAATCACAAACGGCTGTTTCTATTGCTCTTAAATCAAGTATTTCAATATCATTTCCCTTAACTTCTTCTATTCCTTTAATAATGTTTGTTAACAAAACATCTGTACTAACTGTTTTTTTTATCATCTAATTTTATATAATTTACAAAGGTATCAAAATTTGTCATTATTTTTGATGCTTAACATAAGTTTAAATACTGTTTTATAAAAATAATTTCAATGAACATAATCAAACTCGATGCCATTGATTCTACGAATGATTTTTTGAAAGAACTATCAAAGAATCAAGTCGTTGAAAACTTCACTGCCGTGGTTGCTGAAAATCAAACTAATGGAAAAGGTCAGATGGGAGCGACTTGGAAATCTGAAACAGGTAAAAATCTAATTATGAGTCTTTTGGTTAGCGATATTTTAAGTAATGTAGATGAAATATTTCACTTGAATGTTGCTGTGTCATTATCTGTTGTTCAAGTTTTAGAAGAATTTAAGTTGCCTAAATTAACTATAAAATGGCCTAACGACATTCTGTCAGACACAAATAAAATATGTGGTATTTTGATAGAAAACAGTATTAAATCGGACAGTAAAATAGAATCTGTTGTTGGAATTGGTTTAAATGTAAACCAAAAAAAATTTGAGAATTTACCTAAAGCATCTTCACTATTTGTTGTAATGCAAAAAGAATTTAATTTAGACACTATTTTAAATAGGATTGTTTTTCAAATAAAAAAGAATTGTAGCTTGATACTTTCCAATCAAGAAGAAAAATTATGGAAAGAATTTCACAAATATATATTCAAATTAAACGTTCCAATGCCATTTGAAGATGCTGATAAAAATCGCTTTATGGGTATTATTCAACTTGTAACTAAGGATGGAAAATTACAAGTGGTTCTTGAAGATGATTCAGTGAAAACTTTTGGTATTAAAGAAATTCAAATGCTTTATTAAAAAAAAAAAAGGATTTTTAAGTCTAATTTCAAAAATCCATTTTCAATTGGTGGTATTAAAGTTTGTACATATTACTTGCCAATGTTTCTAGAAATTTAGAAATCGGTCCTTTAATCATCATTGCCATCATAGGGTTAAAATCACCTTCAAAATCTAATTTCACTTCGCTAGAATTTTCTGAAATGTAATCAATGTTCGCAATTAATGAAAAAGGGAGCTTTTCACTTGCAGCATTCATAACTACTTTCGAATTTGGAATTCCTTCTTTCATTCTCAATTTAATTTCAGGCATACCAGATAATCCAAAATTAAAAATATCATCCCCAAGCACTTCAAATTTGGCAATATTTTCGGGCATTAGTTTTTCAAAATTCTTAACTTCAGATAATTGCTTAAACAAATATTCAGCTGATTTTTCAACGGTTACTTTTGGACTTTCAAGGTTCATGTTTTTCATTTTTAGAGAATAGAAAATAGAATAAATAGAATCCATCTATTTTCTGTACTCTATATTCTCGTTTCTATTATTTATACTTTCCAAGTAGAAGGACTTTTTCTCCATTCTTGCAAGGTAGTTTGTTCTTCTTCTGTGATGTATTGTTTTTCTACTGCCAATTCTAAAAGATGTTCATAGTTGCTTAATGTATTCAAATTTACATTTGCTTTTTTGAAATTTTCATCGGCAATATCAAATCCGTATGAGAAAATTGCCAACATTCCTTTTACATTGGCTCCGGCTTCCATTAAAGCTTCAACAGCAAGTAAACTACTATTTCCAGTAGAAATCAAATCTTCAACAACCACAACATTCTGTCCTTTTTGTAAAAAACCTTCTACCTGATTTTGTCTACCATGCTTTTTTGGTTCGGGTCTTACATATACAAATGGGAGTCCAAGTTCCTCTGCAACGAGAATACCAATACCTATTGCGCCTGTTGCTACTCCTGCAATTACATCGGGTTTTCCATAAATTTCTTCAATTTGTTTAGAAAATTCATCACGTATGTAATTTCTAATCGCTGGAAATGAAAGTGTTAATCGGTTATCACAGTATATTGGAGAATTCCATCCTGATGCCCATTTAAAAGGATTTGACGGATTCAATTTAATTGCATTTATTTGTAAAAGCAATTCGGCTGTTTTTTCGGCTGTTTCTTTATTAAAAATCATACTACAAATGTATAAAGTTTTTGTGAACGACAAACCACTTTTTTTGACAAATGAAGTCTCAAAGGAAACCGACTTCCAATTGTTCTTACTTGAAAGTGTAGATATTGAGCAACTTATTGTTAAAATGTTCAACAATAAGATTAAGAAAGCTTATTTGTATTATCCTGATGAAAAAGAAATTCTTAAAAAAGTAAAAGAAAAAATTCCTGTAAAAAAAGCTGGCGGCGGATTGGTTTACAATAAAAAAGGAGAAGTTTTATTCATTTTTAGAAACGGAAAATGGGATTTACCTAAAGGAGGTTGCGGTAAAGATGAGGCAATTGAAGATTGTTCCAAAAGAGAAGTGGAAGAAGAAACCGGTGTAGGAAATCTTGAAATCACTAATAAACTTCAAAAAACCTACCATGTTTTTAAAAGAAATGGTGTATATAGATTAAAAATTACACATTGGTTTGAAATGAAAACCGATTTTGAAGGCGAACTTATTCCACAAGCTAATGAAGGAATTGAAAAAGTAACTTGGTTAAATCCGGAAGAAATCAAACAAGCTTTAAACAATTCGTATGAGAACATCAAGTTGTTGTTTATAGAAGAGAGTTGTCTTCATTCTAAGTAATAGTATTTGAAAATATTAAAAATCATAATTCGTAATTTTTAAATCCTAATTGCAATTACCTTTGCAAAATGTATACAAATCCACATTCTACCAATTTACTTTTAAATTTAGGTATAGAAAGCTTAAATGAAATGCAAGAAATAGCTCAAGATGCTATTTTGAATGACACTAATATTTTATTATTATCTCCAACTGGTTCTGGTAAAACTTTAGCTTTTTTACTTCCAATATTTAAAATGTTGCAAGTGGATTGTAAAGACGTTCAATGTTTAATTTTAGTTCCGTCACGTGAATTAGGTTTGCAAATTGAACAAGTTTGGAAAAAAATGGGAACCGATTACAAAGTAAATGTTTGTTATGGCGGACATTCCATTGAAACGGAAATCAAAAATTTATCCAATCCACCCGCTATTTTAATTGGAACTCCTGGCAGAATTGCTGATCATATCGATAGAGGAACTTTTTCAACAAATAACATTCAAACCTTAGTTTTAGATGAATTTGATAAATCATTGCAATTGGGTTTTCATGAGCAAATGTCATTTATCATTGCAAGATTGAATAATTTGAATAAACGGGTATTGGTTTCAGCAACTTCTGATATTGAAATTCCGAAATATACTAGAGTAGTTAATCCAACAATTTTAGATTTTATTTTGAGCGAGGACGAAAACTCCAATCTTTCTTTAAAAATGGTAGTTTCTAAAGAAAAAGATAAAATCAATTCGTTGTTCCATTTGCTTTGTTCTTTTAAATCGGAAGCCGCAATTATCTTTTGCAACCATCGTGAAGCCGCCGAAAGAATAAGTGATACACTAAACGAAAAAGGGATTTATTCGACGTATTACCATGGTGGTATGGATCAAGACGAGCGTGAACGGGCGCTGATTCAGTTTAGAAATGGAAGTGTAAGTTATTTAATTACGACTGATTTAGCAGCTCGTGGATTGGATATCCCCGAAATGAAGCACGTGATTCATTATCATCTACCTTTGAAAGAAGATGAATTTACTCATAGAAACGGTCGAACGGCCCGTATGTTAGCATCTGGAACGGCTTATATTGTGGCTCACGAAAGTGAGAAAAAAATGGAGTATCTAGATTATAAAATGCCAGTTTTAAATATAGAGAATTCAATAACATTGCCAAAAGCACCTGATTTTCAAACGATTTATGTTAGTGGTGGTAAGAAAAACAAGTTGAACAAAATTGATATTGTAGGTTTCTTTTCCCAAAAAGGAAAACTAGAAAAGGGCGATTTAGGTTTGATTGAAGTAAAAGATTTTATTTCATTTGCCGCCGTAAAATCAAAAAAAGTAAAAGAATTTCTTGCCAACATTCGTGATGAAAAAATGAAAGGGAAGAAGTTTAAGATTGAAGTGGCTAGGAAAGTGATTAAGAAAGAAGAATGAAATCTGTGTTGATTAAATCTTCACAGAATCCGGTACTAAAACCGTATAATCGCCATTATTTCTTATCACATCACGAACAATACTTGATGAAATATAGGAAGTTTTAGCCGCTGTCAATAGAAAAACTGTCTCAATTTTTGATAGTCTTCTGTTAGTATGTGCAATAGCTTTTTCAAATTCAAAATCGGCAGGATTACGCAAACCACGCAATATAAATTGAGCATCTAATTTGCGACATAAATCAATTGTTAACCCTTCATAAGTGATTACTTTTACTTTGGGTTCGTTTTTAAAAGAATCTTCAATAAAGCGTTTTCTATCTTCTAATGAAAACATGTATTTCTTTTCAGCATTGATTCCGATGGCAACAATCACTTCATCAAACAGAGAAATACCTCTTTTGATAACATCATAATGTCCGTTTGTAATTGGGTCGAAAGAACCAGGAAATAGGGCTTTTTTCATTGTTTTAGTTATCAGTTATCGGTTATCAGTTATCAGTTATCAGTTAACAGAGACCAGACAACAATTATTACTTTTTCCAAATTGGTTTTCTTTGTAAAGCTAAGTTAATTTCGTTATCCAACAAGTCACTCATTGCCATTTTTAAATGCGCAGCTTGTTGCGGAAAAATACTCTGAGGGGACAACCCTGGATTGGTATTGATTTCAATAAAATGCGGAATGTCGTTCCTAATGATAAAATCAGTTCTGGAAAAACCGGTCATTCCTAATGCTTCATACACTTTTTTGGAGGTTTCTTCCACACGGTTTTTTATTTCTTCTGATAAATTCGCCGGTGTAACTTCTTCTGATTTCCCTAAATATTTAGCTTCATAATCAAAGAAATTATTTTGAGATAAAATTTCTGTAATTCCCATTACTTTAGTTTCTCCTTTGTATTTAATTACTCCAACCGAAACTTCTCGTCCGTTTAAATAGGATTCTATTAAAATGTCGTTGTCTTCTGCGAAAGCAAAATCAAGAGCTTTTTGAAAATCTTCCAAATTAGAAACCATTGAAACTCCCAAGGAACTTCCCGATTGGTTGGGTTTTACAAAAAAAGGCATTCCTAATTGCTCGACAACTTGTTTTCCATCAATGGCATCTCCTTTAGATAAATAAATGGATTGCGCTTTTGGAATTTCAAATTTAGATAACACCGAAAGTGTATCCCGTTTATTAAACGTTAAACTCGATTGATAGAAGCCACAACCTGTATATGGAATTTCTAATAATTCCCAGTACGCTTGCATGTGACCGTCTTCACCTGGAGTTCCATGAATGGTATTTGAAATTACGTCAAATTTCACTACTTTACCGTCTTTTGCAAATGAAAAATCAGCTTTATTAATAGGATATTTAACTCCGTCAATCAAACAATACCATTCAATTAACAGAATATGAACCTCAAATGGAGTGTATTTTGATCTATCTAAATTGTTTAAGATCAATTGACCACTTCGTAAAGATATTACAGACTCATCTGAATATCCGCCCATAACAACAGCTACGTTCATTGTGATTTTATTTTTATTACTATACAAAAATAGCACAAATGTTGAAACTAAAAATTATATCTTTGCCATAAATACTATTTTTTATGAGTTTAAGAAAATATTTAACGAGTAAAGTTTTCGTTGCCCAAGTTTTAGCTGCATTAGCTATTGTTGCTGCGGTTGCTTTTTTGTTTTTTCATTGGATAACTTTTATTACAAATCATGGCGATGAAATTACGGTTCCTAATTTGGCTAAAATGAATCCAGAACAAGTAGAGCAGAAGTTGGATGAATTGGATTTAGATTATGAAATAATAGATACCGTTGATTATAACCCCAATTTTCCGAAGCTAACCGTTGTGCAACAAGAGCCGACTATTGGTTCAAAAGTAAAAGGTGGGAGAACGATTTATATAAAATTAAACGCCTCTACTTTCAAAATGGTCGCGGTACCCGATTTAATTGAGAAAACTTACCGTCAAGCAGTGCCAACATTAAAAGCTGTTGGTTTGCAAGAAGGAACTGTAAAATATGTCCCTTATATAGGGAAAGATATGGTGCTTGAAATGTGGATGAACGGAAATAAAATCAAACCAGGAACCAAAGTTTTAAAATCCTCTAAAATTGATTTAGTACTTGGCGACGGAAAAGTAGTATTTAACGAAACGGAATTAGATTCTATTCCAAATCAAACCCCTACAGATACTATTCCAAATGAGCAATAATATCGATTTTCAAGAACCTGAAGAAGAACTTTTTGAACATTATCGATTTGATGTGCCTAAAGGTCAAGCTTTTTTAAGAATTGATAAATACTTAATGTTGATGGTTCCTAATGCAACTCGAAATAAAATTCAAAATGCAGCTACCAAAGGCGATATTTATGTAAATGATGTTCCTGTAAAATCGAATTATAAGGTAAAACCATTGGATATCATACGCATCTTATTAGCGCATCCGCCTTTTGAAAATAGGGTAGACCCCGAAGACATTCCGCTAGATATTGTTTATGAAGATGAGGCATTATTATTAATTAATAAGCCACCAAATTTTGTTGTGCATCCGGGACATGGTAACTATACAGGTACTTTGGTCAACGCTTTGGCTTTTCATTTTAAAAATTTACCACTAAATAGTTCAGAACGTCCGGGTTTGGTTCATAGAATTGATAAAGATACTTCCGGTCTTTTGGTTGTTGCTAAAACCGAAGCGGCGATGACGTATTTGGCAAAGCAATTTGAAGACAAAACTTCTGAAAGAGAATATATTGCTTTGGTCTGGGGAAATGTTAAAGAAGATAAAGGAACCATTACAGGTAATATTGCGCGTCACGTAAAAGATAGAATGCAAATGGCAGTTTTTGCAGATCCTGAAATTGGAAAACATGCTGTTACTCATTATAAAGTTTTGGAACGTTTAGGTTATGTTACTTTAATTTCTTGTAAATTGGAAACAGGACGCACGCACCAAATAAGAGTGCACCTAAAACACATCGGGCATACCTTGTTTAATGATGAACGCTATGGTGGAAATTTAATTTTGAAAGGAACCACCTTTACTAAATACAAACAATTTATTGATAATTGTTTCAAAACCCTACCGCGTCAAGCCTTACACGCTAAAACACTCGGATTTATTCATCCCAATACAGGGGAAATGATGCGATTTGATACTGAAATTCCAAAAGACATGGCAGACTGCATTGAGAAATGGAGAAACTATTCAAAATCCAATGCTGCTGAAGAAGAGGAATAAAAAAAACTCAAAAATTTACTTTATAAAGTTTTAAAATTAAATAAAACAGATAATTCCAATTCACAATTTCAAATGCTTTTTACTAGCTTTACGTTCTAAAAATAAATCCTATGCATTCTGATTATATCGTTGACCAAGAATTTAAAGATGAGATATTTGATGATATTAATACGAAATTTAAAGATTTTGAAAATTGTGTTTTTATAAATTGTGACTTTAGATCCTGCACTTTTCAGTCGGTTACTTTTATAGATACCAACTTTATCGATTGTAATTTTATGCAAACCAAAATTAATTATATTTCGTTGCGCGGTGTTTTTTTTACGAAATGTAATTTCACAGGGGTCAATTTTGCTATGACTGACCAAGTTATTTATGAGTTTCACTTTAAAGATTGCTTGTTAGATTATGCACAATTCTATGCTTTGAAGCTGAAGAAAATGCAGTTCATTAATTGTAGTATGATTTCGGTAGATTTTATGGGAAGCGATTTAACCGAAGCACTATTTGATAATTGCAATTTGAGAAAGGCCGTTTTTATTGATACTATTGCCAACAAAGCCGATTTTTATACCAGTTATGATTACACCATCGACCCGGATAAAAACAAAATTAAAAAAGCTGTTTTTTCTGTAAATGGACTGAAGGGGTTGTTAGATAAGTATGATATTGTCGTTAAGTAAAGTTTATACTAAATTACAAATCCAATTCAATCCTGAGTTATAGACTAATTGACCTTCTTTAATTTCTAATGGACAATCAAAATTATTGGAAAATAGTCCACCAGTCCCTAGTCCTTGGGGCATACAATTTTCTTGTAAAAAAGTCCATTGCGCAATCGCATTCAATCCAATATTGCTTTCTAAAGCAGATGTAATCCACCAGCCAATTTGGTGTTTTTTTGCTAAGTCAATCCATTCTTTTGTACCTCGAAATCCACCTACAAAACTGGGTTTTAAAACAATGTATTGTGGTTTTATTTTTTGTAAAAGTTGTTCTTTTTCTTCCTGCGAAAACACACCAATCAGTTCTTCATCTAAAGCAATTGGAATCGGGGTGGTTTTACATAGTTCTGCCATCCTGTCAGTGTTATTTTTTTTAATAGGTTGCTCAATACTATGAATTTGATAACCAAATAATTGATTTAATTTATATAAAGTTTTATTTTCATCAAAAGCGCCATTAGCATCTACTCGAATTTCAATAGTTTTCGAATCAAAACTTACACGAATAAATCGCAATAAATCGAGTTCTTTTTCAAAATCTAAAGCCCCAATTTTTAGTTTGATGCAACGAAAACCTTGAGCTAGTTTTTCTTCAATTTGTTGCTTCATAGATGACTCGTCACCCATCCAGACCAAACCGTTAATGTTAATGTTTTTTTTACCATTAGTGAAGTCTGAAGGAAACAACAAAAAAGGGTTTTCAGACCCCAAGGATTGGAATGCCATTTCAATCCCAAATTGAATGGAAGGAAATTCTATTAGTAATTTCCAAAGAATATCCTTGCCTAGTTGTATGTTGTCGCAAGTCCATTGTAATTTTTCTTCATAATCGGGCCTATCGTCAGCAGAAAGTCCACGAAGAATTCCGCACTCTCCAATTCCTTTTTTGCCGCTCTGTTCAAGAATAATAAACCAGGTTTCTTTTTCGTTCAAAACCCCTCTAGAGGTACCTGAAGGTTGTTTGAAATTGAGAATGTACTTTTTGTAGGTGGCTTTCATAAAAAAATAGATTATGGAAAATAGATGATAGACAAACTATTCTAAAACACGTAGAATTTTTTTGAAGTCATCATCGGGTAGGTGACATTTTCTAAAAAGCTCAAAATCTTTTTTAGTTTGTTGAATCCAAGAGGTTTTGGAGTTTACATTTTGATCTTTATATTTTTTATGAAGGTCTTTGGATTCAGAAATTCTGTCGGTGAACATATATAAATGGGCTAATTGCAATTGCAAATTAATATCTGTAGAATCTTTAGCAAGTGCTTCGGTTATTGTTTTTTTAGATTTATCAAATTGTTTAGATAAAATATAGTAATTACCTAAAATAGAATAATTTATAGATTCTTCTCTTTTTTTAGCGATCAACTCCGATTGAATTATTGTGATGGCATCTTCAAAATTACCTTTGTTAATTTCGGCATTTGCACGGTCTCTAAAAAGACTGTAATATTTTTTGGTTTCGCCCGTTTTTTTTAGAGCTTCTTCAGTGATTTGTTCTATTACCGCACTTTTTTCAATAGGTAGCAAATTTGTAAATTCTTTAAATGAATATTTTTGAGATACCATTTCAAGAAATGCAGCCGAAAAGGTGTCTTTTCTGGTCAGAGAATCGTATACTTTTAGCGTTTTATTTAGTGCTAAAACTTCTTTTTTAGTCTCAATATTCCACCCGAGACTGGCTTTGTTATCAATCCATGGCACCACTTCTATGATAACTTTTTCTTTCATTACCCAATTATCACTCTGAAAAGCAAAATACAGGTTTTGTGTTTTAGCATTAAAGCATTCTGAACTTTTAGATTTTAAAATCCGCGCTTCTTTATTAATTGGCGTGTCTTGTATCAAACAAGCTTTTTCTTTTTTTGCAGTGATTAAAAATAAATCAGCTTCGTTAGCATCAGCGAAAATGGCATATTTGCATTTATCATCCCCCGAAATGGTGGACAACAAGAATATAGCTCCTGCAGCACCCTGACTTATTCCGGTAGGGTCGGGAATGGCTTTTAAAACAGAAACCAAACTTGAAGAAAGTTTTTGATTTTCATCAAGAATTGTGATTCTATAAACAATTTCTGTGGTTCCATCTGGAAAATCGGCCGATTTTACGATTTTCTTTTCACCAGCGCGCAGGGTGATTGTTTCGTTGGTCGTTCTTATATTGTCCCAATAACCGTCTTTGGATTGTGCAGATGTACAAGTTACAATAAATAATAAAGTAACTATTTTTAGAATTTGAATCATTAAGAAAGTAAGTTTTATTAAGTTTTCTTTTCGTTATTTAAATCAGATGTTATTATTGATTCTGATTTCTATTCAATACAATTACAGATTAGCCCTGATGGGAGCGGCATCTTTTAAACCTATCAGGTTTAAAAATTGAGCGGACAGCAGGAATATAGATTAGAACAATTCTCATGCCATTCGCTACAAAATACCTAAAAGAGTAATTATAACGTGATACTTTCTCCAATTTCAAGCAACATTAAGTCCTTTCCAGCATTAAAGAATTTCTTTTTGGCTTCTTCGTGGTTGATTTCGATGTACCCAAACGTATCAAAATGAACGCCCAATATTTTATCACAATCTACAAAATCTGCAGCAATGATGGCATCTTCTATATCCATGGTAAAATTGTTTCCAATAGAAAGAATTGCTAAGTCTAATTTAGTACGCATGGGAATGAGTTTCATGTCCATAGTAAGCGCGGTATCTCCTGATATATAGATGTTTTTGTGCTCACTTTCGATTACGAATCCTACAGGGTTCCCTCCGTAAGAACCATTAGGGAAGGAACTTGAATGAATAGCGTTTACTAATTTTACTTTTCCGAAATCGAATTGCCAACTTCCTCCATTATTCATTGGATGGTATTTTAAGCCCTTGTTTCCGAAATATACTGCTACTTCATAGTTAGAAACAATTACAGCATCTGTGCGTTTTGCAATAGCTTCGGCATCGAGAATATGGTCTTGGTGTGCATGTGTAAGCAAGATATAATCGGCTTGAAGTGCATTGATATCGATATGTGATGCTTTAGGATTGGCTGAAATAAATGGGTCAACCAGAAGGTGTTTGCCACTAACTTCAATTCCGATGCACGCGTGGCCGTAGAATGTAATTTTCATATTAGTTGGTATAATAGATTATAATATCAGAAATAAAATAAATTAGTGATAACGACAACAGAATAGATAGTAAAAAAGTACTGAGTGCTAATTTTTTTAATTCGGGATCTAATAATTTAGGATTTTTATTTTTGGAAACTCTTTTTAAATGCGCTATTATTGGAATATAAGCCAAAAGAAAGAAGTAGATATCAAAATTAAATCTTTGTGGATTTGGGTCTCTGAAACTGAAATCAAAAATTAATGCGAAAACTAACATCAAAACCATTGCGGCAATAACAAGAAAGAAATGATATTTTTTTGCCCAAGCACCACCATTTTTAACTACTATGGTATTTTTTCCTGAATTTCTATCGGATTCTTCATCGCGCATGTTGTTTAAATTTAAAACTCCCACACTTAAAAAACCAATGGCAGTTGCAGGCAATAGCAACAACCAATCCATTTGTTTGGCAAACATAAAATAAATTCCAAACGTACTTACTATTCCAAAAAAGGTAAATACAAATACATCACCTAGTCCACGGTATCCATATGGATTTCTACCAATGGTGTATCTAATGGCGGATGCAATTGCCAAAATTCCTAGTATAAAAAAAACAATAGAATATATAAAATACTTGCCTTTGAACGAGACATAAATTAATAACATTGCAGAAACCAACGTTAAAAAAGCAGTAATAAAAATAGCATAACGCATTGCGCCTGGTGTAATCAATCCGCTTTGTATGGCACGTTTTGGTCCGATTCGATCATTATTGTCGGTTCCTTTCATTCCATCGCCATAATCGTTGGCAAAATTGGATAGAATTTGTAAACCCAAAGTTGTTGATAGCGCTAAGATTACAATTTTCCAATTGAATATCCCTTGAGACATAGCATAAAAACAACCAACTAGTATTCCGGAAACGGATAATGGTAGGGTTCTAACTCGTGCGGCTTCAATCCAGTGTTTCATTATTTTTGTTTATAAGTTTAGGAGTTTAGAGCGTATATCCAAATCCGATTGAAATTAAATGAGCGTTTATATTGGATTTAATAGGTAAATACTTGTAATCGGTTTGAAAATAAAGGTTTTTATTCATAAAAAGTCTAAAACCTGGATTAATAGATACGCTGTCAAAATTATATTTTGCGGTATTTGGAATTGTATTAAATCCAGGATCATTCGGGTTAATAAAATTGTAGGATTGTTGAATAGTATATTTTGCAGTAAAAAATGAATATCCCAAATTAAAAAAAGGTTGGAATACTTTATTTGACTCCAAAACAATTCCTATGTTTGGGTTTACAATTATCGAATTTTTTAAGTTTAATTGATTTCCGATTTCTCTTGCTTTAAAATAGTCAAGGCCTAGGCCTGCTTGTATATTAAAATTAGTTTTGCGATATAAACTGTATTTAGCGTCTAAACCTAATATACCATTGTAATTATCACTCACAAAATTATCATTACGTAAATTACCCGTGTAATGAATTGAAATTAAAAACTTAGTATCATTAATCGCAATCTTTTCTTGAGAATTCGATTTAATGGATGCTAATACTAATAAACATAAAATTATTTTCTTTTTCATGATATAATATTGAATGACAGACTGTGTGTAAAACTTCGACTGGAATATATTAAGCGATACTTAAGGAATTAAAAACTAGGTGTGAACTTAGCACGAAAACTATAAAAAGATCACTTTTCACCTGATTATGGCAACCATTTTTTCTCAAAGTTGGGTTTTCTTTTTTCTAAGAAAGCATCTCTTCCTTCTTTAGCTTCTTCGGTCATATAAGCCAAACGGGTGGCTTCTCCTGCAAACACTTGTTGTCCTACCATGCCGTCGTCTGTTAAATTCATTGCAAATTTTAGCATTTTGATAGATGTTGGCGATTTGGCTAGTATTTCTTGAGCCCAATCGTAAGCAGTATCTTCTAATTCATCGTGCGGAATTACGGCATTGACCATCCCCATATCAAAAGCTTCTTGTGCCGAATAGTTTCTTCCTAAAAAGAAGATTTCTCGCGCTTTTTTTTGACCTACCATTTTGGCTAGATATGCCGAACCATAACCGCCATCAAAACTGGTTACATCGGCATCGGTTTGTTTAAAAATAGCATGTTCTTTACTTGCCAAAGTTAAATCGCACACCACATGCAAACTGTGTCCACCACCAACTGCCCATCCTGGAACCACACAAATTACTGCTTTTGGCAGGAATCGAATCAATCGTTGAACATCTAATATATTTAATCTATGGTAGCCATCATCGCCTACATATCCCTGTTGACCACGCGCTTTTTGATCGCCACCAGAACAAAATGAATAAACGCCATCTTTAGAACTTGGTCCTTCAGCAGAAAGCAATACCACTCCAATTGAAGTGTCTTCTTGCGCATCGTGAAACGCTTGTAATAATTCGGATGTTGTTTTTGGCCGAAATGCATTGCGCACATCCGGTCGATTGAATGCAATTCGGGCAACGCCATTACATTTTTTATAGGTAATATCTTCAAATTTTCGAACTGTTGACCAATTGATTGAACTCATTAAAAATTATTTTTTTATTAAAATTCGATTGTGATACTAAATTGTAGTAATTTAGCGTAAAATTAAATGATTTTTTAGTTTCTATCACTAAAAGCCCTTTTAAAAATATTATGAATCGATTTTTATCTTCCAAAAACACATTTACGATTGCTATTCTTTGGGGAATTGTATTATTTTTTATAGTTATGTTAGTTTTGAACTATGAAAAAGGTAACTTTCCTTTAATTCCAATGATTATTATTTCATTGGTTACGGGCTTTGTACTTTGGGTTTTGCTAGATACTCGATATGTCATTAAAAAGAAATTTTTATTGTACCGCTCAGGACCCATTCGAGGCAGAGTTGATATTACTAAAATCAAATCTATCAAACGTTTTTCGGGTTTAAATGTTCCTGTTATGTTAAAGCCGGCTTTAGATACAAAAGGTTTTATTATTACCTATAATTCTTTCGATGATTTGTTTATATCCCCAAAAATGAGTGAAATTTTCATCGAAGAAATCACAAAAATAAATCCGCAAATTGAAGTGATTTAAGGTGAAAAAATAATCAGAATTTTTACTCTTTTTTTCTAATTTTACGGAAGTTTTTTTATTCAACTATATGAATACCATCGTCCTTAATTTCAATCAATTTTTCTTTATACAAAAGTCCGATTGCTTTTTTGAATGTTTTCTTACTCATCTTCAGAACTGTCTTAATGTCTTCGGGTTTGGAATTGTCATTCAATCGTAAAAAACCACGACTGGCTCTCAATTCACTCATAATTATTTCGGAATTAGGTTCAATGTTTTCAAAACCTTGTTTGTGTAACGAGACATCTATTTTCCCATCAGGACGAATGGTTTTGATGTATCCTTTCATTTTATCTCCTGTTCGAATAGCGTCGTCATAAACCTCATCTTTATATGCCAATCCTTTGTGTTTTTGATTGATAATCACATTGATTCCAATCTCGGTTATATGGGAGATAATTAAATCGACTTCTTCGCCTTTTTCAACCGTAATGTTTTCGTTATCTAGAAACTGATTTGTTTTACTTGAAGCGACAAGTCTATTGGTTTTTTCATCCATATACAGATACACCAAATAGCGTTTTCCTTTTTCCATCGGTCGCGCTTGTTCTTTAAACGGAACCAAAATATCTTTTTCCATGCCCCAATCCATAAAAGCCCCAATTTGATTGATGTAATTTACCCGCAAAAGTGCAAATTCATTAAGAAAAATATAAGGAACTAAAGTGGTAGCTACGGGACGTTCTTCATGATCAAGATATACAAAAACGGTAATTTCTTCACCAATCTCAAATACTTTTGGGACGTATTTATTGGGTAATAAAACATCCTCTGCTTCATTTCCGTTTCCTAAAAATAATCCCACTTTTGTATCTCTTAAAATGGTAAGTGTATTGTGTTGACCGATGTTAAGCATTTTCTTTAATTTGCTACAAAGGTACGAAAAGGAGTTGGAAGTTTTGGGTTGTGAGTTTTGGGTTTTGATATTGTAATTGATATTGTAATTGAAAATCTTATCTTTGATTAAAAAAGATGAATAGCAATGCCATTGATGCTCCTGAATCGGATTATTTGTTCATTCAATTGTCTCAACTTCCCAATTCGGGTAGGGGATTGTTTACGGCAATCGACATTTATAAAGATGAAATAATTTCGATTTTTAAAGGTGAAGTTTTATCCCATTCAGAAGCTGAAATTCGAATAAGAAATGGCGCTGATACTTATTTTATGAATCTTTTAAACGGAACTATTTTAGATTGTAAGAACACCGATTGTTTTGCAAAATTTGCCAATGATGCCAATGGCTTTTTGAAATCTCATTTTAAAAATAATGCCAAAATAACCTTGGACGAAAACCAAAATGTGTGTTTAATTGCAATTAGAAAAATAAAATCAGGGGAAGAAATTTTCTGTGATTATGGAAAAAAATATTGGAAGAAACATTCTTAAACTAACTCATTAAAATACTGTAACAAAACCTTATCATTTTCCAAAGTTGGTGTAAATACTTCTAATAAACTTGGATTTTCATCCCTGGAGAATAAAATTTTTAAACTTTCCTCTAAAGTAGTTTCGTTACTTGCTGTAAGATAGTTCAATCCGTACATTTTACATAAATGTTCTGCCGTTAAACAATGTGAGGTTTCAAAAAACGTATTGAAAACGGCGGTTTCATCATGACCCGGAAGGATTCTGAAAATGCCGCCACCGCCATTATTAATTAAGATAATTTTGAAATTTTTCGGAATGTAATTATTCCAAAGGGCATTGCTGTCGTATAAAAATCCAATATCACCAGCAATAAATACGTTGGGTTTCCCACTTCCTATAGCTGCGCCTATGGCTGTTGAGGTGCTTCCGTCAATACCGCTTGTTCCTCTGTTGCTAAACACTTCAATACTTTTTTCAATGTCAAATAATTGTGCATATCGAATAGGAGAACTATTACTTATTTGCAATTGTGAATTCTTGGGTAAAGCAGACAATACTTTTTCGAAAACTTTAAAATCGGTAAATGGAATTTTAGCTAAATATTCCAAACTTTTTCGCTGACGCAGTGCTTTTATATCTTGAGCATATTGATTATAATTACTTTCAACAGTTTCTACAAACATAAAAAACGATTGAAAAAATAAATTGGGTATCGTTTCAAAATGCTTGGTCAAACAACCAAAAGTGTCGTAAGCTCTCAAACTATCAATGTGCCAATGGTGGTTGGGTTGGTATTTTCGTAAGAAAACTTTAATACGTTTGGAAACAATCATTCCGCCAAAAGTCATTATTATTTCGGGTCGAAAATCTAGAAAATCTTCGTGAGTAAACGGAGTAATTATAGAATCAATGGTATTGATAAACTTTGGATGGTGCAAATTAGATGTCGTTTCAATCATCACCACAACTGATGGGTCATTGGCTAATTTATCTAGAAACTGTTGCTCTATTGCATTGGGTTCGTTTACGCCAACCAAGACTAATTTCTTTTTTGAAGCGTTCCAAATGTTAGCATATCCTGAAATCGGTTCGTCAAAAATAATATCGGTTGCAACGGAATAAATAATTTTGGGTTCGACAGTTAATTCAGAAACTGTTTCATACAAAGGTTCTTCAAATGGTACGTTGATATGTACCGGACCTTTTTTGGTGAAAGCCATATTTATGGCTTCATTAATTAACAAATCATTTTTGCCGGAAGCATTTTCGGTAAGATTGGCATTGTATAATGAATGATTGGCAAACACATTTTCTTGTCGAATGGTTTGTCCGTCACCGATATCTATTTTGTTTTGCGGTCTATCAGCAGAAATTACAATAAAAGGAATCTGACTGTAAAATGCTTCTGCGAAAGCGGGATAATAATTCAGCAATGCCGAACCCGATGTACAAAGAACAGCAACGGGTTTCTTTGTTTGTTGCGCCATCCCAATAGCAAAAAATGCCGCCGAACGTTCATCCGCAATGCTATAACAAGTAAAATTAGGATGACTTGCAAATCCAATAGTTAAAGGTGCATTTCGTGAGCCCGGAGAAATAATAATATTAGTAATTCCTTTAGCGCGAAGTAGTTCGATAATGGATTGTGCTAAAGGTTTTTTTGGGTACATCATTTTAAAGGAGTTGCAAAGCTACAAAGTTACAAAGTTGTAAAGTATTTTCAAGAGGTTGGTTAAGTTTTATTATTTTTGAGCTCAATTCTCACGCTATGGAAATTATTATCAGAAACTATCACATAGAAGATGCATCAGCCATATTAGAAATTATCAATTATAACATTCTAAATTCTACGGCTTTGTATGATTATGAACCACGAACTTTAGCGGATCAATTGGCTATTTTTGAAGACAAACTCCAAAAGGGATTTCCAATACTGGTTGCAACCGAAAAAGAAATCGTAGTTGGATTCGGATATTATAGCGAATTTCGATTTCGGGAAGCGTATAAATTTACGGTTGAACATTCGGTGTATGCACATCCAAACCACAAGGGAAAGGGCATTGGTAAAATCATTTTAAATCAACTTATTCATTTGGCAAAATCACAAAATATTCACACCATGATTGGAGTTATTGATTCCGAAAACCAAACTAGTATTGATTTTCATAAGAAATTTGGATTTGAAATTTCGGGTATGATTAAAGAATCAGGATTCAAATTTGACCGCTGGTTGCACAGTGTGTTTATGCAAAAGATGCTGTAAAATTCAAAAAACAATCTACTTCAAAATAGCTTCAAAATTCGGCTTGAAATAATTCGGGCCCTTTAAAACTTTTCCGTCTTCTCTGTAAATGGGTTGTCCGTCTTCACCAAGTTTGCTCATATTACTTCTTTGAATTTCATTAAAAACTTCTTCAATTTTGTGTTGCAATCCGTGTTCGATGATCGTCCCGCAAAGGATGTAGAGCATATCGCCTAAAGCATCGGCAATTTCAATAATATCATTATTTTTAGCTGCTTCCAAATATTCTTCGTTCTCCTCCTTCATTAAATTGAAGCGAAGTAAGTTTTTTTTTTCGCCTAAACTGGCTTTCATATTGTCACTATATCCGATTTTAAAAGCAGTGTGAAATTCTTTTACAGCGTTAAGTTTATCTTGCATATTATTTGTATTTAATTTATGAAGCCAAAATACAAATTATGATTTCATTTGTATAAATTTGTTGAAAAATTACGGAATATGTTTACAACTGGTCAATTGCTATTTGCAGGATTGTTTTTTGTAGCTTTCATTATTGCAATGGTATATGCTTACGGAAAAGACAAGGCGTTACACAATCAATTTTACAAAGGAAATTACAAAATTCTACTCGGTTTCTTCGGATTTATTATCATTCTTTTTTTGATAAAAATATTTTTTAGACATTAAATAAATACAAAAATAATTCTAAATAGAAACGTTCACCGTTAGATTTATTTTAATATATTTACTTTAAAATTTCTTAATTTCTCATGAGAATACTAAAATACCTTTTTTTATTACTTTTTCTAATCCTGATTGGATTGACGGTTTTTGTTATGACACAAAATGCTTCGTATGATGTTTCAGGAACTAAAGTAATTAAAAATCCAAAAAATACGGTTTTTAATTACATCAACGATTTCAGAAATTGGGAAACTTTTGCTTCTTGGATTCAAAATGACGAATCAATAAAATTTGATTATCCAGAACTTACTATTGGTAAAGGCGCTACTTGCTCATGGACAAGTGATGACGGAGATGGAAATTTAAAAACTTATTTTGTAAATGAAAACGATAGTATTTCGCAAAAAATGTTTAAAAATGGCAAATATTCATCAATTTATTGGAAATTTGAAGATACCATCGGCGGTACAAAAGTTACCTGGAGAAGTAAAGGAAAATTAGATTTTTATTCTAAAATAGTAGCGTTTTTTAAAGGCGGAATCAATTCGGTGGTTTGCGATTCTTATAATAAAAGTTTAGAAAACTTGAATAAAACCCTAGATTACGAAATCAACACTTACGCTATTAAAATTAATGGAATTGTGAATCGACCTGGGGGATTTTATTTAAAGCAATTCATGCATTGTAAACAAAAAGATGTTGAACGATATATTAAAGTTCTAGTCCCTAGAATGGAACGGTTTTTTGAGAAAAATAAGATGGTGAAAAACGGAAAACTATTTATTATATATCACAAATACGATCGATCTCATGATGATGTAGGATTTTCGGTTTGCATGCCGGTTAGAGATTCTGTTCATATTATGTCTGGTAGCGACATTCAATCGAGTAAAATTGCAAATTATACGTCTTTAAAAACAACCCTAGTTGGAGATTATTCCCATACTCAAATGGCTTGGAAAAAAGCTTTTGATTATATTTCTAAAAATCATTACGAAAGAAACAAATCAGGACAAGTAATTGAAGTTTATGTAAAAGGTAGAAATCACAGTAAAAGTCCTTCAAAATGGATTACAGAAATATACATGCCAGTTTATCCTAAAGCTTCTGCAGTTTCTGCCAACAAAAAAGAAGCTGATTCTATAATTGAAGTCCATACAAAAGAGGAAGATCCTAAGCCTTAAAAATCTTTAAAAATAATCTGAAACAAATTCAGATTAAACCTTTTCGTGTAACTTTATTCCAATACATAAATTTAAGCATTGCAAGAAGAAAAGGATTTTATAAATGAACTTTTAGAACCTAAAACGCAAAATTCTGCGTTTGAAAAACTTCTGCGTGACTATCAGAAACCATTGTACAATCACATTCGTAATATCGTAATAAATCATGATGATACGGATGATGTTTTGCAAAATACATTTATTAAAGTTTTTAAGAATTTAAAAAAATTTAAAGGAGAAAGCAAATTGTATTCTTGGATGTATCGAATTGCAACTAATGAAGCTATAACGTTTATTAATAATAAAGTGAAACTAAATGACACTTCAAGTGAAGCGATGCAAATTAATATTATTAAAAATTTAGAATCGGATGTCTATTTTGATGGAAATGACATACAAATCAAATTGCAAAAGGCGATAGCATTACTTCCTGAAAAGCAACAATTAGTTTTTAAAATGAAATACTTTGAAGAAATAAAATACGAAAATATGTCGGAGATATTAGGAACTTCGGTCGGTGCTTTAAAAGCTTCGTATCATCATGCTGTAAAAAAAATTGAAGAATTTATGAAATCGCAATAAAATGAATTTTGCAGAGCCAAAACAATTTAAAAAAGCGATTCTATATGTTTCCTCCAAAAAATAATCAAATAAATTTTAAAATAAATTAAACCTTTTTAACATATAATTGTCTATACTATATGAAAGATTTTAAATTAGATACTCCCGAAAAAATAAATACAGGATTCATAATTCCGGAGAATTATTTCGATAATTTTTCAGATAGAGTATTCAAACAATTACCAAAAAAAGAAACTAAAATAATTTCATTTTATTCTCGCAATAAAAAATGGATTTATTCGGCTGCAGCTCTATTAGTTCTAGCATTATCTTTACCATTGGTTTACCAAATGGAGACTAGCGAAGAACACTTAAATGCAGTAGATATAGAAAATTATTTAACCCAACAAAGTACTATATCTGAAGATGAAATAATAAATTTATTAGAACAAGAAGATATAGACCAATTAAGGGTAAACGCTTTACGAACTAATATAAAACAAAATCAAATTATCAATTTAAATTAAATAGCATGAAAAATTTCAACATTTTAATCGTTTCGGCATTCTTATTATCTGCTACTATTTATGGGCAACGAGGTCCTATGAGAGAGCGTTTTCAAGAAAAGAAAGAACAAATAAAATCCTTAAAAGTTGCATTCATCACCACCGAATTGAACTTAACTACCGATGAGGCTGCTAAATTTTGGCCTGTTTTTAATGCATTTGAAGACAAACAGCAAGAAATTAAAAGACAAAAAATAAAAGCAATTTTTGAACAATCGGAAGGTAATTCCTTAGATAAATTATCAGAAAAAGATGCTTCAGCATTAGTAACTCAGATGGAAAGCTCCGAAGACGATTTATACCAATTAAAAAAGAAATTCATTTCTAATTTAAAAGGAGTGTTGCCATCGGTTAAAATTTTAAAACTAAAAAAAGCCGAAGAGCAATTTAACAAAAAACTTTTGCAGCAATTCCGAGATAAAAGAGATAAAAGAGATAATAGAAGATAAAATTCTGTATTAATTTGATTTTAAGAAGTGATTTTTTATTAGAGAAATCACTTTTTTATTTAAAAATCACTTTAATCACTTTGTCCTTACCTGCTACAACGGCTGTCGAATCATTAATAAATCGAAGGGTATATAATGAAGAATCGCTGCTAAATTGCTTCCAGGATTTTCCTTTATTTTTAGAATAAAAAAGACCACTTGTCCCTACACAAACCAATTTTCTTCCATTACTATTGGGAACAAATTGAATACAAGAGGCGTATCCGAAACCTTGATTTTCTCCGACTAATTTCCAATTTTTTCCTCCATTGGTTGTTATGGCTTTGTTCTCAAAATTTTGATTGGGCATATCATAATTTCCTCCTGCAATAAATCCGATTTTCTCATTATAGAAATCGGCTGTAAAAATCCCTGTCATGGATTTTCCTTGAACTATTGGGGTTTCATATACGCTCCAAGTAATTCCCTTGTCAGGCGAATAATAAACTCTAGATTTTTTTCCACCAGAAACAATCCAAGTGGCATTTCCTTTGCATACAATATTAGTGTTACTTGCTGCAAATGCCGCTTCTCCATCAACCACTTTTGGAAGATTGTTGCATGAAATTTTAGTCCAAGTTTCACCTCCATCTCGGGTAATAATAATGGAAAGACAATCTTCTATTGGATCACCAACAGCAATACCCTCAGTATCATTCCAAAATTGCATGCTATCGTAAAATATTTTTTCATCATGTTCTTCATAAACTATTTTCTTCAAAGTTAATTCTTTAGAAAACTTATATAACAGAGCCGGATTCCCAACATTCAATATAAAAATTGAATTTGAGGTTTGAGCCATACTTCTAAATTCTAATTTTAAAGAATCTTTATTGATTTTGCTTTCCATTTTATTTGCTCCCGCAAGACTCAATAGTCCAACTCTATTTTTATCGGCAGCATACCAAACTTTATCAGAAGAAACTGTTATGGAACGAATACTAATTTTATCTATTAAAATAGTATCGATTTGTACTCTTGTGAAAAAATTGACTTTCGCAATTTGAATTGATTTGCATGAAATAAATAGAATTAAAAATATTGATAATACAAAAACTTTTTTCATAACATTTACATAAAAAATGGCGCTAAAATACAACTTAATTTTATGTTAATGATTTGATAAAATTTATTCTTGGCACAGAAATTGGATTTAGTTAAATAAATTAATTAGTAACCCTAAAAACAAATGCTATGAAAACAAAAATAGTACTATCGACGTTGATGATTTTGTGGTTTGCAAGTTCATTCGCACAAGACACAACTACTGTAAATGCCACAAATTCTGAAATTAGTGATAATCTCGATTTGAGAGCGGTGGCATCAATTTTTGGAGATTCAAGAGATTTGGCCGATTTTGAAAAACGTTTAAACGATCCAAAAACACAAATATCAAATTTAGATTTAAACAACGACAATCAAGTTGATTATTTACGAGTAATTGAATCGGTTGAAAGAAATGCGCATTTAGTTGTAATTCAAGCCGTTTTAGGCCAAGATAAATATCAAGATGTAGCAACTGTTGAAGTTCAAAAAGACAACAATAACATGCAAGTTCAAGTTGTTGGAGCTATTTTTATGTATGGCAAAAATTATATTTACGAACCCGTTTATATACAAAGACCTTTAATTTATGACTGGTTTTGGACTTCTAATTATAGACCTTATTATTCTTCATGGCATTGGGGTTATTATCCAACGTACTATTATGCTTGGAATCCATTTCCAATTTTTAGATACCGTCATCACATTGGTTTGTGCATCAACTTTAATTACCAATACAATTATGTTAATTATAGAAGATGTGAATGGGCATACAACAATTATTATGGAAGACGAGGAAATTACTATGAAATAGAAAATCCAAATCGATCTTTTAAATACAGAAATTCAGGATACAGTAACAGATATGAATTAGATCAAGCCAGACCAAGACACGATGTGGCTTTTGGAGAAAACCCAAGAAATACAACAACCATTCCAAGATTAAACTCAACTGAAAACCCTAGAAATTTTGACAATCCAAGAAACACAATTTACAGTTCATCAGAACCTAGAAATAATACAGATGCTCCGCCTCGAAGTAATACAACCAATTATCCAAGAAGCATAACTTATAGTACTCCACGTTCAGAAACGAACACAAGTAGTTACAATGCTCCCCGAAGTTATTTAAATAATTTTCCGAAAAATCATGAAGTAGTAGGTTTCGGTGGAGGAAGTAGAGGAGACGGCGGCACCAGATTTGGCGGCGGCGGCGGCGGAAGAAGCTTTGGGGGTGGAAGAAGATAATTTGTAACAAAAATAAAATAAAAAGCATCGAAAATATTCGGTGCTTTTTTTATATCAAATACCTAAAAGTAATACATTTGTACACTTTTTTAATAATTAATTATGAGTTCGCATAATCATCAAAATCTTCATAGCAAGCTTTCTGCTGCTGGTTTATTAATAACTTTAGGAATTATATATGGAGATATTGGAACCTCGCCATTATATGTAATGAATTCCATTATTGGAGATAGTGTTATCTCTAAAGACATAATTTTAGGAGGTTTATCGTGTATTTTTTGGACATTAACACTACAAACTACTCTTAAATACGTAATCATAACTTTGAGTGCAGATAATCACGGAGAGGGTGGAATTTTTGCATTGTATGCACTAGTAAAACGGACAAAAATTCAATGGTTAATTGTTCCTGCTATAATAGGTGGAAGTGCACTATTAGCTGATGGTATAATTACACCTCCAATATCTGTTTCCTCAGCTGTTGAAGGATTACGAATATTTAAACCAGACATTCCTACGGTTCCAATTGTAATTGCAATTCTATTTGTATTATTCACCATTCAACAATTTGGAACAAAATTAGTTGGAAAGTTTTTTGCTCCAATGATGTTGGTGTGGTTCTCCATGTTGGGTATTTTAGGAGTACTTCAAATGGTAACTAATATTGAAGTTTTTAAAGCTTTAAATCCCTACTATGCTTATAATTTATTAACAAGCGATGTGAGTAGTCAAGGTTTTTTTATTCTTGGGGCTGTCTTTTTGTGCACCACAGGAGCTGAAGCATTATACTCAGATATGGGACATTGTGGACGAAAAAATATTAGAATTAGTTGGATTTTTGTGAAAGCTACATTAGTTTTAAATTATTTCGGACAGGGTGCATTTTTACTTTTACATGAGGGAAAAAAACTATCTGAACTAGGCGCTCATAATACCAATCCGTTTTATTTAATTATGGCGGAATGGTTCAAACCTATTGGAATTGTGATAGCAACATTAGCCGCAGTTATTGCTTCCCAAGCATTGATTAGTGGTTCATTTACTCTTATCAATGAAGCGATGCGATTGAACTTTTGGCCAAAAGTAAAAATCAAATTTCCAACCGATGTCAAAGGTCAATTATATATTCCATCTATCAATTGGTTGTTGTTTTTGGGATGCGTGGGAATTGTATGGCATTTTCAAGAATCTAGTAATATGGAACACGCTTATGGTTTAGCAATCATTTTATGCATGATTATGACTACGATATTACTGAATTATTATTTAATTATGAAAAGAGTGAAATGGTATTTTATAGCCCCTTTAATTCTTTTATATCTTGTAATTGAATTCAGTTTTCTAGCAGCAAATATTACTAAATTTATGGATGGTGGTTTTGTAACATTATTCATTGCTACAATTCTAATAAGTGTAATGTCAACATGGTATTTAGCTAAAAAAATTAGCAAAAATTATACTAAAATGGTTAAAATAGACAATTATAAAAAGGTTTTAGCCGAGTTGAGTGTTGATTTGTCAATTCCAAAATATGCCACCCATTTGGTTTACATGACCAATTCAAATAGAACGGATGAAATTGAAGAAAAAGTAATGTATTCTATTCTTCAAAAACGTCCTAAAAGAGCTGATTTATATTGGTTTCTTCACGTAAATATTTTAAACGAACCTTATAAAAAAGAATTTAAAGTAACTGAAATAATTAAAGATGATTTATATAGAGTTGATTTTTATTTAGGGTTTAGAGAACCCACAAAAATTAATTTAATGTTCAAAGAAGTTATTAAAGATATGGTAAGTAAAGGCGAAATGGATATTACAAGTCGTTATGAATCATTGAATAAAAATAATATTATTGGTGATTTTAAATTTGTGCTTTCTGAAAAATTCCTTTCCAATGACAGCGATTTAACTTTCTTTGAAAACATTGTTATGAATGCCTTTTTCTTTATGAAAAAATTCAGTTTATCAGAAGAAAAAGGATTTGGATTGGACAGTAGTTCTGTGAAAGTGGAGCAATTTCCAATGGTACTTCATCCACCAGAAATTATAGACATGAAAAGAATTGATTGTCAAATAAGTCATTAATTCATAAAATAATAAATATTTGAAGCAATATTCTCAATTCCGAAAGGTTTTTGAGATTACTTCTTTTGTTTCTACAAAAAGCAATACCTTTGCGGGCTTATTTTTTAATACAATGAGATTACACAGAAATTTAGTTTATACCACTATCGATTCACTTAACGCTATTTTTAACGAAGGGGAATATGCAGATAAAGTAGTAGCAAGAGCTTTGAAAAAAGACAAACGTTGGGGAAGCTCTGATAGAAAATTTGTTGCCGAAACTATATATGAGGTTGTTCGTTGGAAACGTTTGTATGCCGAAATTGCTGAAGTAAAAGAACCCTACAACCGAGATGATATATGGAGAATGTTTGCTGTTTGGGCTGTTTTGCGTGGCTATCCAATTCCCGATTGGAGGCAATTAGAAGGAACTCCAGAGCGCAAAATTAAAGGACGTTTTGATGAATTATCCAAAATCAGAAAAATGCGGGAATCTATTCCGGATTGGATGGATGAAATGGGTATTCAAGAATTAGGTGAGGAACTTTGGACAAAAGAAATAGCCGCTCAAAACAAACAGGCACAAGTAATATTAAGAGTTAATACCTTAAATACAACTAAAGAAAAATTGCGTGCAATTTTAATGGATTTGAATATTGAAACAGAGTTTTTGCCTAATCAACCAGATGCTTTAGTTCTTAAAGAAAGAACCAACGTATTTATGACCGATGCATTTAAAGAAGGTTTATTTGAAGTTCAAGATGCTTCTTCTCAATTGGTGGCTGCTTTTCTTGATGTGCAACCTGGAATGCGAGTGGTTGACACTTGTGCAGGTGCAGGTGGTAAAACATTGCACATGGCTTCCTTAATGCAAAATAAAGGACAACTAATTGCAATGGATTTGTATGAAAGCAAATTGAAACAATTGAAACTAAGAGCCAAAAGAAATGGCGCTTTTAATATTGAATATAGAATTATCGATTCTACTAAAGTGATAAAAAAACTTTATGAAAAAGCCGATAGAGTTCTAATTGACGCACCTTGTAGCGGATTGGGAGTATTAAAAAGAAACCCAGATGCTAAATGGAAGTTACAACCTGAATTTATTGATAATATCAGAAAGGTTCAGGCGGAAGTTTTAGAGAGTTATTCAAGAATTGTAAAACCTGGCGGTAAATTAGTCTATGCTACCTGCTCTATTTTACCATCGGAAAACCAAGAACAAATAAAAAAGTTTTTGGCTACTGAAAATGGGAAAAACTTTAACTTTGTTAAAGATTCTAAAGTTTTAGCTTCACAATCAGGATTTGACGGATTTTATATGGCGCTTTTAGAGCGAAAAGAATAAAAAAATATGAAACAACTTTATACTTTACTTTTAACTTTATCTTTAACTATTGTATTTTCTCAAATTCCAGCGGGCTATTACAGTTCGGCAACAGGAACTGGCTATACCTTAAAAACACAATTATACAATAAAATTAGTCCTCATACTACTTTAGTTTATGGATCAGGATTGTGGAATTTATTTCAAATTTCTGATAGTAGACCTGACGGTTATGTTTGGGAAATATATTCCAATTGTAATTTTGTATTTGGATCGGTAGCCAATGGTGGTCAACAAGATGATGGAACGCAAGGTACCGCCGAATGTCAGCGATTTAATAAAGAACATACCTTTCCTCAAAGTTGGTTTGGTGGACAGGTTTACCCCATGTATTCTGATGCTTTTATTGTGATGCCATCTGATAAAAAAGATAACGGCATGCGAGGAAATTTAGCTTATGCCAATGTCAATCCATCTGTTACAAATAATATAGGAAACGGTTGGAAAATAGGGTCTTGTGTTACAACGGATTATCCCTATTCTCTTGACGTTTTTGAGCCGATAGATCAGTTTAAAGGCGATTTTGCTCGTAATTATTTTTATGTAGCTACTTGCTATGAAAATTTAATTAGTTCTTGGCAAAATTTAAATCCTAGCGGAGATACCGTTCTAGATGGTAGTAGCGATAAAGTTTTTGAACAATGGTATCTAAATATGCTCTACAGTTGGCACGTTGCTGATCCGGTGAGTCAAAAAGAAATAGATAGAAACAATGCTATTTATACCGTTCAGGGTAATAGAAATCCATTTATTGATCATCCAGAATATGTTTTACAAATTTGGGGTGATGCTTTAAGAACAAATTCTTTCGATGCTTCATCTGTATCTGTGTATCCAAACCCTTCAAACGAGCATAAAATAAATATTGATAGTCAAATTATTGTAGATACTATTCAATTAATCAACATCAATGGACAATTGATTATTGAAGTCAAGAAACCTGTTTTCAATAATAATTCTTATACTTTAGAAAACATCCCACAGGGATTTTACTTTTTGAAATTATGTTTTGATAATAAATCGTCAACTAAGAAAGTTATTATTAACTAAATCACAAACTAATTTTATTGTTTATTTTATTTTATTTAAAATCAAATACTATTTACAGTTAGAAACGTTGACCCCGACAAAGGAAAACTAGATTAACCTGTCGGATTCATTGATCCGAATGAAAATGCCGAAGAAGCCGCTTGTCGTGAAATTCAGGAAGAAATGGGATTATACATTATTTCAACCGATTTAAAGTACATCACAACAGCACCAAATGATTATTTATATAAATAGGTTCCTTAATAACTATAGATATTATATTTGAATGTCAATTGGATTCTAAAGAAATTTCAATTAATGCTATAGATCAAATCAAAGAGCAATATTAGATAGAATGCTCTGAAATCGATTTTAATTCAATAGGTTTTGCTTCCATCATAAAAGTAATAGGGGAATGATATGCAAAGAAAGCTCTTCTATTTTTAAACAATGTTCTAAAAATAAAAGATTAAATTTGCACTATGCAAATAGAAAAACCTTCATCAATAACCACTTCTGGCTTTTTCTACAAAAACCCTTCATTAAAGATTAAGGAGTTTCAAGCATTTTTGTTGACTCGTTTAGGTGTTATTTTTGCTTTAAACATGCAATCAACCATTTTATATTTTTGGGTTTATCAAATCACCAATAATAAATTATCTCTAGGCTTTGTTGGACTTGCAGAAGTAATTCCAGCTATAGGATGTTCGTTAATCGCAGGACATTATGTCGATCAAAGTGAAAAAAGAAAAATGGTGATTATTTGTCTTTCTGGCTATTTAATTGCCTCCTTAGGATTGTTTGCATTAGCTTTACCCTATATTTCCAAACACCTTACGGTTACTATCATCGTAACTTTGATTTATTTTTTTGTTTTCGTTGGTGGAATTTTACGTTCTTTTTTCGCGCCAGCTATGTTCTCTTTGTTTGGATTAATAGTGCAAAGAAAACATTTTCCAAATGCCACCAGTTGGAGTAGTATGTCTTGGCAAATGGGAGCCGTTCTTGGTCCTCTTGCTGCGGGTTGCTTTATTGCTTTATTTGGAATTACAATCGGATTATTTGCGGTGGTTTGTGTTTTAGTACTAATATATATTCCAATCATATTAATATCTGTTAAACCTATTCTTAAAAAAGAAAAGGAACCCGTTTTGCAAAGTATAAAAGAAGGAATTAAATTTGTAATCAGAACTCCAACCTTATTAGGAGCCCAGTTATTAGATATGTTTTCGGTATTATTTGGTGGCGCCATTGCATTATTACCAGTATATCAAAAAGAAATTTTACATGTTAACGAAATGGGATTTGGTATTCTTCGAGCTGCACCAGGCGTAGGCGCCATACTCACCTTGGGATTACTCGCCTTTTTGCCTTTAAAAAAGACACCTGGAAAAAAACTCTTTCTTTGTGTTACAGGATTTGCATTATCAATTATCGTATTCGGAATATCTACTAATTTCTATCTATCTTTTTTAATGTTACTGCTTTCGGGCATGTTTGATGCCGTTAGTGTAGTCATTAGAAGTACCATTCTTCAATTGGTTACTCCCGATAATATGCGTGGTCGAGTGTCGTCGGTAAACACTATTTTTATAAGTTCATCAAATGAGTTTGGCGATTTTGAAAGTGGTGTTATGGCCAATTGGCTAGGTACCGTTCGAGCAGTAGTGACAGGAGGTGTACTCACATTAGGCGTTATTGCATTTACATTTGCTAAAGTTCCTAAATTGAGAAATTTTACTTTTGAGGATAACAAAGGGGAGTAATGATTATTTTTAACTAAAAATTAGTATTCGTTCTAATGGCATTTGAAGTTTAAAGTATAATTTTATAAGCTATGGAAAATCAAACTAAAAAAGGATTCTTCTTCAAGAACTACCAAGCACCCAATCGTTCCCCATTTGATAAGCTTTTTGAAATTTTCAAAGAGCTTATTACACATACTTCGGGTGATTTCGATGAAGCCATCGACTGGTTAAGGCAATTGGATATAGAATATAAACTAACCGACGAAAACTATACAATTGATGATTTTATTGAAGATTTAAAGAAAAAAGGGTACATCCGTGAGGAGCTTAAAGAAGATGGGACTTCGGGTAGTGGTATTACCGCTAAAACCGAAAGAGCCATTCGTAAACAAGCTTTAGATCAAATTTTTGGTAATCTTAATAAATCGGGTAGTGGCAATCATAAAACTAAACATTTGGGTAGTGGTGATGAGCAAACTGGTGAATTTAGAGCCTACAATTTTGGTGATTCTTTAGAAACAATTTCGCTAACTGAAAGCCTCCGCAATGCACAAATCAATAATGGTGTAGAAGAATTTCAACTAACCGAAAACGATTTGGTGGTAGAAGATGCCCAGTTTAAATCGCAAATGAGCACTGTTTTAATGATTGACATCAGCCACAGTATGATCTTATACGGAGAAGACCGAATTACACCTGCCAAAAAAGTAGCGATGGCTTTGGCAGAATTAATTACTACATGTTACCCAAAAGATACTATTGATATTCTTGTTTTCGGAAACGATGCGTGGCCTATCGCCATCAAAGATTTACCCTATTTAAAAGTTGGCCCTTATCATACCAATACCGTTGCAGGGTTGCAATTAGCAATGGATATGCTTCGTAGAAAAAGAAATACCAACAAACAAATCTTTATGATTACCGACGGGAAACCCAGTTGTGTGCGTGAAAAAGATGGAACCTATTACATGAATAGTAATGGTTTAGACGAATACATTGTAGAGCAGTGCTATAATCAAGCCGCTCAAGCCAGAAAATTACATATTCCGATTACCACATTCATGATTGCTAACGACCCCTATTTGCAAAAGTTTGTCAATCGATTTACCGAAGCCAATCAAGGAAAAGCGTTTTACACGGGTTTGAAAGGTTTGGGAGAAATGATTTTTGAAGATTACGAAACGAATAGGAAGAAGAAGATTAAATAAGAAAATAGAAGCAAGAAAAAAGAAAGCAATATGAAAATTGAAAATATAAAAACTTTAGGCGAATTAAAAAAGTCAGGTTACATTTCAAAAAGTATCAAAGACGAATTGCGCGAAAATTTACGTCTTAAAATAAAATCTGGCAAACCTGTTTTTGAAGGTGTTCATGGATTTGAAAACACAGTAATTCCTGAGTTAGAGCGCGCTATTTTGTCACGTCACAACATTAATTTACTCGGCCTCCGAGGTCAAGCCAAAACACGTTTAGCGCGAAAAATGATTGAACTGCTTGATGAATATATTCCAATAGTTGAAGGTTCCGAAATAAATGATGACCCGTCGCAACCTATTTCGCGTTTTGCTAAAGATATAATTACCGAAAAAGGCGATGCTACTCCGATACAATGGATTCATAGAAGTGAGAGATTCTTCGAAAAACTAGCCACACCAGATGTTACTGTAGCCGATTTAATAGGTGACGTAGATCCTATAAAAGCGGCCAATTTGAAATTATCTTATGCCGATGATCGAGTGATTCATTTTGGTATGATTCCAAGAGCCAATCGTTGTATTTTTGTCATCAATGAGTTACCCGATTTGCAAGCGCGTATTCAAGTCGCTTTGTTTAATATTTTGCAAGAAGGCGATATTCAAATTCGCGGTTTTAAAGTAAGAATGCCTTTAGATATGCAATTTGTATTCACTGCTAATCCAGAAGATTATACGAATAGAGGTAGTATTGTAACCCCATTAAAAGATAGAATAGGTTCGCAGATTTTGACGCATTATCCTGATAGTATTGCTATTGCAAGAACCATAACGCATCAAGAAGCTAAGTTAGATCAAAACCAAACGGATGCTGTATATGTGCCTTCTTTAGCCAAAGATTTACTAGAACAAATTAGTTTTGAAGCTCGTGAAAGCGAATACATTGATGCCAAAAGTGGTGTAAGTGCTCGAATGAGTATTACTGCTTATGAAAATTTACTGAGTACAGCCGAACGAAGAGCTTTATTAGCTGGAAGCAATAAAACAGTGGTTAGATTATCTGATTTTATGGGGATTATTCCTGCTATTACTGGTAAAGTAGAATTGGTATATGAAGGCGAACAAGAAGGCGCTGCTTTTGTCGCTGAACAATTAATCAGTGATTCAATTAAAACATTTTTTCCAGCTTTTTTTCCTAAAATAGAAAAGTTAGAACGCGATGCCGAAGCTAGTCCGTATGCCAAAATACTAGAATGGTTTTTTGCACAAACAGGTTTTGAATTGTTAGACGATGCTTCAGAAGAAGACTATAAAAAACAATTGGATGAGGTAAAACCATTAGAAGATTTAATTCAAAAATACCAACCTGAGTTTCTACAAACTGATAGATATTTCTTGAAAGAATTTATACTATGGGGCTTAGTCGAATTTGATAAATTAAGTAAAGAGAGAATGGAAGTTGGATATCAATTTAAGGATCTGTATAGCAATTATATCAATAAATTATAAGATAAAAACTCATAGAATTTAATATTCTACGAGTTTTTTGTTTAAAATTTTGAGCGTTATTTTGATTTTCTATATAATCTTAATCACTTTCCTCATCATCAGTCTCAAACTCAAAAAACGAAAACACCGAACCACCATAATTTTTCTGAAATGAAAAGTGCATCATGTGGTCGAGTTTAGTATGTTTAGAATGTTCCATAATCATCATGCCATCTTCTTCTAAAAGTTCGTTTTCAAAAATCAATTCGATTAGTTTTTCAAATTCCTTTTGGGCAATTCCATAAGGCGGATCGGCAAAAATAATATCATAGGAACCCTTGTGTTTTTCTAAAAATTTGAAGACATCACTTTTTATAGCTGTAATGTTCAAGTCAAATTCTTTGGCTGTTTTTTTTATGAAATTGACACAACCCATATCACCATCAATACTCGTAATGTTGTCGCAACCGCGTGAACCAAATTCGTAGCTAATATTACCAGTTCCTGAAAATAAATCCAATATTTTTAATCCGGAAAAGTTGAAATGATTATTTAAAACATTAAATAATGCTTCTTTGCTCATGTCAGTTGTTGGTCGTACCGGTAAGTTTTTTGGAGTAGTAATTCGGCGACCTTTGTATTTTCCAGAAATGATTCTCACGAGTGTAATAGTATAAAATGTGCGCGATTTTCTTTTTCCGTGAAGTTATTTTTGAAATCAGAAACATCAAATAAAGCAACGTTTCGTATGTATTTGTAGGCAATTTGATAAAATAAATTGGTTTCATCTATAGTTCCTAAAAATTCTAGTTTGATATGTTCTGGATTCAACTGTAATTGTTCTGCCGTAAATAGAATATAGTATATAAAATCTTCTGGTGTTTTGTATTCAAATGAATTAAACAAATGCAACTTCTGATTTTGAACCACAATAATTTCAAAATTACTTTCGCTTACATGAACAAACATCTTACGTTCTTCATTATTTTTAGATAAGTCAAGTAATTTTGACACCAAAATAGTATTGGAGTGTTTGTATTCAAACGAACCGTATTTATCTATAAAGAAGTTATTCATATTCACATACGGAATATAAATAGTATTCATTTCATATTTTTCTAATACATCAAAAGTGATAAAATCGGTGTCAAAAACTTTGGTGTTGTATTGTAAATAACTTCCCAAAAACTCTTCGTCAAACAAAGCTGTTGGCACAAAAGTAGATAAATTATTACTGTGAATGACAATAATTTCATCATACCTTTCTTTCAATTCAGCATTTTCTTTAAAGACCGAAGCAAACAAATCTTCAATCTTTGCACTGTCCTGAAAACTATCAAAGTGATTATTTTGTAATACCAAAGGTTTATCGCTCAAAGTATCAAATACGCAAAAAGAAAAGCCATTCAAAGAAACATGAATTGCTAGTTTTTTATAAGTTTTGTCTGTGATGCTCATTTTGAAAATTCAATTATAATCTCGCAAACTTACAAATTTTAAAGAGAACTTTTCTTTGTTAATAAACTAAACTCTTAAACTTTTAAACTTCTAAACTTATTTCGGTACTTTGCATTTAAATAAATACTAGTGAATTCCAAAAACCTCTATTCTTTACTTTCCAATAGCTTTCCTTTTAGTCCAACGATTAAACAAGAGGCATTCTTTCAGAAAATTTCGGTATTTATTATGAATACAGATAACGATGCTATTTTTGTGTTAAAAGGATATGCTGGAACTGGAAAAACTTCGGTGATTTCGACTATTGTAAACAACTTGATAGAAGTTAATAAAAAATACGTTTTACTAGCGCCCACAGGTCGTGCCGCCAAAGTGATATCCAATTATTCGAATAAACCCGCTTTTACCATTCACAAGAAAATTTATTTTCCTAAGAAGTCGAGTGGTGGGGGAGTTTCTTTTACAATGCAACAAAACAAACACAAAAACACTATTTTCATAGTCGATGAAGCATCTATGATTTCTGACCAAAGTAACGAAAGCAAAATGTATGAAAATGGAAGTTTATTGGATGATTTAATATCTTATGTTTATAGTGGTTCTGATTGCAAGATGATTCTACTTGGTGATACTGCCCAATTACCACCTATAAATTTAGATATTTCTCCGGCTTTAAATACGGATACTTTAGAATTGAATTACAATAAAAAAGTTGATTATATTGAATTGGACGAAGTAATGCGTCAGGAATTTAATTCAGGAATTCTATATAACGCCACCGAATTGCGTGAAATTTTGAAAGATAGTTTTATTACGGAATTTAAATTCAAATTGAAAGGATTTAAAGATATTGTTCGTTTGACCGATGGTTACGATATTCAGGATGCGATTAACCAAGCTTATAGTAATTATTCTATTGAAGACACGGCCTTTATTGTGCGTTCTAATAAAAGAGCCAATCAATATAACGAGCAAATTAGAACCAAAATTCTAGACAAAGAAAGTGACTTATCGACAGGCGATTTTTTAATGGTAGTTAAGAATAATTATTTTTGGTTGAAAGAAAAAGATGAAGCTGGTTTCATTGCCAATGGTGACATTGTCGAAGTGTTGGAAATTTACAGTTTTAAAGAATTATATGGTTTCAAATTTGCTAAAGTAAAAATACGAATGGTCGATTATCCTAGTCAAATTCCCTTTGAAACTGTACTTATTTTAGATACTATTAAAAGTGAATCACCATCCTTAACTTACGAGCAATCCAATCAATTGTATGAAGAAGTGATAAAAGATTATGAACATTTAACCTCCAAATACGACAAATTTCAAAAAGTAAAGGAAAACGAATACTTCAATGGTTTGCAAGTGAAATTCTCTTACGCTATTACCTGTCACAAAAGCCAGGGCGGACAATGGAATACCGTTTTTATTGAACAACCCTATTTGCCGGAAGGTATAGATCGAGATTATATTAGATGGTTATACACTGCAATGACTAGAGCCAAAGATAAATTGTATTTGATTGGGTTTAAAAACGAGAGTTTTGAAGATTTAAATTAGATTTTAATTTTTTTGTAATAAAAAATAAAGTAAAAATTAAGAAAATCACTGTTGAATATCATTTTGTAATTCGGATATTTACCTTTTTAAAATAAATTAAATAATGAGAAAAATACTTTTCATAGTACTAATAGTTTTTTGTGTTCTAAATGCCACAAGTCAAAATTATAAAGTTTCCAAAAAAATAGCGGTTGCTGGGGATGACGGTTGGGATTATCTAGCGGTTGATGATGTAAACCAGCATCTATTTGTTTCCCACGGAAATGTTGTGAATGTAATTGATATAAAATCACAAGAAACCCTTGCTACTATTGCTGATACTAAAGGAGTTCACGGAATTGCAATTGCAAACGATTTGAATAAAGCATTCATCACCGATGGTAAAGAAAACGCAGTTACAATTATAGATTTAAAAACATTTGAATTGATTGAAAAAGTGATTATTGAAGGACAAAAACCCGATGCTATTTTGTATGATAAATTTTCACAAAAAGTTTTTACCTATAATGCAAAGAGCAAAGATGCCACTGTTTTGGATGCTATTTCTAACAAAATTGTAAAAACAATACCTTTTGGAGGTAAGCCTGAATTTTCGGTAACAAATACTAAAGGTCTGATTTATGTAAATATTGAAGATAAAAACGAAATAAAAACAATTGATGCCAAAACACTTGAAGTTATAGCCACTTGGAGTATTTCTCCTGGTGATGAACCTTCTGGATTGGCAATTGATTTGCAAACAAATAGATTGTTTTCTGTTTGTGGCAATAATTTAATGGTTGTAGTTGATGCTTCAAACGGAAAAATCATCAAAACTTTACCTATTGGTGATGGTTGCGATGGCGTAGCATTTGATGCGGAAAAAAAATTGGCTTTTAGTTCCAATGGAATAGGAACGATAACAGTTGTGAAAGAAAATTCGGAATCTGATTTTTCGGTTTTACAAACAGTTATTACTCAAAAAGGAGCTCGAACAATAACGTTAAATAAGACAACACATCAATTGTATTTATCTACAGCAGAATACGGAGCTAAACCAGAGCCAACCTCAGAAAATCCAAAGCCAAGGCCTGGATTAATTCCAAATTCATTCCAAATTTTAGTGGTTGAAGATGTTAAATAGAAAAAACTAGTTTTAGTATAATTACTGTAATGAAAAAAAAATTTTTTTTGATTATTGTTTTGATTGGCTTAAAGTCTTTTTCGCAAGAGAAAGATTTACTCTTTTATATGGATAATGCAAAAGCAAATTCGCCATTAGTAACCGATTTATCCAATCAAATCAAGTCGAATTCATTAGACAGTTTGCTCAACAAAGCAGTTTATAAACCCCAAGTTAATGGCAATTTGAATGCTAATTTTTTTCCTAGTATAAATGGTTTTGGCTATGATAGTGCAGTTACAAATAGTCAAACAATTACTGGATTGGTTGGTGTAAATAAAAGAATTATCGGAAAGAATCAAATCAATTCGCAATTTGAAAGTTTTAAATTGATAAAAGACGCTTTGGTTTTAAATAAAAAAATTGCAATAAAGGATTTGAATAGAATTGTAGCTTCACAATATATAACCGCTTCTGGAAGTGCCGAACAAATTGAATACAATAAAAAAATGAGCTCCTTACTTAAAGAAGAAGCTGTCATTTTAAAAAAACTGACGCAAAATTCTATATACAAACAAACCGATTATTTAATTTTTCTCTCTTCCTTAAAACAGCAGGAACTATTGGTGTTGCAACTTAAACAACAATACCAAAATGATTTAGGGTTACTCAATTATATTGCCGGAATAACCGATACCACATATGTAAAATTGAAAAGACCTGAATTTTTATTGATAGATAATTCGAGTAAAAATAAAAGTATTTTTCTAAAGCAATTTGAAGTAGACAGTCTGAAAATTTTAAATCAAAATAAACTTATTAATAATCGATACAAACCTGCCTTAAATTTATTAAGCGATGCTGGATATTTGTCTAGTTTTTATAGTGAGGGGTATAAAAACTTTGGTTTTAGTATTGGTTTGGGACTTTCAATTCCAATTTATGATGGTAATCAAAGAGATTTATTGCATCAGAAAAATCAAGTGGCATTATCTACTAATTTAGCGTATAAAAATAATTTCAACAGACAGTACATTCAACAATTGTTACTTCTGAATCAGAAGTTAGAACAAACCAATCAGATTGAAAAACAATTGCAGTCACAATTGCAAGTAACAGATGCACTTATTGAAGCCGATAAAAAATTATTGCTAACGGGGGATGCTCAAATTACTGATTTTGTAATTGCAATAGGAAATATAATTACGATCAACAACTCCATTTCTCAAAATAAAGTCACTAAACTCCAAATTATTAATGATCTTAATTATTGGAGTTCAAATAACTAAATAGTATGAAAAAACAGGTTCTATTTTATACCATATTACTTTTTTCATTAGCCTCCTGTAAAAAAGCAGATGCGCCAGAAAAAACTATAGATTCTAGCATTCCAGTAACAATTACAACTATCAACTCCAGTGAATTGGAAGATTATGTTGAGTTAAATGGAACTGCGACTTATTTAGTAAAAAATAGTATTAAAGCGAATGCAACTGGATATTTGAACTCGGTTAATGTAGCAATAAATGATTTTGTTACTAATGGCAAAGAGTTGTTTTCTATAAAAACTCGTGAAGCAAAGGTCTTGGGAAATACCATCAATAAAATTGACCCTACCTTAAATTTTGGAAGTGCTATCAAAGTACGTTCCAATACTAATGGGATTGTTACCTCAATAAATGTACAGCAAGGTGATTATATTCAAGATGGAGATCCGTTGGTAACTATTAATGATGCCAAAAGTTTTGGTGTTTTACTTAGTTTGCCCTATGAACTTAAAAAATATGTTGCAGTGGGTCAATCGTTTTCAATCGCTTTACCCGATGGCACTAATAGAACTGGTGTTGTTCAAAAGTTTATGCCAACTGTTGACGCTATTTCCCAAACTCAAAATGTAGTTTTAAAAATTGATGGTAAACAAGATATTCCCGAAAATTTAATTGTAAAGATTAAAATTAACAAATCATCCAATTCACATACCATTGCGTTGCCAAAAGCAGCAGTTTTAAGTGATGAAACTGAATCTCATTTTTGGATTATGAAACTTATTAATGCCAATACGGCTGTAAAAATACCCATTCAAAAAGGGATTGAAACCGATACTCAAATTGAAATTATTTCACCTATTTTAACGAACAAAGATCAAATTTTATTGACAGGTAATTATGGAGTGAATGACACTATTAAAGTAAAAGTAATTAAAAATTAAAGGGTATGAATACTTTTTTTGTTAGGCATAAAAATGGTTTAAGCACAATAATTTTTCTGATTATTTTGGGTGGTATTTTTGCGTATTCCAAAATGCAAACGAGTTTGTTTCCAGAAATTACGTTTCCGAAGATAAAAGTCATAGCCGATGCCGGACAACAACCCATCGAAAAAATGATGATTACGGTTACTAAACCACTTGAAAATGCCATAAAAAAAGTTCAAAATTTAAACACTGTAAGAAGTACCACCAGCAGAGGAAGTTGTGAAATATCCGCTTTTATGAATTGGAATTCCGATATTGATTTGAGTAAAACACGAATTGAAGAGCAGATTAATCAAATTCAGAACAATCTTCCACCTGGCACTCAAATAACAGTTGAGAAAATGAATCCTTCCATTTTACCTGTAATTGGTTATGCTTTGGAAGGAAATGGGAAATCAGCATTAGAATTAAAAAAAATTGCCAATTATACCATTAAACCGTTTCTTTCGCAAATTGATGGTGTTTCCGAAATTAGAATCATTGGTGGTAAAGAAAAAGAATATTGGTTGTCTTTAAATATGGATAAAATGACGACTCTTGGTATTACACCAGATGTTGTGTCTCAGGTTTTAAGTCAAACCAATTTTATAAAATCGAATGGTTATTTAGCAGATTATAGGTATTTGTATTTAACGATAACTAATGCACAAGTAGATAAAAAAGACGAACTTGAAAATCTTGTAATCCTTAACAACGGAAAAGGAATAGTTACTCTTAAAGACATATCGGAAGTAGAAGTTAGAGAAGCAAAAGAATATATAAAAGTAAATGCCAACGGAAAAGAAAGTATTTTAATTGCAGTTATTAAACAACCTAATTCCAACTTGATTTCAATTTCTGATGCTATGAATGATAAGTTGGCGGCCTTAAAAAAAATCATGCCAAATGGTGTTACTATAAAGCCTTATTACGAACAAGCTAGTTTTGTAAATGATGCTGTAAAAAGTGTTACAGACAGTTTACTCATTGGATTACTATTAGCCATAATAGTTGCGGTTTTATTTTTAAAATCATTCAAAGCAAGTGCTACTATATTGATTGTTATTCCTGTTACTTTAGGGCTGACTCTAATTGTTTTGTACTTGACCGGTGCTACGTTTAATATCATGACTTTAGGCGCCATTGCAGCTGCTCTAGGGTTAATCATTGATGATGCGATAGTTGTTGTAGAACAAATTCACAGAACCCATGAAGAGCATCCGAATGAACCTACCATTTCGTTATTGCAAAAAGCAATTAATTATTTATTTCCGGCCATGATAGGTTCTTCTATTAGTACAATTGTGATTTTTATTCCTTTTGTATTAATGAGCGGTGTTGCAGGTTCTTATTTTAAGGTATTAACAGATACTATGATTATTACATTAGTATGTTCATTTTTTGTAACCTGGTTATTACTTCCAGTGGTATATCTGTTGCTTTCTAAAAAAGGAAATAGTTATTCTTTAGAAAAAGAATCGAAAGCACACGATGTTAAAACACAAAAATGGGTTTCTTTTTTTATTGAAAAACCTATTTTGAGTATCTCATTTTGCATTTTACTAATAATTTCAATAGTGATTGTAGTCCCAAACCTTGAAACTGGTTTTTTACCTGAAATGGATGAAGGAAGTATAGTTTTAGATTATGAAAGTCCACCTGGAACTTCTCTAGAAGAAACGGATAGAATGCTTAAAGAAGTTGAAAAAATAATCATCGGCATTCCAGAAGTTGATGCCTACAGTAGACGAACAGGCACGCAAATGGGTTTTTTTATTACCGAGCCCAACCGCGGTGATTATTTAATTCAATTAAAAAAAGACAGAAACAAATCCAGTAATGCCGTTATTGATGAAATTCGTGCTAGAGTAGAAGCCACACAACCCGCATTACGAATCGATTTTGGTCAAGTTATAGGGGATATGTTGGGGGATTTAATGAGTTCGGTTTCGCCAATTGAGGTCAAAGTCTATGGTGGTAATCAAATTATTTTACAAAAAACAGCTAAACAAATCGCTGCAATTGTAGAAAAAGTAAAAGGTACTGCCGATGTTTTTGATGGTATTGTTTTGGCTGGTCCTGCAATTAATATTGAACCCAATTACAAACAACTGGCGCAATACGGAATTACACCTAGTAATTTACAGTTTCAATTGCAAACAGCTCTTGAAGGTAATGTGGTCGGCAGTTTGTTGGAAAATGAACGTGTTATTCCAATTCGATTAATTTATGCCAACGAACAAAAGCGAAGCTTGAACGATATTAAGCAACTGAAACTTTTTTTACCTAACGGACAATGGGTTCCTATTACTAAATTAGTTACTATTAGAATTCAAAAAGGTATTGCCGAAATTCAACGTGAAAACCTCCAAATGATGAATGTCATTACGGGACGATTGGATAACCGAGATTTAGGAAGTGTAATGAAAGAAATTCAAAATAAAGTAACTGCCGAAGTCCATCTTCCATCGGGATATTATATTGATTATGGTGGTGCTTATAAAGACCAACAGCAATCTTTTAAAGAATTATTGCTGATTTTAATTGCTTCATCTTTATTGGTTTTTGGGGTGATTTTATTTTTATTTAAAGATTTTAGAGTAGCACTTGTGATTCTTTTTATCTCAATTTTAGGAATTTCGGGAAGTTATTTGCTGCTTTTTATTACAGGAACTCCATTAAATGTTGGAAGTTATACCGGAATAATTATGATTGTTGGTATTATTGCGGAAAATGCTATTTTTACTTTTCTTCAATTTAAAGAAACCTTCAAATTGACACGAAATGTAAATGAGTCCATCATTTATTCTATTTCAACCCGATTACGACCTAAACTAATGACGGCTTTGGGAGCAATAATAGCACTTTTGCCTCTAGCTATAGGAATAGGAACGGGTTCTGAATTACATCAACCACTCGCAATAGCCGTAATAGGTGGATTTATTATTGCTATACCGTTATTATTAATCGTCTTGCCTAGTTTATTAGTACAAGTATATAAAGACGAAAAACATTTTGAGCATTTTTAAAAAGCATGATGTAATAATTAGTTTACTTATTATAAATCTAAAGTATAGATTTAGATAAAGGTAAGGTTTGCTTTTTCAAATAATCCAATGCATAACGACCTTCATTAAATAGTAAATCCAAAATACTCAAGTTATTAATAAATCCGTGTTTGTTATCAAAAACCTGAGTGTAGGATTCTATAATAGTTACCTCTTTTTTTCCATTCACCAAACTTCTATAATCCTTAAAATCAGTAGCTAGGTGAAAATATTCTGTTGTTTCCTGATAGTTTAAATTCATCCTCAAACAGTTACTTACAATTGCAATAGTTTCTATATTAAAATCCATTAAAAAATCATGTTTTTTTTCAAATATTGGACGAATATCATCTTCAAAATATTCAAAGAAAGGAGAACTTCTGTAAGCCGCATTCAATGACTTAAAATGTTGTTTTTGCCAATCAAAATCATTTTCAATTCGTACGTCTTTGGTTTTCTGATGGATTTCTTTGCTATGTTTTACAGGAATATTCAACAACTGAATTCCATTTGGACTATAAATATACATGCGATTGCGATTGGTTTGTTTTTGGAAATTGTCTTCCATTTCAAATGTAATCGTTTCTGCTTGAGCCATTGTAATGAAATGACTTATTGAAGGAAAATAGGAAGGATATAGTAATATATTGTTCATTATTTCTTTAAAAGTTTTAAAGTCAAAAGTCATAAAGTCCATTACAGACGATATGACTTTTTATCATTTAAAATCAATTATCAAATTGTTACATTATCAAATTAATTAATTGTTTTTTCGTTTCTTCCAAAAATGCTCCCCAACAAAATAAGCTACTAGTAAAAATAAGAAAACTTTAAAATACGATTTAGGTTGTCCTTCACCACTAACAGTAGTAAACAAACGTTCCCAGCGAATTTTATTCATGATTCCTTTACCTTCACTATTCCAACTCATCCAAATAAAGATGGGTTTACCTACAATGTGGTTTTCTGGAACATAGCCCCAATAGCGACTATCTTCGGAACGATGACGGTTATCTCCCATCATCCAATAATAGTTTTGTTTGAAGGTATATGAAGTTGCTTTTTTATTGTTGATGAAAATTTCATTTCCTTTTAACTCTAATTTGTTACCTTCATATTCAGAGATAATTCTTTTGTACAAGGGCAATGAAATCAAATCCAATGGAACTGTTTTACCTTCTTTCGGAATATAAATTGGGCCATAGTTATCAATATTCCAAGGTTTACTATGAGGAAAAACACTTAAATCAGGTTTCTTGTTAACAAATCGCTCAACTGAAGTAAATCCGGTAATGTGTTTCAATTTTTCTGCACTTTCGGCTGTCACCGCAGGAAAATAGAGAGAATCATTATTTTGATTCATCGCTCCTGGTGCATCTGCAGCATTTATTTTTAAATCGAATAATAATCCTTCAATATCAATAGGAGTTTTCTTGTCGTAAACAACAACATAAGAAAATTGCGGCTTTGCTCTTTCGGGTAAAATCAATTTCTTACCATTAATATATACAATTCCATCAATAATTTTTAAAGAATCACCCGGAATTCCGAGGCAACGCTTAACGTAATTCGATTTTTTATCAATAGGTTTATCAACTCTTGGGCCTGTTTTATCAAAGAATTTTACCACTGTATCACCCGGCCAATTGAAAACTACAATATCATTATTTTTAATTTTCTCAAATCCTGGAAATCTAAAATAAGGTAATTGCGGTAATTTAAGATATGATTTGGAATGAATCAATGGCAATGTATCATGTACCATGGGAGCAGCAACCGTGGTCATTGGCACGCGTGCACCATAATTCATTTTACTTACAAACAAGAAATCACCAATTAATAATGATTTTTCTAACGAAGCGGTAGGAATGGTAAACGGTTGAATAAAATAGGTATGAACAAAGGTAGCCACAATAACGGCAAACAATAACGAACTCACGGTATCGCCTACTTTAGTAGTTGCAGTCGTACTTCTTTCAGCATGATAGACCACCTCTTGTGTATAATTAATATAATAAATATATAATCCAAAAGTCACAATTCCTAACAGCGTATCATTGGAAGATTTTTTACCAAAACTTCTCAATGTTTCAACCCAAACCACTGGAAACATGATCAAGTTTATTATAGGTATAAATAATAATACCGTCCACCAAGTTGGGCGATTGATAATTTTCATCAATACAATAGAATTGTATATTGGAATGGCTGCTTCCCAAGATTTTCTACCTGCTTTTTGATATAATTTCCAAGTTCCAAAAAAATGAAGGAGTTGAACTCCAAGAAAAAAGAATAGCCATTGATTTACGTTCATTGTTTTATTTGTTTAAGGTTTAAAGTTTTTAACTAAAAACGGGTTATAATACTATAATAATTTCAATTCTAAAACATCCCTCATTGTAAACACTCCTCTTTTTCCAACCAACCATTCGGCAGCTATTACCGAACCTAGGGCAAATCCATCACGGTTATGTGCCGTGTGTTTTATTTCTATAGTGTCTACTTCTGATTTGCAAAATATGCTGTGTGTTCCTGGAACATTTTCTATTCTTTGAGCATCAATATAGATACTATTCTCATTTGAATTTTTATCCAAACTCCAATCAGAATAATTCGAATTTTCGATAATTCCGTTGGCTAAAGAAATGGCGGTACCACTCGGAGTATCTATTTTTTGAGTATGATGAATTTCCTCTATCGAAACTGAATATTGATTAAACTTCGATATCATTTTTGCCAAATAATCATTCAATTCGAAAAACAAATTCACACCCAAACTAAAATTAGAACCATAAATAAAAGCACCCTTTTTTTCTTCACAAAGTGCTACCATTTTTGGATAGTCGACTAACCATCCGGTAGTACCCGAAACTATTGGAATATTATTTTGTAAACATTCCGAAATATTACTGACAGCAGCATTGGGAATACTAAAATCAATAGCAATTTCGGCATTTTCTAATCCGTTATAAGAATCAGAACTTGATTTTCGTAACACAATTTCATGGCCACGTTCCAAAGCAATTCTTTCGATGACTTTTCCCATTTTTCCGTATCCTAAAAGTGCTATTTTCATAATGGATTAGTTGATATACATATTGAGTTGTTACAAGTTTAAGAAAATTTTACAATTTCAAGGTCAAACAAATGCCCAAATTATCTTTTGCTGTAAACTGGTCTCGAAACAAATCGGGTTTAACCGTTAATTTATCATTTACATTAAAATTCATTAAATGTGCATCAACATTAGCTTCAACAATGTTCAAGATGTAAAAAAGACCCGTCAATAACGCGGATAAATCTCTGTTTTTTTGATAGAATTTTTGTGCAGCAATTAAACGAGAATTATCAAGATAGGAATAATCATCAGGTAGCCCTTCTAGTCTTAGCTTATAAGCATCTCTGTAAAGATGGTATTTTCTATTGTTATTGATATAAAAATAAATTGTTGTTCCTAATGCTCCATAAACTATGGGCAATTTCCAATATTTTTTATTGTAAACTTGTCCCATACCCGGAAATACTGCCGAATAAAATGCGGCTTTAGCGGGTGCTAAAACATTCATATCGGATGATTTTCGGATGGTATCTTTGATAATCAATGATTCGCCTAATTCTGTTTGTGAAAATGAAGAAAAATTCCCTAGCAGGAATACCAATATTATGATATGAAATGAACGAATCACTAATCGTTAATTAGTTTAATAATACGATTGAAATCTTCTTCTGAATGAAACGGAATCGCTATTTTCCCTTTTCCGTTCCCCGCAATTGTCACCTCCACTTTTGCCCCGAAGAAATTAGTGATCGCTTTCTTTTGGTCTTCCGCAATGGTGAAATAACTTTCTTTTTTAACTTTTGTAGCAGGTTTTAAACCATCTTGGTATTTTTTAATCAAAGCTTCAGTGTCTCTAACAGAAAGATTCTGACTTACAATTTTTTGATAAATATCAGTTTGAGCATCTTGGTCATCTATGTTAATCATCGCACGTCCGTGACCCATACTGATAAAACTATCTCGAATGCCCGTTTGAATAATTGGGTCTAATTTTAAAAGACGCAGGTAATTGGTTATTGTGGAACGTTTTTTACCCACACGCTCACTCATTTGCTCTTGTGTCAATTGAATTTCTTCAATCAAACGTTGGTAGGATAATGCAATTTCTATTGGATCTAAATCATGACGTTGAATATTTTCAACTAATGCCATAATCAATGACTCATTATCATTCGCAATACGAATATAAGCGGGTATTGTTGTATTTCCAACTAACTTAGAAGCACGCAAACGACGTTCTCCAGAAATTAATTGGTATTTATTAAAGTCTAATTTTCTAACAGTAATTGGCTGGATTACTCCAAGCTCTTTAATAGAAGTTGCCAATTCTTGTAGCGCTTCTTCATTAAAATTTGTTCTGGGTTGAAACGGATTGATTTCAATTGCGTCAATATCAACTTCCAATATATTTCCGACAACTTTATCGGCATTTTTGTCATCCACCGATTTAATATCGTTTTCTGGATCTTTTAAAAGTGCTGATAAACCGCGTCCTAATGCTTGTTTTTTTATTGCTTTTGCCATAAATTAATTGCTGTTTTTTTGGATAACTTCTTCTGCTAAACTCAAGTAATTGCTAGCTCCTTTACTAGTAGCATCAAAGGCAATAATACTTTCACCATAACTTGGAGCTTCACTTAACTTTACATTTCGTTGTATAATGGTTTTAAAAACCATATCGTTAAAATGTTTTTGAACTTCTTCGACTACTTGATTGGATAGACGCAAACGGGAATCAAACATCGTTAAAAGTAATCCTTCAATATCCAGTGCTGGATTGTGAATTTTTTGAACACTTTTTATAGTATTTAATAATTTTCCTAAACCTTCTAATGCAAAATACTCACATTGAATAGGAATGATTACAGAATCGGCAGCAGTTAAAGCATTTAATGTTAATAAACCCAATGATGGTGCACAATCAATTATAATGTAATCGTAGTTTTCTTTTATTTTCTCTAATGCTTGTTTAAGCATATATTCCCGATTTTTTTTGTCAACTAGTTCAATTTCGATAGCAACCAAGTCAATATGAGCAGGAATAATATCTACATTAGGAGAACTCGATTTTACTATAGCTTCTTCAGGAGTATTACTGTGTTCTATTACTTGATAGGAACCAATTTCAACGCTTTCCACATCAATTCCCAATCCCGAACTTGCATTGGCTTGGGGATCGGCATCGATAAGTAAAACTTTTTTCTCTAAAACTCCAAGTGACGCAGCTAAATTTACCGAAGTAGTTGTTTTTCCTACACCACCTTTCTGATTGGCTATTGCAATGATTTTGCCCATGTATTCAATTCAAATTTTGAGTGGTAAAAATACAATTTTTTATGGTTTATAAAAGCATTATTTGTTAACAATGTTGTAAAGTTTAGAACATAAAATTTAGAAAATAGATGAATAACAATTACTTAAAATGCCAAAACAATGATTCTGCCAGCCTTAAAAATAAAACTATTTAGCAATTTATGGAACATTATCTACTGAATACGGAGCATTATTTACTCCCCTTATTTTTTATTATCATCTCGAGCATGTCCCACATTTCGGTTGGAATTTGTTCCAGCATATTGAATTCTCCTGCACCTTGCAACCATTCACCTCCATCAATTGTAACTACTTCGCCATTGATATAGGCAGAAAAATCAGAAACTAAATAGGCAGCTAAATTTGCAAGTTCTTGATGGTTCCCTACTCTTCTTAGGGGCACTTTTTTAGTCATATCAAATTTTGAAGCTAAATCACCCGGCAATAAACGTTCCCAGGCGCCTTTTGTAGGGAAAGGCCCTGGTGCAATAGCATTCATTCTAATGCCATATTTTGCCCATTCTACAGCCAAACTTCGAGTCATTGCAAGTACTCCGGCTTTTGCAGTAGCACTTGGAACTACATATCCTGAACCTGTCCAAGCATAAGTGGTAACAATGTTTAAAACAGTACAATTTGTTTGTTTTTGTGCTATCCAATGTTTTCCTAGTGCCAAAGTGCAATTTTTAGAACCCTTTAATACAATATCTATAATAGTATCAAATGCATTAGCTGACAAACGCTCAGTAGGCGAAATGAAGTTTCCAGCGGCATTATTTAATAATATATCTACTTTTTCAAAAGTTTTTAATACTTCTGCAAGCATCGCTTCCACTTGTTCATAATGCCGCACATCGCATTGTAACGCTAAACATTTTCCACCTGTTTCGGTTTCAAGTTCTTTGGCTGTATTTTGTAATTTTTTTAAATCTCTTGAAGTAATAGTAACATGAGCTCCTAATTCTAAAAAATATTTGGTCATGGCTTTACCAAGTCCGCTCCCCCCTCCAGTTACAATAATTACTTTATCTTTTAACGCATCATCACGAAGCATTTTTGCTGAAAAATCCATAGTAGTTTATTTTGATTATCAAATGTAGTGAATTGTATTGTTTTGTACTCCTGCAAGTTTTTATTTTTTCTTATACAATTTTAGTTGAATAAAAAATGACAAATAATTTTAAGAATGGTAAATAGAATTAAACAATAAAACATTTGATAATCAAAATAAAATTTACTACGATTATTAGTTTGTCTCTTTAAAAGATTATTAAATTTGTGCTATCAATTTTGCAAAAAAAATAACACATGTATCATTCTAAAATTAGTGGTCTTGGGTATTACGTTCCTGAAAATGTTGTGACTAATGCTGATTTATCTAAAATAATGGATACTTCTGATGAGTGGATTCAGGAGCGAACCGGAATTAAAGAAAGACGGCATATAGTTAGGGGGGAGGATACAACAACCTCAATGGGTATAAAAGCAGCCAAAATTGCTATTGAGCGTTCGGGTGTTTCAAACGACGAAATTGATTTCATTGTTTTTGCTACAATTTCTCCCGATTATTATTTTCCTGGTCCCGGAGTTGCAATTCAAAATGAATTGGGATTGCGAACAATAGGTGCTTTGGATGTTAGAAATCAATGTTCTGGATTTATTTATGCGCTTTCAGTTGCTGATCAATATATTAAAACTGGAATGTATAAAAATATTTTGGTTGTTGCCTCCGAAGTGCAATCCTTAGGATTGGATATGACCAATAGAGGTCGTGGAGTTTCGGTAATATTTGGAGATGGGGCAGGAGCAGCAATTTTGATTCGTGATGAAGATATTAGCAAAGGAATTCTATCGACACACCTACATTCAGAAGGAAAATATGCCCAAGAATTGGCTTTATTGGCACCAGGAATGGGAGGTAGGTGGGTAACTGATATTTTAGCGGACAATAATCTCGATGATGAAAGTTATTTTCCGCACATGAATGGTCAATTGGTATTTAAAAATGCTGTTGTTCGATTTAGTGAAGTAATTAATGAAGGATTGCAGGCTAATAATCTTCAAATTTCGGACATAGATATGTTGATTCCGCATCAAGCCAATTTGAGAATTTCGCAATTCATTCAGCAGAAGTTCAATTTATCTGATGATAAAGTTTTTAATAATATTCAAAAATACGGAAATACCACGGCCGCATCTATTCCTATAGCATTAACGGAAGCTTGGGAGTTGGGTAAAATAAAAGAAGGTGACACGGTTGTTTTAGCAGCTTTTGGTAGCGGATTTACATGGGCTAGTGCTATTATAAAATGGTAATTTGTAGTAGGAAAGCATCATTATAGAACGTGAAGTTTTGAATAAATCTTTGATGGTAATGGGATACTAAATTTTACTAATAAAATTCTATCTTTGCACTATTAAAATCCCATACAATGTCATTACAAAAAATCGTAACTCCCGTTATTATTGAGGCAGTTCAGCAGCAATTCAATACTACAATTGAAAAAATTGAATTTCAAGCCACAAGGAAAGATTTTGAAGGTGATATTACTATGGTTATTTTTCCGTTACTAAAAGTTCTCAAAGGAAACCCTATTGAAATCGGAACCAAAATCGGAACCTATTTAGTTGAAAATGTTGCCGAAGTTGAAAAGTTTAATGTGGTCGCTGGTTTCTTAAACATAGTAATTTCAGACGATTATTATCTTCATTTTTTTAATAAAATTAAGTCCAACGAACAATTTGGTTTTGTTACTGCTTCCGCAAATGAAAAGGCGGTGATGGTAGAATATTCTTCTCCAAATACTAACAAACCTTTGCATCTTGGTCACGTTCGCAATAATTTGTTAGGTTTCTCGGTTGCCCAAATCATTAAAGCTTCGGGTAAAAAAGTGTACAAAACACAAATCATCAATGATCGTGGAATTCACATTTGCAAATCGATGTTGGCTTGGATGAAATATGGCAATGAAGAAACTCCTCAATCTTCTGGATTAAAAGGAGATAAATTGGTTGGAAATTTTTATGTTAAATTTGACCAAGAATATAAAGTTCAAATTAATGATTTAATGGCTACAGGCAAAACGGAAGATGAAGCTAAAAAACAAGCTCCAATTATTCTTGAAGCCCAACAAATGCTACTCGACTGGGAAGCAGGTAAACCCGAAGTCCTTGAATTATGGAAAACCATGAACCAATGGGTTTATGAAGGTTTTGAACAAACCTATAAAAATTTAGGGGTTGATTTTGATTCGTATTATTATGAGTCGAACACATATTTATTAGGCAAAGAAGTAGTTCAATTCGGCTTAGAAAAAGGTGTTTTTGAAAAAGATCCTGACGGTTCCGTTTGGATTGATTTAACTCCCAATGGCTTGGATCGTAAAATTGTACTTCGTTCAGACGGAACGGCTGTTTATATGACACAAGATATTGGGACTGCAATTCAACGTGTGAAAGATTTTCAAGATGTTGGCGGAATGGTTTATACTGTTGGAAATGAGCAAGATTATCATTTTAAAGTATTGTTTTTAATTTTGAAAAAATTAGGTTTTGAATGGGCTGAAAATTTATATCATTTGTCTTACGGAATGGTTGAATTGCCTTCGGGTAAAATGAAATCGCGAGAAGGAACTGTTGTTGACGCCGATGATTTAATGCAAGAAATGACAACTACGGCTCAATCCATTTCTGAAGATTTAGGAAAATTAGAAGGATATTCAGACAATGAAAAAGCCAAATTGTATAAAACCATAGGATTGGGTGCATTAAAATACTATATGTTGAAAGTAGATCCTAAAAAGTCAATGATGTTCAATCCAGAAGAATCGGTTGATTTTGCAGGAAATACTGGCCCTTTCATACAATATACTTACGCAAGGATTAAGTCTATTATACGCAAAGCCAATTTTGATTTTGATTTGCCAAGCGCCATCGAAATTTTGCATCCAAAAGAAAAAGAACTAATCAAGCTTATTGAATTATATCCTGAGGTAATTCAAGATGCTGCCAAAAATCACAGTCCGGCATTAGTGGCTAATTATACTTATGATTTAGTAAAGGAATACAATTCATTTTATCAAACTGTTTCTATTCTTGGAGAGGAAAATAGTTCCAAGAAAGTATTCCGAGTACAACTGTCAAAAAAGGTTGCCGATACCATAAAATCGGCTTTTCAACTTTTAGGAATTCAGGTTCCAGAAAGAATGTAATAAAAAAAATATCTTTGTGCTTTGCGTCTTTGTGACTCAAAACCTTTATATTATATTTGCATCACAAAAAAATAGAATGCTATGTTCAATATTTTAAGCGAAAAATTAGATAAGGCCTTTCATATATTAAAAGGTCACGGAAAAATCACTGAAGTTAACGTTGCAGAAACGCTTAAGGAAGTTCGTCGTGCATTACTAGACGCCGATGTGAATTTTAAAATCGCTAAAGATTTTACAACATCTGTAAAAGAAAAAGCAATTGGACAAAACGTATTAACTACTTTGGAGCCAGGCCAATTATTGGTTAAGATAGTAAAAGACGAATTGACTGAATTGATGGGTGGTGATGCTTCAGGATTAAATCTTTCTGGAAATCCAACTGTGATTTTAATGTCGGGTTTACAAGGTTCGGGTAAAACTACTTTCTCCGGAAAATTGGCGAATTATCTTAAAACAAAAAAAAATAAAAAACCGCTTTTAGTAGCTTGTGATATCTACCGTCCCGCAGCGATCAATCAGTTGCATGTGGTTGGAGATCAAATAGGCGTAGAGGTATATTCGGAACCTGAAAATAAAAACCCAGTTGATATTTCACAAAAAGCAATTGCTTATGCAAAAGCAAATGGTTTCAATGTGGTTATTGTCGATACCGCTGGTCGTTTGGCTGTGGATGAAGAAATGATGACCGAAATTGCAAATGTTCACAAAGCAATTCAGCCACAAGAAACATTGTTTGTTGTAGATGCAATGACGGGTCAAGATGCCGTTAATACTGCCAAAGCGTTTAATGATCGTTTAAATTTTGATGGAGTCATCTTAACCAAATTAGATGGTGATACTCGAGGTGGAGCTGCTATTACAATCAAGTCAGTAGTAAACAAACCCATTAAATTTGTTGGTACTGGTGAAAAGATGGATGCTATTGATGTGTTCTATCCATCACGTATGGCGGATAGAATTTTGGGAATGGGTGATGTTGTGTCTTTGGTAGAACGTGCTCAAGAACAATACAATGAAGAAGAAGCAAGAAAAATTCAGAAAAAAATAGCCAAAAACGAATTCGGTTTTGATGATTTCTTGTCACAGATACAGCAAATAAAAAAAATGGGAAGCATGAAAGATTTAATCGGAATGATTCCAGGTGCTGGTAAAGCAATGAAAGATGTTGAAATTGAAGATGATGCTTTCAAACATATTGAAGCAATCATCCATTCGATGACACCAATAGAAAGAAGCCGACCTTCTTTAATTGACATGAAACGTAAAACCAGAATTGCAAAAGGTTCAGGTAGAAAAATAGAAGAAGTAAATCAGCTGATGAAACAATTCGAACAGATGAGCAAAATGATGAAGATGATGCAAGGACCAGGAGGAAAAAACATGATGCGTATGATGGGCGGAATGAAAGGCGGAATGCCGTAAATGTAATATAGAGACGTGATTTATCACGTCTTTTTTATTGAGTTGACAACAACAACACAACACACAAAATAACTACACAATGACAATTTTAGACGGAAAAAAAGTATCGGAAGATATCAAAAATGAAATTGCTGCCGAAGTTCAAAAAATGAAAGACAACGGCGAAAAAGTACCGCATCTTGCTGCAATAATTGTAGGAAGTGACGGGGCGAGTTTAACCTATGTTGGCAGTAAAGTAAAGGCCTGCGAACGAGTAGGATTTGAATCTACTTTAATAAAAATGCCAAGTACTACTTCGGAAACCGAATTGCTAAAAAAAATAAAAGAACTGAACCAAAACGATGCTATTGATGGTTTTATAGTTCAATTGCCATTACCTAAGCAAATTGACACCCAACAAATTATTAATGCTATTGATCCGAGTAAAGATGTTGATGGATTTCATCCAGAGAATTTTGGAAAAATGGCGTTGGATATGAGCACCTTTATTCCGGCTACACCTTTTGGAATTTTAGAGTTATTAGAACGATATAATGTACAAACTAATGGTAAACATACCGTTGTTATTGGGCGAAGTCATATTGTAGGTCGTCCCATGAGTATATTAATGGGAAGAAATCATTTTCCAGGAAATTCAACAGTAACATTAACGCATAGTCATACAAAGAATATTAGCCAAATAACCACACAAGCTGATATTATAATTACGGCTCTTGGCGTTCCTAATTATCTTAAAGCTGAGATGGTTAAAGATGATGTAGTAGTTATTGATGTTGGTATTACACGTGTTGCTGATGAAACTACTGAAAAAGGATATAAAATTGTTGGTGATGTTGATTTTGAAAAGGTATCAAAAAAAGCTTCTTTTATTACTCCAGTTCCAGGTGGAGTAGGACCAATGACCATTGCGATGTTATTGAAAAACACACTATTAGCTAGGGAGCAAAAAAGAAGTAAAAAATAGTATGACTCTTTCTGTTGCCTCCAAAAATCAATTGTCTATAATAAAGGGTTTGGCTTATCAAATTTGGCCAGATACTTATGGCACTACTCATTCTCAAGAAGAATTGGATTATATGCTGACAAAATTTTATTCCATAGAATCATTAGAAAATCAATTGGCAAATAGCCATATTTTTATCTTAGCAAGTGAAAATAATAGGAATCTTGGATTTATTTCCTTTGAAATTAATGCCGAAAAAACTACTAAAACAAAAATTCATAAGTTATATGTTTTGCCTCAAAATCAAGGTAAAGGAATAGGAATGAAATTAGTAGATTATGTTAAAAATGAATCTGTTATTAATGAAAATACTGCATTGTTTCTAAACGTAAACAAACAAAACAATGCTCAAGAATTTTATGTTAAATATGGATTTAAAATAACAAAAGACATTATTATTGATATTGGAAATGGTTATATAATGGATGATTATGTGATGGAGTTAAATCTAATCCGTTAAATTACCGTCTTTTAATTTTTCATCTAAAATTGTATTGTTTTTTAACTTCACAGGTTTATTGCTGTTTTTGCGCATTTTAATATTTAAAAACTCCACAAATAAGGAGAAGAAAATCGAAAAATACAAATAACCTTTAGGAATACTTGAAACTTCAGTATCATTTCCAAAACGGAAATGTGCCAAATGAGAACCTTCGGCGATAAGCATTACTCCAATTAAAATTAAAAAGGATAATCCTAGTATTTGAATGGTGGGATGTTCGTTTACTAATTTAGAAACCGTTCCTGCAAAAATCATCATGATTCCAATGGAAATTACTATTGATAAAATCATGATTAAAATAGCCCCTTCAAAACCAAATCCTCCTTCTACTGGGGTTTTCATACTAATCATTCCAATTGCAGTAAGGATACTATCAAACGAAAAAACGATGTTTAATAAAGCAATTTGAAATATTGCGGTTGTTAATTTGGAAGCAGATTTTGCATCGCTATTTTCTTCTTCACCCTCCATTTTGTGATGAATTTCTGAGACCGATTTATACAAAAGAAATAATCCACCCCCAAAAATGATTATGCTTTGCCCTGTGATTTGTGCTTCAAAAAATCCCCAATTTAAACTGAGTAAAGTTTTTTGTAAACTCAAAACCCATGTGATTCCGAAAAGTAAAATGATTCGAAAAGCCATTGCGAGCGTTAAACCTATTCTACGTGCTTTAGGTTGTTCTTTCTCTGGTAATTTTCCAGAAACTATTGATAAGAAAACGATGTTGTCAATTCCTAAAATGATTTCTAAAAAAGTCAATGTCACAAGTGCAATCCAAGCATTTGGATTAGAGATTAATTCCATCATTAGTTTTGTGAATTTTAATTTATAAAATAGTTTTACGTAACTAATTGATTTTTGTTACAGTTCCAATTTGTTTTTTTGCTTCTCCTACTATTGAATATTCAAAAGCATAGGTTCTACCTTTAGTAGAAATAATGCGCATGGAAAGGGCTTTTTCTTCGGCCATATTTCTTGGATGTAATTTTTGAATAATGAACTCGTAATCATTTACCCAACGAACAGAAGCGGTATCGGTTCTTCCTTTGTAAGTTTCGATTTGTAATTTATCCGTTCTTTCAAATGTAGTAGTTTCTTTTGCACCATTAACTTCTTGAATAAATTCAAATTTGCCAGTTTTAAACCTTTTCGGATTGCATTCTAGTTGTTTTTGGCAGGAGAAAAGCACAAAAGAAAAAAGAATATATTTTAATTTATAAATTGTTTTAGCCATTTTATTTATCATTAAAAAGTGCATCTGTCATTGTTTTCAATCCTTTGAACGCAAGAAAAACAGAAGTGATACAAAGAGAACATCCAATAACTAAAACTAAATAATGCCAATTATTTTGTTTATTCATAAACGCATTATACATCACACTCGGACCAATGAACATTAATGGTAAAGCTCCGAATAAATATTTTATACCTTTTGCTAAAAGTTCTTTGTTGGTTGCCATGTGATTTAATTTGAATTGTAATTTTCCACTGCTTTTCGAACGCTACCAAATTTCTTTAATAATTCACACGCTTTTTCGTAATTTACAGGAATTTCTCCCATAATCATTTTCACGCCTCGATCTACTAATTTGTCGTTGCTCAATTGCATATCAACCATCTTATTGCCTTTTACTTTTCCAAGTTGTATCATGGTTGCCGTTGAAATCATATTTAGAACCAATTTCTGAGCCGTACCCGCTTTCATTCTTGAACTTCCTGTTACGAATTCTGGACCAACAACAACTTCCACCGGAAATTTTGCAGTAAGTGCTAACGGACTACCTTCATTACATGTAACACAACCAGTTGTAATATTATTTTCATTGCATTTTTTTAAACCTTCAATTACATAAGGAGTTGTGCCTGATGCGGCAATACCAATCACAACATCATTTTCTCCAATATTCTGCTCTTGCAAATCAATCCAGGCTTGCGTTGTATTGTCTTCGGCATTTTCCACTGCTCTACGAATGGCATTGTCGCCACCAGCAATAATTCCGTTTACTAAATCAAATGGAACTCCAAAGGTAGGAGGACATTCTGATGCGTCAACAATACCTAATCTTCCTGATGTACCAGCTCCGATATAAAAAAGTCTTCCACCAAGTTTCATTTTTCCTACAACTTTTGAAACTAATGATTCTATTTGTGACAGTGATTTTTCAACAGCCAAAGGAACGGTTTTGTCTTCGCTGTTAATGTTTTGCAATAAATCAGCAACCGACATTTGTTCTAAATGTTCGTATTTGGAGGATTGTTCGGTGGTTTTGGTGAAGTTCATTTTTTTTGAGTGGCAAAGTTTCAGAGTTTCAAAGTTACAAAGTTACAAAGTTTTTCGCTTTCCGCCTATAGCTTAAATCCTATTACATTAAATAAAACAAGATAATACAATTCCTAATACAATCATAGATATTTTGGCGATGTTGAATTTATGTCCTTCGCTACTTTCAAAAATAATTGTGGAAGAAATATGAAATAATATTCCAATTACAACCGCAGTAATTTCTGTATAATATTTATTTAAAATCGGGAAATTATCTGAAACCAAAGTTCCTAACGGCGTCATTAATGCAAAAGTCAACATGAATAAAAACAAGGCAGTTTTATTCAATTTTGCACGAATGAAAAAGTTCGTTAAGATAATTGCAATGGGTAAATGGTGAATGGCAATTCCCAAGGCCAAATCGTGATGTTTGCTTACAGGAAAACCTTCTAACAAAGCATGAATACACAAACTTATAAATAGTAACCAGGGCATTTGAATCATTTTATCATGCCCATGCACATGCCCGTGTTCGGCGCCTTTGGAGAAAAACTCTAATATTATTTGAAACAAAATTCCAATCATAATAAAAAATCCGACTCTTGTGTTTCCACTATTATAAACATCCGGAAGCAAGTGCATCACTGTTAATGAAAGCAAAAAAGAGCCACTGAATGCTAATAATAATTTTAAATTTTTCTTGTCTTTTGGTTCGAGCCAAAGCGCAATAGAAAATCCAAGTAGTACTGATAATAAAGGTAATATGTAATTCATTTTGTAAAGTATATTCTCTATATTCTATAACTCATCCTGAGCTTTACGAAGGATTTATTTAAAAATCATAATTAATCGTTCGCTGTCTTTTTTATGGTATTTTTTTAATTTGTAGTCGCCAAAAGTATCTAATAGATAAATGCCTGCTTCTTCCATCATTTTAGTAAAATCATCCAAAGTCAAAGCTTTTACTTTTTCTTCAAAATGAAATTTTTGCCCATCATCTTCAAAATCAATTTCCTTGATAATATAACCATCAAGAAAATAACGTTTCAAATGAAAATCAATTGCATCTACTGTTTTGGTTTCCTCAGCTACTAAATTCTCCAATACGAAAGGTACGTTCATAAAGTCTATTACAGCAAATCCATATTCCGAAAGGTTTTCTTTAATGGCAATTAAGGTTTTTAAATTATCTTCTTCCTTATCAAAATATCCAAAGCTGGTAAACAAATTAAAAATAGCATCATACTTGTCTTCTAAAGATTCTCGCATGTCGTGAACCTTGAAGACTAAAGTTTCATTTGCGTTTTTGTTAGCAATTTCAATGCTGTTTTCAGATAAATCAACTCCTAAAACAGTAAAACCCAATTGATTTAAATAAATAGAATGACGCCCTTTTCCGCAAGCTAAATCCAATACTTTAGCGTGTTCGGGTAAGTTGAGGTAATGTGTCAAATTATCCATAAAAATTTGAGCTTCACGATAATTTCGGTCTTTATATAAGATGTGATAATAAGTTGTATCAAACCAAGAGGCAAACCAATTATTTGATTCAGCATTTGAGATTTGAGATTTGAGATTTTCTGTTTTTGACATTTATCTTTTCAAATGAATTCTTACCGTGCAAATTTAGTGTATTTTTGCAGAAATTATCCCAAGAAAGGGATTTAGTTAATTATTGAAATTTACTTTGCAATTCATCTTTGCAATATAGATTGACATTGATATTAAAAATGGAAAATTTTAAAATGATTGCCAAAACCTTTTTTGGTTTTGAAGAAATATTAGCCAAAGAGTTACAACAACTCGGCGCTCAAGAAGTAGAAATTGGAACTAGAATGGTTAGTTTTAAAGGGGATAAAGGGTTTATGTATAAAGTCAATTTATCGCTGCGAACTGCTTTAAAAATATTGAAACCCATTTATTATTTCAGAGCAAAAACGGATGCCTTATTATATAAAGGTATTCAAGGAATTGATTGGAGCAAGTATTTGAATGCCAATCAAACCTTTGTGATTGATACCACTATTCACTCTGAAAACTTTAAACATTCGCAATTTGTTTCGCAAAAAGCCAAAGATGCAATTGTTGACCAATTTCGTGAAAAAACGGGAATTCGACCGAGTGTAGATAAAGATTTTCCCGATTTAAGAATTAATATTCACATCGATAAAGATCAAGTTTCAGTGGCATTGGATACGTCGGGCGCTTCGTTGCATCATAGAGGGTATAGATCAGCTACCAATATCGCACCAATAAACGAAGTTTTGGCAGCAGGAATGTTACTACTCTCTGGTTGGGAAGGGAAAACCGATTTGATAGATCCAATGTGTGGTTCTGGAACAATTTTGGCAGAAGCTGCTATGATTGCGTGTAATATTCCGGCCAATATTAACAGAAAAGAATTTGCATTTGAAAAATGGAACGACTGGGATAATGATTTATTTGATCAAATTATAGATGCTTTAATGAAACGTACTCGAGAATTTCACTTTACTATAATAGGATTTGATAAAGCGCCAAGTGCTGTAGAAAAAGCGAGAGCCAATATTAAAAACGCTAATCTAGACGATTTTATAACCATTGACCAAAAGAATTTCTTTGATACTCAAAAAGAAACTTCGGGGCCGTTGCAAATGGTTTTTAATCCCCCCTATGGGGAACGATTAGATATAGATTTAGAACGTTTTTACAGAGAAATGGGAGATACCATGAAGCAACATTATCCTGGAACTCAGGCATGGTTTATTACTGCTAATTTGGAAGCATTAAAATTTGTAGGATTGAAGCCGTCCAGAAAAATTAAATTGTTTAACGGAAGTTTAGAAGCTCGTTTTGTGAAATACGAAATGTATGAAGGAAGCAAGAGAACTAAATTTCAATTCAATGATTAATTATTAATTTTGTAACCAAAAATTAATTTAAAAACAGATGATTAGAAAAAACATTTTGATTAAATAAAATATCATAAAATATTAATAATCAAAAAATTATAATTTAATTTATACAAATTAAAATAATTTTGTATAGTTAGATATTATCGGTATATTTGTAGTCATCAAATTTTTAAAAAAAAACTTACATGAAAAAAATTACTTTGTTATTACTATTATTAGCTAGTACATATTTGAATGCTCAAAGCGCTCTTTTAACTTCAAGTCAGTCCCATTCTTTTTTAGTACTTCCTCCCGTTGCTCCAGTAATTAGTCCAACATCACAAACAATTTGCTCTGGAAATGCAATATCTTCTATAAACATAACCAATGGAAATGGAGATGGTATTTCTAATGGAGATTTTGAAACTGGTACTTTCAGTCCATGGAATATTAATTCGGTGAGTCCTTCTCCAGTGATTAGTTCAACAGTTAGCCGAACTGGAAGTTATTCTGCTAGAATAGGCGGTATAGCGGGTATGACAGATGCACAATTGTTTGGAAATTCCTCTTTTTATCAAACTTTTTTTGTTCCTTCAGGTGGCGCGACTTTAAGTTATTGGTATAAACCTTACAGTGAAGATACTATAGATTTTGATTGGCAGGATGCTTATATTACTAATTCAAGTGATGCTGTTTTGGCTACAATTATGCATGTTTGTAGTAATAGTCAAACTTGGACTCAAGTAACTTATGATTTGTCATCCTATGTAGGCCAGACAATTAGAGTAAAGTTTTTGGTGCGTGGTGACAATGCAGGAGGTGCAACAAATATGCATATAGATGATGTTGTTATGACTCCAAAAACGAATTTCACATGGACAAGAAACAATACTGTTTTAGTAACCGGAATTGCAGCAAGTGGTTCAGGTAATGTAACTGGGTCTTTAACCAACACAACAAGTAGTCCTATAACTGTAACGTTTTCTTTTGTTGCAACAAATTCTAGTAGCTCTAGTACTCCAACTACCGCAACTGTTGTTGTTAATCCACTTACAAGTGAGACAACAACTATATCAGCATGTGCTAGTTATACCTGGTCGGAAAACGGGACTACTTATACTACCTCTGGAATTTATACATATTTGAGTGGTTGTGTAAATAAAACTTTAAATCTTACAATTAATCCAAATACCTCAAGCACTTCAAATATAACCGCTTGTGCTAGTTATACTTGGTCATTAAATGGTGCCACTTACACTAACTCTGGAACGTACACTTATGTAAATGGATGTGATACTAAAACTTTGAATTTGACTATTACACCTTACACTACAAATACAACAACACTTACATCGTGTGATTCTTTTACATGGGCGGTTAACAATATTACTTATTCAACAAGCGGAACATATCTTTATATAGACGGTTGCGATACTCAAATACTGAATTTAACAATTGTTCCATTAATAACAACTACAACTACAGCTTCTGCTTGTACTACTTATTTTTGGTCTGTAAATAATACCACCTATACTGATTCTGGCTTATATACCTATGAGAATGGTTGTACTACTCGATATTTAGATTTGACCATTACAGGGGTTATTTCAAATACAACTACAGCTAATGTATGTGACACATATACTTGGGCTGTTAATGGTACCACTTATACTAACTCAGGAACGTACACTTATGTAAATGATTGTGTTACAGAAATATTGGATTTAATAATAACTCCAGGCACTACAAATACTACAACAGCAACCGCTTGTGAAAGTTACACTTGGTCATTAGATGGTATTACTCATACGATTTCTGGAATTTATACCATTGTCAATGGTTGCGATACTCAAATATTGAATTTAACCATTAACAATAGCTCAACATCGGAAGAAACTCAGGTAGCTTGCGATAATTTTACATGGAATGGAGCTAATTATACAACAAGTGGTGATTATACTTATACAAGCACTAATAGCTTAGGATGTGATAATTTAGCTACGTTACATTTAACTATTACGCCAAGCACCACTAATACAACTATAGCAACTTCCTGTGGGAATTATACTTGGTCTGTTAATGGTACTACCTATTCAGCATCAGGAACTTATACATATGTAAATGGTTGTAATACAGAGGTTTTAGACTTGACTATAAATGTACCTTCATTACCTGTCTCAGGAAATGCTGCACAAACCTTATTAGATACAGATACTATTTCAACTATTGTAGTAAGTCCTAGTACAGTTTTATGGTATTCCTCTTTAGCTGATGCATTAGCTGGAACAAATCCATTATCATCTTCTACAATGGTTATAAATGGTGCAACTTATTATGCTGTAAATGTTGATGGACTATGTCCTAGTACCCCTTTTGCAGTAACTATAACTACAACTCTTTCAAGTGTTGGTTTCGATAACTTAAATTTCAATTTTTATCCAAATCCAACCTCTACTATTTTGAATATCTCTTATTCTAATAACATATCTGAGGTTAGTGTAATAAGCTCCATTGGGCAAGTTGTTTTGGAAACTAAAACTAATAGTAGCAATGTACAAATTGATTTAAGTAATCTTCCAAGTGCTACTTATTTTGTGAAAGTAGTTTCTGAGGGAAATGAAAAAACAGTAAAAGTGGTTAAGAAATAGTAATCCTAAAAAGTTTACTTTTTATAAGGTTGTCAGAAATGGCAACCTTTTTTTATGAAGTAGTAAACTTTTTTGCTGTTTTCAAAATAGTTTATAAGACTTCTATTTTAAAACAAAAAAAGAAGCTATTTTTGAAATGAATTAAAATGGTAACAATGTCAAAAAGAATAAAATCATTCGTTTATAATCTTCTAAGTTTTGCCGCTTTCTTTTTACCGCTTCAGGTGGCGGTGTCTTATTTTACTAATCTAAATGGAATTTGGATTCCGATTACAGCTTTTGTTATTGGGACTGTCTTGGCACCAAAGTTTCAAGCTGTTAAATCAAAAGATGGCGAGAAGCTTTTTATGAAATGGCTTTTTGTAAAAGGGGTTAAAGAAATTGATTAATTAGGAATTACTAATCCTTTTTCTTCTCTTTCGGTTTCAAAATGGTTTTAAATAAAGGTACAAAATAGGAGATAGTGTAATTAAATCCTGCTCCAAATTTACCGCCATAAGTTCTGTTAAATCCAGGAATGTATAGGTTGTCAAAATTATCTGGAACTTTATTGGAGATTAAATTATTCATCCTAACGCTGAATCCAATATACAAATTATTAAATAACTCTGCTTTTACTCCCGCAACAACTTCTATCCATTGTGCCGATAATCCATCGTATTTTGTGCCATCAACGGTTACCGGACTTTGTCCAAAATAGGGATATGGATTGTAAACGGTATAACTGTTTAATGTTTGGCTAAAAGTACTAACACCATAGCGCAATCCAACATAAATCATGTTATGCATACCAAACCAGTTTTCATAAGTGTTGTAATCAAAACCAGCTTTAATATACGTGCCTTTTGTGGTAAAATTCAAATGATCGTCTTGTACGGTTTTGTTTTCGTTTCCTATTTCACCTGCTAAATAATGTTTTCTGGTGAATTTAAAATCGCCTACAAGTTCTAATCCTTTGTAGTTTTTTTCTGAAAATGAGCGGGTTAATTTGAATAAATCAATTCCCAAACGCAATCCATAACGTTCGGTTTTGGGTTTGATGCTGTCTTTTTTTTCAGATGCAATTGTGTCTTTTGATTGTTGAGCTTGGGCATGTCCTAAAAATGTGGCCAAAACAAACCATAAACTAATAATATATTTGAACATGGACCTCATTTTCGTTTTCAAGATTAGGTTTTACAATAATTATGTTTTTAATCCAATTATCACTATCGGGTGTTAGGATGTTGGTATTGGTGTTCGTCAAGTTGAATAGCATTTTGTAGCCGCAAGCTCTTGAAACATAGACCGTTTTTCGAGTGTAATTCAAAGTTAAAATATCTTCATTGTCATTGGTCAAATCGCTATCTGATCCATTTTGTATAAAACGAAAAATAGTAGAATCGTCATTTGTCTGCAAAGGAATCATTATCTTACTACCATTAAAACTCATAGTTGTATATCCGGGTACGATAACTCCTAAAGCAGTTACCGATTTTAATACAGGGGTTGGTGCAGCCGATTCATAAAATTGTATCACCAGTCGCGGAGTGGTAGAAGTTGACGCATCACAAATGTCATCCTTCTCACAGCCCGATAAAGAAAATACAACAACCAATAACAAAAATATCTTTTTCATAATTTTCACTATTACTTACTTAAGTTCCAAAAGTACAACATTTTCCACATGATGCGTCTGCGGAAACATATCCACTGGTCGCACACGCGTTACTTTGTATTTTTCGTCCATCAAGGCCAAATCTCTCGCTTGAGTAGCCGAGTTACAACTGACATATACAATTTTTGGAGCCCCCGTTTTCAATAACATTTCCACTACATCTTTGTGCATTCCGTCTCGTGGCGGATCGGTAATGATCACATCCGGTTTTCCATGTTGGTTGATGAATTCGTCATTAAAAACGTTTTTCATATCTCCTACATAAAACTCACAATTGGTAATTTCATTGCGTTTTGCATTTTCTTTAGCATCTGCAATCGCTTCTGGAACGGCCTCTACACCAATTACTCTCTTCGCTTTTTTAGAAACGAATTGTGCAATAGTTCCGGTTCCGGTATATAAATCATACACCACTTCGTTGCCTTTCAATCCTGCAAACTCACGAGTAATTTTATACAATTCATACGCTTGGTCGGAATTCGTTTGGTAGAACGATTTAGCGTTGATGCTAAAATGCAATCCTTCCATTTCTTCTAGAATGTAGTTTCTTCCTTTATATAATTTAATGTCTTGGTCATAAAGGGTGTCGTTTGCTTTGCTGTTAATAACATATTGCAACGACGTGATTTGCGGAAATTGCTCATAGATATAATCCAACAACAGTTCCCGATTGGCTTTATCGTCTTCAAAGAATTGAATCAGCACCATTATTTCGCCAGTTGAAGCCGTGCGTAGCATTAAAGTACGCAACAAACCTTCGTGATTACGCGCATTAAAGAACGTCATACCTTTTTCTGAAGCAAATTCTTTTACGGCATTACGAATCGCATTCGATGGATCTTCCTGCAAATGGCATTTTTCAATATCCAAAATCTTATCCCACATTCTTGGAATATGAAATCCCAAAGCAGGTTTTTTACTCAAAGTAGTATCTTCCGATTGTATTTCGGTTTCGCTCAACCAACGCGTGTCGGAAAAACCAAACTCCATTTTATTACGGTAAAAGAATTGTTTTTCAGAACCCATTATCGGTTCGAAGACGGGCAAATCAATTTTACCAATTCGTTTGAGGTTATTAAAAACTTCGTTATTTTTGTAATAAAGCTGTTGTTCATACTTCATGTTTTGCCATTTACAACCACCACAAGCCCCAAAATGTTTACATACGGGTTCGACTCTATTTTTAGAAAACGAGTGAAATTTAATAGCTCTTCCTTCGTAGTACGATTTGCGTTTTTTTAATGTTTGCACATCCACCACATCGCCGGGTACTACATTTGGTATGAATATTACTTGTCCTTCAGGCGCTTTAGCCACCGAAACACCTTTGGCACCAGCATCCAGCACGGTTACGTTTTCAAAAATAACTTTGTCTGTTTTCTTTTTTCCCATGAGGCAAAAATAAACTATTGAAATGTTTTACAAGAACGTTTGATAAAAAAATATAATTTAGCCAGAAATTAGTGAATTAATGAAATATTTAGCACTTTTGAGAGGCGTCAACGTCTCGGGGCACAACATGATTAAAATGGAGGATTTAAAAACTGCTATAGAAGCCATTTGGTTTACTAATGTGGAAACCTACATCCAATCAGGGAATGTCTTTGTAGAAGCTGATTTAGAAAGTAGCTTTAGTGTAGGATTCAAAATCAAACAAGAGATTTATAAGACCTTTGGGTACGAAGTTCCGGTAATTGTAATCGGAAAACAAGACTTAGAATTGTGCTTAACCAATAATCCTTTTTTGAAAGAGAAAGATGTTGACACAAAGAAGTTGTATGTAGGTTTTTTATCTAAAGAGTTGAACAGTAACGCGATCAATGAGTTAAAAATCAGTCAATTCAAGCCGGATGAAGCGGTGATGGACGGCAACAGAATTTTCATTAAATACCATATTGGTGCTGGCAAAACTCGTTTGGATCAGAAATATATTGAGAAGAAATTGAATGTAGTGGCTACCATACGCAATTGGAATACGGTCAATAAATTGTTGGAGATGTTTGAGTGAAAGCGGGAAGATTGGAAGTAGGATTTAAGATTTAGGAATTATTAAGTAGGAGATGATGTGATTAAATTTAGGTTACTTTGATACTTACTTAAAAGTTAAACAATGATTGACTTTCCTTTGCTGGCAATTTGACGGTCTGAGGTTAAATAGAAATCAATTCTCCCTAAATTTAATCCGTAGCAACCCACTTGATTGATTAAGACATCTTTTCCATCCAAGTTTTTTTCAATTACGGGTTTATTAAGAAAAGTATGGGTGTGGCCACCAATAATTAAATCGATATCTTTAGTTTTTTTAGCTAGAAGTAAATCACAAACTTTATTAGGATCTTCTTTATATTCATATCCAATGTGCGATAAACAAATAACGAGGTCACATTTTTGTTCGTGTTTTAGAATTCGAGCCATATCGGTTGCTGATTCTATGGGTTCATGATAAACCGTTTCTTTGCAATTTTTCTTATCAACTAAGCCTTGCAATTCTACTCCCAATCCGAAGATGCCAATTTTAATACCATCAACATTTTTGATTTTGTAAGGTTTTACATGACCATCTAAAACGGTATTTTGGAAGCCATAGTTGGAAACAAATTCAAAGTTAGCATTGGGCATTTGTGCTAACAATCCATCTATTCCGTTGTCAAAATCGTGATTTCCAAGTGTTACAATTTCATATCCCATCATGTTCATTAATTTGAATTCCAATTCGCCACCATAGTAATTAAAATAAGGTGTTCCTTGAAAAATATCGCCCGCATCAAGCAAAAGCACATTTGGGTTTTCTTGTCTAATAGTTTCTATTAGTGCCGCACGACGAGCTACACCACCCATATTCGGATTTTTTGGATGATTGGGCGGAAACGGATCAATATAACTGTGAACATCATTGGTATGAAGAATCGTGATGTGTTTTACAGTTTCACTTTTAAAACTACTTAAAGACAATCCGGTAAGGGTTAATAATGCTGAACTTGCAGCGGTATTTTTGATAAAATCTCTTCTTTTCATTTTTGCTTAATTAAGTTCCGTTATTATTCTTTTATAATTCTAGTATCAGTATTCACTCTCAAGGTATCAACCTCTTTAAAATAATCAATCATGATGTTACGAAGTTTATAGTCGGTATCCATTCTATTAATCCCTTTCTTAAAGAAATTCATATTGTCACCACCATTAGACAAATAATCGGACGTGACTACATAATATATTTTGTTTAATTCTAAAGGTTTTCCTTGCACTTGAATGTTTTTTACGGAATTATCTTTAGAAATCGTAAAAGTCATTCCAGATAACGGATGCGGTTTCTTCTCAGAGACAATAAAATTGGCAATTTCAACTAACAAATCTCCTTTTAGACCGATAACTACTGCACTATTTTCGAAAGGCATCACTTCATAAGCATTTCGTGCCGTCACACTACCTTCTGGAATAATGGTTCTAATGCCACCGTGATTTAACAAACAAACATCAATTGATTTTTGCTCCCGTTTCAAGAAAATAGGTGTGCTTTTTTCTAATGTGATATCCGCAAGAAAACAACCGATATTAGTTTGCCATTCTCCAGTTTTATCTAAAGTAATTGGGCAATAAGCCAATATTTCATTCAAATCTTTGTTGATATTTTCTTTGTAAGGTTTGATGTAATTTTCAATTTCAGAAACTTCAGTCAGCTTTTCATTGATTGCAATCTTCTTGCCTTCAATTTTCGAAACATAATACTGATGACTTGAACAAGAGATTAAACTTATAAATGTTAATAATAAAACAAAATGTTTCATTACAACGTTATAGTTTTTTATTTTTACCCACATATTTTTGACTAAATTTAGTTAAATTTGTAACCAAGTAAAAGTACTATGTTTTTAAATAAAATTAAGGATTTTTGGACAAAAAGGATAGTTAAGAAAAGGTTATCTAATGTAAGGTTAATAAATTCAGATAGTTCTGTTCAAAAAGTGGGGATAGTTTTTGACGAAAGTTATTTTTATGAAAGAGAAGAATTGCTAAAAGAGCTTATCCAACTAGGAATTAAAAATGAAAATATTCAGATTTTAGTTTTTAAAAATACGATTAAAAAGAACGAAACTTTCGATTATCCTGTTTTTAGTTATAAAAATATAAGTTGGACGGCTTCAATTGATGTTCCGGAATTTAAAGATTTTGTGAATTCGGATTTTGATATATTGATTAGCTATTATGATATAGAAAAAGCGCCTCTTTTGTTAACTACACATCTTTCTAAAGCCAGTTTTAAAGTCGGATTTGCATCGATTGATAAACGATTGCATCATTTTATGATTGATACCAATGCTGAAAATTACAAAGCTTTTATGTCAGAATTGTTCAAATATTTGAAAATACTAAACAAATTATAACATGCAATCATTGATAGGAACCGGAGTTGCGTTAGTTACCCCATTCAAAAAAGATTTTTCTATAGATACAGAAGCATTAACTCGAGTAGTCAATTTTCAAATTGATAATGGAATTGATTATTTGGTTATTCTTGGAACCACAGCCGAAAATTCGACTTTAAATCAAACGGAAAAAGAATTAGTTATCCAAACTATTATAGAAGCCAATAAAGGAAGGTTGCCTTTGGTTCTTGGAGTTGGTGGAAATAATACGGCAGAAATTGTAAAAGAATTAAATGAAAGAGATTTGTCAAATTTTATGGCTATTCTTTCAGTATCGCCTTATTATAACAAACCAAACCAAGAAGGAATCTATCAACATTTTAAAGCCATTGCAGATGCTTCGCCGATTCCAGTAATTTTATATAATGTACCGAGTAGAACAGGAGTCAACATGTTGCCTTCAACAGTTTTACGATTGGCAACTGATTTTAAAAACATCGTTGCTATTAAAGAAGCCGCTGGTGATATCGTACAAGCAATGAAATTAATTCAAAATAAACCCGAAGGTTTTCATGTGATCTCCGGAGATGATATGGTTGCCTTGCCAATGGTTTTAGCAGGTGGAAGCGGTGTTATTTCTGTTATTGGCGAAGGTTTTCCAAAACAATTTTCGGATATGGTACGTTTAGGTTTGAATCGAAAAGTAAATGAGGCCTATAAATTACATTACCTTTTAACGGATGTAATCGATATGATTTTTGAACAAGGAAATCCAGCTGGAATTAAAGAAGTGCATAAAATCCTGGGGTTGTCAGAAAATACTGTTCGACTTCCGCTAGTAAATGTAGATCACGATTTAGCCGATAGGCTTTTAAAATTTGTAAAAAGCTTGTAGTTATTTAAAATAAAAAAAATGTTTCATAGTATCTAATTATTAACTAATTTTGCAGTTCGATTTTTCAGAATCTAATATTCCTTGAAAAACTGCATTTACAAAAACAAAAATGAAGAAAATAGTTTCACTTTTAACATTGATAGTTCTTTTTTCGTCTTGTAGCGAATACCAAAAAGCATTGAAGTCGGAAGATGTTGCTTTTAAATATGATGTTTCTTCAAAAATGTATGATAAAGGGAAATATGAAAAAGCGATTCGATTATTTGAACAAATTGCCCCTTCCTATAAAGGAAAACCGCAAGCAGAAAAGTTGTTTTATATGTTTTCACAATCTTATTATAAAACCAAACAATTTTATTTAGCGGGCTACCAATTTGAAAATTTTGCTTCAAGTTATCCAAAAAGTGAAAAAGTAGAAGAGTCCTCTTTCTTGGGTGCGCAATGTTATTCAAAGCTTTCTCCAGTGTATAGTTTAGATCAAGTTGATACTGATAAAGCATTGGACAAATTACAGAATTTTATCGATACGTATCCAAATTCAACCTATTTGCCTCAAGCCAATGCTATTGTAAAAGGACTAAAATATAAAATTGAGAAAAAAGCTTTTGAAAACGCCAAGCAATACAATACAATTTCAGATTACAGAGCTTCTCAAATAGCATTCGATAATTTTATTTCAGATTTTCCTGGAACAACATTTAAAGAAGATGCTTTGTTTTTAAAATTAGATTCGGCCTATAAACTAGCTGTTAATAGTGTGGTTCTAAAGATGGAAGAACGATTGAATTATGCGAAAACGGCATACAATGGATTGATAAAATACAAAGCAGATTCAAAATATAAAGCAAAAGCCGACCAAATGTTAGCTAAGATTGATAAAGATTTACAACAATTTTCTAAATAAAAAAAGTCATGGATTTAAAAAAGACCAATGCGCCAGTAAACACAATAACGTATAACAAAACGGTTATTGAGGAACCTACCGGAAATGTTTATGAAGCAATAACTATTATGGCTAAAAGAGCAAATCAAATTAACACTGAAATCAAAAAAGAATTGATTGAAAAGTTAGAAGAATTTGCAACTTATAATGATAGCTTAGAAGAAGTCTTTGAAAACAAAGAACAAATTGAAGTTTCTAAATTTTATGAAAAACTTCCTAAACCACATGCTCTTGCAGTTCAAGAGTGGATGGATGGTAAGATTTATCATAAAGACACACAAAAATAATACCGAAAAATGTCAGTTTTAAGTGGTAAAAAAATAATACTAGGAGTTTCTGGTGGAATTGCCGCATACAAAACCGCATCATTAGTTCGACTATTTATAAAAGCAGGTGCCCATGTCCAAGTGATTATGACTCCTGCTTCTAAAGATTTTGTAACTCCATTAACCTTAGCTACATTATCTAAAAATCCAGTTCACTCTACATTTTATAATGAAGATGATGACTCTAGTCAAAAAGGTGAACAAGCCAAACAAAATGCCCAATGGAATAATCATGTTGAATTTGGTCTATGGGCAGATTTAATGATTATTGCTCCTGCAACAGCCAATACATTGTCTAAAATGGCTAATGGGAATTGCGATAATCTTCTAATTGCAACTTATTTATCGGCCAAATGTCCTGTTTATTTTGCTCCAGCAATGGATTTGGATATGTATAAACATCCCTCTACAATTGCTTCTTTTACCACATTACGACAATTTGGGAATTGTATAATTCCTGCAGAATCAGGAGAATTAGCTAGTGGACTCTCAGGCGAAGGAAGAATGGCAGAGCCAGAAAACATAATTACTTTTTTGGAAGCTGATTTGCTGAGTAAATTACCACTAATGGGAAAAAAAATACTCGTTACTGCAGGTCCAACATACGAATCTATAGACCCTGTGCGTTTTATAGGAAATCATTCTTCTGGTAAAATGGGATTTGATATTGCCAATCAAGCAGCAAATTTGGGTGCAGAAGTCATTTTGGTTTCGGGACCCACGCATTTGAAAGTAGAAAATAACACTATAAAAGTAATTAAAGTTGTTTCAGCTTTAGAAATGTATAATGCTTGTCATGAGTTTTATAGCGATGTTGATGTTGCAATCGCAGCAGCTGCGGTTGCCGATTATAAACCAAAAGCCGTATCTATAAATAAGATTAAAAAAAATGATGCTGATTTTTCTATTGAATTAGAAAAAACTAAAGATATTTTAGCATCTTTGGGTGAAATAAAGAAAGAACAGTTTTTAATTGGTTTTGCATTAGAAACTGAAAATGAAATTGAAAACGCTAAGTTGAAAATTCACAAAAAAAACTTAGATTTGATAGTTTTAAATTCGCTTCAAGATAAAGGAGCAGGTTTTGGAGGACCAACCAACAAGGTTACATTCATTGACAAGAATTTTACTATTGAATTAATAGAATTAAAATCGAAAGAAGAAGTAGCAGTGGATATTTTAAATAAAGTAATAACTCATTATGATGCGTAAATTTTTTAATTTATTTTTAATTTGTTTTTTTGCCAACATTCAAGCACAAGAGCTAAATTGTAAGGTTATTGTGAATTATGATAAAATTACAAATGCCAATAATCAGATTTTTAAAAGTCTAGAGACATCATTGAATGAGTTTGTAAACAAAACCGCTTGGACGGAGAAAACATTCAAAGATAACGAAAAAATAAGTTGTACAATGTTTATAACGTTGAACTCTTATGATTCAAATAATTTTGAGGGTAGCATCCAAATTCAAGCTTCAAGACCAACATACAATTCAAGTTTTTCTTCTCCTATAATTAATATTAATGATAAAGATTTCAATTTTCAATACATTGAATTTCAGAATTTATTTTATAATCCAAGTAGTTATGATTCGAATTTAATTTCTACAATTGCTTTTTATTCGTATATTATATTGGGTATTGATGCGGAAACTTTTAAGTTAGATAGTGGTGCGAGTTACTTTCAATCGGCACAAGAAATTGTCAGTTTGGCAGCGCCATCTGGTGGAAAAGGATGGTCTCAAACCGACAAAACTCAAAATCGCTATTATTTAGTTAATGATTTGATGTCGGCTACTTACAGACCATATAGAGAGGCCATGTTTCAATATCACTTTAACGGTTTAGATGGAATGTATAAGGATATTAAGTCTTCTAAAGAAGCTATTAATAATTCGATCAACACACTTTCAGCTCTATATGAAGCCAAACCTAACGCTTATCTAACAAGGATATTTTTTGATGCCAAATCAGATGAAATTGTTTCTATATTCTCAGGAGGTCCGAGTGTAAATATAGAGGGTTTGGTTGATAAATTATCCAGAATATCGCCTACAAATGCTGCAAAATGGGTAGGTATAAAGTTTTAATTCTAAATAAACTTTAACTACATGATCACTTCCTTATCTATTGAAAACTATGCATTGATAGAGAAATTATCAGTAAAATTTACTGATGGATTTTCTGTCATTACGGGTGAAACAGGGGCAGGAAAATCAATTCTATTAGGTGCCTTGGGTTTAGTTTTAGGAAAAAGAGCCGATTTAACTTCTTTAAAAAATAAAGAAGAAAAATGTGTAATTGAAGGGCATTTTCAAATTAAAAATTACAATCTAGAGCCATTTTTTGAAGCCAATGATTTGGATTATGAAGAGGAAACTATCATTAGAAGAGAAATTTTACCCTCTGGAAAATCCCGGGCTTTTATAAACGATACTCCTGTTAATCTTAACGAATTACAAGAAATGAGTACTTTTCTTATAGATATTCATTCGCAACATCAAACCCAAGAGCTTTCAGATGAAACGGTGCAATTTCAAATTATTGATTCTGTTGGATTAAATTTCAGTTTGATAAACGAATATGCTATACAATTAAAAGAATACAAAAAAAATAAATCGGATTTAAAATCCAATACCGAATTGCTTCATTCTGTTTTAAAAGAACAAGATTACAATACTTTTTTACTTGATGAATTGTTGTCGGCTAATTTAAAATCTGGAGAAAAAGAAGCGATTGAAATTCATTTTGAAAAGTTAAATAACGTCGAATTTATAAAAGAAAATGTAATAAAATCATTATCCATTATCAATGAAGAGCAGTTTGGAGTTCTGCAAAATTTAAAAGAAGTCAAATTGTGTTTTCAAAAAATTGCTGGTTTTTCTTCAGAATATAATGCTGTATATGAGCGAATTAATAGTGTTTTAATTGAATTTTATGATATAGAAAAAGAATTAGAGCAGTTGTCTGAAACCGTTTTTTCTAATCCAGATGAATTACAAATAATTAATGATAAATTACAGTTGATTTATGCTCTTGAAAAGAAACATCAAGTTAATTCGGTAGAAGAATTGCTGCAAATACAAGATGATTTAGACACAAAAGTAGTTTCAGTTACAACATTAGAATCACAAATCAATGCAATAGAAAAACAAATTGTATTGATAGAAAATCAGCTGAATAAATTAGCTATTGAAATTCATAATAATAGAGTAGAAGCAATTCCGATTCTAATAGCTAAATTAGCTTTAATTTTAGAGCAATTAGGAATGGAAAATGCTCGTTTTAATATCGAATTAATTTCAAAAGAAGAATTTTATTTTAATGGTAAAGATGAAATTCAGTTTTTGTTTTCAGCCAATAAAGGTTCCAATTTCGGATTGTTAAAGAAGGTGGCTTCGGGTGGAGAAATGTCTAGAATTATGTTGGCTGTAAAATCGGTTTTATCTAATTATTCTAAACTTCCGAGCATTATTTTTGATGAAATAGATACCGGAGTTTCTGGAGAAATTGCACATAAAATGGGCGAAATAATGAAATCTATGAGTGAAAATATGCAGGTTTTTGCCATAACTCATTTACCTCAAATTGCGGGAAAAGGAAATGAACACTTCAAGGTTTATAAGGTAATAAAAGACAATCACACCCAATCAGAATTAAAGATATTGTCAAAAGAGGAGCGCGTTATAGAAATTGCTCAAATGCTTTCTGGTTCTTCGATTTCTGATTCAGCTTTAATTCACGCGAAGGAATTGCTCAACTAAAAAAATCAATTATATTTGCCTGATTTGAAATTTAAACTTCAAAATAGAAATACAATAATAAGATTATGATTATAGAACCTAGAATGCGTGGCTTTATTTGTTTGACAGCTCATCCAAAAGGTTGCGAACAAAACATAAAAAATCAAATGGAATACGTAAAATCTAAAGGTAAAATAGATGGTGCAAAGCGTGTTTTAGTAATTGGTGCCTCAACTGGATTTGGTTTAGCATCTAGAATTTCTAGTGCCTTTGGTTGTGACGCTGCAACTATTGGTGTTTTCTTTGAAAAGCCTCCAACTGAAGGAAAAACTGCTTCACCAGGTTGGTATAATTCGGCAGCATTTGAAAACGAAGCAATAAAAGCCGGTTTGTATGCTAAAAGTATTAATGGTGATGCCTTTTCTAAAGAAATAAAAAAGCAAACAATCGATATGATTAAGGCAGATTTAGGCCAAATTGATTTAATAATTTATAGTTTGGCATCGCCTGTAAGATTACATCCTGATACCGGGGTATTACATCGTTCCTCACTAAAACCTATTGGAAATACATTTACAAACAAAACTGTTGATTTTCATACCGGAAATATAACACAAGTTTCTATCGAACCAGCAAATCAAGAAGATATTGACAATACCGTTGTGGTTATGGGAGGTGAAGATTGGGTTATGTGGATACAAGATTTAAAAGATGCCAATTTATTAGCTCCAGGAGCAACAACAATTGCTTATTCTTATATAGGACCATCAGTTACGGAAGCGGTTTATAGAAAAGGAACTATCGGGAGAGCTAAAGATCATTTGGAAGCTTCGGCATTTTCAATTACAGATAGTTTAAAAGATATTAATGGAAAAGCTTATGTTTCTGTAAATAAAGCATTGGTTACTCAAGCAAGTTCTGCAATTCCAGTTATTCCTTTATACATATCATTGTTGTATAAAATTATGAAAGCCGATGGAATTCATGAAGGTTGTATTGAACAAATTCAGCGATTATTTGCTGAGCGATTATATACAGGAAAGGAAATCCCTACAGATTCAAACGGAAGAATACGAATTGATGATTGGGAAATGCGCGATGATGTTCAAGCTCAAGTTGCTAAATTATGGATAGAATCCACAACAGAATCGTTGCCAGAAATTGGAGACTTAGCCGGCTATAAACAAGACTTCTTGAATTTATTTGGTTTCGGATTTGAGGGTGTAGATTATGACGCAGATGCCAATGAAATGGTTATGGTTTCAAGCATAAAATAAGTAGGTTATTATCATTTGAATTAAATCATATTTAAAAATAAGCTTTAAATTTTGTATTTAGAGCTTTTTAGCTTACTTTTATATCCATTAATTTATATTTAAAATTTATTTATATGAAAAAAATTACTTTATTACTAATCCTGATTTTTGGATATTCCTTTGGTTTATCTGCTCAGTGTTTAACATCAACTACTCAATATCCTTTTGGTGCATCATATACTATTCCAGTTTGTGATGGATTAACTCAAAACATAATTACAACTGCTGGTTACGCAGGGGAGTATTCACTTGTTAGTGTAACTCTTGGGGAAACTTATACTTTTGGAAGTTCAGTTGCTTCCGATATTATAACAATTAGCTCTGATGGTGGAACTACTGCTGATACTTTTGGTACTGGCTCTGTTTCTTGGGTAGCTACAATATCTGGGGATATAAAATTCTATACTAATTTAGCGGGTTGCGGCACCCAAAATACTTCCAGAAATAGATACGTAATTTGTGGAATTCCTCCTACTTGCATAGCTCCAACTGGACTAGTTTCATCAAACATAACTACAACAACGGCAACGGTTTCATGGACTACTTCCGTAACAGATCCTGCAAATGGTTATGAATTTTATTTTTCAACAGCTAACACGGCGCCAGCAACTACAGATGCTGCAACAGATGGAGTTGTAGCTGGAATAACTTCTTTCGATTTTACGGGTTTAACTTCCGGAACAAATTATTACATTTGGGTACGTTCTGTTTGTAGTAATACTGATTCTTCTTATTGGAGTGTAATGGGTACATTTGCTACTTTGTGCGAAGCCACTACTGTTCCTTATATTCAAGACTTTGAATCTGCAGTAGTCCCTGCTTTACCAATTTGTACTTCTAATGAAAATGTTGGTTTAGGATATAATTGGACAACAGCAAGCAATCCTGGTTATGGATTTTCAAGTAATACATTAAGATATACCTATGATTTTTTCAATCCAGCAGATACTTGGTTTTACACACAAGGCATTGCATTAGATGCAGGAGTATCTTACGATATTTCTTATAACTATGGTAATAATTCTACCTTTTATACTGAAAGCATGAAAGTTGCTTATGGAATTTCACCCACTTCAGCTGATATGACCGATATTTTAGCAGATCATCCTACTATAACGGGAGGAGTATTTAGTGGAGGAGTGGTTCAACAAAATATTGTTTCTTTTACTCCAACGACTTCTGGCGTTTATTACTTTGGATTTAATGCCTATTCAATAGCTAATCAATTCTCTTTATATGTAGACGACATTAAAATTGTTACTACCCCTTCTTGTTCAATTCCTTTTGCTGTAGTTGCTACTTTACCAACAAATACTGGAGCTACAATCTCTTGGACAGCTCCTGCTAATGCTCCTGCTAGTGGATATGAATATTATTTATCAACAACTAATTCTTCTCCGCTACCAACTGATTTAGCAACTGATGGTGTTATAGCCGGTATTACAACTGTTAATTTAACTGGTTTAACACCATTTACAACTTATTACGTATGGGTTCGTTCTGTTTGTAGTATTTCAGATTCATCAGAATGGAGCGCAATGGTAAGCTTTACAACATTACCTACTCCTCCTGCAAATGATGATTGTATGAATGCAATTTCAATAACTCCAGGTGGGGTTTTTACTGATTCCCCTGTTATAGGTACTACCGTTGGTGGGACTTCAACTACTGGATTGACCTTTGCATGTCAGACTAACAGAAAAAATGATGTTTGGTATAGCGTGGTTGTTCCTGCTTCAGGGTCTTTAACTGTTGAAACGGATACTACACCGGGAACAACAATGACGGACTCTGTATTATCAGTATTTACAGGAACCTGTGGTTCTTTAACAGAAGTTGGATGTGATGATGATGCTGGTAATGGAAATTTTTCTAAAGTTGTTTTATCTGCATTGACACCAGGTTCTACCTTGTATATTGGGGTTTGGACATATAGTTTTAGTGGTGGTGGTATTGATGGTGATTTTCAATTGTCAGCATATGACGCTTCTTTGACTAGCAATACCTTTTCAAACTCAAATTTCACGTTTTATCCAAATCCAGTAAAAAATGTGTTGAACATTTCTAATGCAACTACAATTTATAAAGTTCAAGTAGTTAATCTTTTAGGACAAGAAATGATTGTGAAATCAATGAATGATACTCAAGGACAAATAGACATGTCTCAGCTTGGTGCTGGTACTTATTTAGTTAAATTAACTTCTGACGATCAAATTAAAACGATTAAAATTATTAAAGAATAAATTTTAATTATTTTATAAAACATAAAAAAGTCCTGCTTCGGTGGGACTTTTTTTTTACATAAATTGTATATTTGTTAAAATTTTTTTAGAATGTATTTTTCAATTATCATTCCTGTCTATAACCGTCCCGACGAAATTAACGAATTACTTGAAAGTTTGGTTCAATCAACTTACAAAATCAACTTTGAGATTGTAATTGTTGAAGATGGTTCAACTATTACTTGTGAAAATGTAGTTCAAAAATTTTCAGACTTACTTTCAATATCCTATTATTTTAAACCCAACTCAGGACCTGGAGATTCCAGAAATTTTGGCATGAAGAAAGCTAAAGGAGATTATTATATTATTTTCGATTCTGATTGCATCATTCCCAAGCAATATTTGTCAGAAGTTGAAAAGGAATTAAAATTTGATTATGTAGATTGTTTTGGAGGACCTGACAAAGCAATGGAATCATTCTCTAATATTCAAAAAGCAATAAATTTTGCGATGACTTCCTTTCTTACAACGGGAGGAATTAGAGGAGGTTCAGAAAAAATTGACAAATTTCAACCCAGAAGTTTCAATATGGGTATTTCTAAAAAAGCATTTGAAGCATCTAAAGGATACGGAAACATACATCCTGGTGAAGATCCAGACTTGTCTATTAGATTATGGAAATTAGATTTTGAAACACGATTGTTTCCCTCTGCTTTTGTATATCACAAAAGAAGAATCGATTGGGAAAAATTTAGTATTCAAGTTTCAAAATTTGGAAAAGCTAGACCAATATTAAACTCTTGGTATCCAGAATATAAAAAAATAACCTATTGGTTTCCTTCTATTTTTATAATTGGATTTGTAATCTCATTTGCTCTAGTATTTGTATTATTGGATTGGGCTTTAAAAATGTATTTTTTGTATTTTATAATTTTATTCGTTACTTCAAGTATTCAAAATAGAAGTCCAGTCATTGGGTATTTATCAATTGTTGCTGTTTGTAAGCAATTTTTTGGATACGGAATTGGTTTTATGACCTCGTTTTATAAAATAAGTGTACTTGGCAAAAAACCTCAAGAAGCTTTTCCCGAACTTTTTTTTAAAGTAACTGATGTGGAAGATAATTTTGAAAGAAGTATGTTTAATATCAATAATAAGAAAAATGCACCAATTCATAAATCTGTTGAAAAAGCAATTGATAAAATAATAAATCCATTACAAAAATTAGTGGAACCGGTTGCGGTTAAATCAAAAATAATTGGATTAACAGGTGGAATTGGAAGTGGTAAAACTGCGGTTGCTAATTATATACAATCAAAAGGAATTCCGGTTTATATTTCTGATGTAGAAGCTAAAAAAGTTATGGATTTCCCCGATATTATTTCTCAAATTGTCGCTACATTTGGAACAGAAATTATAGAAGCAAACAATACTTTAAACAGGGATAAACTAGCGTCTATTGTTTTTAACGAACCTGAGAAATTAAAACAACTTAATGCAATTGTTCATCCTGCGGTAAAGAAGCATTTTGATTTTTGGATTATTGAACATAATAAATTTCCTGTAATTATTAAAGAAGCCGCAATTTTATTTGAAAGTGGAAGTTATAAAGATTGTGATAGTATTATCACAGTTTCGGCACCATTAGAGACTAGAATTCAAAGAGTGCTGGAAAGAGATAAAACTACTAGAGAAAAAATTATCCAGAGAATTAATAATCAACTATCTGATGAAGAGCGCATTGAAAGAAGTCAATTTGTTGTCAAAAATGTAAATTTTGATGAAACAAAAATACAAATCGATGAAATATTGAATTCATTGAAAAATAAATAAAAAACTACTTCAATGTTAATGTTTGGTTAATACATTAACAGATTATATGTTAAAATACTAAATTTGTTTTGATGAATAAGTTTGTTTTTCGGCTTTTGGTATTGTTAATGAGCATTTCCTTGTTGGGAATAATATTGATTCAAGTATATTGGTTCAATACTTCGTTAGAAAAAAGTGAAGAACAATTCAAGTTTCATATAAAGCAAGTTTTGGGTAATGTATCAAGAAAACTCGGGGAACAAGAAAAATACACATTTTATAATAGATACAATAAGTTAAAAGATAGTATTGGTTCCGTTCCAAAAAATGAAGATTTGATGGAATATAAATACTACCAAAGAAACAAGAAAACAAATGAAACTATTATTTATTCAAACAGTATAATTTCTGAAGATTACGATATATTTTCTACGCTCTTTGACAAAAAAAAATCTGATAATTCTAAAATAAAAACCTATACGGCCAAACGAAAAACAGAAATTTTTAATAAAAATTCTTTTGATAATTTAGGAATTGAGAATAAATTAACTCCAGATATTACTATTGAAAAAGCTGGAAAACTAAAGCTTTTAGAAAATGCTCAATTTGATATAGCATACAAAGATATTGTTGCCAATTATTCTATTTATGATAGAATTTCAAGAGAAAAATTGAATGCTACGTTGACGAATGAATTGAATGAATATGGTGTTAAAACCCCTTTTGAATTCAATATTTATAGTAATGGTTTGGCTACTAAAATTAAATCTGAACATTTCATTTATGATAAATATGACACATATTCTATTCCTATATTTATAGATAACGACGGAAATAATAAATATTCATTACTGATTTCGTTTCCACAGAAGAAAAGATTTCTTTTTTCAGATATTTTAGCAATTACCATATTATCAATAATCTTTACCTTAATTATTATTATCGCCTATTCAAATGCCTTACATCAATTGATTAAGCAACGTCAAATTTCTGAAATCAAAACAGATTTTATTAATAATATGACACATGAGTTTAAAACGCCCATAGCAACTATAAATTTGGCTTTAGACGCTATTAAGAATCCAAAGGTTATAGACGATAAAGAAAAAATATTTCGATATCTTAAAATGATTCGAGAGGAAAACAAACGAATGCATGCTCAAGTTGAAAATGTTCTTAGGATATCAAAGTTAGAGAAAAAAGAACTCGATATTTCTAAAAAATCTCAAAATGTGATAGAGATTATTGAAGATGCAATTGATCATGTTCACTTAATTATTGAGGATAGACATGGAACTATTACAAAACATTTTGATGCAAATAGAAACACCGTATTATTAAATGACGTGCATTTTACAAATGTAATTGTAAATATTTTAGATAATGCCATAAAATATTCTCCTGAACTACCCGTTATTGATATATATACAGAAAACATTAAAGATTTTGTAATAATAAAAATAAAAGATCAAGGTTTGGGGATGACAAAAGCAGCACAAAAAAGAATATTTGAAAAATTTTATCGTGAACATACCGGTGATTTACACAATGTAAAAGGACATGGTTTAGGTTTAGCTTATGTTAAAAGAATTGTCGAAGACCATAATGGTCAGGTATTCGTAGAAAGTGAAAAGGGAAAAGGAAGTATATTTATTATAAAATTACCATTGATAAATTAAAAATTATGGAAAAAGAAAACAAAAAAATATTATTAGTAGAAGACGACCAAAACTTTGGTGCGATTCTTAAAGACTATTTAATGCTAAACGATTTTGATGTTGTTTTGGCTAAGAATGGTATGGAAGGTTTTGAAAAATTCAAAAAAGACACTTATGATTTGTGTATTTTAGATGTAATGATGCCTTACAAAGATGGTTATACTTTGGCTAAAGAAATACGGGAGAAAAATAAGGATGTGCCTATCGTTTTCTTAACTGCTAAGACTATGAAAGAAGATGTTTTGAAAGGATACAAAGTAGGAGCAGACGATTATCTAAATAAACCTTTTGATTCGGAAGTTTTATTGATGAAGATAAAAGCTATTATGCAAAGAAAATCTTCCGAAACTAAAGCTGAAAATATTCAATTTGAGTTCCAAATTGGAAAATTTCATTTAAATTCTAAGTTACGTTTTTTAACATTACCTGGTAATGAGCCAATAAAATTGTCACCAAAAGAAAATGAATTGTTAAAAATGTTAGCAATTTATGTGGAAGATTTAATGCCCAGAGAATTAGCTTTAACCAAAATATGGAGAGATGATAACTATTTTACATCTAGAAGCATGGACGTTTATATTGCTAAATTAAGGAAATACCTAAAAGAAGATCCTGGGGTTGAAATTTTAAATATTCACGGTGAAGGATTTCGATTAGTGGTAAAAAAATAATCTTTAATAAAAAAGTGTGTAAGTTTATATAAGTTAACTTTCACACTTTTTTTGTATAATAGTATAAACTAATTAATTGTTAGAATCTTTACTGCTTACTTTTTTTATTCATCATTATCCTCTTCATCATCATCATCATCGTCTTTGTCTTTTAGTAAATCATCATCTGAAGTTTCTTCATCTTCTGAATCATCATCTTCAACATCTAATCCAACTACAGGAATGATGGGTTCAATGACAGCATCTAAATCATCTTCTTCTTCAAATTTTTCCATCCGGCTTGCCAATTTAGTACTCACTTTTACCAAATAAACGGTGTCGTCGGTTCGTACTTCAACGGCTTCAATAAGTTCATTTTGAGCATTTCTAAAACGGATGATGTCCGAATCGTCATAACCTTCAGGAAATTTATCAACTAATAAGTTTAGTATATCGCCTGTTAGCTTTGCATAATCAACAATAACTCTTCTCATAAATCTATTTTATTGGTCTAATAAATAAGCAAAAATTAGTGGAGCAACAATAGTTGCGTCAGATTCAATTATGAACTTTGGAGTATGGATGTCTAATTTACCCCAAGTAATTTTTTCATTTGGAACCGCACCAGAATAAGAACCATAACTTGTTGTTGAATCGGAAATTTGGCAGAAATAACTCCAAAAAGGAACATCGTGCATTTCCATGTCTTGATATAACATTGGTACCACGCAAATAGGGAAATCTCCGGCAATTCCACCTCCAATTTGAAAGAAGCCAACGCCTTTACCTTCCGAATTTTTCGGATACCAATCGGCCAACCACATCATGTATTCAATACCACTTTTCATGGTTGTTGGTTTAAATTCACCTTTAATACAATAGGATGCAAAAATATTTCCCATTGTACTGTCTTCCCATCCAGGAACTACAATTGGTAAGTTTTTTTCGGCAGCAGCCAACATCCAAGAATCTTTTGGATCAATTTCGTAGTATTGTTCTAATACTCCTGAATTCAACATTTGATACATAAATTCATGTGGAAAAAAGCTAATTCCTTTATCATTTGCATCTTTCCAAATATGATGAATATGTTTTTGTAATCTTCTAAAAGCTTCCTCTTCAGGTATGCATGTATCGGTAACTCTATTGTAATGATTTTCAAGTAAATCCCATTCATCTTGCGGACTTAAATCTCTGTAATTTGGAACTCTCTTATAAGAATTATGAGCTACTAGATTCATAATGTCTTCTTCAAGATTGGCGCCTGTACAAGAAATAATATGTACTTTGTCTTGACGAATCATTTCGGCCAATGATTTACCTAATTCGGCTGTACTCATCGCCCCAGCAAGGGTGATCATCATTTTTCCGTTTTCCAATAAATGTTGCTCATATCCTTTGGCTGCATCTACTAAAGCAGCTGAATTGAAATGAAGATAATGCTTCTCAATAAACTGACTTATTGGTCCTTTGCTCATTTTTTTTGTTTTAATCTGAATTTATTTCAGATTCTGTTAATTTTTATTTTAATGATGTTTGGTTTGAAATTCAAAGAAAAACTATTTTTTTTAAAACTTCAAATAGATTTTATTTTTTTTCACTTCTCTTTTTTTGAATATCCTAAAATTTTCAAAACATCTTCTGCCGTTTGTTGTTCAGAGAAAACTTCGGTAGCAATGATGCCATTTTCATCTTTGTCAATCAATATATGTTTGGGTTGCGGTATCAAACAGTGGTGCAGTCCTCCATAACCTCCAATGGTTTCTTGATAAGCACCAGTATTGAAAAATCCTATATATAGCGGTTTTTCTTTATTGTATTTTGGTAAATATATGGCGTTCATATTTTGTTCAGAGTTGTAATAGTCATCACTATCACAAGTCATTCCACCCAACAAAACTCTTTCGTAAGTGTCATTCCAACGGTTTATAGCCAACATAATAAATCGTTTGTTAATTGCCCAAGTGTCGGGCAAAGTAGTAATGAATGAGGAATCAATCATATTCCAAGCTTCTCTATCGTTTTGCTGTTTTTGATACAAAACTTGATAAATAGCGCCACCTGATTCTCCCACAGTAAACGATCCAAATTCGGTAAAAATATTAGGCACATCTACTTCGGCTTCGTCACAGGCAATTTTAATTTGATTGATAATTTCGTCAATCATGTATTGGTAATCATATTCAAAAGCTAATGAATTTTTGATAGGAAAACCACCTCCAATGTTCAATCCATCTAATGTTGGACACTCTTTTTTAAGTGCAATATATACTTTAATACATTTTACCAATTCATTCCAATAATAGGCATTATCGTTAATTCCAGTATTGATGAAAAAATGCAACATTTTCAATTCTAGATTATCATTATCTTGAATTTGTTTTTTGTAAAATGCCACAATGTTTTTATATCCGATTCCCAAGCGGGAGGTATAAAATTCAAATTTTGGTTCTTCTTCGGCTGCAATTCGAATGCCAATTTTAAATTTACTTTTTATTTGGGCTTGAAGCAAATCCAATTCTTCATAATTATCAATGATTGGAATGGTATTTTTATGTCCTTTGTTAATCAAACGCGCAATGTTTGTAATATATTGATCTCTTTTAAAACCATTACAAATAATATAAGTACTTTTATTTATTTTTCCGTTTTCCAATAAATTTTCAACAATATTTATGTCGAACGCCGAAGAAGTTTCAATGTGAATGTTGTTTTTAAAAGCTTCATTCATAATGTATTCAAAATGGGAGCTTTTGGTGCAATAACAATAATAATATTTTCCTTCATATTTGTTTTTTTCCATAGCATTTCTAAACCAGTTTTTGGCTCTTTTAATGTTGTTGGAAATTTGAGGTAAATAGGTGAATTTTAAAGGAGTTCCATATTGTTCAACTAATTTTATTAAATCAATGTTATGAAATTGAAGCGCATTTTCTTTGTTTAAAGTAAATTCTTCTTGAGGAAAGTAATAGGTCTGGTTGATTAAGTCGAAGTATTTTGTGTTCATTTTTATTTGCAAAGTTTAAAAGGATTAATAATGAAGTTAAATTAATCTTTAATTCAAACTCTAATATTTGCATACACAATGGGTAATTTTTCAGTTTCCGATTTAATAATCTCTAAAAAAAGCCCTAAAATAGTTCTAATTGATGTCAAAAAAACAACACACAAAACTTGAAAACCAGTATTGGTTTTTAGTGTGAAAGTGCTATTCGTATTAGTGTTATTGTTATTAATCATCCCCGCAAATGTAAAAAATAAAATAAGCGAATTGCAAAATTAATTATAAAAAAAATATTAAGATTTATATTCCTCAAAACTTTTTATAATTAATTGATTTTCAACTGATTGATTGATAATTATTTTTCCTATACCATTAATCAATGCAAATTGCACTTTTCCATACTCATTTTTTTTATCGTGAATGAGTAAATCTTGAATCAATTCTATGTCGTTTTTTGTAAAATTATGTTTTTCAAAAATATCAGTTAAAGTATATTTTATTTGATGAAATTCATCAATCGATAACAATCCTTTTTCTTTAGAAATATAACTTTCTAAAATCATTCCAATAGCAATGGCTTCACCATGAAGTAAAGGGGTTGCAGATTTTAAAAAATGACTTTCTATGGCATGACCCAAAGTGTGGCCAAAATTTAATGCTTTTCTAATTCCGTTTTCGGTTGGATCTTGTTTTACTATTTCATTTTTAATTGCTATTGAACGATAAATTAATGCATCAAAATCGGCAAAATCAATATTCGATAAAACTAAAAATTGTTTCCAATATTTTTTGTCGTAAATCAAACCGTGTTTTAGCATTTCTGCCAAACCAGAACGCATTTCTTTTTGCGATAATGTTTCTAAAAAGGAAGGGTCTATTAGTAATAATTTCGGTACATTAATAATTCCGATTTGATTTTTTAAATTCCCTAAATCAACACCATTTTTACCGCCAATTGACGCATCAACCATTCCTAATAAAGTAGTTGGAATATTAATAAAATCAATCCCTCTTTTAAACGTAGAAGCTACAAATCCGCCAATATCAGTAATTACGCCCCCGCCCAGATTGATTATTACACTTTTTCTATCAGCACCAAGTTCCGATAAAATTGACCATATTTCGACGCAAGTTGTAATGTTTTTAACATCTTCACCAGATTCAATTTCTATAATTTCAATGGCAATTTCAGTAGCTAAATTTGAAAGAAATTTAGGCAAGCAAAAGTCGTTGGTATGTTCGTCTACTAAAATAAAAATAGTGGAGTATTTATTATCAATTAGTATTTGGTTGATTGCTTCATATCCTTTTTTATTAAAATATATAGAATATCCGTTTGCTTCAATTGATTGCATATTGTTTGTTATATTCTGCAAAAATAAGGATATTATTTCATCTCATTTTACTCCAATTTAACTTATTTTTTTATTTTAAATCGGAATTAATGATTAAAAATCGTTACTTTTGTTTAATTAATTATGATAAATATTAAACAATATATTTTGAAATCCATTATTGCACCCGTAGAAAAAGAAAAACTATCCGATATTCATATTGATAGAATCATTGAGATGGCTTGGGAAGACCGAACTCCATTTGATGCCATAAAATTTCAATTTGGATTAAGCGAAGCTGAAGTAAAAGCTTTAATGAAAAAAGAATTGAAATTTAGCAGTTACAAATTGTGGCGCGAACGGGTTGAAAGTTGCAAAACAAAACATGTTTCTAAACGAGTGGAAGGAATTGATCGATTCAAATGCAATTTACAACGTTCCATTTCGAATAATAAAATTTCTAAACGCTAAAAATGGAAAGTAAAAAACCAGATAACGTTGTTTTTACTGAGAAAGATGGGTATAACGCCAGTTCATTGTCCTATTCAACTAGTGTTGGCGCGCCTGTAATTAGAGTTGATGATGTAATTTCATGGAAAAGTAGGGGAATTACGAATGTCAATAAAGAGTTTGAAAATAAGTTTAATGAGCTTAAAATTCAATATGAAAATTTGATAAAAGAATTTGAATGGAACGAATTGGTTTATAATTCTAAATTCTCATTTGAACCCGTAATTGGTGAAATCTATCATTTGTATACAAACGAAGATGGAACTAATTCCCTTTCATTAATTGCGCCCAACGAATGGAACAAAGAGCACATTGGAACGTTCAAATTAAACAGTGAAAAAAAGTGGATTCATTTATTATAATTTCGATTGATAATGTCTAAAATACATATTACTAAAATTCAGATCGAGCAATTAGAAAAACAAAAACGAGTTCACTTAATTAATAGTTTAGGCGGATTTAAAAGCGTTGCCTTGGTGGGAACCGCTGATAAAAACGGAAATGAAAATCTTGCAATATTCAGTTCTTTTTTTCATATTGGAGCTAATCCCCCATTGATAGGAATGGTATTTCGTCCAAGTCCACCTGAACGAGATACGCTTCACAATATACTTCAAACAGGGTTTTATACAATAAATCATATCAATGAATCTATTTATAAACAAGCCCATCAAACTTCTGCTCGATATAACTCTTCAGTTTCTGAATTTGAAGTAACTAATTTGAAATCAGAATATAAAGATGATTTTATTGCACCTTTTGTTTCATCATGTAATGTTCAGTTAGGTGTTGAATTTAAAGACAAAATGGATATTTTAATCAATAACACAATACTAGTTATTGGAGAAATTATTCAAATATATATACCTGAAAATTGTTTGCACGATGATGGATTTATCGATTTAGAAAAAGCCAATACCATCACTTGTTCAGGTTTAGATAGTTATCATAAAACGATACAATTAGACCGATTAAGCTACGCAAAACCCGATAAAGAAATTACTTCGTTACTTTAAAATTGAATAAAAAATCTATAAATATTGTTTGGTTCAAACGTGATTTACGTTTTACAGATCACGAACCACTTTATTTGGCGCAACAAGAGGGTGTTTCCGTTTTATTAGTGTATTTTTTTGAGCCATCTGTAATGAGTTATGATGATTCCGATGTGCGTCATTGGAGGTTTATTTATGAATCCATCCAAGAAATGCAATCTAAATTGAAGACAATATCCTGTGAAATCTTTTTTTTTAATAGTGAAGTTGCAACAGTTTTTGAAGAAATTCAAAAAATATATGATATAAAATCGGTTTTTTCTCATCAAGAAATTGGAAATAAAATCACTTTTGATAGAGATGTTGCAATGCAATCTTTTTTTGATTTTCATAAAATTCGCTGGAGCCAATCACAAATGCACGGTGTTGTTAGAAAACTAAAATCCAGAAGCAATTGGGATAAACGATGGGAGCAAGTGATGCGTTCCGAACCTAAAATTATTGAATTGAATTCGTTTCAATTTGAAAATTTAGACTCAAATTTGTATTCAAAATTAAAAGGAAATTCGCTTCCTGAAGTAATTACAACCCGCAATAAAAACTTCCAACAAGGTGGCGAATATTGGGCTTGGCGTTATTTAAATAGTTTTGTAAAAGAACGTCACGTTAATTACAGCAAGCACATTTCAAAACCAAATTTAAGTCGAACCGGTTGCAGCCGATTATCTCCTTATTTAACTTACGGAAATATTAGTATGCGAATGATTTATCAATACACTAATCAGCATTATGAAACTTCCAAAAACAAAAGAGCGCTATTGAATTTTGTCTCAAGACTGCATTGGCATTGTCATTTTATACAAAAATTTGAAGACGAATGCCGAATGGAATTTGAAAATGCAAATCGAGCTTATGATTCTTTGATTAAACCCAAAAATGAAACCTATATAAAAGCGTGGCAAGAAGGTAAAACGGGAGTTCCTATTGTGGATGCGTGTATGCGATGTTTGGCTACAACGGGTTACATCAATTTTAGAATGCGAGCTATGGTGGTTTCCTTTTTTACGTTCAATTTATGGCAAGATTGGCGCGAATTACATTTTTTAGCGCGACAATTTTTAGATTATGAACCCGGTATTCATTACCCGCAGATACAAATGCAATCGGGTACTACCGGAATTAATACCATCAGAATTTATAATCCAATTAAAAATTCCGAAGAGCACGATTCAGAGGGGATTTTCATCAAAAAATGGATACCCGAATTAGATCAAATACCAGTGGAATTAATTCATGAACCTTGGAAATTGAATACTATAGAACAACAATTTTACAACTGTGAAATTGGGAAAGATTATCCGTTTCCTATTGTAGATATTGATGAAACCCGAAAACAAGCTAGTGATATTGTGTGGAGTTTTAGAAAGAAAGATGATGTTAAAGAAGAAGGAAAACGAATTTTAAAAAAGCACGTAACTAATCCAAATAAATCAAAAAAATGAGAGGAGTAAAAAAACAAAACCTTCCCAGTAAGATCTGTGTTCTTTGCCAGAAACCATTTTCTTGGCGCAAAAAATGGGAAAAAGCTTGGGATGAAGTAAAATATTGTAGTGATAAATGCAGAGGGAATAAGTGAATAGTAAATAAATTAATATAACTTATTGGTTTAATAGTTCAAATATATATGTCAAAAACGTTACGATTAATTCTAGGAGATCAATTAAATAGCAATCATTCATGGTTTAAAACTGTCGACGATTCGGTTACTTATGTTATGATGGAAATTCGTTCCGAAACCGATTATGTAAAACACCATATTCAAAAAGTAACAGGAATTTTTTCCGCAATGCGTTATTTTAATGATATTTTAATTTCTAAAAATCATATAGTTATATATATTTACTTAAATGATAATAATAACTTAAAATCCTTTCAAAATAATATTAAAAATTTAATTTCAGAGCATAATTTTACCCATTTTGAATACCAATTGCCCGATGAATATCGAGTGGATTTGGATTTGAAAAAACTTTGTAACGCTATTTCAATTTCTAGTGCTGCAGTTGATTCAGAACATTTTTATACCACTCGAAACGAACTTGGCGATTTCTTTGAAGGTAAGAAAATGTATTTGATGGAGAGTTTTTATCGAGCCATGAGAAAAAAGCACAATATTATGATGGACGGCGATAAACCGTATACGGGACAATGGAATTATGACGGGGAAAACAGAAAAAAATTACCCAAAAATCATAAAGCAATTGCGCCTTTTGTTTTTAATAATGATGTTTCAACTATTTATGAAGAAATTTTAAAAACAGATATTGAAACTATCGGAATTATTGATGCTAAAAATTTTGTTTGGCCTATAAATAGAGCGCAATCTATAGAATTATTAGACTTTTTTGCTACAGAATGTTTACCGTTATTTGGAAGTTATCAAGATGCAATGATGCCTAATGAATGGTCATTGTATCATTCTCGCATTTCATTTTCATTGAATGTAAAAATGATTTCGCCTCAAGAAGTTATTGAAAGGTGCATTGAAGAATGGATCAAACGGCCTAATGAAATAGAATTCAACCAATTGGAAGGTTTTGTTCGTCAGATAATTGGTTGGCGCGAATACATGCGTGGCATTTATTGGAATAAAATGCCGGAATACGCAAATATGAATTTTTTCAACAATCAAGAAAAATTGCCTGATTGGTTTTGGACAGGAAAAACCAAAATGAATTGCATGAAAGATGCTATAAATCAGTCCTTAAATCATGCTTATGCGCATCACATTCAGCGGTTAATGATTACGTGTAATTTTTCTCTTTTGGCAGGAATCCATCCAGACGAAATTGACGCGTGGTATCTAGGAATTTATATTGATGCATTTGAATGGGTTGAAATTACTAATACTCGTGGCATGAGTCAGTTTGCAGATGGTGGTATTGTTGGCACCAAACCGTATGTGAGTTCGGCATCATATATTGATAAAATGAGCCATTATTGTGGAAGTTGTTTTTATAAAAAATCATTAAAAACAGGAGATAAATCCTGTCCGTTTAATAGTTTGTATTGGAACTTTTATGACAGAAATGAAGATCAATTAAGTAAAAACCCTAGAATAGGTATGATGTATAATGTTTGGAGAAAGATGAAACCTGAAGACAAATCGGCTTTGTTAGAACAAGCAGATTATTATTTGAAAAATATAAATGACATATGAGAACTACAATTGTTTGGTTTAAAACCGATTTGCGATTAAATGATAACGAAACAATAATCAAAGCTATTGCACAAAGTGATCAAATCATTCCGGTCTATTGTTTTGATGAAGCTCAATTTATTACCACTGAATTTGGATTTAAAAAAACAGGAAGTTTTAGAGCGCAATTTTTATTAGAATCATTAATCGATTTGGATAAAAATTTGCGCGAATTAGGTTCTGGATTGTTGATTTTAAAGGGAAAACCTGAAATTGAAATTCCAAATATTGTTCAACTGTACAAGGCAACTAAAGTTTTTTCTAAAAAAGAAGTTTCTTATGAAGAAATATTTACCGAGACAAAACTTCGAGAAGTATTATTTAAGTTAAAATGTGAACTCAAAACATACAGCACGAGCACGTTATATCATGCCCAGGATTTGCCTTTTTCTATAAAAGATATTCCCGATGTATTTTCCAATTTTAGAAAGAAAACAGAGAAAGACGCGTTAATTAGACCGGCATTTGATATACCAAATCAGATTAAATCACCCGAAATTCCAGTAATAAAATTGCCAACATTGGAAGAATTAGATTTAGAATATAAACCTATAGATTCTAGAACTGCTTTACTTTTTAAAGGTGGCGAAACACATGCAATAAAACGATTGAATTATTATTTTTTTGAATTCAAATGCATTTCAAATTTTAAAGAAACTCGAAACGGCTTGGTTGGTGCCGATTATTCTTCTAAATTTTCGACTTGGTTGGCTTTAGGTTGCATTTCGCCAAGATTTATTTATGACGAACTAAAAAAATATGAATTGCAATTTGGAGCTAATAAATCGACCTATTGGTTGATCTTTGAATTATTATGGCGTGATTATTTTAGATTTATGATGAAAAAACACAATATTAAATTCTTTCAACAAGCTGGAATTCAAGATAAAGAAATTCCAATTAATAAACTTAACAACCAGGAACTTCAAAAATGGATAAATGGTGAGACTGGAGTAAATTTTGTAGATGCCAATATGGTCGAATTGAAGCTTACAGGATTTATGAGTAATCGCGGTAGGCAAAATGTCGCGAGTTATTTGTGTAATGATTTGAGACTCGATTGGCGTTTTGGCGCGGCTTATTTTGAACAACAACTTATTGATTATGATGTTTCTAGCAATTGGGGGAATTGGGCTTATTTAGCTGGAGTAGGCAATGACCCAAGAGGTAATCGTTATTTTAATATCGATAAACAAGCAGCTGATTATGATAAAGATAAAAAGTATAGGAATTTATGGCTGAAATCATAAAAAATATTCTAAAACTCTAATTATATTTGCATAATTAATAAAGTTTCGATGGATACAATTTTCAACAATACCGAAGTTGCTTTTGGTTTAAAAAGTGATTCCGAATTGGATAGAGCTTATTTTTTATTTAAAATGATTTCCAATGAGTCGTTGGTTCGAATAGGAACAACACTGACTAATTTGGCATTAAAAGCTCACTTACCCGTTGAAGGATTGATTCGTGCTACAGTTTTTGACCACTTTTGCGGAGGTATTAATGAAATGGATTGTCTGAAAGTTGTTGATAATATGTATGCTAAAGGCGTTTCATCGGTTTTGGATTATTCTGTAGAAGGGAAAGAAGATGAATCACAATTTGATGCTGTTTTAGACATGACTTTAAAAACAGTCGAATTTGCTAAAGAAAGAGATGCTATTCCTTTTGCAGTATTCAAGCCCACTGGAATTGGTCGATTGGATTTATATACTAAAATAGGCGAGAAGCTCCAGCTTTCAGATATTGAACAAGCGGAATGGAATCGAGTTAAAGAACGTTTTGATATCATTTGCAAAACAGCACATTCTAAAAATGTTGCCCTATTGATTGATGCTGAAGAAAGTTGGATGCAAGATGCTGCTGATGATTTGGTAGAAGAAATGATGCGCAAATACAACAAAGAACAAGTTATTGTTTTCAACACCTTACAAATGTATCGTTGGGACAGAATGAATTATTTAAAGGGATTACATGAACGTGCAAAAGCAGCTGATTTCCATATTGGAATGAAATTAGTTCGCGGTGCTTATATGGAAAAAGAACACAAACGCGCTCAAGAAAACGGATATCAAACTCCAATATGTTCATCTAAACAAGCAACAGATGATAATTATAATACTGCGGTTGAGTATATGATGCAACATATTGATAAAATGGCAATTTTTGCTGGTACACACAATGAAGAAAGTTCATATAAACTTTTGGGAATGCAAGTATTTAATGGAATTACTAAAAACGACCCGAGAATTTGGTTTGGACAATTATATGGAATGAGTGATAATATCAGTTATAATTTAGCGGTAAATGGTTATAATGTTGCTAAATACCTCCCTTTTGGCCCTGTTCGTGATGTGATGCCATACTTGATTCGTCGTGCTCAAGAAAACACTTCGGTTGCTGGACAAACTAGTAGAGAATTGAATTTATTAAAATCAGAACGAGTAAGAAGAAAATCAAAATAATATTTTTTGTGCACTCAAATGGAATGTAATAAATATTATTTATTTTTTTTAATCCAACTTGATTAAAAGTTTTGTTTCATTTATAATATTCAAAATCTAATTTAGTATACTTTTTTTTAAATAAATGATATAAAAAAAATAACGCTTTACAAAAGTTAATATTTAGTATTTATCAGTTTGTTTAGTTGTTAATATTTCTCTTTATTTGAATACATATTGCATTATTAAATTTATATTATTTATTTTATTTTTTGAAGTACCCCTAAAATTATATAGTAAATAATAGTAAATCAATAAAAATATATTTTTTATTATATTATAATTGGGGGTGCTATTTGATTTTTTTATATTTATTCCAAATTTAAGTATAAAAATGAGAAAAATTATTTTAAGTGTGATTTTAATCACAATTTTGGTGTTATCCATTTTTTCAATTTATCTATTTCCTGAAAATAAAATACTATCCAATCATGTTGTTCCACTTAAGTTAGATACAGGAGATACTGCTTGGATGCTTACGGCTACAGGTTTAGTTTTAATCATGACTCCAGGATTAGGTTTCTTTTACGGAGGAATGGTAGGAAAAAAAAATGTCATTAGTACAGTATTGCAAAGTTTTATGGCTATGGTTATCGTATCTGTACTTTGGGTAGTAGTTGGATTTGGTTTGTGTTTTGGACCTTCAATAGGTGGTTTTGTTGGCAATCCTTCTTCCAATTTATTTTTTAATGGTGTAAGTGCAAATACGGCCTGGGAGTTAGCGCCTACAATCCCTTTTATTCTTTTTGCTTTATTTCAAGCAAAATTTGCAATTATTACCCCTGCTTTAATAACGGGTGCATTTGCTGAACGGATTCGTTTTTGGGCTTACTTATTATTTATGGTTTTATTTATGGTTTTTGTATATGCTCCATTATGTCACATGACTTGGCATCCTGATGGGTTGTTCTTTGGATGGGGCGTTTTGGATTTTGCAGGAGGAACAGTAGTCCATATGAGCGCAGGATGGGCTGCATTGGCTGGAGCTATATTCTTAGGAAAAAGGAAAGTTCAAAAATCAACTCCTGCACGAATTACTTATGTATTATTAGGAACTGGTTTATTGTGGTTTGGTTGGTTTGGTTTTAATGCTGGTTCAGCTTTAGGATCTAACGTATTAGCGGCACAAGCTATAGGTACAACAACAGTTGCGGCTGCGGCTGCGGCTATGGGATGGGTATTTCTAGATAAAATACTAGGACACAAACTTTCTGCAATGGGAGCTTCTATTGGAGCAGTTGTTGGCTTAGTTGCGATTACACCAGCTGCAGGTTTTGTGACAATTCCTTCGGCATTAGCAATTGGTTTTATTGCAAGTTTTATAAGTAATCTTGTTGTAAGTAAATTCCCTAAAGGTAAAGTCGATGATGCTTTAGATGTATTTGCCTGTCATGGCGTTGGCGGAATGGTTGGAATGGTATTAACTGGAGTTTTTGCTTCAAAATCAGTTAATCCAATTGTAGGTAAAAATCAAGGATTAATATATGGAGATACCACTTTGTTTTTGATTCAGTTAAAAGCATTAGTTCTTGTATCTATTTTTGCTTTTATCGTATCCTATGCTTTATTTTTTGTTGTAAATAAAATCACTCCTTTAAGAGTAAGTGAAGATAAAGAAGAGCTTGGTTTAGACATTACTCAACATGGTGAATATCTTTAAATGATATAGTTTCCAACTGCATTAAATTTATTAATGTTCACTAAATTGCAAATTACTCAAATTCTTATAAATTCCATTTTCGATTCCTAATAGTTCTTTGTGGGTTCCTTTTTCTACAATTTTTCCTTCGTTTAGAACTAAAATCGCATCGGCACTTCTAATTGTGGAAAGTCGATGTGCAATAATAATGCTCGTTCTTCCTTCCATCAAAGTTTCTAAAGCTTGTTGTACTAATTTTTCACTTTCACTATCTAATGATGAAGTAGCTTCATCCAAAATTAAAATACTTGGATTTTTGAGTAATGCGCGAGCAATTGCTATTCTTTGGCGTTGTCCACCAGAAAGTTTTATGCCGCGTTCACCAACTAAAGTATCAAATTTTTCAGGAAATCCGTTTACAAAATCCAATGCGTTAGCTTGTTTGGCTGCTAATAAAATTTCTTCTTCGGTAGCATTTGGTTTTCCGTAAGCAATGTTTTCACGTATTGTTCCACCAAATAAAATAACATCTTGCGGAACAATACTCATATTACCGCGAAGGTTCTCTAAGTTATAGTCATAAATGTTTTTGTCGTCAATTAAAATTTGTCCGCCTTCAATATCATAAAATCGCAATAGTAGAGAAGATATAGTAGATTTTCCAGCGCCACTCGGACCAACAATTGCAATCTTCTGACCAAAATTAGCATTAAAATTCACCCCTTTTAATACTTGAATTTCAGGTCGAGATGGATAACTAAATTGTACATTTTTAAAGGTTACATTTCCTTTAATTTTTTCTATTGATGTGTTTTGAATGGAATTGATTTGTTCTGGAGTTTCGTCTAACAGTTCAAATACCCGTTCTGTCGCTCCAACGGCTTTTTGGATTTGAGCATACAATTCGGCAATTCCACCAAACGAAGCTCCAATAAATGTCGAATACAAAACAAACGAAATCAACTCGCCAACACCCTTAATTTCGCCTTTAATGCATAAATTTACTCCAAACCAAACCACAGCAACAATAGCTCCGAATAAACAAAATATGATAAAAGAAGCAAAATATCCTCTATATTTGCCCCCTTTGATAGCAATTTTTACAATTTCTTGAATTTTACTTTTATATCTTTCAATTTCATACCATTCATTTGCGAAAGCTTTCACATTGGTAATTCCTTGCAAAGTTTCTTCTACAACAACTTGACTTTCGGCCACATGATCTTGAACTTTTTTCGAGTATTTTCTAATAAATCTCCCAAAAATAACTGCTGCTACTGCTACAACTGGAACAATAGAAAGCATCATTAATGTTAGCTTCGGACTAATAGTTGCCAAAAAAATCACACCACCAATAATCAAAATAAATTGGCGTAAAAATTCAGCAATTGTAGATGTTAAAGTATCTTGAATTTGAGTAATATCAGAACTAATTCTACTGTTTAATTCGCCCACTCTTTTTTGTGAAAAGAAGGTCATCGGTAACTTTATCAAATTGCTATATAAGGCCAATCGGATGTTAGCAAGCGTATTTTCAGTAAAATTGATGAACAATGATAATCTAAAAAAAGAGAAAAACGATTGAAGCATTAAAATCCCCATCAATCCTAATGCAATGTTTTTGGCTTTAACCAAATCTTTTGCATTAACACAATCTACTAACATTCCCAATAATTTAGGAAACGCTAGAGCAGTTCCGCCTGTTAATAAAAGAAAAATTAATCCCAAATAGAACTTCCATTTATGATTGTCAGCATATTTGAATATTAGTAGTGCTTTGCTTAATGAACTTGCATTGATTTTTGCTTTGGGTAGGTTATTTTCTTCAAATCGAGCCATTTCTTTTTATTTTATGCAAAAGTAAAGAATAATGAAGTGTTATTTAAGTAGACAAATGGTAAATTTTCGTGAAAATTATATAAAAATAAGCAACTAATATATGCGTTATTGCACTTACAATTAGATTAGCATATTCAATACATTACTTAATTATTTAACGAAATTAATTTAGTTTTCAGTAAAGGAACCCCATCACTTGCATTCATGGGAATTATTTCAATTGTATTGGATAGATTACGAATGCTTATTGGATTTGGATCAATGTAATAAATTGGAATTTTTGGCTTTATATACTCAATTAATCCTGCTGCTGGATATACTTGAAGTGAAGTTCCAATTACCACAAAATAGTCCGCTTTTTGAGTAATTTCTATAGCTTCTTCTAGCGCAGGAACATCTTCTCCAAACCATACAATGTGGGGTCGCAACTGAAATCCATTTTTATCAATATCGGTTTTACGTAAATCAGTTTCCCAATGTAAAATGTAATTTTTATCTTTTACACTTCTTACTTTAAGTAATTCTCCATGAAGATGTATTATGTTTGAACTTCCAGCTTTTTCATGTAAATTATCAACATTTTGGGTGATGATATAAACATCAAAATTATTTTCTAATTCGTAAAGTGTTTTATGCCCTCTATTAGGTTGGACTTTATGCAATTGTCTTCGTCTTTGATTGTAAAAATCCAACACCAATTCTTGATTTTTACGCCAACCTTGTGGAGTTGCCACTTCCATAATATCGTGGCCTTGCCAAAGACCTTCAGAATCTCTAAAAGTTTTGAGTCCACTTTCAGCAGAAATTCCAGCACCAGTTAAAACTACTAATTTCTTCATCGGTTAAAACTAATCAATTTTACTATTTTTGCCAAAATAATATTTATAAAATGGTCGATTTAGATTTACTAAATTATCTTGAAGGATTTTTGACAGACAATCGAAAAGTACGTTTTTTAGAAGTTTTAAAAAACAGGACTAATCATTTAACCGTTGCTGTCGAAGATGTTTTTCAGTTTCATAATACGAGTGCGGTGATGCGAAGTTGCGAAGTTTTTGGAATTCAGGAATTGAATATCGTGGAACAACGATTTGGAAAAAACATTGACAAAGAAATTGCCATGGGAGCTCAGAAATGGGTTGATATAAATAAGTTTGAAACTATTGGAAATTGTATTGATAATATGCGTGCTAAAGGATATCAAATTATTGCAACTACACCCCACAATGATTCCTGTTTGCTACATGAATTTGATTTCACTAAAAAAAGCGCTTTGTTTTTTGGTACTGAAAAAGAAGGACTTTCTGAGGAAGTCATGCAACAAGCAGACGGATATTTGAAAATTCCGATGGTTGGTTTTACTGAGAGTTTGAATATATCAGTCTCAGCTGCAATAATTATTCAAGATTTGACCAATAGATTGCGTCAATCGAATGTGAATTGGCAATTGTCTGATGAAGAAATTCTTGAAAAGCGATTGATTTGGGCAAAAAATACAATTAAAGATATAAAGCGTATAGAAGAAAGATATTATTTGGAACACCAATAATATTATTTTTTTAAAACCTTATATTGTTCATAACATTGACTTATGGCATCTAAAATTTGTAAGTCATTTGCAGTATGAATAAACGCTTCCGAATAATTGCAATGTTGTAAAATCTCTGGAATATCTTTTTTGTCAATACCTAATAGAATGGCTATGGTTTCTCTATCGAATTTTGTTTCGAGAAGTGCTTTTACAGTGTTATCTTTTTTCATTTGCTTTAATTTTCGAAGTTCTTTGGGTTTGTTTCCAAAGAAATTATAAAGCATATCGGCAGGATTAAAAATAGAATTCATAACACGAGAAAATGCTTTTGGCGAATATTCTCCGGCTTCATAACCCTGCGGTAAGCCAGAAATACTGTATCGGTAATTTTCTTGATCTGGAATTAGTTTGGTATCAACTTCTAGATAACCTGTAAGATTGTATTTTTTTATGTCAACTTCTTCAAGTGCTGTAGCTTTTTCAGATAATTCTATTTTGGCATTTCCATTTTTAACCCAATCATTGGTCACTCTGACTCTTAACGATTGAAATCCAATCATTGAGATATGTAGAGTATCATTTACATCAGCATCAATTTCAAATGTACCGCGCCCGGAAGAAATAGTCCCTTTAACCTTATTGATATTGATGATATTAACATTTGATAAAGGAAAGGTTGTTGAACCATTTATAATTGTACCAAAGATTTTCTTTTGTACTAATGTTTGCTGAGAAAATCCAGTTATTGAAGTAAAAAGAATTAAAAAAGCTACAAAATATCTCATGTTAAGGTTTGAAGGTTTAAAAGTATAAAACTATTGAATATATTTTATAGCTTAAGTGAATTATTATAAGAAAATTAACAAACATGGATGATAAAAAAACTCCAACATTGATTTTTCAATATTGGAGCTTACTTATGTATACAAAATTAAATTGTTAACTTCTTCTTGGTCTTCTTGTTTTAGCATCGTCAAACGAACGACTAGCTGGTCTTTCAGAACCTCCTTCTCTTTGAGATGAACCAGGTTCTTTTCTCGGAGCTGAAGTACTTCTTTCGCTTCTAAATCCACCTTCACGTTTTGGAGCCGAACTTCTATCTCCACCACTTCTTGGTCCGAAACTTCCCGAACTTCTTCTATCTCCACCTGAATTTCTATCACTTCTAAAACCACCTGAGCTTCTTCCGCCACTAAATCCGCCACCACTTCTTCCATTATGGTCACGTCTTTCGCGACTTCCGCCGTCGTTTTTAGAAATTTCAACGTTGATTCTTCTTCCGTTAAGGTCAAATCCGTTAAGAACAGACATCACTTTATCAGTATGTTCTCCGTCGGTGTTGAAGAAAGAGAATCCTTCTTTGACATCTACTTTGAAAACGTCGTCACGACCCAAATCGAGAGTTTCTTTCAAGAAATCTTTTAATTGCATCCAGTCAAAATCATCTCTCGAACCAATATTTACAAAATAACGAACGGGGTCACCTGCTCTAATTTCTCTTGGTTCAGAGCTTCTTTCGCTTCTTTCACTGCCTTTTTCTCCCGATAAATCGCGTTTCTTTTTGTAATAATTGATAAATCTGTTGAATTCTACAGAAACCATTTTCTTGATTAGTTCTTCTTTAGTTAACCCATCAAGAACTTCGTTGATTGCTGGAAGATAATTGTCTATTTCGTGGTCAACTTCGGTATCTTTAATTTTATTAGCTAAGTGTAACAATTGAATTTCGCAAATTTCCATTCCAGAAGGAATTGTTTTTTCTTGAAATTTTTGTTGGATGATTCTTTCAATAGATGAAATCTTACGAATCTCACTTTTAGTAATAATTACGATAGAAGTTCCTAATTTACCAGCACGACCGGTTCTTCCCGAACGGTGGTTGTACGTTTCAATTTCATCAGGTAATTGATAATTTACTACGTGAGTAATATTTTCAACGTCAATTCCACGGGCAGCAACATCTGTAGCTACTAGCATTTGAATTTGACGACCTCTGAACGATTTCATAACGCCATCACGTTGCGCCTGAGATAAATCTCCGTGTAAAGCAGCGGCACTGTAACCATCTTCAATTAATTTCTCTGCAACAGCTTGTGTATCGCGTTTTGTTCTACAAAAAACTACAGAAAATATGTCTGGATTAGCATCTGCTAAACGTTTTAAAGCTTCGTAACGGTCACGAGCATTCACACAATAAAATTCGTGAGATACTGTAGCCGAACCGGAGTTTTTGCTTCCCACAGTAACTTCAGCAGGATTATGCATGAATTTTTTTGCAATTCGAGCTACTTCTGCAGGCATAGTTGCTGAGAATAACCATGTGTTTTTCTCGTCTGGAGTGTCGGATAAAATCGATACGATGTCTTCATAAAACCCCATGTTTAACATCTCATCTGCTTCATCAAGAATACAGAAGTTGATGTTTTTAATGTTTACAAGACCACGATTAATCATGTCTTGCATTCTACCGGGAGTTGCCACAATAATTTGTGCTCCACGTTTAATTTCTCTAGCTTGTTCTGTAATGCTTGCACCACCATAAACTGCCACTGTATGTAAACCCTTTACATATTTTGAGTATTGTTTAATCTCGTTGGTGATTTGTAAGCAGAGCTCACGCGTTGGTGATAAAATTAATGCTTGTGTACTTCTGTCTTCAGCATCAATTTTTTGTATTAGCGGAAAACCGAAAGCTGCTGTTTTTCCTGTACCTGTTTGTGCTAAAGCTACTAAGTCTGTGTTTTTTTCCAATAAGACTGGAATCGCTTTTTCTTGCACTTCTGACGGATTCTCAAATCCTAGATCTTTGATCGCCAGCAGTAACGATTCATTCAGACCTAATTGTTCAAATTTATTCATATTGTATTTTAAAATTTGGTGCAAAGGTAGTCTTTAAATACTATATTAACTAATTTGTTGTTTTTTGATTTTCAGCAAGTTGTGAATTATGAATTGATGATTGACAGTATAAAAATATTAAGAAATGATTTTGTGGTTATAATTTTTTGCAAAATGTGACTAATTTTTTTACTGCTTGCCCTCTGTGGCTGATGCTTGATTTTTCTTCCGTTGAAAGTTCTCCAAAGGTTTTGGTATAGCCGTCTGCAATAAAAACGGGGTCATAACCAAAGCCATTTTCACCAACTTTTTTATCGGTAATTTTTCCGTAAATAATGCCAGTAAAAAGATGCTGTTCACCGTTTAAATTCAAACAAATTACCGTTTTAAAATTGGCTTTTTTATTGGTTTTATCTTTTAGATTTAATAACAATTTATTTATATTGTTATCATCGCTCTTTGGTTCGCCAGCATATCTTGCAGAATAAACTCCAGGTTCACCATTTAAAACTTCAACTTCCAATCCAGAATCATCCGCAAAACAAGGGTATCCATATTTTTCTGATATATAATTGGCTTTCAAGATTGCATTTCCTTCAATTGTTGAAGCAGTTTCTGGAATTTCTTCGGTGCAACCAATATCTTCTAAGCTTATAATTTGAATAATAGAAGGTGCCAATAGTTGTATTTCCTTAATTTTGTTAGGGTTTTTGGAAGCAAATACTAGTTTCATAACAATGATAAATGGTGCTGATTTTATTTAATAGTAACGCGCAAACTTTTATTTCCATTAGGAGTTGAAAGTTTACAGAAATACATTCCAGAATTTAAGTTAGAAGCATCAATTGTTTGGTAGTTTAAACCCGAATTCAATTCGTTCATTTCAACTTCTTTAATGGTTCTTCCAAGACTATCATAAATGGTAATCGTAGCATTTTGAGTTTCTTCTAAAGTGAAAGAAAGTTGAATTTGCTTGTTATTAGTTGGATTAGGAGCAATCGTAAAACCAGTTTTATCCATTTGATAGCCTGCAGAACTTAGCGTTGGAGTCATTAACCAAATTGTAATATTCATCAGAAGTTTTTGATGATTTCCAGCAGCGTCAGTTATATAACCATCATACAAAGTATCGCCAGTATCTCCTGTTCCGTCATCTGCTATAGAGCTATCGCCAATAGCAGCTACTTTTCCAATACCGTATGTTGCATAAGCGCACAAAACATTTGTAGAACCGGAAGTACTTGTTTTAAAAACCACACCCTTAACACTCGGATTACTCGTTGTGTTTAAAGTCATTGTGGTTCCACCACTCCATTGAACTTTAGTCACATTTCCAGCAGTACCGTGAAGAATTGGATCTGTTGGTAGGTTAGCTACATTCGAATACGTACCTGTAATATCAACATAATCAAAAGAAATTCCAAATGGATCTTGTGCTACGGAATTGCTACCTAATAAATCATTCCAAATGTGAGGCGAATCAAAACCATCATTATTTCTATCCGAAACATCATGGTCAGCAATCATAAACAAACTTCCACCTGCAGCGACATAGTTTATAATAGCCGTTTTTTCTGAAGCAGTGAAAAGCATGTTAGGTTCGGTAACTATAAAAGCTTTATAATTGCTTAAATCTTGTAGGTTACTTGTGTTTCCATAAGTAATAGCACCATTGAATGGCAATGTTTCTACTATATATCCTTTCTTTGCACAATCAACAGCCCAATAGGAAATAGCTCCTTGCCAAAAGTCTTCTGTGGTAGATATTGTTATTCCTGATTGTGCGGGTGTTGGAATTCTTTGTGGGTTAGAAGCACCAGTACTTCCAGTACTTGCGTAAGGTAAATGTGTTGTGCTGTTAAAATAGATATTATGAGCATCGGCATCAACTATCCAATCTGCATTTCCAGCCATTTCAGCTTTTGTAGCATCAAAAAGAATTTTGTTTTGAGCCAATAATTGAAAATTACTAAAAAGTAAAAGTATCAGAACACTTTTGAATAATTTGAATTTCATAAATTTTTATTTTTTAAAATTTAAAACAGCCAACAAAAATAAAACTATTTAAGTTTAATTGCACTTAATTATTACTTAAATCTAGATTTTAATAAATGTAGATTAGTTATAGCATCAAAATTATTCTATAAAACATTTTTTATTACTACTTTTGCAACGTTTTTTAACAACTTATTCATCATGGTAAAAGATTTATTTGAAAGAATACAAAACAATAAGGGACCATTAGGAAAATGGGCTTCACAAGCAGAAGGATATTTTGTTTTTCCTAAACTGGAAGGCGAATTAGGTCCGAGAATGCAATTTCAAGGAAAAGATATTTTAAACTGGAGTTTAAATGATTATTTAGGCCTTGCCAATCATCCAGAAGTGCGTCAAGCGGATGCGTATGCAGCACTTCAATATGGCGCAGCTTACCCTATGGGTGCTCGTATGATGAGTGGTCATACTGATATGCATGAACAATTAGAAAATGAATTGGCAGCTTTTGTTATGAAAGAATCTGCTTATTTATTAAATTTTGGTTATCAAGGAATTCTATCTACTATAGATGCTTTGGTAACTAAAAACGATGTAATTGTATATGATGTGGACGCGCACGCGTGTATCATTGACGGAGTTCGTTTGCATATGGGAAAACGCTTTACTTACCGTCATAATGATTTGGAAAGTATGGAAAAAAACCTTCAGCGTGCTACAAAATTGGCTGAAGAAACTGGAGGTGGAATTTTATTCATTACTGAAGGAGTTTTCGGTATGCGAGGTCAACAAGGAAAGTTGAAAGAAATCGTTGAAATGAAAAAGAAATACAAGTTTCGTTTATTGGTTGATGATGCTCACGGTTTTGGGACTTTAGGAAAAACAGGAGCAGGGGCAGGCGAGGAGCAAGGTTGTCAAGACGGAATTGATGTGTATTTTTCAACTTTTGCCAAATCAATGGCTAGTATTGGAGCTTTTATTGCTGCCGATAAAGATATTATTGACTATTTAAAATACAATTTACGTTCTCAAATGTTTGCTAAATCGTTGCCGATGATTCAAACTGTTGGGGCATTAAAACGTTTAGAGTTGTTGCGCAATCACCCGGAACTAAAAGACAAGCTTTGGGAAAATGTAAATGCACTTCAAGGCGGATTGAAAGCTAGAGGATTTAATATTGGCGATACAAACACTTGTGTAACACCAGTTTATCTTGAAGGAAGTGTGCCAGAAGCGATGGTTATGGTGAATGATTTAAGAGAAAACTACGGTATTTTCTTATCCATTGTTATTTATCCAGTAATTCCAAAAGGGATTATTTTATTAAGAATGATTCCAACTGCTTCACATTCTTTATCCGATATAGAGGAAACCTTAACTGCTTTTGAAATTATCCGTGAGAAATTGGTTAACGGTACTTATAAGAAAATTGCTGATGCTACTACTGTAGATTTAGATGCTTAAAAAATTTGACCATAGATTTTAAAATCCATTCCGTTTTGAATGGATTTTTTGTTTATATTTCTTTTCGATATGTTCGTCTTCGTCTAAATATTTCGGGATCAAAATGTTTCCATAATTGATGAATAGCAATATTGTCTTCTAGCTCTGGAGTTCTGATGCAATCTTTGATGCCTTTTTCGGTAAAGGTTTTAAAGTATTCCTCAAAAATAATTGCTGTAACGCCTTTGCTTTGATATTCGGGAGCGACGCCAATTAAGTAAAATAATACTTCTTTACTTTCTTTTTTTGCTTTTAATAAATGATAAAATCCAAAGGGAAATAATTTGCCTTTCGCTTTTTGTAACGCTCTTGATAAACTGGGCATCACAATACTAAAAGCGACCATGTTATTGTCTTTATCCAGCACAAATTTGATGTACTCTGGATTGATAAAACTGATGTATTTCTTTTTGAAATACTCTTTTTGAACATCGGTTATGGCTACGAACGATGATAAATTAGCATAAGATGCATTAAATAAATCGAACATTTTATCAACATAAGGCAGGATTGATTTAGTGTCTGTAAAGTTCAACTCATGTAACTGGTAGCGTTTCTTAATTAACGGAACAACCTTCTCAAAAGAATCGGTTTTTACATTAGCGAACGGAAATTTATTTTCTAAATATTCTTTCTCTTTTACATAACCCAATTCTTCCAAATGTTTTTTGTAATAGGGAAAATTATACCATGTAATCATCGACCCCAATTCGTCAAAACCTTCAGTAAGTACCCCCACTTTGTCTAAATTTGAAAACCCCATTGGACCTTCAACATATTCTAATTGGTGTTTTTTTCCTAATTCATATACTTTTTCGAGCAGTGCTTTAGTTACTTCAACATCGTCAATAACATCCCACCAGCCAAATCGCACTTTCTTTTTTTGTTGGTTATTTACTTCATTCCAATTAATGATAGCACTAATTCGCCCTACTATTTTAAGGTCTTTATAAGCCAAATAAAAATAAGCTTCGGCACTTTTAAATGCTGGATTTTGGGTTTTATCAAATGTTTCTAACTCGTCTGAAATTAAAGGAGGAACCCAATAGGGATGGCTTTTGTATAAGTCAAATGGAAATTTAACGTATTCTTTTAATAAAAATTTTGTGGTGACTTCTTTTATTGTAATCATATTGTCTTAGGGCTTTTCAACTTGAAATTCATCCAAACGTTTTTTGGCTTTTTCTTTGTCTTTACCTTTGATGCTTTTATCTTTTTTACTCTTATCTTTTTTCTTATCGTCTTTTTTTGGAGCTCTCAACAATACATCTTCATAATTGTCGTCAAAACGCCATGAAAAACCAATACCAGCATTTAATATTTTAGGTGTATTTTTATAATTATGGCTAATTGAAGCATCCAATTGGAAATTTTTGGCAAACAAAAAGGCCGCACCAGCAGTAAAAATTCCATCAGAATAGTAGGTGCCTTTTATTCCTTTATTTTCTATAAATCCAGACCATTGGTCATTAAAACCTTTGGTGAGCGTTACTACATATCCCATGGAACGATAGGGTGATGCTATTTGATCTAAAAAAATATTAGTAACAAATACCCAAGACCCAGGAAGTTGATTTTGAGTAATTAAATAGATTTTTGGAGTAAGTTTTTTAACAGGTTCATCTCCTCTAAAAAATGAACTAATACCAGAATTGTAATTAAATCCGGCAAATCCAGAGAGTGCCGGAATTAATTTGTGCCAACTGTATTTGTGATTGGCTTTCCAACTCTTAAAATCAACTGGTTTTTCATAGTTTTTATCGGGGTCAAAAAATAAATATTTTAAACCGATAGAGGTTGTTTTTATGGTATTTCTATGAACGTCAAAATAATCGGAAGTGTAGTGGTCGTTCTGATAGTTGATGTTTATTAATCCCTCCAATTCTTCTTTGTAAAATCCATATCGAATTGTAAAATCAGTGGCAAAGCCTTTAACAGTATAGTCAAGTAATTGGTGTTGCTCATTAATATAATTAAAACCCGTTTCCCCTTGAATAACCGTTTTTCCTACTGAAAAAGCCGACATTGAATTACCAGGTCTATTGGAATTAATGACATCCGTATATTGAGCGAAATTATTTTCAACTATAAAAAGACCAAAAAAAAGTGCTACAAGTTTAAATTTCATAATAGTGATAGTAAGAATTCTAAATTAGAAGTTCAAATGTACTATATTTTATTATTTATTTAAGAAGTTATGTTAATTTTGAATGTGGTTATTTAGTATTTTTGACAAAAATTATCAGTTTATGCAAGAGGCATCTTTTCAAGGTTTGATCGAAGACATTATTATTTTTTTCATTATCTATTATGTAATTAAGTTTTTAATGCGTTTATTTTTACCCGTAATAGCCAAAAAAGTAGTTGAAAAAGCAAGTGAGCAATTTCAAAAACAGCAGAATCAATATCAAAATAACGCTCAACAAACTCCAACTCCCAAAAGCGATAAACCTCAAGAAACTAAAAAAGTAGGTGATTATATTGACTATGAGGAGATTGAGTAAAAGTTTAAATGTTTAATTTTGTTTAAAGTCTTATTAATCCAAAAATTTAAAATGAAGCAAATTCAAAAGTTATATCCTCATGCATTAGCCATTATTGGCTTTGTTTTTATTGCCTTAATTTACTTTTTACCTGTTTTACAAGGAAAGAAAATCTATCAATCGGATATTGTTCAATATACAGCAATGGCGAAAGAACAAAACGATTTTAGAGCTACTGAACATGCTGAACCGTATTGGACGAATTCTGCTTTTGGTGGAATGCCAACCTATCAATTGGGAGCAAAATATCCAAATGATTTCATAGGTATATTAGATGATATGTTGCGTTTTCTGCCAAGACCTGCCGATTATTTGTTTCTATACTTTTTCGGGTTTTATGGATTGCTTTTAGTACTTAAAATTGACCCGTTAAAAGCATTTTTCGGTGCATTAGCCTTTGGTTTTTCTACCTATATGATTGTTATTTTGGGAGTTGGGCATAACGCCAAAGCTCATGCCATTGCTTACATGCCTTTGGTGCTTGCTGGAATAATCATGGTTTTCAGGAAAAAGTATGCTGTTGGTGGGTTGCTCACTATGCTTGCTGTGGCTTTAGAAATCAATGCTAATCATTTTCAAATGACGTATTATTTGTTGTTTTTGCTATTGGTTTTAGGAATTTATTATGCCTACAAATTCATTAAAAACAAAGAATTCAAAGAATTGCTATTGGTTGGAGGAACTTTTGCGGTTGCTTTACTCTTTGCGATAGGAGCTAATGCCACGAGTTTATTAGCCACTAAAGAATTTACAGATTATAGTATTCGTGGCAAAAGCGATTTGAGTTTTAATCCAGATGGAACTAAGAAAACCGATGGATCAACATTGGATAGAAGCTACATTACAGAATACAGTTACGGTGTTGCCGAAAGTTTGAACCTTATTGCACCAAGACTTTTTGGTGGTGGTAATGGCGAAAAACTAAGCGACGATTCAGCAGTATATGATTATATGTTGAAGTATGGCGCTTCCGAAGCAGAAGCGCGTCAGTTTACTGATTCATATGCGCCAACCTATTGGGGAGAACAACCTATTGTTGCGGCTCCAGCTTATATTGGTGCGGTGGTTTTCTTCTTGTGTGTTTTAGGATTGTACCATGATAAGCGCAAAATAAAATACGTATTTTTAATCGGAGCTTTACTTTCGTTAGTACTTTCTTGGGGGAAAAACTTTTCGGTCTTGACCGATTTCTGTATTGATTTCGTTCCGCTATACGACAAGTTTAGAGCTGTTTCTTCTATTCAAGTGGTATTAGAATTATGCTTGCCAGTATTAGCTATTATAGGATTTCATTCCTTTTTCACAAATGATAAAGAGAAACAATGGAACAGTTTATGGAAAGCTGCAGCTACTTCCTTAGGATTAATTGCTTTGTTGTTTTTATGTAGAAATATGTTTGATTTTGTAGGTTCTATGGACGGACAATTACGTCAAATGTTCAGTCAAAGTCAAGACAAATCATTTGGAGTTGGATTTATTGATGCTTTAAAAGACGACAGAAGAAGTTTGTATGCATCCGATTTGTTGCGTTCAGGGTTCTTTATTGCAATTTCGGCTTTGGTACTTTATATGCATATTAATAATAAATTAGCTCAACAAACAGCTGTTATTTTGGTAGGATTGTTTATGGTTTCTGATTTGGTATTTGTTGATAAAAACTATGTAAGCAATAAAGATTTTGTAAGTGCGCATGAAGTAGATGTTCCTTTTGAACCATCACAAACTGATATGCAAATTATGCAAGACACCACTAATTTCCGTGTTTTAGATGTGGAAGGTTTTTTAAATGCAAAAGCATCTTACTTCCATAAATCTATTGGAGGTTATTCGGCTGTGCGACCAAGAAAAATGCAAGAGCTATTTGATTATCAAATTGCAAAAAACAACAAAGAAGTGTTGGATATGTTGAATGTGAAATACATTATCCAACAAAATGATAAACGCGAAGAAGTGGAAATTGTAAATCCAACCGCTAATGGAAATGCTTGGTTCATCACCAAATTAAAAGCTGTAAAATCGAATGATGATGAAATGAAAGCGTTGAATAAATTGGATACTAAAATTACAGCTGTTTTTCAAGATGATTTACGAAAAGTTAGCATTGACAAACCTTACAAAGTTGATTCTACCGCAACAATAAAACTAATTTATAATAAACCAAATTATTTAAAATACACTTCTAATAATAAAAACAATGGTTTTGCAGTGTTTTCTGAAATGTATTATAAAGATGGTTGGAATGCCTACATAGATGGGAAAAAAGCGGGTTATCTAAAAGTAGATTTTGCTTTGAGAGGAATGCCAATACCAGCAGGAAAACATATCATAGAATTTAAATTTGAACCACAAGTTGTCAAAACTGGAAGCACAATTGCTTTAGTAAGTTCAATTGGAATGTTGTTGTTATTGGTTGGCGGAATTTACTTTGAAAACAAAAAGCAGAAAAAATCATTAAAGTAAATTTCGTAAATTTGACTTATTATTTTTAATTTATATGAAGCCAACCACGCTAAATCATGAGCATCCAAAATTAATGGAAGCACGATACATTGAAGAAGTAAGAAAGATGACGCCACAACAGCGCTTTGAAAAACTGATGGCTATTATTGAAATTTCCTATCTTTTGAAAACAGCAAAAAAAATATCAAAATAATTAAATGAATAGTCAAATAATTAAAATTTGGAAGTACTTTTCTTTGAATAAAGTCAAATACTTGACTATTGGAGGCTTTGCTGTCAATATATATGGCTATGGTCGAAATACTGGTGATATTGATATTTTTATTGAAGATTCCATTGAGAATCGAGAAAATTTAAGAGAAGCATTAAAACAATTAGGAATAGGAGATTTTGAAAATATTAAAACAATGCAATTCATTCCAGGTTGGACGGATATTACGTTGAATTTTAATTTGCGATTAGATATAATGACTTCCGTTAAAGGTCTAGAAAACAATAATTTTCAAGAACTTCTAGAAAAAGCATACGTTACTGAAATTAATGGTGTTCCAGTTTACTTTTTAGATTATGATAATTTAATTATTGCCAAAAAAGCATCTAACAGACCAAAAGATCAATTGGATATTGAAGAGTTAGAAAAAATTAATAAAAAATCTAACTACTAAATTTGAAAACCGAACCAAAAAAACTCCTAATCATTACTTACTATTGGCCACCAGCAGGCGGACCAGGAGTGCAACGTTGGTTAAAGTTTGTAAAGTATTTACCTGATTTTAATATTCAACCTATTGTTTATGTTCCTGAAAATCCAACTTATCCAATTGTAGATGAAGATTTGATTAATGAGGTTTCCGATAAAGCAATTATCCTTAAAAACAAAATATTTGAACCGTATCATTTAGCTGGATTTTTATCTAAAAATAAAACAAAAAAAATAAGCTCCGGAATAATTCCAAACAAGAAAAAGCAATCATTTTTAGAAAAAGCAATGCTCTGGATTAGAGGAAATTTATTTATACCTGATGCACGAAAATATTGGATAAATCCCTCGGTGAAATTTCTTTCTAAATACATTCAAGAAAACAATATTGATACTGTTGTTACTTCGGGACCTCCTCATTCATTGCATTTAATTGGTTTAAAATTAAAACAAGATTTGAATGTAAAATGGTTTGCTGATTTTCGAGATCCTTGGACAACTATTGGCTACCACAAAGCATTAAAATTGTCTTCGTATGCCAAAAAAAAACACATGCAATTAGAAAGAAATGTTCTGAATTCGGCTGATATGATTATAGTGACAAGTAAAACCACCAAAGCGGAATTCATGTTATTCACACATACACCGATAGAAGTGATTACTAACGGTTATGATTTTGAAAATGCAGCCAAACAATCATTGGACGAAAAGTTTACAATGGCTCATATTGGTTCGTTTTTATCCGATAGAAATCCAAAAGTTTTGTGGGAAGTCTTGCGGGAATTAATTAGTGAAAATTCATTATTCGCAGCACATTTCCAGTTGAAATTAATCGGAAAAATAAGTCAAGAAATTTTAGATAGTCTTAGAAAATTTCAATTAGAAACGTATTGCAATAATCTTGGGTATATTTCACATTCTGAAGCAATTGTAGAACAAAGAAAATCGCAAGTATTACTTTTAATTGAAATCGATTCGCCTGAAACGAAAAGTATTATTCCTGGTAAATTGTTTGAGTATATGGTTTCTGAAAGACCCATTATAGCTATTGGACCCAAAGATTCTGATTTTGCCGAAATTATTTCATCTACCAATACAGGTAATTTCTTTACTTATGTTGAAAAAGAGCGTTTGAAAAACACTATTGTTTCTTATTTTGAATTTTATTTAGAGAGAAAATTACACATTCATCCAGTAGGTTTGCAACAGTATTCTCGAAAGAGTTTAACGGAGAAGTTATCAAAACTCATAACTCATAACTCATAACTTAAAAAAAAAATGGGAATCGTACAATCACAATCAATTAAAAACACCTTTATCACCTTCTTCGGATTTGGTATTGGAGCTATTAATGCATTGTTTTTATACACTAATTTTCTTGGTAAAATGCACTACGGAATTGTGTCAACTATTCTTTCGGGCGCCAATTTAATGATGCCTTTTATGGCGTTTGGTGCTCAAAGTACCTTGTTACGATTCTTCTCACATTATAAAACAGAACAAAAAAGAGAGGAATTTCTAACTTTTATGTTATTTTTTCCTTTTTTCTTAATAGTTCCAATTAGTTTATTGTTTTACTTTTTTTATTCTCCAATTTCAAACGGTTGGGTAATCGAAAATCCATCATTAAAACCGTTCTTTTGGTTGATTCCTGTAGTTGGATTATTTATGGCGTATTTTGAGGTCTTTTATGCTTGGGTAAAAGTTCATATGAAATCGGTGGTTGGAAACTTAATTAGTGAAGTACTGTACCGACTGATAATTATGATTTTGCTTATAGCAGTTCATTTGGATTGGATTACCAAAAATACTTGTGTTTATGGAATAGCATTATCGTATTTGGCACAACTTATTGGAATGAAATGGTATGCTTTTTCAGTGAAAAGGCCTGTTTTTAGATTTGTGGTTCCAGAAAATTTGAAAGAAATCGTTCACTATTCTTTTTTTATTATAGTGTCGGGTGGAGTAGCAGTAATGTTAGTCGATTTTGATAAAGTGATGATTCCACTCTACAAAGAAATTAGTCAAAATGCGTTGTATGCTGTAGCGATATTTATTGCAACTGTAATTGCGGTTCCAAGTAGGGCCATGACTCAAATTGTGGCGCCTATTACAGCAAAATTAATCGTAGAAAATAAATACGACGAGTTAAACGATTTGTATAAAAAAAGTGCAATTAATCTTCAATTGATTGGAGGTTTTTTGATGCTATTAATTTTCTTAAATATCAAGCAATTATATCTTTTAATTCCTAATAATTACAGCGGTGGTATAAGTGTCGTTTTTATGATTGGATTATCCAAGTTTTATGATGTACTTTTAGGAAATAATAACTCGATAATTGTAAATACAAAACATTACAAGTCCGTATTGTTATTTGGTGTTGTTACGGTTTTCTTAATGATTGGATTGAATATGATATTGATTCCTAGGTATGGAATTTTTGGTTCTGCATTGGCAACCTTGATTACGGTAGCTATTTACAATACAATTAAATTGATTTTTGTGGTTAAGAAGATGAATTTATATCCATTTACAATCAAAACAATTTATTCTTTAGGGATTTTAGCAGTTTGTTTTTTAATTTTTTACTTTTGGGATTTTACTTTAGATGGATTTTTTTTTGGAACAATCGCCATTTCACCGATCATTAATATTATTTTAAAATCCATTTTAATTACCATCTTTTACTTGTTTGTAAATTATAAGCTTGCTATTTCTGAAGAATTTAATCAAGTATCAAATTCTGTTTTAAAGAAATTGAAACTTATTAAATAATTAATTTAAAACATACTTTATATGAATTTCAATACGAAAACATTATTTTTTTTACTCTTTATATTATCGATTGCTAATCAATCTTTTGGCCAGAATTTTGTTCAAGCATATGCCGATGTGGTTAATCAATGTTCACAGACAAATATTACAAATAATTTAACCGAATTTGAGGCATTTGGTATGAAAAGAAGAGGAACCGTTCAGTTACAAAATACGTTGAATTGGTTAAAAAGTAACTATTTGAGTTATGGGTATACAATAAATCAAATCCAAGAGGATCCATATACTTATGCAGGAGCTTCAGATGTTGTAAAAAATTTGGTTGTAACCAAAATCGGGACGCTTTATCCAAATATTTATGTAATTGTTTGCGGACATTACGATTCAATAGGAGGAACTGGAACAAATGATAACGGAAGTGGTGTCGCTTGTATTTTAGAAACGGCTCGTTTGTTGGCTAATATCCCAACAGAGTATTCTATTAAATTTATAAATTTTAGTGGAGAAGAAGATGGATTGTTCGGAAGTCAACATTATGTTTCGTCTGTAGTAAATGGGACTAATCCCAAGATGAATATTAGATTGGTATTTAATTTAGATGAAGTTGGTGGTGTGGCTGGAATGACTAATAACACAATTACTTGTGAAAGAGATATGAGTGCCAATCCATCTACCAATAATGCTGCATCATCAACTATGACAACTCAGTTGATGAATTGTGTAACATTATACTCTCCGCTAAATACTTTTTTAGATAGGGCCTATTCTTCGGATTATATGCCATTTCAAAGCAATGATGAAATCATAACTGGTTTTTTCGAAACTAATGAAACAACTCACAAACATACCAACTCCGATTTTTTAATTAATATGGATACAGTTTATAATTATAATGTGGCTAAGGCTACCATTGGTGCAACTTTACATTTTTCTCAAGCCAACACATTGTCAAGTCCAAAAAATGAATCGGATTTTAATGTTAGTTTTTTTCCGAACCCATCAAAAGACAGTTTGAATATTAATATGGGTTCTTTAACTGAAAGAGAATACACTTTTTCTATTATTAATATTGAGGGAAAAGAAGTTTTGAAATTTCCTGTTTCAAATGCTAAGCTAATCGAATCTGTTTCAATTTCGAGTTTGCCAAAAGGAATTTATTTAGGCGTTTTACAAACTTCAAATAAAAGAGTAACTAAAAAAATACTAATTGATTAATATTTATGATTTTAGTTTAAATTATCTTCTTAATTGAATTATGTTTAGTTTTAACTTTTACTAATAATTCAATGTTTTTGTTTAATTTGTCTTATTCTAATAATTATCATAAATTAATTTTATTATGCTCTTTTTTTTAGTATTCATAAATTTTAATATAAAAAAAAGTATATTTAGTCGGTTTGATACTATTAAATACAACTAAATTATATCCACAACACCTTAACATTAACTTATCATTTAGAAAACATTGAATTAAAATTAACTCTTCATTTACTTTAAAAGGATGATTTTATTGTGTAAAAAATAAAATCTACAATGTATAGTTTTTGTATACGCAAACGTTTTCGGTTGGCTGAGTAAATTGTATAAGTTTACATTTCAACTTTTAAATCATAAAAATTATGAAGAAAATTATTTTGTTGTTAATCTTAATTACTACTTCATTAGGATTTTCACAAGGAGCTGCACCAACAGCACCAACTCGAAATGCTTCCGATGTAATATCGGTTTTCTGCGGAGCTTACAGTGATGTAGGCGCCAACTTCTTCCCGGATTGGGGACAAGGAACTACTTTTGAGCAAGTAACCCTTGATGGAGACACTGCCTTGCATTATTCTAACTTAGATTATCAAGGAGTTCAATTTAACTCGCCTATCAATGCTTCAACAATGACCAAATTGCATATTGACGTTTGGACACCCAATGTTTCTCCATTTAATGTTTATTTAATAGCAGGCGGTGAAAGTGCTGTAACATTAACTCCAACTTTATCAGGTTGGAATAGTTTTGATATTGATTTAACTCAATATTCTAGTGCTGGAAGAACTTTGAATAATATTATTCAATTTAAATTTGAGAAACCAGGTTTTGCATATCATGCTGAATCAAATTCAATATATTTAGATAATATTTATTTTTGGAAACCAGCAAATGTTCCAACCTTAAGTGATTTTTCTATTGCAAATAAAACGTCTACGTCTGCGCCTTTTAGTTTAACAGCACCCACTAGTAACAGTTCAGGTTCTTTCTCATATACAAGTAGTAATACTAGTGTAGCAACAGTTTCTGGAAGTACTGTAACCATTATTGGAATTGGATCAACAGTTATTACTGCTACTCAAGCAGCATCTGGTTCGTATGGTTCAGGAACTATTTCAGCTACACTTGAAGTAACTCCTCCAGCGGCTCCAAACCCTACAATATCTAGTAACAATCTTATCGCATTGTATACAGATTCGTATCAAGCATACGATGTTTTTACAACTGTAGATACTTTTGCAACAGGTTGGTCGGCTGCAACATTAACGCCTATAGTTATTGGATCGAATAACACTCTCAAGTATTCTAATCTAACTTTTGTAGGTATTGAAATGGTTTCAAGCCCTATTAATGCATCTGTAATGAACTTGTTTCATGTTGATATGTTTACTCCAAATATGACCTCTTTCGGTGTTAAATTAGTTGACTTTGGCGCTGATGGTGCCTATGGTGGTGGAGATGATAGGGAACATCAGATTAATTTAACTCCCACACAAAATGGTTGGAATAGTTATAATTTATTATTGTCTGATTTTACAGGATTGACTACAAGAGCGCACATTGCACAAATTATTCTTGTAGGAAATAATAATGGAACGGCTTACATAGATAATATGTATTTTGGTAATCAAGTAATAGCTGTTGCTCCTGCATTGTCTAACTTTTCTATAGCTTCAAAACAAGAAGGAAGTTCTGATTTTACAATTACTGCACCAACTACAAACAGCCCAGGGGCTTTTACATACACAAGTAGCAATACAAGTGTTGCAACAATTAGCGGAAGTACTATTCATATTGTAGGTCAAGGATCTACTACTATAACAGCTACTCAAGCTGCTTCAGGGAATTATTTAAGTGGAACAATTACTACTAGTTTTGTAGTTACTGCTCCTATAGCACAAGCTCCAACTACAGCTGCTCCAACACCTCCTAGTAGAAATGCATGGGATGTAAAAGCGGTTTACACTGGCGCTTATTCAAGTTCCGCTTTATCTGGAGTAGAATTATATCCTGGTTGGGGTCAAGGAACACTTTTTAATGAAGTACAACTTGGCACAAGTGCAGATAATACAATCAAATATACTAATTTAGATTATGAAGGTTTAAATTTAGTTCCTAATGGAGATATTCCTGGTACAAGTGTTTTGGGTATGACTAAATTACACATTGATGTTTGGACACCAAATGTTTCTCCTTTCTTATTTTCGATTATTGATGCTACAGGTGAAAATAATATTACTCTTACTCCAACACTTTCAGGATGGAATAGTTATGATATTACTTTAAGTACTGATTTTCCTGCAAGAAATTTAGCTACTGTAAGACAAATGAAATTTGAAAAACCAGGATTTGTTTATCATGGTGAATCAAATTCAATATATTTTGATAATATCTATTTTTGGAGACCAACTACTGCTCAACCTTCTCCAACCATTACAAACTTTACTGTACCTAACAAAGTTTTAGGGGATGCAGATTTTGCTTTAACAGCTCCAACGAGTAATAGTACTGGTGCTTTTACCTATACAAGTAGTAATACAGCAGTAGCTACTATTAGCGGAAACACAGTTACTATTGTGGGAGGAGGAAGCACAACCATTACAGCAACTCAAGCTGCTGCTGGTGCATACGGTTCAGGGGTTATCGCTACAACTTTTGTGGTTTCTTTCCCACCTCCTGCAACAGCCGCTCCAACACCAACAGTTCCTGCAGATAGAGTTTTATCTGTATTTAGTGATGCCTATACAAATGAAGGTGGTGCTTCTTATCCATATTGGGGACAACCAGGAGGATATATAGCTCCAACTATAGTGCAAATAGGAACTCCAGGAAATAATACTTTGAAGGTTGCTAATTTATCATATCAAGGAGTTCAATTAGCAAGTAATATTAATGTTTCAGCAATGACTACTTTGCATGCTGATATTTGGACACCAAATTGTACAACATTAGAATTTTATTTAATAGATTCTGCACCAGTTGGAGTTCCACCAGCTGAGCAAGCTGTTTCAGTTTCTCTAACTCAAAATGGATGGAATTCTGTTAATATTCCAATGTCATCATACAATACACTTGCCTTAACTGCTGTTCAACAATTTAAACTTGTTGGTTCTCCTTCAGGAAGTGTTGTTTATCTTGACAATATTTACTTTACAAAACCTACTCCTACTGTTGTTGCCCCAACGGTAACAGCTGTAGTGAATTTATGTAAAGGTGCAACTGCAACTCCATTAACAGCTTCAGTTCATGCTGGTAATACTTTAAAATGGTTTACTGTTGGAGGTACTACTGCAGTTCCAACATATACACTTATTACTACTGGTGCTCCAAGTCCTGCTACAACAACTGTTGCTTCCCCTTCTAAAGTTTATGCTGTTTCTGAAGTTTATTCAAATGGTACTGAAAGTGCAAAAGCAAAAATTACAGTTAATGTACTTGCTTTACCAACCACTCCTACTACATTAACAGGTACTGCTGCTCAAGGTGCTTTAGTTGGAACAACAACAACAGCTACTTATTCTACAGCTGATGTCGTTGGTGCTGCTTCTTATTTATGGACTGTTCCAACAGGTGTAAATATTGTTTCTGGTCAAGGTACTTCAAGTGTTGTTGTTGACTTTAACAATGTAGCTTCAGGCGCAGGAACTATTGGATCTATAACAGTTCAATCGGTAAATTTAAATGGATGTAATAGTGTAGCTAAATCATTAGCACTTACAAAAGCTTTGCCTGCTGTACCAACTACATTAGTTATGACTGATGGAGTTTCAGCTACAGCAATTACAAATATTAGTAAATATGCAGGAACAAGTACAGCATTTACATTGACAGCTGGAGTTTCTGCATTAGCAACTTCTTATGAATGGACATTGCCAACTGGAGTTAATGTTGTTTCAGGCAACTCTGCAACAGATAGAATAATATCTGTAAATTTTGAGGGCGTTTCTGGACCTTGTTCAATAAGTGTCAAAGCTAAAAATGGTGTTGGTTCATCGGCTACTGCTAAAACATTAGCATTAACTGCTACCGTACCTGCGGTTTCATCAACTTT